>NZ_JAELTN010000032.1 GCF_016428855.1 Pedobacter sp. ASV28
GTATTGGGCGATGCATAAATTTTCTCATTCTCCCTGTAAATCGTATCTAAAATGTATTGCCCCTCGTCTGCCGTGAGTTCATTTCTTTCCACTTTTAACCTTGCCTCGATCAAAAAATCATAAAGCTGATTTTGCGAATTGCCCACAAAACAAACCACATGCGTTACCTTTTTATTCATTACCGCAACCTTTGCAGCCACTTGTGCACCTTCTGAATAGCCCATTACCACTATTCTTTTCCTCTCAACTGGTGCTTTCTTCCATAAAAAATCAATTGCAGCCGATGCAGCTCCAGCACGCCAATCTAAACTGTACATTTCCCTATAGGTATCATTTTCGGGATAAAAAGACCTGCCCGATTCTGTATAGCTGATCTTATCCTTAAAAGCGATACCAGGCTTACTTATGAATACAATAGTATATTCATTTGCATATTTATTAATATCAAGGGCAATAGTTGTGGAGGTTGATCCCGATTTCGTTTGATAAAATAAAGGATAATTGCCAGAACCGTCAATGTAAATCAGCAAAGGCTTTTTTTCATTTTTGGGATTAGCGGTTACATGTATTTCAAATATTCCTAATTTATGGCCTTCAAGCTTAAAATGATCAAATTTGACACCTTGGCCATCCACCAACAATGTCCAAAAGATACCGATGAGCAGGCAACTTATTCTTTTCATAACCTATACCGTACCAAGTCAATGCCAATTTAAAAAAAAAGCAATTAAACTCTATAAATCAATGAATTAATACTTAAAACTTCTTCTAAAATGTTCAATATCGAACACACCTGCTCATTATTGAACACTCCAGACAATTCCAATTACATCATGATTTCAGATCAATGTTGCCAAAGGCAAAAAAACGGCTAATAGTTTATGGATTTAAATCTATTTTTTAATTATTAACATTAAAACCACATACAAAAACTATTTTAGCCATTTAAACTTAATTTCAAATGAACAAATTATCTAAATCTATTGTAGCTCTCATTATTGGAGTAAGTACACTTACCGCTAACGCTCAAGAAAAAGAATTAACCGTTAGTAGCAAAAGAAATGAAGACAAAAGTGTTACTCTTACTGCCGAAAAAAACGCTCTCGGCACTTATACAGTAGTACTCAACTTTAGAGAACTCAATAATGCTAGCGTGAATGGAGATCCTGTTTATGAAGTACGACACAACAATGATAATTTTTTAACCTTAACACCCATCAATAAAGACCAAGGCATTGGCTATTCTTACAGCTATAGTTACATTAGAGGTAAATTGGCTCCCAAATATAGTCCGCTGTTTTTATATGCCCTACCGTACCCCAAAGGAAGAAAGGTAAGAGTGGCAGAATCTACTTTTCTAAACGCTACTTATTTTGGCTCTACCACTCCCGAAGACTGGAAAGCCTACCGATTTTATACCGAAGAAGCCGATACCGTGACCTCAGTGAGAAAAGGAACTGTAGTAAGTGTATCTGATTTATATGATGAGAATACCAAAGACCTTAAATATACCAGTAAGGTAAACACGTTAATTATAGAACATGCTGATGGCACTTTAGCCACCTACAAAGGTTTCAAAAAAGGTATTTTCGTAAAGGAAGGCCAAACCGTACTCCCAGGAACTCCCCTTGGCATCAACACCATCACCAATGAGCGTTACGGCATCTCGTTGATCATTACCTATTTAAAATCTGCAGAAATTGGAGTGGCCAAAAACAACCCCAAAGAGTCTAAAAGTCTTTATGGATTTATTACACCGTACTTTAGCACCAATGAAAATGCCAATGGTATTTTAACCAGTCAAAAATATTACACTGCTGCAATTACACCAGAAATTATCCAAAAAGAGATGACTAAAAAAGAAATTAAGAATTTGGGGAAGAAGTAAAGTCTTTAACCGATACTTTTCATCGCACATAAGTGTTTATGGTTTGTAATTTTTATCTCCTCTATCTGGTTTAGAGTAATTCCGAATTATCTAATCACCTGTTTAAATTGCATTTAAAGGTTGATTTTTGTATTTTTGTTTTGACTAAAAATCGAACTTTTTTATTATAAACAAATACAAATTTAATACACAAAACATTGTTCTTTTTGCGAAAAGTGAATCCATATACTAAGCTTATAGCAAAAAAGCAACCCATCTAAGATGAGCATTTACAACGATTATATCCAAGAGATTGAAGACAGGAAAACCCAAGGTCTTCATCCTAAACCTATTGATGGAGCCGAATTATTAAGCGAAATCATCTCCCAAATTAAAAATGTTAACAATTTCAACAGAGCAGACGCAGTTAACTTTTTCATATACAACACTTTGCCAGGCACCACAGGAGCAGCTGTTGTTAAAGCACAATTTTTAAAAGAAATTATTTTAGGCGAAGCTATTGTAGCAGAAATTACACCTGATTTTGCTTTCGAATTATTGTCGCACATGAAGGGCGGACCTTCTATCAAAGTTTTATTAGACATTGCTTTGGCCGACAATGGCGATAAAGCGAAAAAAGCAGCAGATGTACTTAAAACACAAGTTTTCTTGTACGATGCAGATACAGACCGTTTAAAAGAAGCTTACCATCATGACAATGAAATTGCTAAAGAAATATTAGAAAGCTATGCAAAGGCTGAATTCTTCACCAAACTTCCAGAAGTAGCAGAAGAAATCAAAGTGGTTACTTTTATCGCGGGTATTGGTGATATTTCTACAGATTTGCTGTCTCCAGGTAACCAAGCGCACTCTCGTTCAGACCGTGAATTGCATGGTAAATGCATGATTACACCAGAAGCGCAAGAGCAAATCAAGGCGTTACAAGCACAACATCCAGATGCAAGCGTGATGTTGGTAGCTGAAAAAGGTACCATGGGCGTAGGTTCTTCACGTATGTCGGGCGTAAACAATGTGGCACTTTGGACAGGTAAGCGCTCTAGCCCTTATGTTCCATTTGTAAACATCGCTCCAATTGTAGGTGGTACCAATGGCATTTCTCCAATTTTCCTAACCACCGTTGATGTAACTGGCGGTATCGGTATCGACCTCCAAAATTGGGTAAAGAAAACCGATGAAAATGGCAATGTGATCCGTAACGAAAATGACGAGCCAATTTTAGAGCAAGTGTTCTCCGTAGAGACAGGAACTGTTTTAACGATTAATACAAAAACGAAAAAATTATACAAGGGCGAACAAGAGCTGATCAATATTTCAAAAGCATTGACACCGCAAAAAATGGAATTCATCAAAGCTGGTGGTTCTTATGCCATCGTTTTTGGTAAAAAAATCCAAACTTTTGCTGCTAGAATTTTAGGCATAGAAGCTCCTTTAGTTTATGCTCCAGCCAAAGAAGTATCTATCGAAGGTCAGGGTTTAACGGCGGTAGAAAAAATATTCAATAAAAATGCCGTAGGTTTAGCACAAGGTCAGGTTTTACATGCAGGTTCTGATGTTCGTGTTGAAGTAAACATTGTAGGCTCTCAAGATACTACTGGTTTAATGACCGCTCAAGAATTAGAGGCAATGGCTGCTACGGTTATTTCTCCAATTGTTGATGGTGCTTATCAATCGGGTTGTCACACGGCATCTGTTTGGGACAAAAAAGCACAAGCAAACATTCCTAAATTGATGAAGTTTATGAATGACTTCGGCGTGATTACCGCTCGCGACCCTAAAGGTGAATACCATTCAATGACCGACGTTATTCATAAAGTATTGAACGACATCACTATTGACGAATGGGCAATCATCATTGGTGGTGACTCACATACACGTATGTCTAAAGGTGTAGCTTTCGGAGCCGATTCTGGTACTGTGGCTTTAGCTTTGGCAACTGGCGAGGCTTCTATGCCAATCCCTGAGTCGGTAAAAGTAACCTTCAAAGGCGCAATGAAAGAACACATGGATTTCCGTGATGTAGTTCATGCGACACAATTGCAGATGTTGCAACAGTTCGATGGCGAAAATGTATTCCAAGGTCGTATTATTGAGGTACATATCGGTACTTTATTAGCCGATCAGGCATTTACCTTTACCGATTGGACAGCAGAGATGAAAGCAAAAGCATCTATCTGTATTTCGCAAGACGATACTTTGATCCAATCGTTAGAAATTGCTAAAAACCGTATTCAAATCATGATAGACAAAGGTATGGATAACCATAACCAAGTGCTACAAGGCTTGATCAACAAAGCAAACAAACGTATTGAGGAAATTAAAACCGGCATCAAACCAGCGTTGATGCCAGATGATAATGCGAAATATTACGCGGAAGTAGTAATTGATTTGGATTTAATCAATGAACCAATGATTGCAGATCCAGATGTGAACAATGTAGATGTTTCTAAACGTTATACGCATGATACCATTAGAGACTTGACTTACTACGGTGGCGATAAAAAAGTAGATCTTGGTTTCGTAGGCTCTTGTATGGTACATAAAGACGACTTGAAAATCGTTTCCCAAATGTTGAAAAACGTAGAGACCAAAACTGGTACCGTATCGTTCAAAGCACCATTAGTTGTTGCCGCTCCTACTTACAATATCATTGATGAGTTGAAAGCAGAAGGCGACTGGGAATACTTACAAAAATATTCTGGCTTTGAATTCAGCGATGCACTTCCTAAAAGTGCTGCACGTACCGAGTATGAAAACATCATGTATTTAGAACGTCCAGGTTGTAATTTATGTATGGGTAACCAAGAGAAAGCGGCTAAGGGAGATACGGTAATGGCTACCTCTACACGTTTGTTCCAAGGTCGTGTGGTAGAAGACAAAGATGGTAAAAAGGGAGAGTCTTTATTGGCATCTACGCCAGTAGTGGTTCTTTCTGCAATCTTAGGTCGTATCCCAAGTATCGAAGAATATAAATTAGCGGTAGAAGGTATCAATTTAACAAAGTTTACCCCTATTTCTACAAAACAATAAGAACAAATCAACATATCATTTGTTAAAAACAAGAGGCTATCCGAGATATCGGATAGCCTCTTTGTTTACCATAGAATGGTTTTAAATAACAGAATTTGACAATTCTCAAAAATAAGTCTGTTAAAAATTGTTTAATTTAGTTAGCGTCAGTTATCGACAGTAATTTTTAAAAAAGTAATTATGGCATTTGATATAGAAATGATTAAAAAGGTGTATGCAACCTTTGGAGAACGCGTAGAGGCGGCTCGTGAAGTAGTCGGCAGACCTTTAACACTTTCAGAAAAGATATTATACGCACACCTTTGGGACGGAAAATCGACTAAAGCGTTTACCCGTGGAACAGATTATGTAGATTTTGCTCCAGATAGGGTAGCCATGCAGGATGCAACGGCGCAAATGGCGCTTTTACAATTCATGCAGGCTGGACGCCCGAAAGTTGCCGTACCTTCTTCTGTACATTGTGATCACTTAATCACGGCCAAATTTGGTGCCGAAATCGATTTGCCACAGGCAAAGACCGAGAGCGCTGAAGTTTTTGATTTTCTATCATCAGTATCCAACAAATATGGTATTGGTTTCTGGAAACCTGGAGCAGGCATTATTCACCAGGTTGTTTTGGAAAACTATGCTTTCCCTGGCGGAATGATGATTGGTACCGACAGCCACACCGTAAATGCAGGTGGCCTAGGCATGTTGGCCATTGGGGTTGGTGGTGCCGATGCCTGCGATGTAATGGCCGGCCTACCTTGGGAACTTAAATTCCCTAAGCTTATTGGCATTAAATTAACTGGCAAACTAAATGGTTGGACTTCGGCCAAAGACGTGATCTTAAAAGTAGCGGGCATACTAACCGTAAAAGGTGGTACTGGCGCTATTGTAGAATATTTTGGCGACGGTGCCATCAACCTAAGCTGTACAGGTAAAGGTACCATCTGTAACATGGGTGCCGAAATTGGCGCAACCACTTCTACATTCGGATATGACGAAAGCATGGAGCGTTATCTACGTGCTACCAATCGTGCCGATGTAGCCGATGCCGCAAATGCCATTGCTGCACACCTAACTGGTGATGCGGAAGTTTATGCAGATCCCGAAAAATATTTCGATCAATTAATTGAAATTAACCTTGATGAATTAGAACCTTATTTGAACGGTCCTTTTACGCCTGACTTGGCTACGCCTATTTCACAAATGAAAGAAGTAGCGGCAGCTAACGGATGGCCTACCAAAGTAGAATGGGGCTTAATTGGTTCTTGTACCAACTCTTCTTATGAAGATTTGTCGCGTGCTGCTTCGGTGGCTAAACAAGCCATTGCCAAAGGCTTGGGCAAAAAAGCAGAGTTTGGTATTAACCCCGGTTCTGAACAAGTACGCTATACGGCAAACAGAGATGGCTTGCTCAATACTTTCGAAGATCTTGACGCTACTATATTCACCAATGCCTGTGGTCCATGTATTGGAATGTGGGATCGTGTTGGTGCTGAAAAACAAGAAAAAAATACCATTGTGCACTCATTCAACAGGAACTTTGCCAAACGTGCAGATGGTAATCCAAATACCTACGCTTTTGTAACTTCCCCTGAAATTGTTGCCGCATTGGCCATTGCTGGTGACCTGGGTTTTAATCCTTTAACCGATACCTTGACTAATGATAAGGGCGAACAGGTAAAACTAGATGAGCCAACGGGTTGGGAATTGCCAGAAAAAGGTTACGCAGTGGAAGACGCAGGCTACCAGGCTCCGGCAGCAGATGGTTCTGGTGTTCAGGTTTTGGTATCTCCCACCTCACATCGCCTACAATTATTAGCCCCTTTTGCACCTTGGGAAGGCACGGATCTTAAAGGATTAAGATTGTTGATCAAAGCAAAAGGAAAATGTACTACCGACCATATTTCTATGGCCGGACCATGGTTGAAATTCCGTGGGCACTTGGATAACATTTCAAACAATATGCTGATTGGTGCTGTTAACTATTTCAACGACAAAACAGATCATATTAAAAATGGCCTGACTGGTGAATATGGACCTGTTCCAGCTACACAACGTGCTTATAAAGCTCAGGGTATTGGTTCTATTGTAATTGGTGATGAAAACTACGGTGAAGGTTCTTCTCGTGAACACGCTGCTATGGAGCCTCGTCATTTAGGTGTACGTGCGGTATTGGTAAAATCTTTTGCCCGTATCCACGAAACCAACTTGAAGAAGCAAGGGATGTTAGGCTTAACTTTCGCCGATAAAGAAGATTACAACAAAATCCAAGAAGATGACATCATCGATATCTTGGGGCTAACTGAATTTGCTCCGAATAAACCATTAACTTTGGTATTACACCACGCTGATGGTTCTACCGAGCAATTTGACGTAAACCATAGCTACAACGAACAGCAAATTGAGTGGTTTAAAGCTGGTGGCGCATTAAATATCATTAGAAGAGAAGCTGCCGCGAAAGCTGCGCTTTAGAAATAAGGATTAAGGAGCAAGGATTGGTATTTTAGGTCTTGATTCTTTGCTCCTTGATTTTTAAGCCAAAAAATCCCGTTAGTTTTTCTAGCGGGATTTTTTATCTCTGGAAGTTTTATGAAAAAACTATCGCTTATTATTTTATTGATTTTTGTTCAAAGGTCAATCATTTACGCTCAAGACTTAGACAATTTACAAAGTCAATCTAAGTCATACATCTACAATATTAATGATAGTACTAAAAGATTAAATAAGTCGATTTTAACAGATACCCTACAATTAAAAAAAATAGCTAGCACAATGAATGCAAATGTGTTCATGCAGTGGATCAAGAATTTTAATCAGTACAATACTCCTCCAGAAAAAAACAAATGGACTTTATATTATATTAAAGCTAGAGATACACTTAATGCACCTTTCTTGGTGTATGTTCCGAAAAATTATAATCCTCACAAAAAAAATTCTCTCTATGTTTATTTACACGGTGCTGCATCTGGAAGAAATCAATTTTCAATAGCTTCTCAAATACCTATTAGCGAAGCTAAAGTTTTAAAAAAAGCATTGCTAGAAAATGCCATTATTATCTATCCTTATTCGCGAAAAGACATTAACTGGTTATTTCATCAAGATGCTTTTGAAACTATTGAAAAGGAAATTGCTTTTGTAAAATCGCTTTACAATGTTGATGATAATCGTATTTATGTAGGCGGTCATTCTGATGGCGGACGTGGTGCATTTTGGTTTGCTACAAACAAGCCCACAAATTTTGCTGCTGCACTTGGTATATGTTATTTTCCATCTGCTGCATTTGGCAATACGCATTTACGAAATCTAAAAAACAACATGCCTTTTTATGGGATCAGCGGTACTAAAGATTTTTTATTTTCAATTGATATGGTTGAAGATATATGGAAATATGCCAGATCAAATCACGCCAACTGGAATTTTTACGCAATAAATGGTAACCATGGTTTGCCGTTTGATTATCCAGATTCCACTTTTTTTGTCTATAATGAAGTGTTTCGTAACACTAGGAATCCATTCCCTAAAAAAATAGAATGGGAAACAAGTGATATAAAAAATGGGCGAAATGCATGGATAGAAATTAAGGCTTTAGATACTTCCGCAAGCATAGCAGATTGGCATTCGCAGTTAAATCCAATAGTTAAAGAAAACAGGAAGCAAGTGTCGCTGCCGTTTATTAAAAGTAGATCTGGCGCTGTTATAGCTAAAGCAAGCGGAAACGAGCTCAAAATCTTAACCTCTCGTGTAAAGAAGCTTACTTTATACATTTCAGCAGACATGTTCGATTTGAGCAAGCAACTTCAAGTTAAGATTAACAATAAACCACCTCTAAATTTTGAACTGAAAATAGATAAAGCTATTCTACTTGATGAATTTTTAAAGAATAAAGACAGGGTTTTTATTGTTGCCAACAAAATAGAATTAACTATCGAATAATGTTTCAATATTATTAAATCACAATTAGTGTAATGCCAGTTGAATTTTTTATGGATTGGCGCAACGCTATTCTTCATTGCTTGTCTTATAAAAATGAACATAGAAACATTACTTCCTTCTGATGCTTTAAAGTTTTATATCGATTTTATTACTTCATTAGGAGTGATGACCCTAATTTCAACAACATACATTATTCATTTCCTCACACCGTAAAGGCAGTAAGTATCTATCAACAAGCCTCTCTTTCGACGCAAGTGCAGGTAAACTAAGGGTTTATCGTGACGCCCAAAACCCCTTTCTTACCATTATTCAGGCAAAATGCCAAACACCTTTACGAGTGGAAATGAGCGGCAAGACAAATAGGATTACCATATGGTTTAAACCTCTCGGCATTAACCATTTCATTAATCACCCGAGTAGTGTATTATGACAGGAAAGATTTTAAACATCTGAAGTTTGTCATTCCGATCAACGATCAAGATAAATTACTACAATCCTTCCAAAGCATCATCCTCAGTCAAAAACCGATTGATAGCCTCTACCTCCCCCTCAAAAACATGTAACTGTACACCACTAATTGAAGTATCGAAAACTGGATAAACTAATGCAGCATTTTCTCCAGTAAGAAAACATTCAAACCCAGCATCTTGCAAACGAGCTTTAACAATGTTCGCTTCCATTGGATTTTCAAAGGTTTTATAAACCACTATTTTATCTTCCATCTATCAAACTTAGCATTTTAATCCCGAAAAAGGTTTCACTTAACTCTCATTTGGCAAAAATAGGATGATGTGAGAAATATAGAATATAAGTAATCCTTGTTGGCTAGGGCACTGAAGCGAGAAGCACCTAAAAAAAAGTTGAATATCCTTTTTCCATTGCCTGCATTGGCGTTCCCGCCAATGATTCTATTCTATTACTTTATTATAAAATCGAAAGGGCTTTCTCCCAAGGGAGAATATAAACTATCCAATTCCTGTTGGCGGGGCGCTACCTTGAGAGAATATAAAATATATCTAAACCCTGTTGGCGGGGACGCCCAACAGGAGCAAGGAAAACCAAAAAACAATGATATTCTTCTGCATTGTTGCTTGTTGCCATCGTTGGCGTCCTCACCAAGGGCTTAATCCTTTTATCCCTATGAAATGCAATAAAACTGGAAGAACATCCTACTCTGAGAGAATATAAAATATATCCAAACCTTGTTGGCGGGGACGCCCAACAGGAGCAAGGAAAACCAAAAAACAATGGTATTATTTGTCCTGTTGCTTCCGTTGGCGTCCCCGCCAACGGCTTAATCCATTTGCCCCCTATAAGGTACAATAAAACTGGAAGAACCATCTATTCTGAGAGAATATCAAATAGCCAAATTCTGTTGGCGGGGACGCCCAACAGGAGCAAGGAAAACCAAAAAACAATAGTATTATTTGTCCTGTTGCTACCGTTGGCGTCCCCGCCAGCGGCTTAATCCTTTTATCCCATATATGGTGCAATAAAACCGGAAGAACATCCTACTCTGAGAGAATATAAAATACAATCCCTGTTGGCGCAGACGCCAACAAGAGAAAAAAAATAGCCTAGAGACAATGATATTCTATTGCCATGTCGCTATCGTTGGCGTCCCCGCCAACGACTTAATCCATTTATTCCCTATGAGGTGCAATAAAACCGGAAGAACCTTCTACTCTGAGAGAATATAAAATAGCCAAACCCTGTTGGCGGGGACGCCCAACAGGAGTAAGGAAAACCAAAAAACAATGATATTTTTGTACGCTGCCATCCTTGGCATCCACGCCAATGCTTTACATTTATTCTTTATAATGGGTAATAAATTCAAATGGACTTTTCCCATTTTCATAAAATGAAGCAGACGACCAATAATAATTTTCAGGCAGATCGCTTAAATTCCAATGCGATTGAAGTGGATTATAATGTATATATTCCAATTTCTCTTCCAAAAACCATTCGCTCCAGCATTCCTTAACCACATAACCCCTCTGCCAAAACTGAAAAGACCTATCCGACAGATTAACCAGGTGATTTCTATGCATTTGCCCATCTGTTTTTAAACTCTTCTTAAATTCATGAGCTGTAAAACTTAATAATGTACCCTGAACATTAGCTCTCTCAAAACCGTCCGCAATTTTCCATAGCAAATGAATATGATTTGGCATGATAACAAAGCCATAGATTTTACATCTCTTTTCTTGTACTAGCCAACGCAAGGCATTTATGATAATGGATTTAAACTCTTCGTCTAGCAAATGTTTCCAATCCAAAATTGTAGCGGTAAAGAATTCTACATGATATGACTTTATCATCATAATGCTTAAGTATCCTTTTATTCTTCCAAAGAGAAATTGAATTTATAAAAAATTGGCTGGAAGCACAAGATGATCAACAACTCTTTCTATGAAAAATAATGGCAGGTATTCTCTCATACACATCAACACGAGCGCTAAAACAAGCTCTGCTCTGCTGCTACCCTTGGCGTGGACACCAAGGACTTAATCCATTTATTCCCTATAAGACGCAATAAAACTGGAAGAACATCCTACCCTGAGAGAATATCAAATAGCCAATTCCTATTGGTGCAGACGCCAACAAACGCAGAAAAAACCTAAAAAAAGCAAGATATTTTTACCCTTGAGCGTGACTTACTTGCCTCATGGCTAACGATAGCACAGTGCCAACAAAAGCTTGGGTTCAAGTTTACACAAAAATCTTATTTAAATTCATGACCACATTTATAACAGTGATAGCATTTGTTCACCTTAAAAGGATAAACCATTAACAAAAGAGAAACAATAGCCACCCACCAACTATGCTTATTTTTTGTAGCTACCCCATAACTCACATTCGTGGAACCACATTTTTCACAGACTACAGCATCAACTTGTCCTTCTCCCATTTCTGGCACCTCAAGTGCTAAATCATCTGCCAATAGCTCATCAATACCGGGCACATCTTTTTCAAAAACATTTAGTTTAACGCCTCCTATTGCCTGGTTAAAAAGCGGCTGTATCGTAGCTATATTTTCATCGGCAAGAAAACAAGAAATACCAGCGTCCTTCAATTTAGCTATGATGATATTGGCTTCGATAGGATTATAGAAAGTTCTGTAAACAATGATTTTATCATCCATATCTTTAAATATAAAGATTTATTTCGATAAAAATTTCTGCCACCAGTAGCCAGATTCTTTAATGGTACGCTGTTGGGTCTTAAAATCGTTATACACCAGGCCAAACCTAGCCTGATAGCCTTCTGCCCATTCAAAATTATCCATTAAGGTCCAAGCAAGATAGCCCGTAACATTTATTCCTTCTTGTTTGGCCCTGAGTATCGCTTGAAGATATTTTTCAAAATATTCAATTCTTTCCTGATCCTTAACCTGATGACCAACCAACTTATCATGGAAAGCTGCTCCATTTTCGGTAATCATAATATTTCGGATAGAAGGATAAGCTGCAAACTGCTTAATGATGCGATAAAAACTATCAGCATTAATCTCCCATCCCATAGCGGTATGCGGCACTTTCCTACTTCTGGCCTTTACCTCCCAAGCCTGTATAACCGGAATAAAAGCATTGTATTTGACCACCAAGGGGAAATAGTTCTGTAGACCGATAAAATCAAAATCAAAGGTCATCCGTTGCTGGTGTCGCCAAGTAGAATGGCTGATGGCAAACTTCTCCAGCACATCCCAGTCGGCTGTAGGAAATCCCATCCCCAAAACCGGCTCTACAAAAAAACGGTTCATTAAAGTGTCCATCCGCTTTGCGGCCAGATGATCTTGCACACTTTGTGTATAAGGAATTATTTCTGAGCAGGAGAAAGCTGTTCCTATAACGGCTTGGCCAACTTCTGCCCTAAGAATTTTCGCACCGTCGGCCTGTGCAATGGCTGTATGCAGGGCTGCATCAAAAAAATTACCTACACCACTTGCCCCTGGCGCATGTATACCCAGCATGTAACCTAAAGAGGTGAAACCAAAAGGTTCATTGATCACGATCCAATGCTTTACCTTGTCTCCATATTCTTTGGCACAAAAGAGCACATATTCATTAAAACTGGCATTGATTCCAAAGGCTGTCCAACCACCCAATTGAGACAATGCTTCTGGAAGATCCCAATGATAAAGCGTAATCATCGGAAGAATATCCTGCCGTAAACACTCATCAATTATCCGATGATAAAATGCAATACCTTCTTTATTGGGCATCCCAGTTCCCAAGGGAAAGATACGTGCCCAGGCAATAGAAAAACGAAATACCTTAAACCCTAGGGTTTTCACCAAAGCTATATCACCCTGATACCGATGATAAAAATCACATGCTTCGTCAGGTTTATGCCCTTTCCTGATTTTGGTTGGTCTTTTAGAAAAAGTGTCCCAAATCGTAGGTCCTTTCCCCCCAATGTTTGCTGCACCTTCTATCTGGGCCGCAGCAGTAGCTACTCCCCACAAAAAGTCATCGCCAAAATCAGTTCTATTCATTGGCCAAATTAAAGGATTAATTTACATAAGAAGATTAAGACAAAGTTAAATTATCCATTCAATTTAACGATAACCCAATCTGTTTCAACAAAATGGCTGCATTAAACTGGGTACAGGGTCCCGATTTAATTTTATAGTCAAAATCCATTTCCCCATCCATTAACTGAATATCAAAATGAAAGTTTCTTACCAAAGATGGATATGTAGTTTCCAATTCAGACAATTGAAGATCATGTGTTGCAAACAAGGTAGGAACTTTTAACCCAATCAATTTCTCTATAAAAGCCTTAGACCCGTCAAATTTATCTTTACTATTGGTACCACGCAACATTTCATCAATAAACACAAATGCATTAGCATGAGTTTCAATCTCGCTCAATATCATTTTCAAACGGTTCAGCTCGGCCTTGAAAGTAGAAGTACTCTCTATCAGGTTATCTTTTATACGCATATAGGTCAATAGCTTGAAAATGGAAAGATGCATAACCTGTGCACATACAGGTGCCCCAGCATAGGCCAGTACCATGTTAATCCCCATCGTTCTTAGAAAGGTGCTCTTCCCCGCCATGTTTGATCCAGTAATGATATCTACCGTGGTCTGCTGCTCTACAACGTAGTCATTATCTATTCTTTTTGACTGCGGAATTAATGGATGTCCCAACCCCTCCACTTTTAAATAAAATTCATCTTTTATTAAGGGGAATGGCCAGTCAGCTTGATTATAATTTAAGGTAGCCATAGAAATCAATTCTTCAAAATAACCTATCCTATCCAGGCCATTTTCTACTTTATCTGCGGCCATTTTACACCAATCTGCCAGATTGATACTACACCTCAAATCCCATAGTAAAAAGAAATTTAAAAAAGCGTAGAGCAAAAAATTTAAACGAGCATCAAAAGCTACTATGATTTTAGCCAAGGCTTTAATATGTTCACTTACTTTTTTTTCAGAAACAAATAAAGACTTAATATAAGTACTTTTCCATAATTTCTCTTCCGTCCATTTAATGGCCTCGCCATAACTGTTTAGCAGGCTAGAACTTCCACTAAATCCATAATAAACCTGTGTAATCTGCTTCGAAAAGAGATAGGTTAAAAGGGCATTGAATAGGACTATAATGCCCAATATCCCCCAAAGCTCATCTCCCAACGCCAATGCGCCCAGAAAGAGTCCTAATGTTAAATACGGTATAACCTTTACGTAAACTCTCAATGGTTTATTAAACGTAAAAGCCACTTGCTTGACCAACTGATTTTTAAGCTTATATTTTATTTCTTCTATTTTTCCCAGGTCATGTCCTCTTAAGTTTGCCCGAAAAGCAAATGTTCTATCTATATCCTCAGTAAGTTCTGCAATGGCTTCTTGTCTGGCCATAATGGTTGTCTTATCATTAGCAACCGCTAAATGCTTAGCCAACTCCTTTAATCCAATTTTACTGGCCGACCTGTTGATCAATTCATACAGAGATGATCTTCCAAAAATATCCAAATCGGAAAGATAGGGATGCAGTTCATCCTCAAAGACGTCCCCATGATCATAACCATTGGGCAGGCCATTGATCAGATTGATCTCATTTTCATAAACCCATAGCAGGTTTTTCAAAAAATTGGCTTCTTGCGCCAAAACATTTTGCTTTTTAACGACTATCACAAATACCGCAATAGGCACTAGCAATAAAAATGACCAAATCGCAAAGAGCACATCTCCCTTAGCACTTGCCAAAGCAACAAAAAAAGCAATTTCAAGAAATAACAACGCCACACGAACAAAAGAGAACCTATCGATCTTACTTTTCACTCCCTCAATTTTTATCTTCAACTCCTTTACAACATCTTCATATTGCTTAAGTCTATGTGGCTCATTTTTTAACATTATATTTGAATTCTTTATTAAACCATAAAGATAGAAAACCAAATAGGTAATATGCTAATTTTGCACTTAGCACTGATCGATTGAATGAAAATTACATTAATAATTGTTGGGAAAACCGAAGATAAATACCTTATCGAAGGAATAGAGAAATACCTGAATAGATTAAAACACTATATCAGTTTCAATTTATTTGTTATTCCAGAGATTAAAAATACCAAAAACCTGAGTGAAGCCCAACAAAAAGCTAAGGAAGCAGAACTGATCTCGAAACAACTGACCAATAGCGACATGGTCGTTTTACTGGACGAAAAGGGAAAAAAATTTAGTTCCATGCAATTTTCGCAATACCTAAATAAGCAAATGATAGGTAGTGTACAACACCTGGTTTTCATTATTGGCGGACCTTATGGTTTTGATGAAAGTATCTATAAAAGATCAAATGCTAGTCTTTCCCTATCGGATATGACGTTTTCTCACCAAATGGTAAGGCTATTTTTTATTGAACAACTTTATCGAGCTTTTACTATATTGAAGAACGAACCTTATCATCATGAGTAATTTATTTATGGAATATTCCATCCGCATTCATCACATATAAAAAAGGAGGTCTCATGTTACCTAGCGATTATAAAAGAAACTACAGATTCAAAACCGACACCCACAAAGAAGGGAAATACATCAAATGGATATTTATCATTTCCATTATACTCATGTTTATTGCCTGGTATTATTTCATCAACTAGCATACCTAGATATAAAAAAAGGCCACCTAGATGGTAGCCTTTTTCATGTTATCAAAGCGAGTTAAACGCCTTTTTTACTGGTCATGTTTGCTTTTTTAGCTGGGGCACTAGTCTTGCTGGTAGGTGCTTTAGCATTAGCGGGCTTAGCTTTTGGAGCAGCCTTAGGTTTTACGTCTACCTTTTCTTCTACCTTAGCGCTCTCCTCCTCCGTACCGGGCGCAGCCTCGGTAAACAATGGCAGGTCCTTTAACAAATTGTACCAAGTTAAAATTTTCTTCATATCAGAAGCATATACTTTCTCTTGATCGTGATTTGGAGCTACTTCAATAAAGAATTTCCTTAACGTATTCCCATCTGCTTTGGCATCGGGCACAGCCGTTTTTGTGGCTACGATATTGCCCAATACATCTACCAATTTTAGTTCTTCATCTTCCCCATAAATGGTGATATCTTCCAAAGAAGCTAATTTAGTATTTGAAATATTCGCAACGATCTTTAATTTTTGAGCATCAAGCCCTTCCAAAACATAACCAGCCTTGTTTTGGCCAATTAGCTTAAATAATCCTGGTCTGCCGGAAACGGCTACAATTCCTCTTAAATTCATATTTTATAGTTTTGCGCTGAACGATAAGCGTTATGCGCTGCGTGTTTACGCTAAACGCCTAACACCAACGCTTGGCCTATTTAGTCTTCTATTACTTCTATCGTCAATATTTTATCACCCTGACGTATATCATCAACAATATCAACATTTTCTATCACCTTACCAAAACAAGTGTGGTTACGGTCTAGGTGGGCAGTATTATCTCTACTATGGCAGATAAAAAATTGAGAGCCTCCAGTATTTCTTCCCGCATGTGCCATTGACAACACACCTCTATCATGATATTGGTTATCCCCGTCTAATTCACAATCAATTTTGTAACCTGGACCTCCGGTACCTGGTACTCCTGCTGCTCCATCCTTAGAGTTTGGACAACCACCCTGTACCACAAAATTAGGGATAACACGATGAAAAGTCACCCCGTCATAAAATCCTTCTTTTGCTAATTTTTTAAAATTGGCTACAGCTTTAGGGGCATCCTTTTCATAGAACTCCACCGTCATATCGCCTTTTACTGTTTTTATAATCGCTTTGCTCATAATCTTTTTTTGTAAGGCTCCAAATTTAATAAATTGTTATGATTAGCCATAAAATACACCTTAATAAAAAACACTTCAAATAAAAAACCGCTTTTAAACGTTATATTGTACAATATTTTTTTTAATCGATCTTAAAAAATTTACATTCGCATATGTGGCAGCATATAAGCTTTAAAAAATTTAGCCTATTAGGTCTCCTACTATTATTCACCACAATAGCCAGGGCTTCGTCTATTTTAATTTATATGGATGAAGGTCAAAAAAACCATCTAAAGGCCTATGGGATTGCCTATTGGTGTATCAAGCAGCAAACGGAAGTCGACTGGCTACTCAACTATCGAGGTGGGAGCTTTCTGGTAAAATATGTAAAGGCAATTGAAGACGAATGTAAAATTAGAGGCGTTTCATATGAGGTTTTGGCTGATGGCAAGGTAAACACCCTCCTGAACGAAATCAGTGACCCATCGGTAAATATGGAAATGGTAAAGCTTGAAAAGGCCCCAAAAATTGCTGTTTATTCGCCCAAGAGCAAACTTCCATGGGATGACGCCGTAACCTTGGTACTAACCTATGCAGAAATACCTTATGATGTGATCTATGATGATGAGATTCTTAAAGACAAGCTCTCTACCTACGATTGGCTGCACCTGCACCACGAAGATTTTACAGGTCAGTATGGCAGGTTTTGGGCTGCATTCAGAAACGCCACCTGGTACCAGGAAGATGTAAAATATCAAGAAGCGGCAGCCAAACGCAATGGATTTAAAAAAGTTTCTGAAATGAAACTGGCCGTAGCCAAACACATTAAGGAATTTTGTGTGGGTGGTGGTTTTCTTTTCGCCATGTGCTCCGGCACCGACAGTTTTGACATTGCCTTAGCTGCCGAGGGTGTAGATATTCTTGAAAATATGTTTGATGGTGATGGTATGGATGCCAATGCACAAGCCAAGTTAGATTATAATAAAAGCGTAGCTTTTACCAATTTCAAACTCGATATGAATCCTTATAATTACGAATTTTCAGATATCGATGTAACGCAAACCCGCACCTTCAACGAAAGTAATGATTATTTTACCTTGTTCGATTTTTCAGCAAAATGGGATTTGGTTCCTACCATGTTAACCCAAAATCACGACAAGGTCATCAAAGGATTTATGGGCCAAACCACCGCCTTTCGCAAGAGCTTGGTAAAGCCCAACATTACCGTACTGGGTGAAAACAAGGCTGGTGCCGAAGTGCGCTATCTACATGGCGAACTGGGCAAAGGCCAGTTCAGTTTTTATGGAGGACATGATCCCGAAGATTATCAGCATCAGGTTAATGATCCGCCAACGGATTTAAGCCTACATCCCAATTCTCCAGGCTATAGATTAATCTTAAACAATGTACTTTTTCCTGCAGCCAAAAAGAAGCCACAGAAAACTTAAGCATTAACTCATCAGACATTTAATCTGTAGATCAAAACCCAGCTATAACCTTAAATTTTAGCGGAACATCTCTATTAAACGTTTTGGTCTTGTATACGAAAAATAAGATTTACAAAGATGAATATACATACCACCAATTATAAGGATACCTTCATTATGGTAGCTGATGACTGTGTAGCGGCAAAAGGAGAAGTCCCTAAGCACAAGGACAATAGTCCTACCATAGCAGTCTACAGTTTGATTTAATAAACAGCCATCGCTACCAATATCAGACAATGTACTTTTTCAAGTCTATGCCAAACGTAAGAGCCTAGTTGTCCAAGAAATGGAAGAAGCAAGGAAGTTATTGTTCTCAAAAGGACAAGCATGCCTAAGGGCTTCTCCTTTAACGAAACGTTATGGATGGGGAATACACAGCGATCATGAAGGAAAAAATAGCACTGTATGGCCGTGAAACAAGGGGCTTATATGGCCTTTGCTGAAAACAAAAATTTAAACATATTAAAAGCCATGCGTTCCAGTAAATAGCAACTGTTACAGGTTTTTAAACGTCTTATAAAAAGTTTGCGCTATACATTTCTATGAAAACCGATCATCCTATTTAATCATAGAAATTCCAAGTTACCCCAAATTTCAATAGCCTATCGGGCATGGGATAGCGGTTTATGGTATAATAGCCATTACTAAATAAACGTTGGTTCAAATAGTCATATTTAATGAAAAGATTAGCCCTACGTAAACCTACTTTAATCCAAGCATCAATGACCGGTTTAGAACCGAAGGTCACTGCTTCCCCATTATAGAATTGGCTAACTGCTGGCGCATAGGATTTAGCGATATAAGTATCATTGTAGAAAACATCAAAACCTATCTGCGTTTTCAGGTATTTAAAAAAGGTTTGATCTTTATAAACACTGGCAAAAAGATAAATTTCTGGGGTACGCAAAAGACTTTGATAATCTGTTTTTTGGTAGACACCATAAGCATTAAAATGAAAGCTTCCCAAATCGATATGCTTCCCAACCTTGATTTGCAACAGGTTAATATCCCCACTTTCTTGAGTAGGAACAATAGATTGCGGCACTACATCAGATGACACAAAATAAAGGTAATTGCTAATGCGATAATAAGAAGCACTGGCATCTAGCTTTAAATAATTATTCAGGTATGCAAAGGTAAAATTAGCGGTCTTGGTCCTTGAAAGATCTCCCCTACTATCCCAAACATAATGATTTCCAACATATCTATTATATAGTTCTTCGGGCGATTTGTTTTGCAGGTAGGCTCCAAATACAATCTTGCCCGCCTTATTGCCCAACAGTATATTACTTTTTGCCTCATATAAAAAATCACCAGCCTGTCTGCCCTGAAATATCTGCTGAATATCGAGATTAAAATCGACCTTATTACTAAACCGATAACCTAAAGCACCCAACAAGGTGGTATTATTGGCATTAAAAGTTCTTGCATAATAAATAGAGCCATCTCTCTGCATCACATATTGCTTGAAGTTATATAGATCACTTCTGATACCTGCATCTATTTTTAGTTCATTCTTTATGATCGAATTTCCTTTCGCCCTTAGAAAAAAGGTATATATAAATTCATTCTGTATATGTTTTACATTCGTAGTGTCGTTGGTAAAGACCAGGTCTGCTGTAGCCGTTGACGGAAAAACACCATACGTATCCGTCTCATCCTTTTTAAAGTTATAAGAGCTATTAGTATATACAAAAGTATGTGTGATTTTATTGGTCGGCAGAATATTTTGCGACATGCTATTCGTTGTACTGTCAATACGTCCAACAAAATAGCTCTGTCTAATCATTAGAGAATTATCCCTATATAATTGCCTTGCAGTATTTAAGCGCACACTTTCTGCTTTTTTATCAACCAAGAGGTCACTGGTTGAATTGAAAATGGTATCTTTAAGAATAGAGCCATTCTCTTGTGCCTTCAAGGTATTGAATACCGCGTCTACCCAAATATTATATCTTTTATTGGGCGTTTGATACCAAGTAAACAGGGCTGCATTAAGATCATCTCCGCGTTGGTGTGTATAAAAGCCATTAGCGCCTATCCTATTGAAATTGGCGCCAAAATTCCAATTCTTCTTGATGTTCTGGGAGTGGATGATTTTTAGCACCTGCACATTATCTCCAGCACTTACATAAGAAAGGCTGGTAAATGGTGAACGGGCACGATAGAACTTAACATCATCATGTGTAAGCTTGTAAAAATCAAGAGAATGAAAGCCAGCATCAAACCCAATGGTTTTAAGGGGTTCGAACAATAAAGGAATAGCAGCCAAACCTATCAATCCTGTTCCAACGGTCGGATTTCTTGGCTGGGCAATGACACTGAAATTTTGTATACCTGTTAAGCTCGTATCAATCGGTAAAGTCTGTATGCTGTCCTTAGTAAGTTTACGTGTGGTGTAACGAATATATTTAGAAGTAAAGATTACCGTATCTCCGCCACCCTCTTCTTTTTTTCGAAGCGAATCGAGTTCTTTATTATTGGCCACAGAAGTCTTTAAATCTTGAGCAAAAGCACTGGACATGCCTAGCACAAAGAAGCAAAACAGAACTGATATGAGTATTTTCTGCATTATAGCGTAGAAATAAGCTGACTCAAAATATAGGTCATCTTTGGCTCTGCTTTCGAAGCCGTAGCAATAATTTCTTCGAGGCTTACTGGCTGCAGATCTTCTGGAAAACCTTCATCTGTCAATACAGAAATGGCAAATACAGGTAAGCCCATATGATTGGCGACAATAACTTCCGGTACCGTACTCATGCCCACTGCATCACCTCCAATTATGCGTAGATATCTATATTCTGCCTTTGTTTCCAGGTTTGGGCCAGTTACAGAAACGTAAACACCCTGATGGCAGTTTATATTTTCAGCCTTCGCAATTTTCAGTCCTTTGGCAATCAAATCTTTACTGTAAGCTTGGCTCATGTCTGGAAAGCGTGGTCCAAACGCTTCATCATTGAGACCTCTTAATGGACTTTCCGGCTGTAGGTTGATATGATCGTTAATAATCATCAGGTCTCCTTTTTTAAAATCAGGATTTAATGAACCCGCAGCATTTGACACCAACAAATGTTTAATGCCCAGCAATTTCATGGCCCTAATGGGGAAGGTAATCTGCTGCATACTATAACCTTCGTAATAATGCAAACGACCCTGCATAGCAATCACTTTTTTGCCTTTCAACAGACCGAATATCAACTTTCCTGAATGGAACTCCAAGGTGGAAATTGGAAAGTTGGGTATGCTTGAATACATGATGCTATGCGCTATTTCAATTTCATTCACCAAGCCACCCAGACCTGTTCCCAGAACAATACCTATTTCAGGTTCAAAATCACCTATCTTATTTTTGATATATTTTATTGAGTCATTTAGCGCTTGCGACATAGTCTAATATTTTTTGGTCAAAATCATTTTTATCGAGCTCTTGCAATTCAATTGCAATTGGCAGATAATATATAGGCAAATTTAACAGTAAATCTTTTAAATTATCATCTAATAAACGTTGACTATCCTTTTCTGTTGTAATTATTATTTTTTCTTTAGCTGGATGCTGTTTATAGGCCGAAACCAGTTTTTCTATTTCATGCCTACTAAAATCATGATGGTCAGCATAGATAAAGGTATGTACAACTGTTGGCATCTCCTTTAAATAGCCGATCAGGGGGGCTGGGTTGGCAATGCCAGTTAAAAGAAAAACATGTTGATGCGAAAATTTATCCATCACGCTCCCATCGAGTAAATGGATTGGTTCGCCATACCTAATGGAAGAAAAAGAGAGTTGTTGCTCGATCGTTAAGTTAAATTTTTGTTCGATGTTATTTCTTAAATCTGCAGTCAACAACGTTGGCGATTTGGTAATCAAGATGGACTGAGCTCTTTCAACAGCATAAAAAGGCTCCCTTAAATTGCCGGCTGGCAATAAAAACTGAAAGGACTGGAGCTTCGAGAATTCAAACAAAAGAATACTATAACCGGGCTTTACCGCCCTATGCTGATAGGCATCATCTAACAAGATCACATCATGATGGTCTTTTAACTGATTTATTCCCCTTACCCTATCTTCGCAGACTGCTACGGTAACCTGTTTAAATTTTCGGTAATACTGTAATGGTTCATCCCCTATGGTTTGTGCAGTCGAATGAACATCAGCCAGTACAAAACCTTTGGTTCTACGGCCATAGCCTCTACTTAAGATGGCAATTTTGTAATCCGATAATAAGCGCACCAAATATTCGGTTGTAGGCGTTTTTCCAGCACCGCCAACTACCAAGTTCCCAATACAGATGACAGGAATATCAAAAGAAACAGATTGGAAGATACCCCAATCATAACATTTGTTTCTGGCATAAACCACCAGTCCGTAAACCAGGTTAAAAGGAAATAATAAAATGCGGAAATATTTTAGCATGCAATATTTCCAAAAGTAAGTAATATTTAAATGAATGGGAATAATAAAAGAGGGACCAAAATGATCTTTTCTCGTCTCAGTAATTCAATAATTAACCTAAGGCCAATGAAAACGGAGAATGAGAATCTTGAACCCTCTAAATTAAGAGCTAAACGGCTTTAGTTCTTAACAACCTTTCTCGTTCGAATGCTCTTCCTATCCAGCACCTGTAAAGTATAAACGCCCTTAGCTATTCCAGACAAGTCCATTTCCAATGGCCTATTCACTCCAGTATGTACATTTTGTATCACTTTACCAGTAATATCTATGAGTTTAACCACTGCCTCATCAGTATTGCCCAGATGAATAAAAATTTTGGAGTTGGTCGGGTTGGGATAAATACTCCATTCTTCTTCCTTATCCAATCCTTTCATGAATATTACCTGATCGTCAAAAGCAGTACGTTTACCATCAAAATCTATCTGTACCAACTTATAATAAGCGGATTTTTGAAAGCTCCTATCCAAATATTGATAATCCGAAGCTATTAATTTTGTGCCATTGCCTTCTTTTTCTCCTATTTTCGAAAATTTGATCCCATCTGTGCTTTTAAGAATTTCAAATAATTTATTGTTGTTTTCCGAACTGGTAAACCATTTTAAAAGTGCGCCTTTGGAGGCTCGCTCCACTTTAAAACCAGTTAAATGAACTGGCAAGACCAAAACATTTGCAGGATCAACTGTTGGGTACACTAATTTGCGCGTGCCATCAAATCCTACCGCATAAACACTGCTGGCACCATCTGCATAACGAACAGTGGTAGTGGTATTATCTGCAGAAGCATCTCCCGTTCCATAGATAGCCACATCAACCAGTGTAGTTTGATTATAGGTTTCGAAAGCAGCGACATTCAACCACTTGGTGGCATCTACCCTTAGGGTGGGAACAGTTCCCGTTATCAGGGTAACCCCAACCATTGCCTGCCCGCTAACCGGCAACATATTCTTATAACTACCGAGGCTATTGGCAGAAATATAATTGATCACCGGCGATATGGGCTTAGGATAATTCTTGGCTTTTATTGCCGCAATGGTATTGTCTATCTGCTGCTGGGTCACCTTTAAATTCTGTGTTCCATAATCATCTATCAAGCGATCTACAGGGATCAGGAAACCTGCCTTGATAAAGAAATCTGTGAGATCTTCTTTCACCGCATCACAGGCATTCACCACAAAATTGAGTAGCAGCTCTCCATTAGAAAGAGACGTTTCGTTTGTATTCCTCACTTTCTGGAAAACATCTGGCAACCAATAGGCCACATCAACTTGGTTGTTGGTTGGTGCTGGAGCACCCGCCAGCCTTTCCTTTAATGTAGGCAAGCCTTTGCTTGCCCCCGCAAATTGGTAATATAGCATCAACTGCCAATAGGGAACAAGGTTAATCAAATTCACATTATTCTGCACATGCAGCTTATTAACGTACGAATTAAATAAATGGGCATTGATTTTTCCTCCCACAATACTGCCTTCTCCCGTTCTCACCACGTCGGCCTCTTTTTCCAATCGAGTGGCTTTCTTATTGTATATCCTACCATTATTATATTGGCTCCACAAGGAATAAAAATTATTGGTCACTTCTGCCATTCCTACCCATTTCATACCAGGCCTCACTTGATTTACATGTCCCAGTTCGTGTGCAATGCCCCAAGGATCCTGATTAACACCATAGGCATTTGTATAATTTGCTTCTCCCCAGGTCAGGTCAAAATGCGCCCCTTGGCCTCCTGCATAAAGGCCTCCATTGTAGGCAGAATAAACAAACATCTTGTTTTTTGGTATAAGATTGTATTTTTTCAATCCCATTAATGTGTACTGGGATTCGACGATCTCGTCATATGCTGCCACAAGAGCTTCCCCTCCATCTGCAGAATTGCCCAAAAGACTTTTTTTATCATAGTTGAAGTTAACATATTTACCTACTATATCTAGTTTTGGATAAACCCCATTAGTTAAGTATTTTACCCAATCATTAGCGGTATCTCTTGTTGGATCAAAATAGCCATTCACATCTCCCGTGGCAATATTAATGCGGATAGTAGGTAGAGATGAATTATTGCTATAATAATCTATGTAGCCTAAACCATCTTTTAAAATATCTATAACATTTATTCCTTCTGTTAGTACATAACTGTTCAAGGTGGCATTATCGTCCAAAGCAAAATTCTTGACCTTTAGCGAGGGGTAAACACCCGCAGTTGGACCGACAATAATTACAGCCTTTGTATTTGCCTTAAATGCTATACCCGTTGGATTTTCAAATTGATTATAGGCGCTTGTCTTAAGGGCTGCTGCAGTGCTTGCCACCACCGGATAAACCTGATAGTCTTGTATTCTAAACTTTTTATCATAGGTATTGTTGTAGATACAAGTCGCCAAGCCTCTGAAAAAATCAGATGAAACAGCATCTATTTGTACCTGTGTTACCCCTGGTTTGAGTTCTGCATACATATTATCTACAAACACATCATTGGCTATATTTAGGTACGCATTACTTTTTGTATAGAATGCCATCTCTGCACAACTCACAAAATTATTTCCTCCCGATTTGACCTTTACCACAATCTGACTGGCATTAACAAGGGGAGTTGTAAAGGTTATTCTGGTGGGCGACGATTTCATTTCCGCATCAAAATCCATCATTTTAATCAACGATCCCGTGCCAATCTTATACCAAATTTCTCCTGTCCCAAAGTTTCCATTTGGCGATCCATCTTGTCGAGGGGTGTAAATAAGATAATCGATCTGATTATTCCCAGAAAAATTATAGGTAAGATTAATAGGGTTGGCCGGGAACGTGCTATTCGTATATTTCGAATGATAAATTGTAGCCAGATTATTATCATAGGTTTTCGCTATATTCTCGCTGGTAGAATTGTTTTCTGTAGAACTGCCGCTTGAAATGGCAATTTTGGTATCCTGAATGGCCTGCAAGCCTGTTGTAGGTAGTACACAGGCCGATGCTGTTGGCAATGTTCCTTCTTCTGAAGCATAAAAATTCATTTCCGCACAGCTTGAGAAATTTCCCCCAGCAGCCTTAATAACAAACCTGATGATAAATGGCTTAACTATACCGGAGCCTGTATAGTTAATGTTCTTTACCGCATTGTTTAACGCCCAGGTTAAAGTATGGTCCTTCACAAAATTTGCTGGATCATCAATTGTAGTATGGTAGACTTCTATACTTTGCCAAACCCCATTTGTTCCGGTGGCACGTGGAGTATACTTAATGGCATTTATGCTTTTTGCATTTAAAAAATAGAAATCAACCGTATCTGGAATAGCATTTAATGTCCAGCTGGAATGGTAGGCTGTATTGACATCCCCATCTAAACACTTATAGATATCTGCGCCTGATTGCGAAGGTCGCTTGCTGCCCGCACTATATACCGGCACCTCAAATTGCTGGGCAAAACCGCTCATGCTCAACAAAGCAAAAAAGGTAAGTAGTACAAAAATTTTCATAGGTAGGTTGGTTGGTTTAAGTTATTCTCTAACAAAAATAATTTTAAACTAACCTTCCCCCCGGAATATCTCCGCACAAACGTTTGATACATAACCAGAAGGCTATTTACAATTACCCTAAATATAAAATATCTCTAAAATAAGCTTACATCACTAAATTTTTGGGGGCATAAGCTTATAAACAACAGGCGTTACAATCCTAGATAATAAGGTAGAGCTAATCAGACCCCCAATCATGACAATGGCCAACGGCGATATCAAAGGATTACTTGATAATGCAATGGGCAACAAGCCCCCAATAGCGGTCAAAGTTGTCAGAATAATGGGCAGAAACCTAACTTCGCCCGCCTGCTCGATAGCCTCATTCAACGCCATTCCTTCCGCCCTCAACTGATTAGTAAAATCGACCAATAGAATTGTATTCTTAACTTCAATGCCCGCTAAAGCCACAATACCTATAGTCGCTACAAATGACAGTGAGTTTCCGGTAACCAATAAGGCCAAAACCGCCCCAACAATGCCCAACGGAATTACCGATAATACAATGAGTGTGCTCTTAAAGGTCTTGAATTCTAATACCAGCACCGCAATAAACATGAATAATGTAACCAAGATAATGCTACCAAAACCTCCAAAAGACTGGTTCCTACTTTCTACTTCTCCACCCATGGCAAAACTATACCCTTCAGGAAGCTTCATCTGCTTCATTTTGCTTTCCACATCTTTGATGACCTTATCATTCAGAAAGCCTTTTTGAACGAATGAATTCACTGAAATGGTTCTGGTTTTATTATGATGGTTAATACTCAATGCCGAAGTTTCCAACTTTAGACTGGCCATCTGTGATAACGGTATAGAAGCTCCTTGTACATTATTAACATACAGATTATCAAAAACACTCAGGTCTGGATCTGAAGAATGCCTGGTAGTCAATAAAATATTATAATCGTCTCCACTTGATTTTGGATTAAGGTACTTGCCTACTTCAAACCCCGCCACAGCCATTCTAACCGTTCGGTCTATGTTGATCATGGGCACACCTAATGACAATGCTTTTTCCTTATTAATTTCCACCTTGATATCAGACTTCAGATTTTTCAAAGGATTGTTGACATACATGGTCCCTTCAGTCTTCAACAATAGTTTTTCAATCTTGGCCGCTAAGTCCCGCAGCGTATCAAGATCATCACCAAAAACGCGAACCTCCACAGGCGAGATAATGGGTTGGCCCTGTTCAAAATCCTTTACCTCTACTTTTGCACCGAGATAAGGCGTCCAGCGTTTTCTCAACTGTTCAATAATTTCCAGTTTACGGTCAGCTCTGATATCCGGATGGAGGAGTACAAAAATCTCAGAAAAATCACTCCGTTCATTTTGTTGCAAAAGGTTGTAATAAATTCGAGGGTTTCCCTTTCCAACATTTGAGGCAAAATATTTCACTTCTGGAATTTCTTTTAATTCCTTCTCCAACTGCTTTGTAATTGAATCGGTATACTTTAGATTAGATTGCAAAGGCGTAGAAACATTGATAATAAATTGTGGCTTTTCTGATGAAGGAAACAAGCTAAATCCAATTACCGGAATGATAGCCAAAGAACCTAAAAAGATCCCGATAGCGATCAAAATGGTTAGCCAGGGTTTGCGAAGTGCCTTATCCAATAATTTTGCATACGAACCATGGATGATCTTCTGCAAAGTTCTCAAAAAGATATTTCCGTTTACATCGGCATGTGGCCTTAACAACTTGCTCGACAAAAAAGGAACTACCGTTAATGCAACCAGCATAGAGGCAACAACAGAACATATTACCGCTACCGGCAAGCTTCTAATAAATTCCCCAGAAGCCTCGGGCATAAACATAAGTGGCATAAAGGCGATTACCAATGTTGCTGTACAGCCCATTACCGCCAAACCAATTTGTTTGGTTGCTTTTAAGGTAGCCTGTAGCCGATCATGTCCTTCCCTCATCCATCGCTCGATATTTTCAACCACAACAATACTATCGTCTACCAATAACCCCAATGAAACAACCAAGCCCACTATACTAAGCTGATTTAAACTGAAGCCTAAAAGATTAATCAGAATAATACCTATGGCCAAAGAAAGAGGAATGGATACCATAACCACCAAAGAGGCCCTGGTTCCCAGAGGCAGTAGGGTAATCATCACCAACAGAATGGCTATCCCAAAATCGAGGCCCAACCCGCCTAATCTCTTATTCACATTATCTGCTTGGTCAAACATCAAATGTTGATCGATGTTTGGGGGTAGAGTCTTCTTGAAATCTGCCAGAACGGGCAAATAAGCTTCTTGCGTTTGGGTAATATTACCACCACTTTTCTGTGCAGCCACCACAAAAACCGTCCTAAAGCCGTTCAATCTGGTGGTGTGCTTTTCTTGAGAATAGTCCAAATACACATTGGCCACATCACTTAAAATAATGTTCTTACCTGCCGCACTTGATACAATAGTATTTTTAATTTCATCTAAACTCTCATAACTGCCACTGGTTTTTACATTAAAAGATTTATTCCCAGCATTGATACTTCCTCCGGGGATATTGGCTACTTCGCTCTGTATGGCATTGGCCACATTGGCTACGGGGATACGCAATTGTGCCAATCGTTCCAAGTCCAAATCAATTTTAACCAATTGGTCTGGCAGGCCTACAATTTCTACATTTTTAAGAGAAGTGATCTTTTCCAACCGGTCCTGCAGATTTTCTGCCGCATTCTTCAGTTTATCTCTGGAAGCATTTTCAGAAACCAGGGCAACCTGAAGGATATTTACATCAGAAGGACTGACCTTTTGTACTTCTATACTATATATCTCCTGTGGAAGATTGGCTCTTTCACTATTGATCTCGCGAACAAGCTCCTGGTATTTATCATCAACATTTACGCTGTATTTATATTCTACAAAAAGAACTGCAAGTCCATCTCTAATGCTCGTTTTAAGTGTTTTGATGTCGTCAAGACCATAAATCCTCTTTTCCAATGGTTTCACCACTAGCTCCTCCATATCTTTAGGACTTGCTCCCGGATACACCACCACTACCGGATAATTGGGTGCATTCATGTCTGGGTCTTCAGCCCTCGGCATATTAAGAACAGTAGTTATTCCCAGGGCCATTACCATCAATACCATTATTAGGGTAAACTGATAGTTTTTTACAGCGTAATCTGATATCTTCATACAATGATCTTATTGATCCCGTTGCTAATTATTTACCACTTTGATTTTTGCACCATCTGTAAGATATGCGCTTCCAGATATGACCACCGACTTTGCATGCTCTAAGCCATCAATTACCTTGATTTTGTCTTTATAGATCGTCCCCAACCGCACTTTCACCTTTTTAACTGTTTTATCATCATCTGTAACAAACACATACCCTTCATTTTCCCCACCATCTAATAGGGAATCATAGGGAATAACATAACCGGCTTGTTTCTTTGTAGGCCAAATACTAGCTTTACCAAAAAGACCCGCAGCCAAACCTTTTGGCTGAGCATCAGTAATCCCTAATTCTATACCAAAAGTACCACTCTGTGCATCAAGGGCTTCGGCTTTCCTTATCACTTTCGCATTTAATGGCTGAGAAATGGCATCACTTTTAATCTGTGCCCTATCTCCTTCTTTCAGGGAAGACCACTGCCTATCGCTTAAGCCCACTTTCAGAATCCAATGGCCATCATTTGCACCATTGACTTGTAAAACAGCGGTTCCAGGCCCTACAATTTGTCCTTCTGAAGCCAGTTTCTTCAATACAAAACCACTGCTTGTTGCCTTTATCTGTGTGTAGTTTTGGTTAAATTTTGCACCTTCCAATTGTTGTTTGGCCACTTCAAGAGCCGTTTTTGCATTTTGCAGTTGTTCTAAGGTGGCCACACTATCCTTAAATAACTTATCTGCCCTATGATAATCGCGAACGGCTTTCTGGTAAGAAAGTTCTACCTGTTGAACCTGCGCACTTATTTCAGTTGGGTTTACAGTTGCCAGCAATTGTCCTTTTTGTATTGCATCTCCCTCCTTAACATATATACGGCTAATTACACCTCCGTTTTTAAAAGATAGCATGGTTTCATCATTGGTAGTAAAATAACCAGACGCCACAATTTCATTATTGGTATCTTCTTCTTTTAGCGAAGCCACCTTAACTGGAATAGTATCTTGTTCTACAATTGCTTTTTCACGATTTTCATGACCCCCACAGGCCCATAAATTGAGTAGTACACCGAGTAAAAAAACAAAACAAATATTTGATTTCATGATTAGTTTATTGAATATGAAGCTGTTTCCCGTTCTAGATCGGCCATCGCTAAAAATACTTTATATCTATTAATATTTACGGCGATTTTTGCCGATGTATATTGATTTCTGGCATCTATGCTTTCCACGAAAGAATTCACGCCAGCCAAATACCCCCTATCGATCAATCGCTGATATGTAGCTGCCACTTCCAGCTGTTTAAGCGAAGAAAGGTATACCTGATAAGCTGCACGAAGATTATTTTGCGATGTTTGGGTAGAAAGTCTAAGTTGTTGTGCCACCAGATTCGCATTCAGTTGCGCATTTTTCAGGTCCAAGCTACTTTGTTTCACTTTAAAATGGTTACGGTTACCTGAAAAGATTGGAATATCCAATTGCAGCCCTGCAATGTAATACCTCGTATTGGCATTGAACTTAAAGCCCTCAGACTGTGTACCGAGGTCCAAAAAGGCGCCAAGTTTTGGAACTGCAAATCTACTGTTCATTTTTTGAACATTTTTATTGATAGCCACCACCTGATCCAAGGCCTTAAGTTCTTCCCTATCATCCGTCCAATCAAGTTTGGCCAGTATCCCCCCTACCTTTTCTAGGCTAGCCTGTTCATTCAGATCTACATCGATACCCTCCTGCGCATCCCTATTTAATAAAAAATTAAAATATAACCGGGCATTGACTGCCTGCTGTTCTGCAGCAAGCACTTGGGCATTTTCATTTTCCACTTCGCTCTGCGATCGTAGCACATAAGCCGGTAATCCTTTTCCATTTTCCAATAATTTTTCATTAACCCGAAGCCCCTCCTTTGCCAACTGCAAAGCAGATTTATGGATAGCTACCGCCTCCAATGCACTCAAATAATTAAAGTAGGCTGTTTTTATATTTTTCACCAAATCTCTTTTGTAAATCTGCACCTCAAATTCCTGCAACGCCAATTGTTGCTGGGCAATACGTTTATTATACAAAATATCTGTATTAACAATGGGCAAAGTGGTGCGTAACTTGGCATCATGAAAGTTCTTTGGAAGAAAATTTATGGATTGATTCTCCAATGTAGGAAAACCATTGGTACCAGTAATTTGGTTTAGGGTACTATAGATCGGATTCAACAGATCACCCAATGGTAAAGGAATATTACGCCCCCCATCTGCGGTCTGATAGCCACCCTGAAAAGAAACATTTGGCAAAAACATATTCTGCGCAGCTTTCAAGGCATATTGCGCTTTTTCTAAAGAAATGTTTTGTTGCTGCAATACAATATTCTGCTCAAAGGCCTTCTTAATGTACCCATCCAAAACACCCTGAGCTCTTGTCGGCATACCCGATACCACCAATAACACAAAAAAAACTATCGACTTTATTTTTCTTCTAAAAATTAACAGCGTAAACATTTATTATTTCAAACTCTTTAAAATTAAAACTAAAGTATCAAAAGCACCTTCCAGTGTCAAATCCTTCTCCGCCTCAGGAAAATTGGTCTTAACCACATGATCTAAATGTCCCTGCAATTTCAAACTACACATGCCATGAATAGTAGACCATATATATAGTGCCATATGATGCAAATCTATCTGGGAAAAGTAGCCATGAGATTTACAGTCCTCAACCGTATTTAACAAACTCTCAAAAGCTTGCCCTCCTTCTTCCCATTCTTTAGAACAATCTTTATCAATAAAATTGATAGGATCCCTCATAATAAACATAAGCTCATAAAAATCAGGATTTTCTAAAGCAAACCTGATATAACTTCTCCCCATTGCCTTTAATCTTTCAAACGGCTCCTCTACACTTGCCAAGACGACAAACTGAGCAGAAAGCATTTTGAAACCCTCTTGATGCAAAGCATAGATTACATCTCCTTTGTCTTTATAATAAAGGTAAATGGTAGTAGGACTAATAGCTATTTTTTCAGCTATCTTTCTAATTGACACAGCGTCATAACCATGCTTTAAAAATAAAGCCTTGGCCACCTCCAAGATTTTTTTCCTCAGGTCTTCCTTATGCTTTAACCTTTTATCCTTAGTACTTATTGTCGACATAACTAAAGCAAATATAATTAACACTGTTAATATTTAAAATTTTTTTACAAAAAAAGGGAAGAGCTAAGCTCTTCCCTTAAAATAATTGATGAGTATATTATTTTTACTGTTTTACAATTTTCTTAGAGACATTTCCACTATCTTTTAAAATTTGTAAAGTATAAACACCTGGATTAACATGGCTAATATCAAACTCTATTAAGCCGAATGCACTTGCATTAAGTGTTTGGCGCACCCTACCCGAAACATCAACCAAACTGAGTTTTACCTTTTCATTCGATACATTACCTACATTCACAAACAGTTTCGATGTCGTTGGATTAGGATAAGCAGTAATTGTCAATCCTGCATCTAATCCTTTAACAAACCTAATGAGTTGTTCATAAACGGTTTTTTTACCATCTCCATCTAATTGCGTTAAGCGATAATAAGCAGATGTTTTGAAACCAGCATCTAAAAACTGATAGTTTGACACACTGAAAGTTGTTCCTTTTCCTTCTCTTTCCCCAATTTTATGAAAGTTTTTACCGTCATCGCTTTTCTCTAGTTCAAACTTGGCACTGTTACGCTCAGCACTTGTGTTCCATTTTGCCAAAGCACCACCTGTAGTTGATTCTACCGTAAAACTTACGAGACTAACAGGCAAAACCACTAGTGGAGTTTTCGCAAAGGTAAAAACCCCAAAATCTGCATTTAGCCCGGATGCTATTGATCCTACATTTAAATTTACAGCATTAAAAGTATTTCCCACATCTACCCAAGTACCTCCACCAAGGTCAAATCTGGCTACGGTAGCATTGGCGGGAGCAAAACTGGTAAAGCCCGAATTCAGAAAATCAAATGTAGCCAGCCCAACCTTAGCCTGAGCAGTACCGCTCAGTCTATTTATTGACCAATGTTCTTTATTATGGATAAGACCTAAAACGGCAGGATCAAAACTGGTCGTATTGGGATGGGCCATTGGAAAATATTCTATTTCAAAATCGGAAGTGGCTCCAACAACTTCCAAAAGCCCCACTGCCGTAGACACATTTCCTTTTCCAACGAACATACTGATATTGTTTCCCACATTAACATTTAAAAGCTTTACTTTCCCATTTACAAAATTCGCAGGTTTATTAAAGTTAAAAGCAATTGTTTTCGAACCGTCTAAGATAAGGCCTGTTGTTGCATTTACCTTTCCCTCAGTAACTACAAAATTGCCAGTCACGTTTGCCACTTGGTTAAAAGTAACTTCTTTTGACAACGCATTAAGCGTTAAGTTAGCAAAAGTAATTTCACCAGTAGTGTATTGGTCAATTGAAAAAGTATGTGCTTTGGTTACCGTCGCATTACCTAAATTGGCATATACCGCCGCATTATTTTTTAGCAATAAAGTAAAATTATCAGGAACAGTTGCAAGTGCATTTGGCAAATCGGCCAACGTAGCTATAAATGCTTTGTTCGGCTGGATATTCACATAGCCTGTTAAGCCATTATCAACGCCGTCAATAATTTTAGCTTTTACCGCTACCAAATTGTCAAAGTTGGTTTCTGTTTCAGTATCAATACTTCCAAAAACATTGTAAGCCGCATCAATGTCTCCATTAAATGGCAAAATATTTGTCGTGTTGGTTACTGTTTGTGCTACATCATACAGCATAGCCAAGCCCGTGGTTGTGCCCGAAGGAGTAGCATCTAAAACAATATAAGAACCCAATGTCGAGACAAAAGTATTCTTGTCTGCATTCAAACCTCCAATTTTAGCATCGGTCAAAGGCCTTACTGATGAAGAGGCATTATCATTTAAGAAGGCAATCCCCGTACCTCCAGTACCGTTAAATGTATTTCCGCTAATGGAAAGCTTCACTGAAGTAGCAGCACTTTGCGCTCCACTCGTGCCTTCCTTACTAGAAAATACGATTGATCTGAATGCGGTATTTGTAACGTCGACAAATGGAGTTAAAGTATTGTTTTTTATCGTTACATTATTTGATCTTTGAATGAAGATACCAATATTAGCGTATTTGGTTATCGTATTATTGGAAACTTCTATATTGGCATTGGCCGTCCTACTTCCTTTCACTTCTAACGAACGTACCGCAGCATTGGCTTGTGTCATATTAGCAATGCCATACCCAATATTGTTATTGCTGATTTTATGATTCCCCACTTCTGCTCCAACTACCGATACCAATCCCAGTGGCACATCATTATAAGAAAACTCAAAGTCCTTACCTGTTCCGCCACCTATCTCTCCACCTTGCAACGCATATACCGCAACAATGGTATTCTTATCAGCGCCCGCTCCCCCAATCTTGCCATAAGTATTAAACGCATAGATCCCTCTTCCAAAAAACTCGGGTGCAGCTGGGTTTGCATAAGTAATTTGATTTCTAACTACATTAACCAAATTATTTGGCAATACAACACCAATAGACCCCCTGCCCAACTTAATGGCATGACTTGTCCAGACAAACCCCGTTCCACTTTGCACTTTAGTTCCCTTAAAAATATTATCTGCAATAGTCAGGTTATCAAAATTATCTGTAGTCAAAGAGGTTATACCATTTAAGGCATTGCCATCCTGCGCGATTTGAAATTCAAAATTCTTTATGGTTACATTAGGTGCATCTATCTCTATAAGCGATTTGTTGGTTACATTTCCTACACCGTTAATAATTGGTTTAGCCAACAGATTATTGCTATTGCCCTGCAATGTTATTCCTTTGTTAATCTGAACTCCAGTTGTTAAAGTATAAGTACCTTCTTTTACATCGATGATGTCTGCATTTTGTGTAAGCACATCCTCAATAGCTGCCTGTATGGTGGCAAATGCCGTCCCTTGTGTAATGTTTACAACATTAAAAAGCAAGTTCACCTTACCATAAGCAGGGTTATCATCTTTATCTATAATTTTACTAGTAAATATATTTAATAGTTCAGTTGGCGTATACTGATCACCAGTTTTACCATCTAGCTTTGTAGTCGGTAAATTTATATCAGCAAAAGTTGGTGTACCCGAAGGGATAATATAACGAACATAATTGTTTTGGACATTCTCTATGTTACCTCCCACAAACCTCACCTTATTGGTTAACTGCGATGTGCCAGACGCGCTGTACACTATCCCGTTGTTTACATTAGCAATATGGTTGTCTTTAAGCAACAGCATTCCTGTAGTATTGATCTCGTTATTAAACCAAATACCCGTTCCATCGAAAGAAGCATTTTCTGCAATACGATTAGCATATTCACCATCTATAGTATTATCGGTTATATAGCCACTATAACTGCCTTGTAAAGATTCTATTCTAATACCAGTAAACGTTGCCGCAGCCCCATTTAATGTTGCTGAGCTAATGGTATTATTCCTAACATACCAAGGAGATGCATCTTGATAAAGCAAGTTATAATAAACACCCCTGGAAGCTATTATTATGTTGTTGTCTATAGAAGCCTCAAATGTAGCAGCTGCCGGGTTGGCTCTATATGCGTTTCCAAGCTGTATACCGGTCCTTACATCTTCCACTTTGTTATAGCTCACCTGCGCATAAGAATTTTGCTCAATCAATATCCCAACAAAAGCAGCTACTGCAGCGGTTTGAATATTTCCCACATAATTATTTTTTATTACTATACCAGAATATACAGTTGCGTCATTCGGTGAGGAATGGATTCCGTAGGCCCAAGGAAATGGAGAAGTTTCGGTAGAGGTATAATTTTTGACAATGTTATTTTGAATAGTGATGTTACCGGCATCTTCTATCCCCAATCCAAATGGGGCATCAATGTCTTCACCTTTAGCCACTACACCAGATGTTAATGCTGGGTTGTTACCATTTACTTCAAAACCATCAAAAACACTGCCATCAGAACCCGCTGCAAAAAGCACTAAATTAGCAGATGCACCACTTAAATCTACAGCATCTGGAACAATTTTAGCCTCTGCTATCCTAGTACCAGTTCCCGCCATCCCAACATTTGGACCTTTAATTGTCAATCTTTTATTAATAATGATTTTTTCTGCATAGGTACCTTCGGTAACCTTAATCTCATCGCCAGCTGTAGCAGCATTAATGGCCAACTGGATTGTAGCATACTCTACGCCGCTAGTTACATTTGATACTGGGAAATAATATTGTACTTCAGCTATACTAGGATCATCTTTTTTATCCATGATCTTTCCATCTAACGCTGTTTTTTGTACAGTACTTAAGCTAAAAGGTTCTCTAAGTTGTCCATCAATAAAAAATTTATTTTCGTCTGCCCTTATATCTTTGGTCCAATAACCGGTAGTAGATACATAATAGTTATCACTATATTCCTCATAAGCACTTTTAAATCCGGCATTTGAAGTAAGAACGCCATTAGAGTTATTAATGGTTATAAAAGTTGGAATGTGGTCATTGAAAATGTTTGGCTTGCCCACAGCGCCAATCTCATACGTGCCATTAAGGTAATTGTTATTACCATCTTGGTCAAAATTGGCAAAGGTTATGGCATTACCCGTAGTAGCTCCAACTAAACCATTAAAGGTATTTCCATACAGTTTTGCCCCAATTTGCTGCAATGGAAACGATGGCCCTGTAGTTGCAGCCTTGGTATTGAAATTAAGCAACCTAAAACCATTAACACTTGGTGTAAACGTATTATTTTCAAAAGTGACGTCTCTAAAATCTTCTACCGATGCAGCCAACTTTTGGTCTATAAAATTATTATTACTTACGATAACTTCCCTGTGTGCATTATTAATACGCAAGCGCAACATGGCCCATGGAGCTTGTTTAGAATAGCCCCCATCAAAAATATTATTGTCTATAGTAAGCTTTCCTGCCGTATTTGTGGAAGAGGATACTTCTAGCCCACCACCTTTAAAGGTATTCCCCTTAATTGAGGCATCTCCACCAACTAGAAAACGCGCTACCACATCGTGGTTTACACTAGCGTTAAATGTATTGTTTTGTATGCTGTAACCGTCAATACGATCGACCTGCATGCCCGCCCTAAAAAAAGCATCGGCAACGCCATTTTCACCCGCAGTGGTACCAGACAGCTTATTGTCTTCTAACGTATAATTGGCAGGGCCATTATTCGGATTGTTAATGTGCGTAGCTCCTGCAATTGTAATATTTGGGTTAAGCGCTATCGCATTCCTAAGGCCGTATGCAGGCCCGGTAGAGGCTGTCCTCGTAGCAACGATATCGTTATTTTTAATGAGGATATTGGAAATCAACCCCGAAGTAAGTATGGCCGAATGTACTATGGCCAAATCAACATTGAACCTGATGTTCTTAATGACAACATTAGAAGCGGTTACCTTGAACAAGGTCGGGGTAACACCCACACCTACGGTACTCGCATAAGTTACTTTAGTTTTTGTATAGTCTAGACCATCTATGGTTAAAGCCTTATTGACAACAACCAATTCGTTAAAAGTTCCTGCAGTTACACTCAAAGTTGCCCCTGCATTAGAATAATTAATGGCATCCTGTATAAAAATATAGCCTGCAAAAGCAGGTGAAGTAGAACTTATCAGAGAATTTTCAAAGCTAAATCCATTGGCACTTGCTGCATTTAAACTTCCAGAAAGGGTTATTTTATTTGTTGCACTACCAGATACAGCATTGGGATAATCCGCAGTGGGATTATTATCTGTAAAATTAGGAAGAGATTGATCATGATCGTTTACAGTAAAACCTCCATTTGTACGACTTGCGAGTATAGCATTATTGGTTTCATCAAAATAATTACGTACCAATGTAACAGCAGTAGCAGCATTTTGCACGTTTAATTCGATACCTCCAGCTAAATTCCCAATAAAATCATTGTATCCTATCCTTGCTGTAACCGCATTGGCATCTGTATTTCCATCTGCTCCTCCAAGAAAAATAACGCCAAAACTACGGTTGTTATAAAATCGATTTCTTTCAAGCACCAAACCAGTTACCGAAGGACTTCCAGAAGGGTCAACAAGTAATCCCGTACGGTTGTCTTCAAATTCGTTATTGGTAATGATGTGATTACTACCTTGCAGGTAAATGGCCGTACGGTTGCCCGTAAAACGACAATTCTTTATGGTGATGCCAGTACTACCCGAATAGGTACTTACTGAAATTGTAGGCACTCCACCAGAAACACCTGGAACAGGACGAGTAATGGTTACATTACTTAAGGCACTACCACTTTGTAAAGCAATGCTATTGCTTGTTACGTTAATAATTGTCTGGCCCGCACCTTCACCAACAACACGAACATTTTGCGGTATGGCCACACTTCCCGTAATAAAAGTACCGGCGCTTAATTTAATATAGGGCACCGTTTCTGAGCCAACAGCAGCTACTGCTGCGGCAAGCGTAGCTTTAGCATTTGCAGGTGATTTCCCGTCATTTCCATCATTTCCCGAAGGGGAAAGATAAATCTGCGCACTTCCTCCCAAAGCGTACAGAAATAAAAACGCAGTTAAAAACACGTGTTTTTTAAGTAATTTTTTTTTCATATTTTTTTAATTTTATTTATTCTTATAATAGTTGTAAGCCGTTTTTGTGATGTGCAACAGGCCATCCCATTTGTGAGCTCTCTGCCTCCCAATCTTTTCATAACATAGACGCAAATTCATATTGTCCTATAACTATAGAACAGACTACAAACAAGTTAGGAAACCATTATTAAAGGATAGTTTTCAGCCTTATTTTCACTTCACATCGTGATTTTGTTTAGGCTTAAATTCAATCACATCGGTAAAATCATGTACTATCCCGTACTAAGGCGATACAAGCAATAAGTATGCTGAGGGCGTGTGATCGATTTAGCAAATGCTAAATCAAGAAATGATATAGGTAATGCTTTTAGTAGATTTTTTTTCATAAAATTTGGCTTTGGTTTAAAAAGAACTAATCATCTAATAAAGAGCATGTTAAAATTTAAAAATAATGATAATATTTTGTTGGTATGATATTAAAAAATTCAGGCGATCTAATATCTCAATTAGTATTCATTTAAAAATAATTAGTTGATGAGCATAGCCTTTTAATCTATAAAAACCATAAGGCAAATGCTAGATCTTCCAAATCACTATCAAAGATAGCCGATTAGCCAGATCAAAAAATACCCATTTAATGGTATTTAATCTATGGAAGAAGTAGTTTCATCTAAACAACATGCATTTCAGCGGGCTGTACCTCTATTCGATCTAAACACTTATCTTTGTAGAAATAACTACTTATAACAACATGCTTAAAGGATTTTTTAATGTTCCTGTACCTGTAAATGAGCCTATTTTAGGCTATGCACCAGGCAGCAAGGAAAGAGAATTATTAAAAGCGGCATTGGCAGAAAGCAGATCGAAAGTGATCGACATTCCAATGTATATAGGCAATAAAGAAGTATTTACCGAAGAAAAAGGTAAAATAACGCCTCCGCACGACCATCAACACTTGCTTGCCACTTACAGCAAAGGAAGCAAGAGTCATGTTCAACAGGCCATAGATGCTGCCTTGGCAGCAAAAGCCGACTGGGAAAATTTAGCTTGGGAGCATAGGGCCGCCGTCTTCTTAAAAGCGGCGGATCTAATTGCCGGCCCCTATCGCTATAAACTGAATGCAGCGACTATGTTGGGCCAAAGTAAAAATGCATTTCAGGCAGAAATCGACTCCGCATGTGAGCTGATCGATTTCCTACGTTTCAACGTCAGTTATATGACCGAAATTTACAAGCAACAGCCTCCAGTTTCGCCACGTGGAAGTTGGAATAGGGTAGAACAACGGCCACTAGAAGGTTTTGTCTTTGCTTTAACCCCATTCAACTTTACCGCTATTGCTGGAAATTTACCTTCATGCGTAGCTATGATGGGAAATGTGGTGGTATGGAAACCTGCCAATACACAAATCTATGCGGCAAATGTGATTATGGAAGTGTTTCGTGAAGCGGGATTACCTGACGGCGTAATCAATCTGATTTATGCCTCTGGACCTGATGCTGGAGATGTTATTTTCGCTCATCCAGATTTTGCAGGCATACACTTTACAGGCTCTACAGGCGTTTTTCAGGACATATGGAAAACTATCGGCAATAATATCCATAAGTACAAAACTTACCCTCGCATAGTTGGAGAAACAGGTGGAAAGGATTTCATCCTTATCCATGGCTCTGCTAATGAAGAAGTGTCTAGCACAGCCATTTTACGTGGTGCATTCGAATATCAAGGACAAAAATGCTCAGCAGCTTCTAGGGTATATGTTGCGAAAAGTACATGGCCTAAAATAAAAGAGTTGCTGTTGAGAGATCTGGCCACCCTAAAAATGGGGCCTACCGAAGATTTCAGCAACTTTATTAACGCTGTAATAGATGAAAAGTCTTTCAATAATCTAGCTAAATATATAGATGCCGCCAAAAAGGATAAGGGGGTTGAAATCATAGCTGGTGGAAATTATGACAAAAGCAAGGGTTATTTCATCGAACCTACCGTGTTGGTGGTTGACGACCCTAAATACACCACTATGTGCGAAGAATTATTCGGTCCAGTTTTAACCGTTTTTGTCTATGAAGACAAGGACTTCGACAAAACCTTAGATATTATCGATACTACTTCAATCTATGCACTTACTGGCGCAGTAATTGGTCAAGATCGTTATGCCTTAGAAAAAGCCACGCATCGTTTACGCAATGCTGCCGGAAACTTCTACATCAATGACAAATGTACCGGTGCGGTAGTTGGCCAACAACCTTTTGGTGGTGCCAGAGGTAGTGGAACCAATGACAAAGCTGGTTCAATGATCAATCTCTTGCGCTGGGTCTCTCCTCGTACCATCAAGGAAACCTTTGATCCTCCAAAAGACTACAGCTATCCATTTTTGGCAGAAGACTAATTCCCATATAACAAATAAGGTACCCAAAAGGTACCTTATTTGTTTCTATCGGTATATAAAGAGAGGATGCCCAAACGCATGGCACCCTCCAACCTTACAACTATTTTGCATCCATTTTAAATACTGGAGACACATCTTCAGCGCTTGATGCACTTGTTTTCAAATCCGTGATCAATCCTGTTTTTAAACTATAGACCCAAGCATGTACAGATAACTCCTGTCCATTCGACCAAGCATTTTGTATAATAGAAGTGCTCATCACATTCTTAGCTCCGTGAATAGCATTCAATTCTACCATTCTATCTGATTTTTGCTGAGGATCTTCAATGGAGATAATTTCTTTCTCATTTGCATAGTAAACATCTTTGATATTTCTTAACCAATTATCAATTAAGCCTACTTGTTTATTACCTAATGCTGCATTTACCCCTCCACAGCCATAATGACCACATACAATAACATGCTTAACTTTTAACACGTTTACTGAATAATCCAACACGCTAAGCAAATTCATATCAGTATGCGTAACTACATTGGCAATATTCCTATGCACAAAAATATCTCCAGGCATGGTATTGGTAATTTGATTGGCAGGAACCCTACTGTCTGAACAGCCGATCCAAAGCACTGGCGGACTTTGTCCGGCAGATAACTTTTCAAAGTAATCCTTATCCAATTTAAGGGTTTCTTCTACCCAAATCTTATTTCCTTCTAATAAACTCTCGTATATTGATTTATCTTGATTTACTGACATTTCTAAATATTTTAAATTTTTTCTACAATTTTTGTGTTAATTTTTGGAACAATATAACTCTTCTTTATATTTTCTAAAGTTACGATAATCCCCTTAGTATAAGCATTATGCTTGTAATTAAATATGGTTTCCAATACATCTGGATCTATATATCTCGAATTGGATCCGTCGATAATTACATTGGTCTCATTTGGTATTCCCGATAAAAGTACTTGAATGGAAGCCTTATTCAAAAATGAAACTTCTTCGGCCAATTTAATTCTGATGTTCTTTTTGTTACCTTCCTCCTGTACCTTATAAAAGAACGGATTACGCATATTGGTTCTCAACAAATAGAAAATGGAAACGGCCATACCTATTCCCACCCCTTTAAGGAGGTCAATACCCACTACCCCTACAATAGTCACTACGAAAGGGATGAATTGATCCCAACCTTTATGGTACATATGTTTGAAAAGCGATATTCTGGTCAGCTTATAACCAGTTACCAATAAAATGGCCGCTAAACATGAAAGTGGGATCATGTTAATAATTGCCGGAATAAACAATAAAGACAACAATAACAAAGAGCCATGGAATATGGCAGACATTTTGGTACGCCCTCCCGAATTAACATTCGCAGAACTACGAACAATCACCGAAGTCATCGGTAAACCACCCAACATACCGCTAGCAATATTACCTACACCTTGCGCTACCAATTCGCGATTGGTTGGCGATACCCTTTTCAAAGGATCAATTTTATCTATCGCTTCTATACTTAATAGCGTCTCTAAACTAGCCACCACTGCAATAGTAACGGCCACCATCAATACTTTGGAATCGAAGAGCTTAGAGAAATCGGGCATGGTAAACAATCCAAAAAATTCTGCAGCATTATTTACTACTGGTATGGTAACCATTTGGCTTTCTTTTAAGGCACTTGATGAACCACCAAACACAATAGCGCCAATAATACCAATCGCTACAACAACTAAAGGCGCGGGCACAGAACTTAATTTTTTAAATTTTGGCCACAGCACTAAAATCAAAATAGAAACAGCACTAATGGCTATCGCTGCAATGCTAAAATGCTGAAATGCATTGCCCAAGGCAGAGAAGGTATTCTCCCCATCTTTTTGGAAAAAGCCCTCGTCGCCAAAAAAGTCGCTGTCCACACCTAAGGCATGGGGCAGCTGTTTTAAGATCAGCAATACACCAATACCAGCTAACATACCCTCTATTACACTTGAGGGAAAATAATTACCAATAGTACCTGCTTTGATCAACCCAAGTATTAGCTGAAAAACACCAGCCAGTACTACGGCCATCAAAAATGCCTGATAACTGCCCAAACTGGTAATTGCAGCCAGCACAATGGTAGTCAAGCCGGCAGCAGGGCCACTTACACTAAGTTGCGAACCACTTATCGAAGCCACTACTATACCACCAATAATACCAGTAAGTAGTCCTGCAAACAAAGGGGCTCCCGAAGCCAACGCAATGCCTAAACATAGGGGCAATGCCACTAAAAAAACAACTATACCAGCTGGCAAATCGCTTTTTAAATTCCTTTTTTGCAAATATTTATTCATTCCGAACCCAAAAGAGGACGAATTTGTTCTTTTCATAAAGATTAATGTTAATTCTTAATTTTTTGCTATTTCACATAGCTTGTTTATATGATTTAAGTTTGTTAAATCAATTCTAAAGAATTAAGCGCGGTTGGGAGGAGGCGTGGGGACCAGGGGATGGTATGGATCCACATATCGCCGAGAATGTTCTATAAAGCTATTTGTTACTCCGTATTCCAATTCAAGACATACATAAGTTAAATCAAATTTTTGAAGAAATAGCTTCTGCTCTGAAAATTTGACAGATGACTTACTGGAATCATCACCATGGTTTTCAGTTTCGAGTTGCATAATGACAGAATTCATAAACCTTCCATCAAAATGAGAAAAAAATACAGGTGCGCCCGAAATAATCATCTTAGCAGCAAAAATGCTGATAAATGATAAAACGAGTAACATTTTGTATTTTCTAATCCACATAACTAATTTTTAAAATCAGAGTTCGTCAAAAATAATTCCGAAAAACAACATTTTCAAAATTTATAAGTAATAAAATTGTAATATAAAGATTTTATTAGGCCAATATCAAAATTATTAGGCATTTTCAAAATTGATTTATAAAGTACCAATTATCTAATGTCCCTTAAAACAATAAAGCAACTTCTACAAATGAAAAGGTTTTTATTTTATTTTTTCACCTTGCTTCCCTTCATCTCTTTTTCCCAAAATAATAATGCACCCTCTTCTAATGACATCCATGACATTAAAATAACGGGCTACCTGCAAACCCAATTTCAAAAGGCACAATCACCAGGCATTTACTCATGGTCTGGCGGCGATTTCAACACCAATTCAGATAGCCGATTTATAATTAGAAGAGGAAGGCTTAAAATTGACAGGGTAGATAAATTTTCCAGTATTGTTTTTCAGTTAGATGGTACACAAGATGGTATAAGGCTAATGGATGCCTTTATTCAGTTCCACGATTCGACCTTTACCTCTTTCAAACTTACAGCAGGATTGTTCAATAGACCATTTGGTTATTCCATAGTTTACTCATCAGGGTATAGAGATTTTCCTGAAAGAGCCAGGGTTTTTCAGACCCTAATGCCAAGAGAGCGCGACATAGGTGCCATGCTCAGTTTTCAGCCTAAAAAAACTGCTCGCTTCTTAACTGCAGACCTCGCTATAGTGAATGGAAGTGGGCTAAGTGCCAGAGATTATGATTCGAGAAAGGATATCATTGGCAATTTAGGCTTCAAGTTTGATAGTCTGGTGAACAAGAAGTTGCATTTGGGCTTTGGTGGTTCTATCTATAAAGGTACGGTAAGAAGTAATACCAATACTTATTTTAAACCCACAAACAATGGGTTCATTGGCATTACCGACGCGAATAACGAAAATCGCAATTTTAAAAGAGACTATTACGGTGCCAATCTACAGTTAGCCTACGACAATAATTTCGGGAATACCACTTTTAAAACCGAATATATTCAGGGCAAGCAACCTGGTGTTGCAGCTTCTTCTAGCATATCGGGTTTTGCGGCCAGTCAAAGCTTTGCTATACAACCTAGCGGAAACTTATATCTTAGAAACTTTAATGGTTATTTCTTTTGGTTTACCCAGCAGATTTCGCACACAAAATTGACCGCTATTATAGGTTATGATGTTTACGACCCAAATACAGATATCGAAGAAAAAGAAATTGGTCGCCCAGGCAATAACACCACTGCAGGCGATATTAAGTTCAGTACATTGGGTTATGGTCTTACCTATGCTTTGAACAACCGACTAAAACTGACCATCTATAATGAGCACGTACATAATGACGCTACACTTTTAACTGATTATCAAGGCGATGTTAAAGACAATGTTTTTACTACACGCTTACAATATAGATGGTAGAGAACATGAGGAGTCGACACTTATCATTAAAAAAATTAATTTAGCTACTATGGTTCATCCCTATACTTGAAACCTTATGGAAACCATTGTAATATTTTTCGTTATCAAATCTTTTAGAAAAGCCATTTAGTATATTGGCATGAAAATAGGCGGTATGAACAATAAAATTGAGATCTTAAAAAACAAAATACAACAAGCACATTTAGGCGGAGGGCAAGCTCGAATAGACAGCCAACATAAGAAAGGTAAGCTTACCGCTCGTGAGCGTATTTATTTCCTATTAGATGAGGGCAGCTTTGAAGAAATTGGCATGTTGGTTACCCATCGCAGTACCGATTTCGGAATGGAAAAGGAAAAATATCCAGGTGATGGCGTCATTACCGGTTATGGAACGGTAAATGGCAGGCTTACCTATGTTTTTTCTCAAGACTTTACCGTATTCGGAGGTTCTTTATCTGAAACACATGCCGAAAAGATCTGTAAGATCATGGACATGGCCATGAAAAATGGGGCCCCTATCATTGGCCTAAATGATAGTGGTGGAGCCCGTATTCAAGAGGGTGTGGTGTCTCTTGGAGGCTATGCTGATATTTTCTACAGGAATGTACAAGCTTCCGGTGTAATTCCTCAGCTTTCCGCTATTATGGGCCCTTGTGCTGGTGGTGCAGTGTACTCTCCGGCCATTACTGATTTTATTCTAATGGTAGAAAATACCTCTTACATGTTCGTCACCGGCCCGAACGTAGTAAAAACAGTAACCCATGAAGAGGTAAGTTCAGAGGAACTTGGTGGCGCAAGCACCCATGCTACAAAATCAGGCGTTACCCATTTTGCCTGTACAAATGAAATTGATGCCATCAACCACCTCAAAAAGCTGCTAAGCTACCTGCCGCAAAATTGTGAGGACATCCCGTCGGATTTGCCTTATGAGATAGGTGACGAAACCAAAAAGGAATTAGATAATATCCTACCCAGCAACACCAATCAGCCTTATGATATCCGAGAAGTGATCAATATCGTAACCGATCACGAAAGCTTTTTGGAAGTACATGCTGCCTATGCAGAAAACATTGTGGTGGGCTTTGCCAGGTTAGCTGGTAGAAGTATTGGCATAATTGCCAATCAACCTGCTTATTTAGCAGGAGTTTTAGATAATAATGCTTCGGTTAAAGCAGCGCGTTTTGTTCGTTTTTGCGATTGTTTCAACATTCCCCTTTTGGTATTTGAAGACGTACCCGGTTTCTTGCCAGGAACTGATCAAGAATGGAATGGCATCATCACCAATGGTGCGAAACTATTGTATGCTTTTAGCGAAGCCACTGTGCCACGCATTACTGTAATTACACGCAAGGCATATGGAGGTGCCTACGATGTCATGAATTCCAAACATATCGGAGCGGATATGAATTATGCTTGGCCGAGTGCCGAAATTGCAGTTATGGGTGCAAAAGGTGCTGCAGAGATCATTTTTAAAAAAGAAATCTCAAGCGCTGAAAATCCAGAAGAAAAATGGCTGGAGAAAGAGAAATTATATTCCGATATTTTTGCCAATCCCTACCGGGCTGCAGAACGAGGTTTTGTGGATGAGGTTATAGAACCATCACAAACTAGAATTAAATTAATAAAGGCATTTAAAATGTTGGAGAATAAGGTAGTAAACAATCCTAGAAAGAAACACGGAAATATTCCTTTGTAAACATTGGGTTTTAGAACCCCATCTGGGTTCTTATACTTTACGCTCCCAAACCATATACCTAATATGATATGCAACATATTTTAAAACGAGCCGACGTAATTCTAATGGCCTTTTGTACAGGGCTCATCGTAGCAAATATTTACTATTGCCAACCATTGGTCATATTGGTAGCCAAAGAGTTTAAGCTAACAGAAAGTACAGCTGGCAGCATCGCTTATTTAACTCAGGCCGGTTATGCGATTGGCCTTTTCCTCCTGGTACCATTGGGCGATATGTTTGAAAGGAAGAAACAGATATTGGTGATAACTACATTGGCCATTGTTTCCTTACTTATTGCTGGATTTTCACATAGCTTTTTGGTTTTGGCCATAGCAAGTGTACTTATTGGTGCCTGTTCTATAGTGCCTCAACTTATTCTTCCACTAACCGCCTCATTAAGTGATGATGAAAGCCGGGGCCACAACATAGGCATTGTAATGAGTGGTCTATTGGTAGGAATTCTCGCTTCCAGGGCAATTAGCGGCATAGTAGGCGACTTATTGGGCTGGCGTGCCATGTTTCGATTGCTGCGGCCATTTGTGCTTTGTTGATTTTCTTAATGGCACTTCGCTTTCCTAAAAGTGCCCCCTCTTTTAAAGGCAGTTACCAAGAATTAATGAGCTCCATGTTTTCCTATATCAAGACACAGCCCGTATTAAGGGAAGCATCGTTGATCAATTTCTTTGCTTTTATTGTCATTATGGGATTTTGGACCACGATGGTACTGTTCTTGGCCAATAAACCTTTTCACTTTAACACTTCGCAAATAGGCCTATTCGGTATTGCCGGTGCTGCAGGTGCACTTGCAGCACCGCTAGTGGGCAAACTTAGTGATGGCACCAATCCTAGAAAGAATCTCCTAATCGGTTTTATTTTGGAACTGATAAGCGTAGCACTTTTTTACTTTACCGGCAGCAACATTTTTCTTTTTGTAATAGGCATTATCTTGATAGATATTGGCCAACAGGCCATACACGTGACCAATCAGACCAGAATATATACCCTTTTACCTGAAGCCAGGAACCGACTTAACACCATATTTATGTCTGTTAGCTTTGTAGGAGCAAGTTGTGGCTCTGCATTGGGCCTATGGCTATGGAGCCTAGGCGGATGGGCCATGTTCTGCTATGGCATTACTGCTATTATTCTTTTAAACATTATTATTTATAAGTTATATTCGAAGAAAACTTAAAGATGAAACCGTCTAAAATAGGCCATAACCTCTCATTAATTTTTGTATTATCTGTCTGCTGTTCATTAGTTAGTTTTGCTCAGCAAGAAACCGTTCAAAACAAACAACCCACAGAAGTAGCATCGTTAAACAAAATCAGACTTAATCTGATAGGTTTAGGTTATGAACGAGAACAGAAAATTGGCAAAACCACTACCTTTTATGTAGGCGCAGGGCTCGAAGGTTCATTCATCTACAATTATGAACTTCAAATTCAGCAAACCTACTCTTCTAATGGCTCTCTTAACTATACTTATACCTCAAAAAGTAACTCAGAATTCAAAATATTCCCTGCTCTAAACACAGGTATTAGATATTATTATAATTTCCAACGCCGAATAAAAAAAGGAAAGAATACCTTCAACAATGCAGCTGGTTACATTGCTTTTGATATGTTGGGTTTATTCCCTACGAAAGAAGAGGGAATAGATTATCAAATCAATTTAGGCCCAATGTGGGGTTTTCAAACGAATGCAGGCAAGAAAGTAAATTTTGAGCTTTGTTTAGGCCCTGGATTTGCGATAACCAACAAAGAGACGGCTTTTTATGGTGTCGGCGGAAAAATAGGGTTTAGTTTCTTACTATGATGGATGCAGTAGTAGAGCAAATTTTTCCGACACTTACTTGGCGCATCAGAAAACTGGCCATGTATCCCGATAAGGAAATCATAGACATGGAATTACCTGATGATTTTGATGGGATTCATTTTGGGCTTTACTACCAACACGAACTTACCGGAGTAGTATCTTTATTTATGCAAGGCAATATTGCACAGTTCAGAAAAATGGCCATTTTACCAGGTGCACAGGGAAAGGGGCTGGGCAAACAATTGCTCGAATATTTGATTGATTATTGCAAGACACAAGGTATAAACACACTGTGGTGTAATGCCAGGACCATTGCCATTGGCTTTTATACAAAAATTGGTTTCGTAGTTAAAGGTAAACCCTATCTACGAAACCAAATCGAATATATTCGTGCAGAAATTACGGTTTAGGTAATGCTTTATTCAAATCCATTATCGGTGTTAGGCCCTGTGATGGCACGTAAATGATCTGGGGCAAACTACCTTTGTCGGCAAGCTTCTCCAAGGTCCTGATAAATAGATACTGGTTGTAAGTAGCTGATAAGGTGCCATTTTCCACACGCATGGCCTCTGCCATACCTTTTGCACGCTCAATTTCGGCTTCGGCGTTTAATTTTTCAGCTTCAAGCCTTGCTTTGGCCTCTTCTACCAAGATCCTTCGATTTTGCTCTGCCTTAGCCATTTCGGCCTTTCCGGCCATCTCTTGCTGCCATACATTGTACTTTGGCAGACCATACATTAAACAAACAATTACGATCAAAATAAAGAGTACGGCAGGAACAAAGATTTTCGTTACATTCATAAAAGATAAGTTTTAATAGTTAACTAGTAATATAATGAATTTCCTGTCAAAATTCAAGAAACGGGTTTCATAATATACCTTTAATATGTACATTTACCACCATACATATATAAAAAACTATGGCAAAGAAAGCATCATGATTTTCCAAAATCGATGAAAAAATGTATAAAATCATGATAGCTTCGTCACAATTGAAAACAATGTTATACAGATGAAAAAAAAAGAAAAGAAAAAACATGAGCCTGTAGTTACCAAAAAATCGCTACAGTTTTTTGAAAAATATATCAATAACGCAGCCCCTACTGGCTACGAGTGGGAAGGTCAAAAACTCTGGTTAGATTACCTAAAACCTTATGTAGACGAACATTTCATAGACAATTATGGTACAGCCGTGGGGGTGATCAACCCTAAGGCAGCTTATAAAGTAGTAATAGAAGCACATGCCGATGAAATTTCCTGGTATGTGAACTATATTACCAATGATGGTTTGATTTATGTCATCCGTAATGGTGGTTCCGATCATCAGATTGCCCCTTCTAAACGGGTAAATATACACACCGAAAAGGGCTTTATAAAAGCTGTATTTGGTTGGCCTGCCATTCATACCCGTCATGGAGAAAAGGAGCAAACACCAGAACTTAAAAACATTTTTTTAGATTGCGGTTGCACCACCAAAGAAGAAGTCGAAGCCTTAGGCATTCATGTAGGCTGTGTCATTACCTACGAAGACGAGTTTATGGTATTGAATGACCGTTACTATGTGGGCCGTGCCCTAGATAACCGTGCTGGAGGATTTATGATTGCCGAAGTAGCACGTTTGCTAAAAGAGAACAAGAAAAAGCTGCCATTTGGCTTATATATTGTAAACTCCGTACAGGAAGAGATTGGTTTGCGTGGTGCAGAAATGATTGCCGACCACATTAAGCCAAATGTAGCGATCGTTACCGATGTTACACATGATACCACTACTCCTATGATTAATAAGATTACGCAAGGGGATCTTTCGGCAGGAAAAGGTCCTGTGGTTTCTTATGCGCCTGCTGTACAGACTAATTTAAATAAACTATTGATCAAAACAGCAGAAAAAGCAGGCATTCCTTTCCAACGTCAGGCTTCTTCACGTTCTACGGGGACCGATACCGATGCCTTTGCCTATTCTAATGGCGGTGTGCCTTCCGCATTAATCTCTCTACCATTACGCTATATGCACACTACTGTAGAAATGGTGCACAAGGAAGATGTAGACAATGTCATCAGCCTCATTTACGAGAGTTTGCTGGCCATTAAAGATGGTCAGGATTTTAGAGAATTCACTAAAATTTAATCAGAATACGAGAGGCCTGAAAATTATTCAGGCCTTTTTCATATCCAGTCATTATCCATTATAATCGATAAAAAAATGCCCTTATGTGTCTATGTGGTTCATTTAATTAAAGAAAAGATACCACCACATAAAACACACATAGCATTAATAAAATGTCGTGGCCTATCCTTTATTATCTAAAAAATATTTTAATTTATGTATTTAACTACGTAGTTTTGTACATTATGAATATAACCATCGTTCCAATCTACAATAATGACAGCGAGGCTGTGATTAATATCATTTTACCGATACAACAAAATGAGTTCAACATAGCCATCGGCATCAAAGACCAACAAGACCTTTTAACCATCGAAGAATTCTACCATCACGGTGGAGGTCATTTTTGGGGTGCCAAAATTGACGGGGAATTAGTAGGCACCATAGGTCTTATCAAAAGCAGCGAGGACTTTGGTACCATTAGAAAAATGTTTGTTAAAAAAGAATATAGAGGCAAAGATTTTGGAATAGCTCAACTATTATTGGATACTTTGGTTACCTACAGTAAAGAAATTGGTTTAAAAGACCTATACTTGGGAACAAAGGATGTCTTACAAGCTGCATTACGTTTTTATGAAAAAAACGGTTTTTCGGTCATCCATAAAAATGAATTACCAAAAGTTTTTCCTATAATGGCTGTTGATAATGTCTTTTGCCGGTTAGCGCTAAAATAGATAGCCCATGAATATCATAAATAGTGTAGGCACATTAGCCCTATCTACCCGCTTACAGCGGTTGAGTGAACAATTGCGCAAGGATGGAGCTTTATTATACAAAGAGTATAATATCGATTTCGAACCTAAGTGGTTTCCGGTAATCTATACACTTTACCAAAGAAAAAAACTAAATATCATAGAAATTGCATCAGAAATTGGTTATAGCCATCCATCAACCATCAGCCTGCTGAAAGAATTAGAAAAAGAAAAAATTGTGCAATCTAAAAAAGATAAAAAAGATGAACGTAAGCGAATTGTTTCGCTCACTACAAAAGGTGAATCACTGGTTTCGGACATGTTGCCCGTATGGTCAATCATAAACAAAGCATTGGAAGAAATCATAGATAATGAGAACAATCTATTGAAGGCCATAAATGAAGCGGAGGAAAAAATCAAAAGATCGAGCTTTTTTCAACGTGCTTTAATATTAAAAGAGAAAGCAGCGTTATAAATATCTTACAGATATCTCTTTCCAAAAAAGGCTAGATTATATTTACTTTTAGTAAAAACTACCATCGCCCCTACGCATAATCTGTCTACCATTACGTCCCCTTGCTCCGGTCCATTTCTGCAAACGAACATTTGCCCTTAGCATAAAATACCGGCTTAAAGCATTCGTTCTGGTCTCTGTTTTCATTAAGTCGGTTACGTTAAGGTTGATGAAGTTATTCTCTTTCAATAAGTCAAATGCTTGAAAGGTAATTGATGCCCTACGTTTCCAGAACTCTTTCTGAAGATAGGCGTTGATCACCAAAGGATTACTGGTGATATTGGCATCTAGTCCAGTTACAAAATTCTTACTGGCACTATAACCAAAAATCAAGGATTGCCACATGTAAAACTTACCATCTATATTTAAAGACAAAGTTTTAGTATTAACAGTATTCGTACTTATTGTATTGTCTGATTTTGTGATGTTATAGGCAACATTTGGGTTAACTTCAAGCCATTCGTTAGGATTGATCCGTGGTCCAAACCGTTCCGTGATATTCCAAGTTCTGGTAATACTTTCCCTATTATTACTCATGGATACGCCATGATTATATGAGGCATTTCCACTAAGTGCGAGGTTATATTTACGATTATTGAGTTGTTTGCTAATCGAATAATTACCCCCAATACGGTAAGCTCCGTTCATATTGGTATATCGGGTTTCATTTTTTTCTAGTTGTCCACTTGAATTAAATAACTGAACTACATTGCGTACTACCGAATTATCGATAAAAGTGGCATTAAGGTTTACGGAATAATTGAGTTTATGGTTCGCGATATAATTATTATAATTAGCATTGACTGTATGGTTAAAGGTCACTTTCAAATCTGGATTACCCACTACCGGATTTTGTGGGTTTGATACATCCCTTACAGGCTGTATTTGGTCGAAAGTAGGCTCATTAGCACTGCCAGAATAATTGACCTGCACACTATGTTGCCTAGACCAGGCGTATTGAAATCTTGCTATGGGGATCAGGTTAAAGCTGTTACGTCTGGTTGTAGTACCTAAACTGACCTTGGTACCACTTAATATGCCTGGTACGCCCGTAAGGCCTAAAGAAAACCTAACTTTTGAAGTTGATGACAATCCATAACGGTAATTTAGGGCAATACGGGCCTGCGTAAATGAATAATCATAAATATTACTCAGCGAGTCTACCACGTGTCTATTTTCAAACGCATCAATATTACTTGTAATCGCTCTATTATCATAACCATTATAGTTAATCTGTCCATTAAATTCCAACTGGCTATTCGCCGCTAATGGCTCTACATAAGTAAGGCTCCCTCTGTAATTGCTTGTTTGGTTTGTTCTTTCTACTAATCGATGTACAAGTGAATCTAGGCTATTGATATCATCTTTATAAAATTTGGTATTACGCTCCTGATCAGTTTCCTGGTTTGCGGTATTAAAGCTCAATTGCATTGAAAAGTTTCTACGCGGCTTATTAAATATATGCTGATAAAATATGGTTGCCCCAACACTTGGTCTTGTATTTTTCCCAGAATTTATACCTAATTGATTTTGAGTAATCAAAGTCCCAGTTTGACCTATAGCAGATTGACTATTATTATTGGAAGAATTAAGGGTAACTTCTGGAACAACCCTCAGAAAATTATTACTGTCCAGATCTGCCTCTAATTCAAAATTAAAAGTATGTGTTTTTGTTCGATTATTTCTCTCACTTTCATTTGAAGAGAAGATGGTACCATTCGTACTGTAAATTTCGGAAAGACTACTGTTCAGCAAATTGACATTGCTGAAATTATAACGATAGCTTGTATTGATCCTTACCTTTTTATTTAGCTGATCTCTAAAAGAAAAGGTTGAATTTCCGCTATTGCTCATTCCTCCACTTCCGTTCGAAGAATTGCCATTATTGTTATTTCCCCCTCCATTTCCTCTATTTCCGCCACCCTGGCTAGCGTTAACCCTAGCTCCGCCATTTCCACTGTTATTGGTGTCTCCGCCATTTGCGCCACTATTGGCCACGCCATTTACTGTATTATTTAAGCGTAAATTAACTGCCATATTTTGGTTGCCATTTAACCTGGTTCCAAAAACAGCACCTTCATAGCGTTCATTACTTCCACCCCCAGCACTAATATTAGCAGAATTTCCCACTGACTTGTCTGTTCGGGTTACAATGTTCAATATTTTTTCTGGATCACCATCCTTGATACCCGTTCTTGCGGCCTGATCTCCATAATCGTCTACGATCTGTATTTTATCTACAATTTCGGCCGGGAGATTTTGGATAGCTGTACCGACATCACCTCCAGCATAAACTTTTCCATTTATTTTAGCCTTGGTAACGTTGTTTCCCTGATGGATTAATGTGCCATCATTTCCTACCTCCATACCCTCCATTTTCTTTAATAGCTCATCTACGGTAGCATTTTCCCTGACAATATAATCACTCGCCTTATACTCTACCGTATCTGTTTTATAGGTTATGGATGGTGTGCCATTAATTACGACCTCATTTAGTGTATTGGCTATGGCTTTTAATATAATAGGATCCATTACAATACGTGGTACGGCATCATTTTGTTTATACTTATTAATTTGCTGCTTATAGCCCATCATAGTAAAACTCATGGTATAGGTGGCCATTTTTACATTTTTAAATACAAAAATACCATCTGGATTAGTGCTTGCGACCAAAGTATCTCTATCTGACGTTAGACGAACAGTAACACCTGGAACACCTAAATCTGTAGTATCTTTTACAATACCACTAATTTCCCTAGTAGCTAATGGCGGTGGAACATTTTTTCCTCTTGGCGAATTTTGTGCAAAAATATTTAAGCTACCCAAAAGCACAAAGATAAAGGCAGTCAAAAGGTTCAGATAGTTCATTCTTTTGGAAAGGGTATGGTTCATGTAACGGCGTGTAATATTTAGACTATTGCTTTTGAAGTATATACTTTCCCCAAAAATCTGTTGAACTTAAAAGGTCTTGTCGGGCAGTATTATTGTTGGGGCTGGCACCACCAAAATTGCCCCTTACCGCACCACCACCAAAACCACTTCCAGTATTTCCATTCCCCCTTAAGATGAAACCTCCTCCATCTATCCTTCCATTAAGCTTAATTTGGTAAGCAAATTCTTTGGTATTAGAAATATCAAGTGCAGTCAAAGGAATTGCTAATTCATAAAAATAGGTGCCTGTTTCATCGATAGTTGCTGCGGCTTTTATCCCATATTCATTATATATAGAGATCAGAGAATCGCTTATTTCTTTAAACCCTATCACTTTTATTTCCTTCACGCTAGCCAATTGAGATTTTCTCTGTACCAGCGCTATGGAATCTCGATGTTCCTGACTCTGCTCATTCCTATTTTGTCCTACTGGATTCCTATTACCTACATTTCTATTATTTCTGGTAATTAAAGGATAAGTGATAGAAAAAGCACCTTCTTCTTTTTTCTTTCCTTTATTATTTACGGTAAATGTAATTCCTCCTACCATAATTTTATTCACTACGGTATTATTTGCAGACTTAACTACTAAGTATAGATTTTTATTATCGTTAGAAACCGTATAATAAATTTCTGTTCTTTTATTCTCAGCGGCAAAACTATTATTCCACTCGGTTGATTTTCCATCGACTCGAATCCCATTTGGTGCCCAAATACCAGTTGTTTGTATCTCAGGCAACTTTTGGGCAAAACAAGAACAAGAAAACACAATAAAAAGTAATAAGTAAATTACCTTCATAAAGGCTTGATTTTAGGTTTACATTTGTTGTTTAGTTCCTTCAATAGACGAAAAAAAACTGAAAAGGATTAATTTATTTGGCGTATGCGCAAAAAAAATCCCCAAATTGTACATTTGAGGATCTAATTAGCTTATATATTTTTCTATTTTTTAGGCTTATATGTTGCTGCCAGTTTTAATGCATTATAAGCGTTAACCACTCCTCCGCTCACACATAATTCTGAAAAGTTGGTACGAACAGTCTCATCTTTATCATTCTTATACTTGACTTTACGCGTAACCTTTGTTACCGACTGCATGATAATATCCTTTACGTCTACAGCAGTCAGCTCTGGATAATAGCTCAAAATTAAAGCTGCTAGACCAGAAACAACAGGTGCTGCCATACTGGTACCATCAAACTCTTCATATTTAGAGCCGGGAACCGTTGAATTGATCATGAAACCTGGCGCAAATACGTCTACATTATACTTCCCATAATTAGAGAAAGAGGCTTTCAAATTATCATCATCTTTATAAGCACTGGCCCCCACTTCAATCCAATTATGTGCATGAGGTAGTCTATATTTATTAGAATCTAATGGAATGGCTTTTGCAAAAGCATCTGGTTGCCTTTGCGCATATTGACCTCTATTTGCCATATCCTTTGCTGAAGGAAGAACAAGAGCTTTGGGTTCCACTTTCTTATTTTTTAGGGCATAGGCTTCTGCTTCCGGACCATCATAATATTTATTAGGGTAGTTCTCGGTAATGTCATTATTCTGGTTGTCATTACCAGCAGCATGAACCAGCAAAACACCTTTAGATTCAGCATACTTCACGGCCTCGTCCACCACTTTTTTATCCCACTTATAACCTTTTCCAAAGCTCATATTAATTACTCTAGCGCCATTATCTACAGCATACCTAATACCATTTGCCACATCTTTGTCTCTTTCATCACCTTGAGGTACAACCCTTATGCTCATAATACTTACATGATCAGCCACGCCCATAATGCCGATGCCATTTTTTCTGTTCGCTCCAATTATACCTGATACGTGTGTACCATGCTCAGCATCTGGTCCTGTTACATCATTATTACCATAAATTCGTTCATTAGCATTTGCATAATCATCTCCCACTAACAAGGCTCGCTCATCATATTGCTCATTTAGATTATACTTGAGCATTTCCTCCAATTCCTTATAACCTCTTTCTATTGTTCTATAGAACTTTTCAATGCTTCCCTCGTCCTTTGATCCTTTTCTGATAATCTTTTTAATATAGTCTTCCATCTCATCGTCACCTTTATAACGCTCTATATCTTCTAATGAAGGAATTTTCTTCCGGTTAATAAGGGCGACAGAATCCATTACTTTTTTAATGGCAATATAAATTGGGAAAGCAGAACTTGCCTCATCATATTTCTTTCCAAAATCAGATACTACTCTTCTATATAAATCATATTCTACTTTCTCAGCACTATCTAAAACAGTACTTCTGATCACCGATCTGTATTTAGGCTCTAACTTTCTTTTAATCCTTACCAATTCGAGGTTATCATGGGCCAAATCTCCATTTTTCGATCCTATGAAGTTCCATCCATGCACATCATCAACATAGCCATTTTTATCATCATCAATACCATTTCCAGGAATTTCTTTTGTATTAGTCCATAATACGTCCTTTAAGTCTTCATGCTTAATATCAGTTCCCCCATCAATTACTGCAACAATCACTTTTTGCTTTGGTTTCTTATCGTTTAACAGTTCTTTATAAGCTCTCTCTGTACTAATTCCAAAATAACCATCTGTAGCCAAATCAAGATTAAACCAATTGGGCGGTAATTTTACATTTTTATCTTGGGCTTGGGCGTAGTTAAAGAAACCAAATGTCAGTAGCGCAAGAAAAAATATTTTATTAAACTTCATATACACAGATTGAAAATATAACATAAGATACAAAAATAGCTTTTTAAGAGCGGAAGAATAAACAGCATAGAAACTTTAACAAAAATTAACAGCCTTGCTATTGAAAAAAGAAAAATTATGCTGTATTTGAACCGAATGTTCTGATTGATTTTTTTGTCTTAGCGTATGAGCACGCTCCGATTACCTATTTGGGCCTTTTGGGTTTGTCCATGGTCCCTGGTCGGTCGGTGGCGTTGAATCAAAAAAGCCCCGACCATTTCTGGAGGGGGCGTTTAGGTATAGGCACCGACCTACTCTCCCACGTGTTACCGCAGTACCATCGGCTCAGGCGGGCTTAACTTCTCTGTT
>NZ_JAELTN010000033.1 GCF_016428855.1 Pedobacter sp. ASV28
CCCCCGAGATCTACACTATGGCTCGATCGTCGGCAGCGTCAGATGTGTATAAGAGACAGGAACCAAAAGAAACTCCTGAACAAGTCGGTTTCTGTGAATCGTAAATTGAAACTTTTTCCATGTGTCCGCATCGTGTGCAATAGTGCCACCGTGGAAATCTTACGAATGGAATCTTCAATGATGGATTTGTAATTCCTGGTCCGGGGTCTCTGAAATCAGGCGGTAATCTGAATTCTTTTACGCCTAACCTTTTTGCTAATCGTTCTTCGGTTACTTTAAATTCATCCAACTCAGAAATTGTTCTGAATTTTTCTTCCCACATGTCAAGTCCGACAACCATCAATGATTCATCCTTTGGAAAGTTTATCATCTGTCCAACTCCCCAGGGAGAAATTAACTGTGACCTTCTTATTGGTTTTTTAGCTGGCATATTTTAGTTGTCAATGTTTAAGTATTCTGCCGGAATAACATACGCTTCACAAGTTGAATCAACATTTCTCATTGATGTTGGCGTTGACCATGCTCTTGCCTTTATGTCTTCTGATGGATTTGTTCCAGCCGGATACATTAGTGGAATATTTGTTTGCTGTCCGAATGAACCATAAACAAGAGGCAATTCATTTTTCCAGTAGTCCAGTTTTTCTTCAATAAGTTCCAATGTCTTTTCGTATTCTTCATCGTCAATCAAATGAACTCTGTCAAAAATTATTTGAGTTACTCTTTCAATAATTTCTTTTTGAGGAAAAGGTCTTGGCGTGATTGAACTTTGGTCTGTTGAATAAAATCTAACCAACCCAACTAAGATTGCATGCAACGCTCTTTCTCTTGCCGGTGCTGAAAAAGGAGTAACGCTTGTCGGTTCAACCTTGCTGTAAATTTTTGAATGGTATTCCTGGAAATGTTCAAAGTGTGAACGGTCTCTTGGCTTTGAACAGTTGTAAATGGTAAAGACAAGCCCAGGACCTTTCTTTGAACGACCAACACGGCTTGTTGCCTGAATGTATTCGGAAGTTGTTTTTGGTTGCCCGATTACCGTCATTAAGCCTAGTCGTGGAATGTCAACGCCTACTGAAATCATGTTTGTTGCAAGGCAAACATCAACCGGATATTCTGATTTATTTCCTGTCCATGATTTTGAAAGTTGCTCTAGGTATTCAGGAATATCATTGCTGTTGATACGGCTTGTGAGTTCAATATCACGATTGATAAATCTTCTTTCATCACCTTTGATTGCCTTCCGAATCCAAATTGAATTCATGTATTCCCGTATGTCTGCACGAATGAGTGTAGCGGCATGACCTAATTCCCGAATACTGTTGAAGTAAGTCAATGCAGTCCAGTAAGGGTCTCTTTCTTTTTCATCAGCAACCGGAATTGATTTTACAGCTTGAAGTAATGCAGAAATAACTCTTACTTGTGCGGTTGCATGAGAAGGTAATGCAGATGCAAATATGCCCGTATATATTCTTCCTGTGCTTGTTGTGTCCTCGTATGCAAAGAACGAATCACCTGCACCTAAACATTGTGCAGGGAAAATGTTTACATTGCCTGTGCCTCTGCCATAAAGCGAATTGATTTGTTCCTTGGCTCTGCTGATTGTTGCTGACGAAGCAATAATTTTTGGTTTTACATTGTTTGCCGTGCAGAGTTCTTCAATCATTGTTTCATACAAACCTACCATAGAACCCAACGGACCTGAAATCAAATGCAACTCGTCTTGGATAATAAGTTCGGGTGGAGAAAACGGTCTTTCATTTCCCCTGAAACCAAAAAGTGTTTTTGCTTCCGGTCTCCATGTCAGCATTGCAAACTTGTCAACTGTTCCGATTAAGAGTGTTGGTGGATTGTCATAAATATCTTCGTCAATAACAACCAATGGCAAATTGTAATCAGGTTTTGAAAAATCACATTGCTGATTGTCGCACTGATATACAATTGTTTCTTTCGTTCCAACTTTTCTCCTCTTGTAGCCCTTCACCTTGTTTGTTCTCGCTTCTTTCAAATAACCCATTTGAGAACCGCACCAAGGACATTTCAGAACAATGAAAGGGTTTTCTTCTTCTCTGCCTTGTTCCATTATCTGAAATGCTTTTTTCGCTGCATCTCTTTTGTTCGGTGTCAATTCGCCAACCCAAAGTCCAATTGAAATTCTTGCTGTTCCTAATTCTTCCTCGTTCTCTTTTCTGATTTTATCACAAGCACAAATCAAAGCTGCTGCCCTTTGAAATTGTTGTGCTGTCAGTAGTCGTAATGTATAACGCATCAGCACAGTTGTACCTGAATCATTCTTGTCCTTCAATCTTTTCATAAAAATTGTAAACGCTGACAAACCCAGATATGCTTCTGTTTTTCCTCCGCCTGTCGGAAACCAAATCAAGTCAACCATTTCTCTGTCTGCATGGTTTGCATCCAACATTGCATTCAAGTTCATCAGTATGAAAGCAAGCTGAAACGGTCTCCACGCTCCAAGCCCTAGTTTCCACGTTGAACTATTATTGATGTCAGGAATGACTGCATTTTTCAAACCTGTGATGCTACCTTTATCAAGAATCCAGTTTCTTGTTTCAATGCTGTAATGAAGTTGCTGTAAAAGCATTGCACGATTCATCAACCTGAAAGCACGATTGACTTTTTCATTGCTGTTCAAAATAGCAACGCCTTCATTCATTCGTTGCAAACACAATCGGCAACTTTCAATGTGCCGCAAAGCGGTTTCAAGAAGTTCATCTTCCAATTCAGTATTTGCAATTTCTTCCTGTTGGTTTATCCATGCCTCGTATTCTGAATTCAGCTTGACAAGATTTGCCGTAATATCTTTGTCTGACAAATCACTCAGGTCAAACATTTTCAGTTCAACACTTTTTAATTCATTCGGAACGATGGGTTTTATTTCATAAACTGGAATTGCCTCCGTTATGATTGAATTTGTGAATTCAATATCGTTGTCGTTCCATGATGGCGAGCAACCGTGTCCAACTGCAAAAGTTTTTTTCTTCCTGAATAACAGCAGATTTGATTTCTCATCATCTTTATCGGTTTTGGATGCTGCTGCTTTGTAAGGGCAAAAACATTTTTCGGTTGCACTAACTGAAAACGAAACTTGGAAAAAACAATCTTCATTCCTGATATTCTCTACTCCTCCGATATGCAGATTTATCAAAGTGAATGTGAGCAGATGAATGTTTCTGCCAGTTTCATTTCCGTGAGTTCTGTTGCGGATATTCAGTTTAAGATTTATTTTATTTCCGTTTTTGTCAACAAGGGCTTTATCAATGTTTTTTCCTAGCTGTGTTGGAATTTCATTTGCAGCCAAAACAAATTCTTGGTCAAGTGAAGTTCTGTAATATGCTTTTCGTGTTACTGTGGTAGCATCCTCCTTCTGATAACTGTATTCCTTGATTTGATAAATTCCAACATTGACTTTAACAGCAAAACCGTCTTTAGGGATTTTTGTAAAGCAACTGAAGCCCATTGCGGATGGTAGAAAAGAATTTGCAAGCCCAATTTCTTCTTCAAAGTCCTCTGCCATGTCAACAGGAGCTTTGCTGTCCTCTGCAGTTACAGGGTCATCAACTTCTTTCTTTTCATCTTCCAGTTTTTCCAAAACCTTTTCTTCTTCGGTTGAAGTGGAATCAAGTTTTTCAATTGTGGCTGCTCTTGGAAATAATACACCTGCACCATATCTCAATCGTGGCGGTTCATTCAATAAAATTTCTTCTCCGTTCTCCTGTATGTGTGGTTTCACAGGGTCGGGGCCAATCAATTCTTTCTTTATAAATTTAAGAATATCATTTCTCATACTAATTGAGTTTTCGTTTTAGAATTTCCCTGTATTCATTCCTCATCTTCTCTGAAATGAAAAGTATCAAACCATATCTTGCTCTACTCATACCTACATATAATAATGACTTTGCAATTTCACTCGACAAATCTTCGATGTCCGTTATCAATATGTAATTACCCTCCATGCCTTTGTAGGATTGAACTGTTGCAAAACCATAAAAAGTTTGTGCCGGACAAATCTCATTGTTATTTTTTATTTCTCTGATTGTAAAACCTGAAGCAGAATAAGAACATGAGCTTTCAAATTTTCTTGGTGAAATTATCACCAACTCATTTAGAGGAAGTTTGATTGATGAAAGTTTTTGAAGTTGCTGCGCAAGCAAAGTTTTCTGATGTGTATCATCAGTGTAGAAAATGTATTCAACTGGAATTCCTTCGAGATGCTCCAACAAAAACGGTGGTTGCTCAAAACCCGAAATCAAACAGGTTTCCTCTCCGACTTGTTTTGTGTTACGGCAATTGATGGTTAAAAGGTGTCTTGAATAATTTCCAAATCTTTTTACGAGGTCTAACATTTCTTTTTCTGAAAGCTGTGCATAAATTGCTTGCCTCTCAAAGTCACCAAATATTTCCCAATTACCATTTGCTAAACCTCCCTCAACCATTGAATCAAATAGGTTCAGATATTCTTCTCTGATTAAGTCCTGACCTTCATCTATTATTAACTTATCAAACTTCTTACTTATCCCTTTTTGATAAATGTCTTTTAGTAGGGTCGGCAAATATTTACTGTAAAAATCCTGTTTATTGTCCTGTGATTTGTCATAGTCAAATCCTTTGGATTGCTCAAACAAAAAGCCATGTAAACTTGAAACAGTGATTTTATCTTTCCATTCTTCAACCTGCTTTTGCATCCATTCACCAATTAATCGGTTATAGCAGGTAAGGAAAACCGTTTTGCCTTCTGCTGCTGCTCTCACCGCTGATTCAATTGCAATCATTGTCTTACCTGTGCCCGCACTTCCTTGTGTAACACTTCTGTCATTCAGTTGAATCGAATCAAGTATTCTGTATTGCTCCTCTGTGTATTTTTTAACTTCCTTATCAAACTCCGCTAATCGTTCTTTTACTGTTCGCACTCTTTCAAAATCTCCTCTCAAAAAATCACAAAGCGAATTCAAATCATTTTTATCAGGCAAAGAATCCTTTTCAGAAAACCATCTTTGCCCCTTATGCTTTTGAATGAACTTCTGAACTAAATTCTTAAAAAAACTTTCTGTTACGCTTTGGATTGAATCTTTGTCAAGTATCTGCCATGATTCATACTCAACACTGTGCTTGTCAAAACTTATGTGGGGGAATGCACAAAAAAAACCGGATAAGATTTTTGTGAACTTATGTCCTTTGCCAAATTCTTTTTCAATTGCGGAACGCAAAGAAAACATTGCGTCTCTTGCTTGGTTGAACGGACTTTTGTTCTTGTTTACATTTCCATGCCTGTCTATGAAATGCCAAACTCCGTCAATACATTTTACATCACCACCTTTCACTTCCATTACAAAAATTCCACCTCCTGGAATCAGAATCAAAAAATCAATTTCACCATACAGGCGTATTGTGTGTTGTGAAAGGTTCAGTGAGTGCAGCACAATCCAATCTTTAGCGAAAGAATTGTTTTTGAGAATTTCAAAAATCATTTTCTCGCCTGTGCTTTTGCAATTCCTGTCTATATATGGTGGTAATAGTTTCGCCATTATATAATATCTTTTTGCAGTAATCTGTTTATATATCGTCCGTCAATATTCTCCCACTTATCTGAAATATCAGTTATTTTCAAAACCGTTATACTTCCTAGGTCTTCTATCACTATTGTATTATTTACAATCGAACTATCTGCAAATTCATGAATTTTTGATTTGATTTTTTTTATAATAGCATCTGCCGCTTTCATCCTCCATCCGGTCATTTTCCTAATGGCCTCCCTCACTGTAATTATATTATCGTTCAAAAGGTCTGAATTAGTTAATAAAGCGATACTAATTAAATCTGAATCATCATCAGGCCCGATTCTGTTTTCATCCTGTAACCAAGTTTTGATAGTAATTTCATGTTTTTTGCAATCATGTTCCCGTAAATCCTCAATCAGTTTTTTGAAGTCATTACCTATTGAGACGAAGTATTCTTTCAGTAAATTTTTCCAGAGGTTAGTCCATTTTTTCACTGCGGTTAAATCTTCATGAGTAGTGTTTTTTTCGACCAACTCCGCCAGAATATCTCTGTCGGTGTTTATTAAAGCAATTATATCACCTGTTTTTAATGCTTCTGCTGTTTTTCTGTAATAACGTGTATTGTCTTTTTGACCTTCGATTAAGTCATTTATAACAAGTAATTTGTGTGATTCACTGGCATAAATGAAAGAGTCATTTTCAAAATCAATCCGTTTTGCTTTGACACTGTCAGCTATATTTCCGGTCAATTTGTATCTGGAATACTGGACATTGTCAAGTTTTAATTCAAATTCCAGAATATCAAACTGACTTCCAGAAGTCGTTTCAATACCTTCATCGGATGAATATAAATCCTCAAACCCTTTTGATTCTGCAGAATATTCCGGTGAACGGATACCATCCCTAGTGATAGTTGATTTTACATTCTCGCTGTATTTTCTGTTTCGCCTTTGCAGAGAGTTGTAATAATTATTTTCAAACTGATAAAATAAAAGAGTGAGTTCGGAAAACAGAAATGAAGAAAAAATCTTGTTTAGGTTTTTCGACTTTGCCCATCCCGTGATTATAGCTTTCACGGGTTGACTACTAAGCATATTGTCATTCATATCTGTAAGAGATATTACCTTTGTATTGTATAGGTTTTCAGCTAAAAAATTTCTGAGCGCCTGTACTTCATCTGCCGTCGGGCAAATGATGTAGTCATAGTTGTGCTGACTAATCAGTGTTTGCAACTTTGTGCATTTCTCTGATGGTTGTATTAAAAATTTTTCAATAACTGATTTCAGCAGTGAAATACTTTCTTCAATAGGTTTATGAGAATCACCTAACCACATTTTGTTTCTCTGAAACAATGTTTCAAGGTTATTTACCTTTTGATTGAGCACTGAAATTTCACTGGAAACCGGAATATGACAAATTCTTGAAACAATATTTGTAAGTTGAATCAGATAAACTTTTAGCGCATTTAAATCATTATTGAATTCATCCTTTTCAATGGAATGAATTTTCTTAACTATGGTTTCAAGTTCTGTATTCTGGCAAACTTCTTTTATAATATTAAATATTGTGTATTTTTTCAGTTTCTTATTGAAAGCGTGAAAAGGAGAATTATTTGAATGGCAGTCAATATTTAGATTTTCTTTTGTGAAGTTGAAAAACTCAAATCCATAATTACCCATGAACTCAAAATTTTCAATTTCTGATAAATCAGTAATCAGAATAGTTGGAATGTTTTTCACATCAATATCAGAAAAATCAGTTCCTCTTTCCTGAATAACTGTAAATCCATCAATAATAATTGCAGAAACAGGATTTTGTATTGTATATAGGGCTAGGTTTGAGAGATTATTTGAAAGTAACACAGCGGAATTATTATCAACCGTCCCATCATTTTTTATTTTTTCTAGATGAGCATATTCTGTTAATGAAAAAGAATTGATTAAAATGTTTTTGGTCGATTTTTTAAAGTCAGCGTATTTGCCAATCAAACACACTTTACTTCTAATAAATTCTTTGTTGCCATGAGTATGAATACCTAATAAATTTTCTATTGGTGTCTTTACATTTGATGGTAAGACACTTTTGACGAGCTTCAACGGGGATAATCGGTTTCTGTTGTTAGGAGCTGTTTGAAGCTTTATAACATCCGAGAATTTAATGGTGATTTCCGCTCCTGATGATTCTTTTTCTGATTTTGTTTTAAAAGTTGCGCCGTTTTGTTTTATCCCAACCCATTCAACTATAGCTTTATTATTTAAAATTAATTTATCGCCCGTTTTGTAAGATTTATAAGCTTCATAAATCTCATTTTCGAATTTTGAAAAGTCATTCTTAATAATTGATAACACATATGGAATAGAAATCCATTGTGCAATCAGTTCTTTTGCTGGCAAGACTATGCAAAGTTTGTTTGATAAATTATTAGAATAGAAATCTACAATGAGCTCTAGTATATCCATCATAACAGAAGGGGCTTTATAAGCCTCTGGCTGGTCTACATAAGAATATGAAAGTTTATCTTGCATAGGCTCATACGTATATTTCTACGCTTTTAAAAATCTCCAACAATCTGTTCAGATGTTAGGATAGTTATAGATTGTAAATCTATTATACTTCTATTGAAAATTGATGAGAGGGTTTCATAAACTAATTGAATTTCTGAGGTTTCCTTAACTATTATATAGGAAATATCTTGTAATTCAAATTTTAAAAGATAATTCTCAAGTCTTTGATTATAACCATCTTTATTAAATCGATATTTCTTATCATCGACAATAGGAGGATTCATGGCTATACTTTCCGTCTTTGGAACTAACCTCCATTCTCTTTCATCGTAAAATCTATACTTTTTATGGACAACTTCGCTACCGCGTACTAATTCTCCTTCGTAGTTTTTGGCATATAGTATTGGAGTGTGATCATCTAGGTCGATAATCTCCCCTGCTTCGTTTAAAAGGGACTCATATGCTTTCCTTAAAGAATGGCTTACGAAGGAGTTTTGATCAATGTAAAGGACTGGATTAAGTCCTTTTTCAGATGCCCATTTTTTTGATAAACCGATTCCGTAATCTCCATAGTAACCTAGGTCTCCTGTATTCCTTTTATTATAAAAATGTTTTTTATAGTCAGATATGGGAATATCACAAAATGAAACCATTCCGATTGCAGCAGTATAATTTTTGCTTCCTCTTGTTTTTAATTTCTCAGAACAATAAGAGAACTTGAAGCCGCGATTCCTTAATATGCCTAATAAGAATTCGAATTTTCTAGTATAATGTATAAGTGAGTTTGCGCTAATTGCCATATTTATCTAGTTTTAGTCACCTTGTTATTTTCCGAATTATATTTCAACTGTTCCCTGCAAGACTTGATAAATCCTTTTCAAAACCATCAATAGGGTGAAAATAAATTCAAAAAGGAAAAAGTATAGGAAAAAGTGTAAAATCTTAGATGAAATTATATTAGAGATTACGATGGGGGCGATAATAGCAAATATTATAAGAAGCAGAGAGTATATTGTCGTAGCACTTATGTTTGCGATTATTTGTTTAATGATAGTTTTTCGTTGATTAGTTTTAAAGAATTCTTTCGTAGACAATTCAAAGATTAACATCAGAAAATTAATTGATAGACCTACATAAATAGAAAGACCAGCAATTAAAGAGTTGGATAAATTATCATTGATACAATAGCCGATGTAAACAAGATAACCAGAGAGTATTAGAGGGATAAAGAGAAAAAAGAGCCAATCTCTAAAGTCGGGTTTATTAGTATCACTATTGACCAACGTTCTTAAGTGATCTAAGATAATATTTGATACATCTATTTTATAGCTCATAATTATGAATTTAAACCTGTTTCAATAATCATTTTATTCATAAATGAAAGTAGATACTCTTTCATCTTTGTTGGATGAGGGTGATTGTTGACATCCAACGGAACATCGCTAGAGTCAACATGATATATTGGACTCAGCTTAACTCCATCTTCTACTTTCGCAGTTGTTTCTCTGCCTTTATGCTCAAATTTAGCAAAGACATCACTCTGCTCATCGATTCCTAATGTTTCTAGAGCAGCTATTTCAAATATTTGCGGATTTTTTCCTAAAACACTTTTCTTAATGTCATCTATCAGTAAAGCATTAGATAATCGATCCATGAAGCTAACTTTAAGCTCTATTTTAATATCACCATAGTCTTGGTACTTTTTCGTAAATAAATGATCTCCTATATCTTTTGATAAACCACTTTTTCTGATTGTTATCGATTTTATATTTCCTTTTTTATAGCTTTCAATAGCCTCTTTGGTTATCTTTTCGTTGTAATCTATCGCTACGTCGATACCTAAGTTTTTTACAAATAATTGAAAGTTTAGTTGTAATATGTCGTGCATTTGAATCTCTCCCATTGACTGTACAATTAACAGCCCAAGGTTTGAATTTTCAGGGATATGAAAAATAAAATAAAATGGGGATGAGGTAACTTGGTTTTTCTCAATAAGAAGGCCTTCTCCGGTGTTATCTAAGTTCTTGACACGGAAAGTCTGATTGGTGGGGCCGCCTTCAAATTGACCATAAAATAATCTTTCTTTCGATTTGAAGTGCACGTCTAATTCTGGTACAGTTATGGCCTTTGGCCAATTTTTGTAGGTGATAAATTTTCCCTCAAAACTTTCTAAGTAGGCTTTAAAAAAAGCATTAAATTTTTCTTGTTCATTTCCTTCATATAGATTGAACACCTCACTCCACATTCTGTTGGGATCTTTTTTAGCTCTACTCTTCTTCAATCTTAGAGTGAATACCTTTAATTTAATATCATATGACATAATGAGAACTTGTTGTTTAGATTTATAATTTTACATTTTCTTATACCCCTCCCCAAACTCCTTCAACCTCTTTATCAACTCTGGGTTATTCACTTTTAGGTTTTTTCCTTATCAAACCGTGCAAACTCTTAAAGCATGTCTTCTTCATCAACCCTACTTCTTCACTAATTTATAAAACACTGGCTTTGGCCCACGTCCTTCTCTTGCCGTATCTTTTCTTTCGGTTCTCTCTATTTTTTCCTTAAAAGATTTCTTAAAGCGGTCTATAATTTGACTTACAGAGTAGGTTTCTCCATATTCTTCTAAAATGCTAATTGCGATGTCCTCTGCTAAAAACTCATCACCAACCTTATAGATTGTTATTGCTTCGTTGATCTGGTGGTTAATGTCACTTTGTGTGTAGGTAGTCTCCTTTGGGGTTCCTTCCGCCTTTCTATATGCTATACGCTGTTTGGTTTTTTCTGGAAGTGAATCAAAAGAGGGGATAGGATGATCGGGATTACCGAATTCAAAGTATCTTAGACCAAATGATTGAGCTATAGCCTCAGCTGTTTCGAGTTGTATGCTACCTGTATTATCCAAAACAGCAGAAATAGTTTTTTTAATCGACTTGGCCAAATACGCTATATCAATAGCTTCTAAAGAAAATTTCTTCATGTATCTTCTTAATATATCTGCGTATTCTGCAATAACAACTACTTCTTTCATTTAATTAATAGAAAACGTTTGTTTTTTATATTTTATATTATTATGTTTGTTATCAGTTAATTATAGCGACAAAATAGAGTGGGGCTTTGACCTTGCTTTTTACGATGTCACTCATGCCAGAAACCGTCAATTTCCACATGAGCCGATCGTGGGTTCGCTTTCTATTGAAATTTGTATCTTCGCATACTTATTCAATAGGGCGAACTTCATGTAAGTCTTTTGTGGAACTCAAACCAAAGGTTTGAGCGGTTCTTGACGGTACCACTGGCAAAAGCATTGAAGTTCGTCTTATTGATTCTATCAATTCGGTTCCTTCATTGCTTTAAGGGTATACATCGTTACATAATCAAATTAGTTATACCGTTATGCAACCGAAAAAATTAAGCGCCGTGCCATACCGTTACCTCCAGGAGGCTAGGTGTGGTTTTTCCCAATCTATCCTAATAAAGAACGTCATCCGTTCACCATCGTAGTGCGTACTAGATACACAAACAGAAAATAGCCAATAAAAAGAAGGGTGCATGAGAGCGCACTGATTTTCTTTAGATCGGTTTACATTTTGTTTGGTTAACAGTCCCTTAGCTTACAGGCCAAAAGATGCACTTAAATGGTATATCGCAATTCCAAGGTAGGCAAATTTCCCTATATAAGCAATAAGGTTTCCCGTAAAGGCGGGTAAAATACGCCTTCATGGGGCTGGTATGGCCTAAAAATATTTATTAATAAGGTTAAAAATATGATGAAGATTATTGATGCAAAGTACAAAGATTTAGCTGCGCTTTCTTTCAGTTCTCCGCTATGGTTAGCCTGTTCCGATATGATCGGAAAGATGACGGTAGGGGTAAGGGCGGTGCTAATGAAATGGAGATTGCCGTGTCGCTGCACTCCTCGCAATGACGGGGAGGGGAAGGGGTAGTGCTGGAATTCCTCCCCCAACACCTCTGAATAGTCGGGATAAACTCTCCAAAGAGCCTGCTCCGATGCATCGGAGGGGACATGGACAGTGTAATAAAGCAATACCGTTGCTAAGAACGACGGACGGCCTCAGCAAACCGACGTTGAGGAAATTGTTTGCTACAGCGTTAAAAATAAAAAGCTGTTTGAGCGTAGCGAGTTCTTTTTATTTAGCTGTAGAAGGCAATTTTTAGGAGGGATGGTACAGCCTAGATTTTTGCTTCTTTTCATCAATGGAAAAGAAGATGCTCCTCCGGCAAAACTTGTGCCGATCCGATAGCTATCGGATTATCGGTAGAGGAGAAGAAAAAACACCAACTACCACATTAAGATCCCGTATGGAGCACGGGATGGCGGTTTAGGAGGACAGTACTAATGAAATGGAGATTGCCATCCCGATAATATCTGGACAGGCTGGCTCGCTCAAACCAAGGCCTCGCAATGACGGTGAGGGGAAGGGGTAGTGCTGATGAACTTGGATGCTTCGACAGGCTTACCCATTTTATCGGTACAGGCTAGCATGACACGCAGGGGTGAAAGGGGGGCTATGGATAGTGCAAGGATGCAATGTTGCTAAGAACGAAGAACGGCCTAGCATATCGCCGAAGCAGAAAGCAACAAATTGCTTTGCAGAACCATTCGGCAACTACTACCAAGCAAGAAAGCAGTGTGTGAGGGAGACAGCGGAAGGATCAAACGCATTTTTCTTGCGCATAAGAGCTATTTGTTAGCTTAATGCAAGGGGATTTATGCAGGCCTTGATTTTTTGCTTCGTTTTTTATCAAGAAAAAATGAAGGTGTCACCACGGCGTAACTAGTGCCGATTTATTAGTAGAGTAGAAAAATAGATCCTTCGCTACGCTCTGGATGACAGGATGCTTAGAAGAAGGAACGATGAAACTTAACTAACACAATATGAAATACAACCATTACCCATTCGATCGCATTTACGCGCTCAAACCAAAGAATCCTGTGTAGTTAGCGACTAAACCCGCCGCCTATTCCATAAAAATTTAGGTTAATAATAATAATGCAACGCGGCGGGTTTTAGGAGTATTCAATCAACTAAAAACAAACTAACTTATTTATGACTAACAAAATAACGATATACATCGTACTGGCTATGCTATGCCAAAAAAAGCCGAAAGCTAAAAGGCCAAAGCTGAAAGCTTATGTACTAATAGCCTTATTGCTATGCTTAAATTTTGGGGCAATGGCGCAAGACCAAACCGAAATAAAACCCTTTTATGTCGGCGATCTCCTTCCGGAAACTTTCTGGCAGCAGGAACATCACATTTACGCCAATGGAAAAATAAATAGACAAACGCTGGCAACTTACAAAGAAAAACTGCTCGTTTTAGATTTCTGGGCAACCTGGTGTGGCAGCTGCATTAAGAAATTTTCCTTGTTAGACAGCCTACAGCATCAATATCCCCATGAACTTGCGGTGTTGTTGGTCAATGCCAAAAAATCCAAGGACAACCAGGCTTTGGTTGGGCAAACGTTGGAAGCTTATAGCTTAAGCTCGGTATTAGCAGATACTCTTTTGAGCCTGAACTTTCCACATCGCATGTTGCCACATTATGTATGGCTGCACAACGGCAGGGTATTCGCTATTACGGATGCCACGCATGTAAACCCTTACATGCTCACCACAGTGCTGGCGCGCTATCGAGAAATAAAGAGTTATAATAAACCGAAGAAGAGGCCATGAGCAAAAAGTGGATATTTGTGTGCTTCCTGTTGGGTGCAACAGTGGCACAGGCCTATGGCCAATACACCCTTAGTGGCAAGGTAACTGATCGAAGTACCGGGATAGGAATTGGAAAAGTCAAAATCAGTGTTCCGGATCAAAAGCAAGAGCTCTTAAGTGCAGATGATGGAACGTTCAAGTTCAGCTCAAGCCAAAAGCAAATCGCCCTCAGCTTTGCTGCGGTAAACTTTCATACTTTAGATACACTGCTCACATTACCACTGTCCAATGTCAATATTACATTAAGGAACAAGGTACAGGAATTGGAGACGGTCAACATCAGTACGGGCTATCAGGTATTGCCAAAAGAGCATTCCGTTGGTGCTTATCAGGTCATCGGGCAGCAGCAACTGGCCGAACAGATCAGCTATAACATTACCACAAGACTAGAGGCTATAGGTAACGGCCTCATGGTAGATCGGGAGAGCAGCAACCGTAACAACCTGATGCTTCGCGGCCCAGGTACACTTAGTGGTCCATCGCAGATGTTGGTAGTGGTAGATAACTTTCCCTATGAGGGAGATCTCGATTTGCTAAACCCCAACGATGTAGAAAGTATCACCGTGCTCAAAGATGCTGCTGCAACTTCGGTTTGGGGCAGTAGGGCGGGCAATGGCGTTATGGTCATCACCACCAAAAAAGGAAAACAGAACCAGTCCCTAACCATCAATGCCAATGCGGCCAATACCTACACCACAAAACCAAATCTGTTCTATATCCCGCAAATGGCCACATCCGATTTCATCGATGTAGAACTAAGGCTCTTCGCCGCCAATAAGTACCTAAACGAGTACAACAGCGTAGCCAGAACCCCCTTAAGTCCGGTGGTAGAAACCATGTACAATACTTCATTAACGGCATCACAAAAAGAAAATATCATCAACGGGTTCAGAAGTTTGGAGGTTAGAAACGACTATGAAAAGTACATCTATCAGTCAGCGGCTATACAGCAGTACAACTTAACGGCACAGGCGGGGGGCAGCAATTATGCATGGATTGCTACGCTGGGCTATGATGCGGCAACGGGTACCCTGGCCGAGAGCAACGATAGGCTAAACCTGCGTTACCAACTTCATTTTACGCCAGTTAAAAATCTGCGTTTAGACCTTGGCTTGGCTTATGGTATGGTCAATAAAAAAAGCGGTAAAGAGGCCTATGGGAATGTATTGATGGGCAATTACCAGATTTATCCCTATGCACAACTGGCAGATGCCGAGGGCAATGCCCTGCCGTTGGCACGTGACTACAGACTGAGCTATCTAGCTGGACTAGATAGTAGGTTGTTGGATTGGAAATACTATCCGCTAACCGATTACAGCTACAATACCATAAAAACCAATACCTCAGATCTGAACCTGAACGCCGCCATTGCCTACCAATGGAAAGGGCTCAAGTTAAGCCTCACGGGCAGGTACCAAAATCAGCCCAGCCAAAGTCAAAATCTTCAGCAGCTTGGCGGTTACATGGCAAACAACCTGATCAACCGTTTTACGCAGCTTACCGCAACTACGGCAAGCTATCCATTGCCCATGGGCGATATCATGGACAGACAGTGGTCCAGCTTCAAGGCAACCGACCTAAGGGCACAGCTCGATTACAAACGTAGCTTTGGCAAACATGGCTTCAACTTCATGGCAGGTGCCGAACGTAGGCAGAACGAAACTGAATCCAATGCCACTAGGCAATACGGCTATAATAGCGAGCAACTATTAGGCATAGCTGTAGATTACGTCAACCAATATACGACCTATGTAACAGGGGCTAGAGCGATTATTCCCGATGGTCAGTCAGATAGACGCTACCTCAATAGGTTCATCAGCGTCTATGGTAACTTTAGCTATGATTATCTCCAACGCTATGCACTTTACAGCAGTATCAGAAGAGATGCATCCAACCTTTTTGGTGTAAATATTAACGACAAGTGGAAGCCCTTATGGTCTATAGGCTTGGGTTGGCAGGCAAGTAGCGAACCTTTCTACAACTTCAAGGCCATAGACTACCTAAAGCTAAGGCTTACCTATGGTTTTTCAGGTAATGCCGATCCCTCACGTACGGCGGTTACCACCATCATGTATGGCGGCACCTCGCCCTTTACACAAAGTGCCTATGCCTATGTAGATAGGAAGTTCAATCCCGACCTGAAATGGGAAACCATACGTACGCTTAACTTGGGGCTCGATCTCAAAGCTTTTGGAAATAGGCTTTCTGGAAGTATAGATTATTACATCAAGGATGGAAAGGATCTTTTCAGTGCTTATCCAATTGATTATACCACAGGTGTAGGTGCAACTATTGTTAGGAATGTAGCGAGTATAAGGGGGCAAGGTGTAGACCTTCAATTGAATGTACTCAATGTTGCTGGTCGCTTCAATTGGCAGACCCAATACAACATTAGCCATAATACCAATAAGGTAACAGCATACTACGTTGCATCTGCGGCGGCAAGCAACTACGTGGCTGGTGCGGCAGCGCAGATCACGGGCATTGTAGGCAAACCCGTGTACAGTGTATTTACCTACCGTACCGATGGCCTCGATGCCAATGGTAATCCTATTGGCTACCTTAACGGCCAGCCTAGCTACAATTATAACAGCATCATAGGAACTGGAACCTCCATTAACGAGCTCGATTTTAGCGGTGCCTCTTTGCCTACTTGGTTTGGTAACCTTCAAAATAGGTTCAGTTATGGTGCGTTCAGCTTGCAGACAAGCATCAGTTTCAAAGCGGGTTATTACTTTAAGCGCAACTCCATCAACTATGGCAATCTCATCAATAACGGACAGGGCCATGCAGATTATGCCTTGCGTTGGCAAGCTCCCGGCGATGAGGCAAATACCATAGTGCCCGCTTTCCTTTATCCTAATGTGGCAGGAAGGGATGCTTTTTACAACGGCTCCTCGGTATTGGTAGAAAAAGGCGATCACGTAAGGTTACAATACATCAATTTAACCTATCAATTGCCATTGGCAAAAACGTGGATTAAAAGAATACAGATGAGTTTTAACGCCTCAAACTTGGGTATTCTGTGGCGGGCGAACAACAAAAATATAGACCCGGAATACTATAGGGGTAACTTTTTTCCGATCTCCAAAACCTATGCCCTTGGGCTTAAACTAGATTTTTAATACGATAATTATGTCTAATGGAACCGATCTAGCTATACGAGTAACTCAGGCCTTCACAGAGCTGAACAGGGCGCAGCCGTGGCTTTTTTGCCTACTTTTTCAGCCATAGGAAAAAGTTGGACACGCGTTAGCGACAGCGCATTAAAGCGTTCAGGAACCATGTTAATTTAATTAATGCTGCTCATAAAGAATTTTACCCTAAAAATGATATCTAATGAAAAAAGTGTTTAAAATGAGAAGCCTAGTGTTTGCAATAGCTGTACTGGGCATGTTGGCCTCATGTAAAGATTATTTGGATGCAAAACCTGATACAAGACTGGCGGTCATCACCAGCATCAAGGATATGCAGGCTATGCTAGACTATTATCCAAGAATGAACTACAACGATCCCTCGGTGGCTGCCGTATGCGCAGATGAATATTTTATTACCGATGACGTTTACCAATCTAGAAAGGATACAGAGCAGAACCTTTACAAATGGGCACCGTCCCACGTATTCGACGAGCGTTCCAATGCCTGGAAAGATGTATATGAAATCGTCTATTTTTCAAATGTGGTGCTCAATGCCGTAGAGGAAAACAAAGACAAATTAAATGTAAATGAGCTAAAGCAGATTTCGGCACAGGCAAAGTTTCATAGGGCACGCCAGTTTTTGAATGCTATCGACATCTGGACATTGCCATATCGAGCAGCAACGGCGGCAACCGATCAGGGCATCCCACTACGCCTGGATGCAAATTTCAATACGCCCAGTGTAAGGGCTACGCTTGCAGAAAGTTTTACACAAGTAATCGCCGATCTACAAGTTGCCGCAGCAGGCTTGCCCAGCAAACCGCTCACACCAATGCGACCTGCAAAGGCAGCAGCCTATGGCATGCTTTCTCGTGCCTACCTTCGCATGGGAAATTATACCATGGCAGGCCTATATGCAGATAGTTGCCTCCAAATTGAAAGTCGGCTGATGGATTTCAATACCCTAACCACGAGTGCCAACTTTCCGATAGCTCAGTTAAATAGCGAGGTGGTTTTTGAGAGTAGGGCGGTACCTCTTGGCCCTGTTACAAATGCTAGGGCTTTGGTAAATCCGGCTATCTATGCAATGTATGAAAACGATGACCTGAGAAAAGCAGTTTATTTTAAGGCCAGTGGCACAGATTACATTTTTAAAGGCCAGTATGCAGGCTCGGCCAATATGTTCAACGGGATAGCGGTGGATGAAATGCTACTTACCCGTGCCGAGTGCTTTGCGCAGAATGGCAAGCTAGATAAGGCCTTGGCAGACCTTAACTTATTACTAAAGAATAGGTATAAAACAAATACTTTTATTCCCTATGTCTTAACAGACCAACAACTAGTATTAAGTCTGATCAAAAAGGAAAGGTTGAAGGAATTATACCTGAGATGCTTGAGATGGGCAGATATTAGAAGATGGAATGCGACGGGAGATCATTTGGTGCTCAAGCGCAGTATAGGAGGCAGCACGTTTGAACTGGAGCCGAATTCGCTAAGGTATGCTTTGGCGATCCCGGAGGATATCATTGCTTTGTCGGGCATGCAACAGAACAGAAGATAAGAGATTGGCTGGACGTAAATCCAGCCAAAATCAACTTTAGTCTGCTTTCTTGAACATCGCGGCATCGGTAATGTCGCTATCATTCTGAAAGATGTTAGTATCACGTAGATAATCGTCTAATAAAGCTTGACTGCTAATGGAAGCATCAACTTCCAACACGCAGGGTAGGTCATTGCCCGGATCACAGGCCTCCGCCTCCGGACTCGTAACTTGGCTATAACTATAGCCATCCCTAATATCGGTATGGTTATTTTTGGTGTATTGCCAGTAAACGTTAGTTTTCTTTTTAAACGCACTTACACTAAACATCAGGCCAAACGCTAAACACAGCGCTGCAAGGCCAAAGATTAAACTTTTTAGATTTTTCATGTTGTTTGACTGCTTTGTTGCATTTGAAAAAGCAGACGAAAAAGTTTGGTTAGAAATTAGGTTTTGTTTCCATAGGCTGGAGATTGCTTCGTCACAAGTTTCTCGCAATGACGAGCAATGTATGGCCACTTAGGTAGGCTTTGTCACCTGCTGCAGCCAGCTCCCCGAACCAACCACCGCCTTGTCTTTTCTCCTTGTTCCTTTCCATCTTGCAACTTCGGACTTCCGACATCGGACTATGGTCTTTACTCCTTCATCCTTGCTCCTCCTCCCTCAGCACATACCTTTTCAGTGTCCTGTCGTACACAATGAAGTGGCCTTCGCGGCGCAAGCGGGCAATGCGGTGTTTTAAGGTGCGGGTACTGCAGTTGAGTCTTTTGGCCGCGGGTACAAGAGAGCCTACCTGTTGGTGCCTGAGCAGGAACAGGAGATGGTCGAGGGCTTGCCTGTATTTTACGATCGCGTTCATTTCCAGTTTTGGTAGCGACCAATTTCGAGGCCTTGGGGGCAACCAAAAATGAACAAATGTTAACTTTTATGGCCATTTGTTGGCCGCCTGATCGTTTCTTTGATGATACGGCTCAAGGTTTGGGGTGCTAGGCCTAGGTAGGAAGCAATGTGTTTCTGGCTCACCATGTTGGTAATTTTCGGGTATTTCTGGCAAAGGTAGAGGTAACGTTCGGTAGCATTGGCGGTGCGGTAAAATTCCATATCCTGATAGAAGCGCATGAGGTATTGGGTGGTGATGTTCTTGCTCAGGACCAAAAAATCGGGATAAAGTTCTTCCAATGCCCGCAGGTCGTAATAGCTCAGGGCATAAATGTAGGCATCGGCCTCGCATACAATGCCATGGCTGCTGGGCTTTTGCCGAAAGAAACTGGGAATTACGGTCACAAATTCGCCTGCGGCCGCAAAATCTGTGGTGCGCTCGCCATCAGCGGTATGTTGGTATAGCCTAAAAAAGCCCTCGTGAATGTAGTATAGCTGTTTGCAAACATCGCCAAGCTGTACCAGGCCTTGCCGTTTGAGCAGCTGCAATGGCCTTGCCCTGTTTCGCAGGGCTTGGTAGAGGGTTTCGTTAAGGTGGGCATTTTTGGCCAGGTGGGTGATAAATTCATTAAAAAACATGGTTAAGAGTAGTTAATGTAAGCGAATATTTTTTTGCGGTGCTGGGCTTAGCTTAGTGTCAGCTAAATGAACGCATATGTTAATAGAGCAACAACTTGCCCAGTTGCTGGCCCTACAGCAACAGATCCTGTCCCTGTTGCGGCAGCACTTAGGTAAAGCGCAGTTGGGCGACTACCTGGATAACGCCGATCTGAAACAATTGCTGAAAGTGGGAGATAAGAGCATTTACAGGCTGCGTAAAAGCAGGCAGTTGGGTGGATTTAAAATTGCGGGCAAATGGTATTACCCCAGGCAAGAGGTGACGGCGCTTATAGAGCAGGGCATGCAAAAACCAGACTGAAAAGCGGGGGCTTGCCCAGTTGGCGATAAAGGAAAACGGGTTTTAGGGCAATGCGCTGGACAAGAAAAAGGAAGCCGGCTCTGGTGGTTCCAGGCTGGAGCTGTTGGACAGCGGCTTTCTTTTGTTGAATTGTGCTCATCAGTTTGGCGTTAAAGAAAGAATGGCTAGTGGATATAGGCAATATACCATTTTTTTTGCACTGTCAATGGGTTTAAGTGCTTGGTGGCCAAATTTTAATCTCTTTTTAATCTCGTTGCCCGAGCGATCGGTTTTGGTTTTTCTTTACTGTGCTTTGCTCGGTACTTGTTCGGGCCATGTTCGCAAAAATGACCGTTTTACCGAACAAGTACCGAAGCATTCCCGAAGGAGCCCCGAACAAGTGGGCCGTTGTACTGGACAAAACCGGTCGGCAGTGGACAAGACCGGACAGGCCTTTCCAGATCTTCTTTTTTACAGAAAACAGAGTCTAGTTTTAGGTCAGCTAACCTGCATTGCCGGCAAAAAAGGTTGGACTAACGAACATGGTTTAACTTAAAAACAAAGAACATGGGAACATTTAAAAAAGGAATCCTAGGTGGATTTTCGGGAAAAGTGGGTACCGTTATCGGGGCCAACTGGCGTGGGCTTGACGTAATGCGCAGCCTGCCCAAAAAATCGGGCGTAAGCCCTACGTTGCTACAGGTAGAACAGCGGCAGCGCTTTGCGGCGGTAATGGGCTTTTTGGCCCCCATTGGCAATTTGCTGGCCAGCTACTATGGCTCGCCATCGGGCACCCTGTCGAGGCTGAACAAGGCCGTTTCGTATCATTTAAAGCATGCCTTAATGGGCAATAGTCCTAATTTTTCGATAGACTATACCAAAGTGGTATTGAGCAAGGGCGAGCTGATCGGTGCCAGAAATGCTGCCGTGAGCGCCCCTACAGCGGGCAGCATACAGCTAGACTGGGACGATAACAGCGGGCAGGTGTTTGCTGCGGCCGACGACCTCTTGCTGGCCGTTTTGTACAATGCCAATAAAAGGCAGTTTGTGGTAGAAGAAGGACTGGCCACCCGCCAAGAGGGTACGGCCCATATGGCCATTCCAGTAGAATTTGCAGGCGATACCCTGCAGGTTTGGATAGGTTTTGTAGGCAGTACCTCGGCAAAAGCCGCGACCAGTGTCTACCTGGGCACGGTACAGGCTGTTTAATTAAAGGCAAGGGCGGTCTATCTTCAATTTAGAAGGGCCGCCATTGCCCTATGTTTTTCACTTATCGGTCTGTTCAAGTGATTGCGAGGCTGTGCCCAGACAATCTTTTGCAGAACAATTATTCACCTATTTATTTATTAAGGATCATGAAAACACTTTTTTTAGCATATCAATGGTATAGGGCCTATGATTATAGGTTGGGCATGTACTTCGCTCTGCTGCTGGTACTATGGTGGCTGCTGCCCAAATGGTTGACAGATTTTCCGGAGCTGGCCTTTGCCGACCTGGGCATATGGCACCTGATCTGGTTGGGGGTCTTATTGTGGATGCTCACACGATGGTTGAGCGGCCATGTCTTTGGCCAGCTACTGGAAAGGCTAAAGCTACCAGCCCTTGAAGTATTGATTTTAGAATTTAATGTATTAACAACATGGCAAAAATATATCTTGTACTATGCGCTGTTTGCTTTGTGCTGGCTAAGCCTGCTATGGAGCCTATTGGCCGTGCTGTAGCACCCAAGCGTTTAACCATACAGATTTTGAACATTGCCCGTTCGCAGCTTGTGGTAAGGGAGGCTACGGGCCATAACGATGGGCCTGCAGTAGAACGATATCTGGCCTATACGGGCCATAAAAAAGGGGCGCCCTGGTGCGCTGCCTTTGTGAGCTGGGTATTTGGCCAGGCAGGTTATGGGCAGCCACGTACGGCCTGGAGCCCGGCGCTGTTCCCAAAAGCAAGACAGGTGGCCGAGCCCGGTCCGGCCGTTGTTTTTGGTATTTATTTTGCCGATAAGGGCCGTATTGCCCATGCTGGTTTGGTAGAAAAACAGCGTGGACATTGGCTCTACACCATAGAGGGCAATACCAATTTGGCGGGCAGTAGGGAGGGCGATGGGGTTTACCGTAAAATAAGGCATAGACGAACCATTAAGGTTTATGCGAACTGGCTGCCCAATGGCCCGCCCTAATGTAGGGGATTTTCGTCGCTTCCTTTTTATGCGGTTGCAAGCGGTATGGTATTCCTTATATTTGGACAACCTATCCTGAACTCATGGATCCGCTTTTGCTGTTGTTTGTTATTGGCCTGTTGGCTGGCGCCATGAATGCGGCGGCGGGTGGAGGCTCGTTTATTACCTTTCCTGCCTTGGTATACGCTGGTGTACCACCCATTTCGGCCAATGCTTCCAGCACGGTGGCACTTTTTCCCGCCAGCTTGGCCAGTGCTTGGGAATTTCGGGAATACATTAGGCCCTTTCCACAGGTGGCCATGTGGGCCATGGTGCTGCTTACCCTATTGGGTGGCTGTGCCGGGGCCCTATTGCTGCTGTATACGCCTGCCGGAGAATTTAAGAGGATGGTGCCCTGGTTGTTATTGATCGGTTCATTGGCTTTCGCCTTTGGAAAAGCTGCTGGGCTGTACCTGCGCAGCAAGTTCAGTATTGGTAAGGGCGTGGTACTGGGCGGACAGTTCCTATTGGGGATTTATGGTGGTTATTTTGGGGGTGCCGTAGGCATTATGATGATGGCCGTATGGAGCCTGTTCGGGCTTTCCGACATTAAGGTGATCAATGCCAACAAAACACTATTTGTAGGCGTGGCCAATTCGGTAGCGGTAATGCTGTTCATTGCAGCGGGCAAGGTTGCCTGGCCCGAAACGGGTATTATGCTGCTGGCTACCATATGTGGTGGATATTTTGGGGCAAGGTATACCAAACGAATAGATCCGGTAAAGCTGAGGACCGCAATTATCCTCTTGAATTTCCTCATTACGGCGGTTTTCTTTTTTAAGGTCTATGCGGTTTAACCTAGCACAAGGGGAATGTTCGATGGTTACAAGGAGAGCGCTTTAGGTAAAATATGGGCTGGCTTGCACTCTATAGGGTTTAACTCTGATTTTTGGAGTGCTCCCCCCTATGTAGGGCTAAGATGAAGAGGGTCATTATCGCGATGGACACGAGCGAAGAGGGGAGTGTGCCCAATGCCAAACCGCCTTTAGCCAGGGGCTTGGTAAGAAAATCGCCAAATGTAGCCCCAAAGGGCCGGGTAAATACAAAGGCTATCCAAAATAAAAGGATTTGGTTGAGCTTGCTAAGGTAGTGGAGCAGGACCACGATGAGGATGATTGCACCGGTGACCATGGCGCCGTACAGGTAGCTCAAGCCCATATTGTCGCTTAGGAAATCGCCAAATGCGGTGCCCAGGCTATTTGAAAAGAGAACGGCAATCCAATAATAGGTTTCCTTTGTACGTTCGGTAATGGGAAAGACACTAAGTTGCTTATATTTTTTGTACCACAGCCAGAGGGTAAGGGCAAGGCCGCTGAGCAATAAAAGGCTGCCCCAGGCATAGCCCAAATGCAGGCTCCTATCAATAAAATCGGATATTTCGGTGCCCAAGGTAGTGGTGCCCACAATAACCAGCCAATAGATGGCCGGAATATACTTTTTGACCGATAATTGGACAAAGAGCACCATACCGAAAAAGCACAGCGTAATGGCTATGCCCATGGCGTAGCCCAAGTGAAGGGTCATGGACATAAAATCGCCCAAGGTTTCGCCCAGGGTGGTGGCCACAATCTTCATGAGCCAGAAGACCAGGCCTACTTCGGCAACTTTGTTCAGGGTTTTTATGTTCATGGCTTTTGGGGCATATAGGTGTGCCGGCTGGCTGCTTTTTGTCTACTAAAGATAGCCAATCTATTGTAGGATTCTGCCAACTATTTTTATCATGCTATAATTATTGGCCAGGTTTGAACCCTTCCACTAGTGAAAAAAGAAAAGGCAATTTTGCTCCCGCTCTCTGGCGCAAGCGTGATTTTCATTATTTCTAGTTTATTCTAGCGCAAGCGTCCCGCTTGTGCTATTAAATTGAGAATTAAAATATATGTTTCGGTCACAAGCGGGACGCTTGCGCTAAATTTTGTCTAAATTTAAACTAGATTTTGACATTTTTGGTCGTAGGGTAATATCTTTATAATATAATGAGTGTGAAATGTAAAATCCGGGATCTGACAAAATTATATTTCATCAGCTTTGCGGTTGTTTACTGGTTGGATGTATTTATAAAATGCCTTCGAAAAGCAATTGCAACTAATCCGATAGAAAGCAGAAAGAAATGTTTGTTATGGATGATGCAAAGAGCAGGAGATAAAAACAGCAACAATGACTGTTTCCAATTTTTGGCAACAGGATAACCACCCAATAGAGTTATGGGATAATTATATCATGGAGTAGAAGCTTGATTATATTCATAATAATCCAGTTGTATCTGGAATTGTAGATGACCGATTGAATTATTTGTATAGCAGTGCAAGGGATTATTCTGAAGTTAAAGGACTAATTGATATTAAATTGATTGGTTAATATATTAGTCACAAGCGAGACGCTTGCGCCAGAGGGGCGGTTCAGGCTGGGGTATATTTTGTACGGCTGAGCGGTACTGAAAACACGGTACAAAAGCTCCTCAAACAGTAAGGTCTCGTACAAGTAGTTTAACCCACCCATAAGGTGGGTTTTTTGGTTAAGTACTTTTCCGTGGGTGGGGCTAATTGATTTTTTTAGGCTTTGTTGATAGGGAAAAAGGTGTTTTAAATTATTTATAGGGGTTGGCCCAACAGTTCAACAGCTTCGATGTTACCCTGCTGAAGGGCCAGGTCGGCTGCACGCATTCCCCTAGCGTCGCAAATTTCTGAATCGGCACCATGTAGCAGGAGCAGCTTGACCAGTTCATTACGGCCAAACATGGCGGCAAACATGAGTGCGGTGCCGCCATTGCCATGCTGTAGGTCAAGTGCGGCACCGTTGGCAAGGAGGAGTTCGGCAATATCGGCATAGCCTTTAAAAGCGGCACCCATTAGGGCCGTGTTGCCTCCCTGGTCACTTGCATTTGGGTCTGCACCATGGGCAATCAATAGCTTTGCTGCTTCAAATTGATGGTTGTAGCAGGCAATGATCAGGGGCGTGTAGCCCTTTGGGTCGGGCTGGTTAAGGTCTGCATCACCCTTAATCAATTCTTCGAGCACGGCAATATTGCCAATTCTGGCAGCATGAATGAGCATTTCTTTTTCGAGTTCCATGTGGGTTAAATTCTTATAAGTAATATTAAGCAGGTACTTTTCTGGCCTTTTCTCTTTCCCAGTTGCGGTGTTGGGCAATGGCCGAGATAAACTGATCGGCCATCTTGGCGCTATCTCCAAACAATAATGCAGCATCTGTAGATTTGTCGTTTTTAGCATCGCGACCAAAGTAGGTGTGTGCAAGTAAGGCTTCAGCTTCACCAGCCAGGGCAATGGCCTTGCAATGTTTATAAGCTTCGTTAAGGAAATGTATGGCTTCTGGTTGTAGCGCAAGGGTGTCGATGCTTTTTTTGCCAGCAGGCACAAAGACGGCATCGTAGAACACAGACGCAGTAGTCAGCAGGCTTTCTTGTGCCTCCATTTTTTCCTTTCCTGCACTGATGCTGCCTAATTTTGGCGCAATGATTTCTATGGTTGCCCCTTGGGCCTCCAAGGCTTTTTTCATGTCTTGCACACTGCTTGGGTCAACGCCGTCTGCTACCAGAAAGGCAATTTTTCTGGTCCTGATGGTGTTTTTTATCGTGCCTGCCATACTGAGGGCAGGAGAATTTGCTACTGCCGGTTCTTTTTGAATAGGTTGGAAATCTTTTGGATCACCATCGGCAGGTACACTAAAGTTGAGCTGTTGGGGTTTGCCAGACAGGGTTAGGCCAAGGTTGGCCGCTACCTGCTTGGCCAGGTCCGTGTCAATTTGTTGTAGTACGCTTAACATACGTGCCCTAATGGCAATGGTTTTTACCTTGCCGAGCTCAAAACTAAGGGCATTGACGATGTGGCTTTGCTCTGGTTTCGATTGGCTGCGGTAAAAGAGCTTGGCCTGGCTAAAATGGTCGAAGAAACTGCGGCTTCGGGCACGGATCTTTTTGGCATCTATCCTTTCGGTATGGCTGGTAAATCCGCCATCGCTGGCCTTTACCTGTTGGGGATCGTTATTGCCGGTGCTATTTGGCCCATAACTGGCTTTCCCTACATTAATGGTCTGCCGCATATGTCCGTCTCGTTGGTTGTTATGCACGGGCACTATAGGACGGTTAATGGGTATTTCATGGAAGTTGGGGCCGCCCAAACGGATCAGTTGTGTGTCGGTATAGGAGAATAGTCTTCCTTGCAATAGCGGATCGTTGGTAAAGTCGATGCCGGGCACCACATGACCTACGTGGAAGGCTACCTGTTCCGTTTCGGCAAAGAAATTATCGGGGTTACGGTTCAGGGTTAGCTTGCCGATACGCTGTACGGGTATTACTTCTTCGGGGATCAATTTGGTTGGGTCCAATAGGTCGAAATCGAATTGATGCTCATCAGCTTCGGCCACTACCTGGATGCCGAGCTCCCATTCAGGGAAATTGCCCGTTTGTATGGCCTCCCATAAATCTCTGCGATGGAAATCGGGATCCTTCCCAGAAATGTGCTGGGCTTCGTCCCAAGTTACGGCATGTACCCCCAATAAAGGCTTCCAGTGAAACTTGACAAAATGGCTCTCTCCCTTGTCGTTGATCAGTCTAAAGGTATGCACACCGAAACCCTCCATCATTCTTAAACTACGTGGAATAGCACGGTCGCTCATGGCCCACATGATCATATGTGCCGATTCGGGCATCATGGAAATGAAATCCCAAAAGGTGTCATGTGCCGAAGCGGCCTGTGGCATCTCATTGTCGGGCTCGGGTTTTACGGCATGGATCAGATCTGGAAATTTCATGGCATCTTGGATAAAGAAAACGGGCATGTTGTTGCCTACCAAATCAAAGTTGCCCTGTTGGGTGTAGAACTTCACGGCAAAACCGCGTACATCGCGGGCCAGGTCGGTAGAACCTCTCGAACCCGCAACGGTAGAGAAGCGTACAAATACCGGTGTTTCGGTACGGGTATTTAGAAAATGTGCCTTGCTCAGTTGTGGAATAGGTTTGTACAGCTTAAATACGCCATGTGCCCCACTGCCCCTGGCGTGTACAATGCGCTCGGGAATGCGTTCGTGATCAAAATGGGTAATTTTTTCCCTTAGGATGAAATCTTCCAGTAGGGTAGCCCCACGTTCTCCCGCTTTGAGCGAATGCTGGTCATCGTTAATGCCCAGACCATGATTGGTGGTCATGGGCTGCCCTGAAGCATCGGCATGATGCTGCTGCAGTTGCTGTACTTTTTTGTTTTCTGGTCGTTTTGATTGCTTGGGGGTAAGGGGCTGCTTTGCCATATGCGTTATGGTTTAGGTATGAAATGAAAAAATAAGGCCTGCCTTGAAGAACGATGGTGGTCATATTCTTGTAGGTCGAGGAGACGACAAGACTTTTCTTATCGGTCACCTTATCTGTGCCATGAAAAACAATCCATATCGATTTTAGTTTGGTACGCTGACATAATTTGGGAGTTGTTACGGAAAAACACCAGCCCTTCCTTTAGGCCGTTAAATTCTTAAGCCAGGCCTGTCCATATGGCTTTTAATTAAGGGGGCAAATGCGAATGGGTTAACTTTTCTTACTAACTTTATGGCAAGTAAATTCACCTATATGCTAAAAGAAGCTTTACAATCACTCTTTACAAGAGACCTGAATAGGTTAAAATCGGAAATTGAACAATACAAAAATGAGGCTAACCTGTGGCGGGTGGATCAAAACATTGCCAATTCGGCGGGTAACCTTTGTTTGCACTTAATGGGCAACCTGAATACCTATATAGGTGGCGAGTTGGGCAAAACGGGCTATGTAAGGGACAGACCGTTAGAGTTCTCCCTAAAAAATGTACCAAGGACGGAACTGCTCAGGAAAATTGAAGAGACCATAGAAGTGATAAGGCATGCCCTTGATGGCCTAAGTGACAGCGACCTTAACGAAGATTACCCTTTGGTAAAGGTGGTGGAAGGGGGAAGCGCCATTGGTTTTATGCTGATCCACCTTTCGGGCCACTTGTCTTATCATCTTGGCCAGATCAATTACCACAGAAGATTACTGGACGTTTAAGAAAGATCAAGGCTTTCTATCCATAGAACGTTCTTCAAATTAGCCACCTTTGCACTAAGTTTTTGTGGGAAAACGGATACAAAAGGAAACACCAACCTGTTAGGATGGGTGTTTCGGTAGTCTTTTCGGGCGTTCGACTGCCCCTCTTTTAAGGGGGCTGAAACCCTTGAAAGCGCTTGAAGAAAATTCCCTTTTAAAATTTCATCTGCTGTATGCGTACCGCGTTTAAGATGGCCAATAAGGCTACCCCAACATCTGCAAAAACAGCTTCCCACATGGTGGCCAAACCACCGGCCCCTAAAACAAGTACAATGGCTTTTACGGTAAAGGCCAAGATGATATTCTGCCACACTATTTTTTTGGTTTGTTTGCCAATATTAATGGCCATGGGTATTTTGCTGGGCTGATCATCCTGTATAACGACATCGGCGGTTTCAATAGTGGCATCACTGCCCAAGCCCCCCATGGCTATGCCAACATTGCTCAAGGCAACTACCGGCGCATCGTTCACCCCGTCGCCCACAAATGCCACGGTTTCGTTTTTGGCTTTAATGTCTTTTACTTTATTTACTTTGTCTTCGGGCAATAAATCGCCGAAGGCATTGCGGATGCCTAATTTATCGGCAACAAATTTTACGACGGTGCTTTTGTCTCCGCTTAACATGGTGGTTTTTACCTGCAATGCGTTTAGTTTGGTTATCGTAAGCTGTGCATCCTCTTTTATGCTGTCGGCAATGGTAAGGTAACCTGCAAATCTTCTGTCGTAGGCAATCGCAATTAAGGTGTATACAATGCTTGTGGGGTCTATATCGTAACGGATACCGAACGTATCCATCAGCTTGAAATTTCCGACCAATAATTCTTTTCCGTTCACCATGGCCCTCAATCCCTGACCTGCAATTTCTTCCGTGTTTTCTAAAGGGATAGCATGATCTATTTCGCCCACATATTGATGGATAGCCGTTGCCACCGGATGTGTGCTCTGGCCCTCTAGGGCATTGACCATTTTCAGGAGCTCATCTTTATTCAGTTCGGGCTTTAATACCACTTCCTGTACTTTGAAAACCCCTTCGGTCATGGTGCCTGTTTTGTCCATTACCACATGCTGAATATTGGCCAGCCCATCTAAAAAGTTACTGCCTTTAAACAGAATACCATTTTTTGAGGCTGCACCAATGCCACCAAAATACCCCAATGGAATACTAATGACCAATGCACAAGGGCAGGAAATGACCAGGAAAACCAAAGCCCTGTACAGCCATTGGCTGAATACATAACTGTCTACAAAAAAATAAGGAACTATGGTAATGAGCAGGGCCAACAACACGACAATGGGCGTGTAGATTTTTGCAAACTTGCGAATGAACAATTCTGTTGGTGCTTTTTGTGCCGTGGCATTTTGCACCAGTGCCAAAATCTTACTCAACTTGCTATCGGTATAGGCGGCAGTGACTTTTACTTGCGCAAGGGTATTGAGGTTGATCATTCCTGCCCATATGGTTTCTCCTTTGGTTTTGGTATCGGGCTTGCTTTCTCCCGTCAGGGCTGCGGTATTGAAGGACGCACTTTCAGATAATAATGCTCCATCCAGTCCTAATTTTTCTCCAGGTTTTAACTGGATAACCTGGCCAATATTTACCTTTTCTGCCTTTACTGTTCTGGGTTGGTTGTTTTCTAAAATGGTAACCTCATCTGGTCTTTGGTCGAGCAAGGTTTTTATATTGGCCTTTGCTCTTGTTACCGCCAATGTTTGGCATACTTCGCCCAGGGCATAAAATAACATTACGGCTACGCCTTCTGGGTATTCACCAATGGCAAAGGCCCCAATAGTGGCCATGCCCATCAATAAGAACTCTGAAAATATCTCGCCCTTTCCAATGCTTTGCAGGGCTTCCCTGATCACCGGAAAGCCAACGGGAACATAGGCAACCATGTACCATAGCAGGCGTAGCCAGCCCGTAAACCATGAGGGGGCCAGCCAATGGTCAAAAGCAATGGCCACCATCAATAATATAAAACTGATGAGGGCAGGCAGGAACATTTGCAGGGTAGATGAGCCAGCTCCTGAATGGTCGTGACCATCGTGATCGGAATGGCCGTTTAATGAGGTATCCTTTGCACGATGGCCGTCTGCTTCATGTATATGCTCCAGTTGCCTATCTGCCGCTGCGTTTATCTTTTCTTCCTGGGTGCAGCAAAGCTGTCTGCCTGCTGCATCGTAAATATGTTGGTGTTCCATGATGATGTTTTTTGCTGTTCTTAATCCGTTAAAAGCTTGTCTTTCTGCCCAAAGCATTTACCGTATATACCCTGTTTGCTATCAATGTTCGTGCCCGCCGCTATTGCTGAGTTTGGCATTGACAAAGAATGCCCCCTTTACCACGATTTTTACCTTTTTGGGCATGTCGTTTACAAAAGTTACCGCTGTATAGCCCATGTCAGACACGCCTTTCAGCACTTCAATTTTTTCGAACGAGTACTCCTTGCCGCTCTCTTCATGTTTTTTGTGTGTTTCGCTTTGTTTTCCCTTTTCCCCTTCGCCACCTTCTTCATGTTCTTTTGGTCGCTTGTCTGTTAACACAAACACGTAGTATTTGCCATCGGCATTTACAATGGCATCGTTCGGTACGGCTGGGGTGGTGACCTTATCAAGGCTTACGAGACCGGTAATGTTCATGCCGTCTATCAATCCACTTTTGTTGCCGTTTACCTTGCAGTGTACGGCAATGGTCTTGCTGTCGTTCTCGAACGAAGAGCCTATGCTGAATACGGTGGCATCGTATTCGGTTGTTGGGTTGTTGGTAATGGTAAAATGGATGGTTTGCCCCACTTTTACCTGCGGTAGATCTTTTTCAAAAACCTGGAGATCGAGATGTAAAGAGCCATTGTCCACAATTTCTACCACGGGTGACGACACGTCTACATAACTTCCTATCTTGGCAAATACATTGCTTATTGTCCCGTTAAGTGGGCTGGTAACGATCAATGTTGATCGTAGGTGAGCGTTGGATACCGTGCTGGGCTGAATGCCCATTAGCGTTAGCTGCTGCTGCAGTGAGGCCCTGCGGGTACGCAGGGTGTTAAGCTCTGCCGTGGCATTCTGTAGGTTTTTGCCTGCACCTGCGTTGCCCTCGTTCAGGGTTTTCTGACGCTGCAGCTCCTGTTCGGCAAAGGTGATTTTACTGCCGGTGCTGAGGTATTCTTCCTGTAGCTGTATGAACTGTGGATTGGCAATGGTAGCGATCTCCTGTCCCTTCCTTACATAATCGCCAATTTGCACCCTTAAGGTTTTGATAACACCCCCATATAGGGAGGTAGCGTTGGCCTTATTGTTGTTGGGTACCTTCAGCATTCCATTGGCCTTTATGGTAGCCGTAAGTTCTTTGTATTCTACGTCCCCCAGCTGCACGCCCACGGTCTTGACCTGCTCTGGCGTAAGGCTGGCAATGGTAGGTGCCTCTTCCTGGTGCGCCACTTCGGCAACGGGTTTTCCTGTTTCGTTGTGTTCCGGTGCCCTGTCCCCGCTATTGCTTTTACAGGCGTGGAATAGGAGTGCCAATGAGGCAACTCCGATAAAGCATTTGATCTTATTTATGTGGAATTTCATGTTGATTATTGATTGATGAAGGAATAGATATTGATGACCGACTGGTTTACCTGCTGAATGCTTTTTAGGTAGCCCAGCTGTATATCCGTTGCGGTTTGCAGGGCATATAGATATTCTACATAACCGATATCGCCCGTTTTGTAGCCCAGTTGTGCAGCCGCAATAATATCATGGGCATTGGGCAGTGCCTGCTCCAGGTAATAACGGTACTGCTGCACATCTTGCCGATATTGGGATAGCGTATTCTGCAATAAAGTGGCCATGGTCTTTTGTTGCTGATGGGCATTGGCTTCGGCAGCCTGTTTTTTAAGGTCCAAAGAACGTGTCCTGGCTTTGGTAGCGCCAAAGCTAAGCGGTAGGGCTATGCCCAGGTTTACTGAACTGAACCTGTTGCCAGGGCCAAAGTACTGCTCGGCACCGTTTATATTCTGAAAACCGATGAGCGATTGGTTGACATAGCCTAATTTAAAATCGGGCAGCCCTTGTGCCCTTTCCACTTTTTTGGTTTGTTCGGCAATCAGGGCATCTTGGTACAGGGCCTGGATGGCCGGATGGTTGGACACGGAGCTACTGTCCAATAGCGTATTGAGCGTAAGGGGCTGATATATTTTGTCAATGGCTATGGTAAATCCACTGTCTATATTCATCAAGGCCTGCAAATGTTGATGCGCATTGGACAGGTATACCTCATTTTGCCTTAATAATAGATTGATTTCGCCTTTCTTTGCCTGAGCGGTGCTGATATCCACTTTTTTGGTGTCGCCTGTTTTATAGCGCAGTTGTGCCACCTTAATGAAATCGTTGAACAGGCTGTCGAGCTGCAGGAGTTTCACTTGGTTGTGCTGTAGGTATTGGATCTGATAATAATAGGTCCGTACCTGGGTTTTTAGTGCTAAAACGGTAAGCTGCTGTTGCCATTCTTTTCCCTTTACCTCTGCAACGATGAGCTGTTTCCTTGCTCCAAACAGGGTAGGGAAGGGCAGGGTCTGCGACACTTGGAACGACTGGTCGAAATGGGTACTGTTGTATTGGCCCAACTGCGCATTCAGGTCTAGCTTGGGCAATTCGCCAGCTGTTTTTTGGAGGGCTTTAGTGGCTTCTATATCTAGGCTGCCTGCTGCTACGGACTTATTGTGCTGCAGGGCAATGCTGATGGCTTCTTCTATGTTGATAGGTTTTCTGGTCTGCGCTTTTGCCGAAAGGCTGATGGCAGAGACCATCAGTACCATGATCATGGCGCTGGGTTTCATCTGGTATTTGGGTTTAAGGTTTATTCGCGAATTAAAAATAATATACAGTAAGGGCAGTACAAACAGCGTAAGGAACGTAGCCGTAACCAGACCGCCAATAACTACCGTGGCCAATGGTTTTTGCACTTCGGCACCTGCGCTGCTGCTCAAGGCCATGGGCAGGAAACCCAAACTGGCTACCGTGGCCGTCATCAATACCGGACGCAGCCGTATTTTTGTACCCTCTATTACCCTTTTTATCACATCGGTCCAGCCTTCTTTTTCCAATTGGTTGAAAGTGCCAATGAGCACAATGCCATTGAGTACGGCAACACCAAATAGGGCAATAAAGCCAATGCCTGCGCTAATGCTGAAGGGCATGTCGCGCAGCAATAGGGCAAATACGCCTCCAATGGCACTCATGGGGATGGCTGTAAATATTAATCCTGCCTGCTTGATTGAACGGAATGTAAAGTATAAAAGCACGAAAATGAGCAATAGCGAAACAGGGACCGCTATCATTAAGCGTTGACTGGCTTTCTGTAGGTTCTCAAACTGCCCGCCATAGGTGAAATAATAGCCTGGAGGCAGCTTGATCTGGGTGTCTAGCTGCTGTTGGATGTCCTTTACTACGCTTTGTACATCTCTTCCGGCAACGTTGAAACCGATGACGATCCTGCGCTTGCCGGCTTCGCGGCTGATCTGGGCAGGGCCCAGCTGATAATGGATGGTAGCAACCTGCGATAAGGGGATCTGATTGCCCGTAGCTATGGGCACCATCAGGTTGCTAACGTCATCGATACTGGTACGGTAAAGACTGTCCAAACGGACGACCAGATCGAAGCGTCTTTCGTTTTCAAAGACCACGCCCGCACTTTTGCCGGCAAAAGCCGTGCTTACCACATCGTTTACCTCTGCTACGTTAAGACCATAATTGGCCATGCGCACCCGATTATACTCCACGTTGATCTGCGGCAGCCCACTTACCCTTTCTACCTGTGGGGCCGTGGCCCCGTTCACCCGTTGTATCACCTCGCTTACCCGGTTGGCATACAAGGAAAGCGTATCCAGGTTTTCCCCGAATATCTTAACGGCTACATCCTGTCTAATGCCGGTCATCAGCTCGTTAAAGCGCATTTGTATGGGTTGGTTCTTTTCAAAGAACACGCCAGGTATGGCCTCTAGTTTTTCGCTGATGGCCTCGGCCAGTTCATCGTAGCTCCTGCCGCTTTTCCATTCCTTTTTTGGTTTCAGGATAATCATCACGTCGGTGGCCTCGGGCGGCATTGGGTCGGTAGGCACTTCCGCCGATCCGGTTTTTCCCACCACCATTTTTACTTCCTCAAACTGCTTGATCATTCTTGATGCCTGCATGGAGGTTTCGATGCTTTGGCTCAATGAGCTTCCCTGTGGTAGGATGCAGTGAAAGGCAAAATCGCCTTCTGCCAATTGCGGAATGAATTCTCCGCCCATTCTTGAAAAAAGTAACAGACAAGTGGCAAAAAGTGCCATGGTAATTCCTACTATGGCATATTTTATCCGGATTGCTTTTTGTAAGAGCGGTTGGTACCTGCGCTGTAACCAGTTCATCATCTGGTCGGAAAATGTGGCTTTGTGCGATACTTTTTTGGAAAGAAACAGGGCACACATCATGGGGATATACGTTAGGGACAGGATGAGGGCACCGAAGATGGCAAAGCCAACGGTTTGTGCCATTGGTCGGAACATTTTACCTTCTACTCCCACCAGGGTAAGGATAGGGATGTACACAATAAGGATAATGATCTCGCCAAAAGCGGCGCTGCTACGGATTTTGGAAGCCGAGGCAAAAACCTCATCGTCCATCTCTTTCTGCGAAAGCTTTTGCACCGATTTGCGCAGGCCCAAATGATGCAGCGTGGCTTCTACAATAATGACGGCCCCATCTACAATCAGCCCAAAATCAATGGCCCCCAGGCTCATCAGGTTGGCGCTTACGCCGAACACGTTCATCAGGCCCAAGGCAAAAAGCATGGCCAATGGAATGGCAGAGGCGACGATCAATCCGGCCCTGAAATTTCCCAGGAAAACCACCAGCACAAAGATGACAATCAGGGCACCTTCAATCAGGTTTTTCTCTACGGTGCCCATTGCCCTACCCACCAGATCTGTACGGTCAAGATAGGGTTCTATAATGATGTCGTCGGGCAGGGACTTTTGGATAACGGGCAATTTTTCCTTGATGCGGTTTACCACTTCGTTACTGTTTTCGCCCTTGAGCATCATCACTACGCCGCCAACAGCATCAACTTCGCCATTATAGGTCATGGCACCATACCTTACGGCATGGCCAAAACGTACATCGGCCACGTCCTTTATAAAAATGGGTACGCTTCCCGTGGTATTCTTTACACTGATGTTCTTCACATCTTCCAGCGAAGTGACCAGGCCAATGCCACGGATGAAATAGGCATTGGGTTTTTTGTCGATATAGGCGCCTCCCGTGTTCTGGTTGTTTTTTTCAAGCGCCGTAAAGATATCGGTAACACTTATGCCCATGGCTTTTAGGCGGTTGGGGTTTACGGCGACCTCATACTGTTTCAGCTCGCCGCCAAAGCTGTTCACTTCGGCAATGCCGGGTGTGCCGTAAAGCTGACGGGCCACAATCCAATCTTGCATGGTGCGCAGGTCCTTGGCATTGTATTTATTTTCGCTTCCCTTTTTCGGATGGATAATGTATTGGTACACTTCTCCTAGTCCAGTGCTCACTGGAGCCAACTCGGGGGTTCCAATGCCCTTGGGAATATTTTCTTCGGCCTCTTTTAGCTTTTCGTTGATGAGCTGACGGGCAAAATAAATGTCTACTTCTTCTTTGAATACGACCGTGATTACCGATAGCCCAAACCTCGAAATGCTGCGCGTTTCCTCCAGGTTGGGAATATTGGCAATGCGCTGTTCAATGGGGAAGGTAACCAGCTGTTCTACTTCCTGCCCAGCCAAAGTAGGGCATACGGTGATGATCTGCACCTGGTTATTGGTAATATCGGGTACGGCATCAATGGGTAGTTTTGTGGCGCTCCACACCCCCCAGATGATAAGCAACAAGGTCATTGCAGCAATGATCAGCTTGTTCTTGATACTAAATTTTATGATTTTATCTAACACGTAGTGCTGTTTAAGGTAGGATAATAGAGATTACAGGCTATACGAGCAGTATAGCAGACAGGCAAATGCTTATTGATGGAATGGAAAACGACCAGGGAACCGAAAAATGGGTATAGCCCAGGGTGGCCTTCTAGGTACCAGCGAATAGGACTTTTGGAAATAGGTATTCCATCAAGACCCGGTAATACAAATACCTACCACCATGGTTGGTGGTTAACCCTCAATTACATGAAATGACCTGTAAAATTACACCGCAACTTTGGGCGGTTGCCAAATATTTCCGTGGTAGTTGGAAATGAGAAAATGATCATGTAGTGCTGTTTTTTGAGGAGCGGGCACTTCTATGGGCTGCTTTATCTCATACAGTTTGAAATCGAAAGATGCCATACTGATGCTGCAGCAGCTGCAAAAACAAAATGGGGTACAGCTATCTTTACTTTCCTGCTTATGATAATGGGATTGGGTGATCTCGGTCTTTATAGTGGAATCTTCACAACGGCCTTTGGCATCGCCGCAAGGTGTTGCCGCAAGGGATGTGAGGTAAATGCTCCATATGATGAGTAACAATCTCATTGATACAAAGGTATAATTTTTTTTGTATACCAAAGTGGGTTCGGGTGTTGAGGTGAAATATTGGTGTCAGCTTCTGATTTCGCGGCGCATAAAAAGAGAATAGGCAAGTGCAAAGCATGCTACGGTTGCACCTATCAGTCCGCTTACTTGCGGCCAAACCACCATTAAGCTTTCCCTAAAAGGGAGCGGCGACGGAATTGCCCCCGCCATCTGCTCCATGGTCATGGGGCCAAGACTTCTTACGGATGGCATCAGCATGGTGGTGGTTGCATCCATATACAACTGGTTCGGGGCAATGCGCAAGAGATCCAATATGATTTCATTATAACTTAAAATCTTATCCTGAGAAAGATAGGCAGGGTCTGGCAAAAAAGATCTAATGAGCAGGTTGAGTACAATAGGATAAAAAATAGTAAAGAACAACCATATGCCAATGGCGGTTAGTGCAGCAGTAGCCGGCCCCCTAAATTTAATAGAAAGCACAATGGATAGGCTTAACCAGAAGGCAACATAGAAAATACTGATGACTACAAAACCAAGAATTCTGAGCAATTCCTGCGGCTCCATTCGTACCCCCGTAATCAAGAGCCCGCCACCAATCATCCATAATGCCAATATTAAAAACAAGGCAGCCACCAGTACCAGGGCACTTGCAAACTTCGCAAGCAGCACATTGTCCCTATAGATGGGTTGGGCCATCAATCGAGTAAGTGTGCCATTGTTCTGTTCTGTATTTATGGCATCGAAGCCCAAGCTAATGCCAAGTAAAGGGGCCAGGAAACTAAGAAAAACATGGAAAGGCGGAATAGAATTGTCTGTTGTGGTGAGCAGCTTTAAGTATAGGAAAACATGATCGGGATCATTAGCATTACTGGTGGCAGATCTGATATTGCCCAGCGATACGTACATGGCAGCTACAAATGTCAATAGGATCAGTGCAATGAGCACTACGAAACGCCAGCTCCGGATATGATCTGCCATTTCTTTTTTCATCATTACGCCAAATGGTTTCGGTGCCGAAGGTTTAAATAAAAACGCTAAACTTTTCATTTGCTATTGCGATTATGTTCTGCTTCAAAATATTTCTCATAGATTTCATCAAGACCATAGTCTTTTCTGTGTACGCTTAAAACATCATAGTTCTCTTTCACAAAAAAGCGCACAAGCGCAGCCGTAAGATCTTGCTTACAGGTACATTCAATTTCATTTCCACGCATACTGATTTTATGAATTTCCTTCCATTTCATCAGCTCAGTATGGAATGCACTGGATTCGGATATTTCTTGAGCCACTTTGATAGAGGTTACATGTCCTTCATGACCAAAAAGTGCTTTGGAGAGTGCCTCGATATTTCCTTGGGCCAATAATTTTCCTTTGACAAAAATGCCCACCCTGTCGCAAACCTGCTGAACATGGTGTAAATGATGCGAGGAAAGCAATACGGTAATGCCCTGTTCCCTGCTTAAGGACTTGATCAAAACTAAAAAATCTTTTACGCCCGTGGGATCGATTCCCAAGGTGGGCTCATCCAGTATGATGACTTCCGGTTTTTTGATCAGTACCTCTGCCAGCCCCAGTCGCTGCTTCATTCCACGAGAATATGCAGCCGTTTTCTGGTCTTTATCTGCCATTAAGCCTACCGTTTCCATGGTTTCCAGGGCCTGCTTCATGGCTTCGTTTTCTTTCAATCCATTTAGCCTTGCCGTATACATGAGGTTGTCTAAAGCGGTCATCTGATCGTAAAAGCCTAGGCTGTCGGGCATATACCCAACTTTTCTCTTCACGGCAATGGGATGGCTTGTCGACTGGTATCCGCAAACTTGCACCGAGCCGCTACTCGGTTCGGTAAGGCCCAACATCATCAGTATAGTGGTGGTTTTGCCAGCTCCGTTGGGGCCGAGCAATCCAAAGATTTCGCCTTTATGTACCTCAAGGTTTAGCCCATCAACAGCCTTAACCGCACCATAGGATTTGCTCAGGTCCTTTAGTTGAATAATAGGATTCTCCATGTTAGAAAAATAATTTATCCAGGTGTTGGTTATCGTCTTCCGTACTTGCGAACGAGATAGTAAACCAAACTGATGGACAGTAAGATGACCATGATGCCTATCCAGCCCGAAAGGAGTGAAGTCTTCACTATGATTCTGAAAGCTGCTGGCGCGTTTCCATTTGCACTACTAGCGGTAAAAGTTGCCGAATAATCGCCGGCAATGGTCTTATCGGGAACTTTTAGTTTCGCCTTTATTTCTTGTTGCTTGCCCGGTGCCAGGCTGCTGATTTTTTGGGGCTCAAAAGAAGCTTCCCAGTTTGCCGGAAGTTGTGAAGAAAGGTCGATGTTGTTTAGGGGAAGTGTGCCCGAATTCTTTACCGTCAGCTGGAGATCTGTATGGCTGCCGGAAGTTACTTCCTCGCTCAAGCGACCGGAAGGGGTAGTGAGCATGAGGCCATAAGAACCTTTCACCACGGCCTCCAGATTCAAGACCAAAGTGTCAACTGCCGATATGGCTTTAACCGGTATTTTATATTTATTCGGATCTGCAGTTGACGTAGCATTAATTTCGATAAAGATATCCTGGGTTTTTCCGGCATCCATTGCTAGCGATGTCACTGCGCTGCCATCAACCTTGTAGCTAATCATCCAGCCAGTTGGAAGTTGGGCCTTTAGTTCAACGAGCTTCGATTTGCTATCGCCGTTGTGCAGGGTAGTGGCATAACGGAATACCTCGTTCGTGGCTCCTTCGATGTTCATCAGCTTTGCCGTAAAACTGGATTTGCCAGTTACACGCGCAGCAGGTGTTTGGGCCTTGAGCGGGTTTACCATAGGGAATAAAACCAAGAGGAGTAGGGTAAGTTTGTGCGTTGCACAAAAAGATGTGGGTAAGAATTTGGTTAACATGATCCAACAACTAAAATTTAAAATAATAGCTCCAAAAAATGTAAGTTCAATTTGTTTTGAATGTGAAAGCAAATCAAAAAAAGAAAAGATTTTTTTCCAACGGTTTTAACATTTTTTAACAAATGCAAATGGGCGGAAGTAGGGGAAGATGCGCCTGCCCGGTGTATAACAGGGTTGAAAAAGGGAAACCCTCTTAAAGGGTTGTTTTCTTTGGGGGTAAAAAACAGGTACCCTAATTACAAGTTAGGGCGTAACATTTTACAACTCCCCGTATCTAACCCTGCAAATTTAAAATACCCTACATTTGAAGTCTATCTATGGATCATTTTGAAGAACTATATAATGGTTATGCCCCGCAGATATTCAGGGTATGCATGGGCTATACAAATGATGCAGAACAAGCCAAAGACCTCACACAGGAAACTTTTATCTCAGTTTGGAAAGGCTTATCAAAATTTCGCCATGAGTCTCATGTCGGTACCTGGATATTCAGGATAGCGACCAACATCTGTCTACGGGCAATAGAGCTTAAAAAGCGTATGCCACTAGCAGAATTACCATTTCAATTGGCCCAACCACAAGAAGAAGCAATGGAAGAAAAACTCGAGTTTCTCTATCAATGCATTGCGGAATTACAAGAGACCGACCGTATTATTATTTCACTTGAGCTGGAAGGATTGCCACAGGCCGAGATTGCCGCTATAGTTGGAATAAGCCATGGTAACATTCGTACCAGGGTTTATAGAATAAAGGAAAGGTTAACTCAAAAATTTAGAGAACATGGACAAATTTGATGAACTGAAAACGGTATGGCATTCTGCAAAGACCGATAGTTTGCCCACTTCCCATGCCCTGTTACAGGAGATTAAAAAGTTTCGGAACCAACGATTACAAAAGAAATGGTTGGTTATTGCCTGCTCATGCTTCTTGGCAGGCCTGATGATGGGGGTTTTAGTGATTATTGATTTTAAGCTGCCAAGCACCTATATAGGCGGATCGTTAATTGCTTTGTCGAGCTTACTCCTGGCTTATACAAATATCAGGTCGCTCAAGCGATTTATGGATCTTCAGGATGGCAGTAACCTGGAATTTGTTTCCTTTATTGAGCAGACCAGGCAAAATCAGATCTATTATTACAAAAAGACCCAAGCAAGGGTAATGGTATTGTGTCTGGTCGGTCTGTTGGTTTATCTATATGAGCCCTTTTTGCGATATCCCAGCTTTGCGATCCTCCTTTATTCTTTGAGCAGTATTTGCTTGCTTGTGGTATGGTTTTGGTTACGCCCCCGCTACTTCAAAAAAGATTCCGAAAAACTCGATGCGATTCTACGCGTCTTGGAAAACATTTCAAAACAACTTAAATAATATGAAACGTATTCAGCCCAATGCCATTGCATTGCTTACCGTTGGCCTATTAATGGTCTCATTAACACCAATCTTAAGTCGCTATTTTACATGGCCAGATTCTTTAAAAGGATTTTTAACAGGCCTTGGTCTTATGCTCGAGTTTCTGGGCCTACTGAAAATACAACGAAGAAAAAAATGTCATTCTTGTGCAGACTGAATTTTTAATCGCACTGAGTGGCTAAGTAATTAGGCTGTCTAACGATTTTAATACGACGCTTTTTTTGGACAAGCTTTTGTTTTTAATCGCCCAGCTGGCTGCTGCTGTCTGTAGTTAATCCTTTCATTGGTTGTATTTTTTCTCTTGCAGATTGACCTGCTAATTTACCGGATGTCTTGCTCATGGTATGGTGAAAAACTTAATGAACAATTTGCTTGGCCATATCTGCAGAGAAATCATCAAGACTGGCAGTGCCGGTATTACTCAGCATGAGTATGGTAGCACCATCTTCCAGGATATGAAACAGCATGGCCTGTGCCCCCATGATAGAACCGGGCCTTTTCACTATTGTGTACAGCTTGCCGTTAATTTTGTAATCCTTATAAACCCATAAGCCATAGCCGTATTCACCAAGCCCTGAGGTAAACATCAGATCCAATGTGCTTTGCTTCAATAACTTTTTGGAGAAAAGGGCATCTGAGAATTTCAGGAGATCATCTACAGTGGAATACATGGCACCTGAGGCATACCAGTTTTCGATATACACCGGCAGATCGTTTACCAGTGCCTTGATATCATCCCTGTAAAAATAAGTATCCGCCAGTTCATCAATTACGTTCTGTTGAACCAGCATGCCCGAATTTTTCATTCCCAATGGCTTCAGGAACTTTTCTGCTAAATTTTCCTGGAAAGTTTTCCCGCTGATTTTTTCAATGATCTTACCCAGGATGATAAAGTCGGCATTATTGTAATCGAATTCTTTTCCAGGTTCCCTAATCAATGCACCACTGCAAAATTTAGTAAGCATCTCATCAGCAGTATAAGGCTTTTGGTATTGCGGAAGCCCGTTCTTCAACACGCTTTCCATTGTTGTTCCTGCGTCCATGTTGTAAATACCGGAGGTTGCTGTCAACAGTTGGACGATTTTCACCTTATTGGCTGCTTCACCTTTGTAATCGGGTAAATAAGTACTTATTGTTTTATTGAGGTCTATACGGCCTTGTTCATACAGCTGGAGGATCAGTACTGAGGTAAACGCTTTGGTAATAGAGGCGATCTTGTACCTGGTATTGACCCTATTAGGTACTTTAAACTGAAAATTGGCAAGCCCAAAGCTTTTCTTGTAATTAACCTTGCCATTCTTTGAAATCAGGATGGTTCCGTTGAAGTTGTTCTTCCTTACAAAGGAATCTATAAACAGATCAACTTTCTTTGCTTGTGCTGATAGGTCAAGCGTTTGCGTAAAGAGCATCAAGCTAAAAATTATTTTTTTCATAATAGGTGTATTGGGTTGATTTAAAAATACTTATGAAATATGTGGGGATAGACGTGAAGTTTCATCAATAGGTTGCAAGGTTCAATACGCTTTTCTGGTTAATTATTTGGTTAAGGTTTATGGAATGGTCAAGTTGAGGGTAGAATAAGAAATGCTAATGGATATGGGTATGTTTCCAGCGCCCATTGTGGTTTGATAAAACTTGGGACTGAGCAAATCCAATTTTTTGGTCCTTTCCACGGGTTTGACCGCAGGTTGAGTTTTCTCTTGTTTCTGTTTGGAAATTACTGGCTGGTGGACCGGTTCTTCTAGAGGTTGTGGAGCAGATGGTATCCTGCCTTTTTTCCTGGGCGACATTATGCTATCGGCAGTTGTTCGAGGGGCAGCAATATCGCTGGCTGCCGGGGATACGAGTTTTATTCGATCAGTGGTGTTCAAGCGGCTAAAAATGCTCTTGATCCTTAATTCTGCCGCTATGTATTTGTCCTGCACAATGTTCATGGTCCCAATATGTCCGGCGTTGATCCCTATAGATTTGACAGCTGGCGACAGGCTGATATTCACTTTGTCCCCGCCATGCAGGTCCAAGCTTACATCGGAAGATAATGAACCGATCGTCACACTTTCAAATCCTCGGGCAGTAAACTGACCACCGCTAATTGATTTGACGTTGGCGCTACCCTGCTGAACTGAAATCTTGACCTGTCCGCTGAACCTGCCTGCAGTTAGGTTTCCGTAACGTATGGCAAGTTCGGTACGGCCGCTAAGATCGCCGAGTAGGATATTGCCGAACTGATTTTTTAAGGCTAGTGATTGTCCCTTCGGTATCCACATGAGGTAATGGATGGAAACATTTGTCTGCTTTTGCCCTGATGGGCCTGCCTTTAGGGAAGCTTGCAGGGAAGTCAGAAGCGAGATTGTGTTTTCTGTACGCGAATCTGTTATCCTGATCGTTTCCATTGATCTTTCTGCGGCAGCCTTATCCTTTCCACTGGCGATCAGCTGAACCGTGACCTTTATGATCTTCTGGTCCCATTGAACTAGGGTAATATTTCCAAAGCGGTTATCGACTCGCAGGATCTCGTTTTTAAGGCCGCTATAGTTTTTATTGATTTCTTTTCTGAGGGTATCTGTTTCTGCTGCATGGCTTTTAAAGGTAAGGATGGTCAATAACAGCAGGAGGCTAACGGCTTTCATTTTCTTGTTCTTTAAGGGTTTGAAATAGGGCAAGTTGGTTGCTGAGCAGTTTTTCCTGGAGTTTTAGGTTAGTGCTCATGATTTGTAGAACCTGTTCGGGGTTAACCTGCTGGCCAAGTGTCTGCTCCAGTTCTTTATAAGAGCGTGAAAGGTCCTTGGTTGATTGCTGTACTGCTTTTTCAATGGCGGGATGATTTGCTGCTAAGCTGGCAAGCTGTTTTCGTTTGGCCAGTAGTTTTACGCTTAGTTTGCCGATGTATTTTCTCAGCTTCAGTTGGGTGGCAAAATCTTCCTGCACCTTGTCTGCTGTTACCTGTGGAGCTAAGGGCGGCACTGCTGGCCTGCCAGCGAGCCGAATTACAGGTGTATGTTTGTGCTGGTCTGTTGTAAGCAACCATGTGCAGAAGGCAATGGCCAGCACAGCGGCAATGCCTATAGGCAGGCGGTAGCTAGTCAGTAGAGCAGTTTTAGGCTTTGGTTTAAGCCTGGCATTTATCTTCTCCCATGCCCCCTGCGATGGGCTTTGTTTTTCCAGGAGTTCCCTGTGTGCCAATAGCTGTTTTTTGAATCTATCTTCCATGGTATTAGCTTTTGATATTGTTCAATATTCGTTTCCTTCCCCTTGCGTAATGGCTTCTCACCGTTGCCGATGGTACACGGAGCACGCTGGCGATCTCCTCAAAGCCCATTGCCTCGTACACATGCAGACTGATGGTGATCCGTTGGGGGTCGGGGAGCCTGGCAAGCTGGATATGGATGGCCTGGATCTGTTTGGAAAATCCCTCCTCGTCGAAAGGCTCGTCTTCATGGTACTGCGTCGTACTGCTGTCGATTTCCTGCCAGGATTTTCGTTGTCGCTTAACGTAGTTGACCGAGCGGTTGATCATGATCCTTTTCAGCCAGCCGGCAAATGCGTTGCTATCTTTTAGTCTTTCAAGCGAGGTAAACGCCTCTACAAAGCCCTCCTGTAACAAGTCTTCTGCATCGGTTTCGTTACCTGCTATACGCAGACAGGTATGGTACATTGCCTTTGCGTAACGCCCATAGATTTTCCTAAAGCTGTCTGTGTCGCCTTTTTTACATTGTTCGATCACCTCCTTGTCTGTGGTCTGTTCCAATGGTCGGGTTGATTTTGGGTTTGTTTGTATTAAGGTAACCAATTGGCCAAAAACGTTGCAGTTTTTGAAAAATATTTTTTTTGGGCAGAATTGCAACGAAACCCGAGTGGCTGTGACTTTCATTCAAACATTGATCATAAATAAAAAATAGGTAAACAGATGAAAAAACTATTCAGCCTTTTATTGCTGCTCTTCTGCCTTGGTTCGGCCATTGCGCAGACTGAAAAATACAATGAAATTATAGATCGGAACTTTAAACCAAATGAGCCGGGTGGAACGGTACTGATTGCCAAGGCCGGCAAGGTGATCTATCAGCGTGGATTTGGGATGGCGAGTTTGGAACTGGGTGTGGCGATGAAGCCGGAGATGATCTTCCTGATCGGTTCAATGACCAAGCAGTTTACAGCGGTATGTATCCTGCAGCTGATGGAACAGGGCAAACTGGAGCTGAAAAATCCGGTAAGCAGATATATTGCCGGGCTGCCTGAAGCCTGGTCAGGGATCAGTTTGGAACACCTGTTGACCCATACCTCCGGAATTCCCGAACTGCCGATCGATCAGGCTACCTCCTTAAAGGATATTTCGGTACTGGCGGCATCCAAGCCGCTGATGTTTCCCGCAGGTACAAAACGGGTTTACTGTAATACCGGGTTTGCGCTTTTGGGTCATGTAATAGAAAAGGTATCCGGGATCACCTATCAGGACTATTTGCAGCAACGGATCATCTTGCCGCTTGGAATGGAACAGACCTATTACAATAGTGGTAACCGGATTTATCCCGGCTTGGTGCCGGCCTATGTGAAAAAGCGAGAGTTCATGAATTTCAGGGGCAATATTCCCCCTTCCGGTGCAGGAGCGCTGCTTTCGGGTACCAGCGATATACTCAAATGGTATTCGGGGCTTGCAGCGGGAAAGGTGCTGAAAAAAGAGACCCTAACGTTGGCCTGGACTTCGCATGTACTTACCACTGGCGAGCGTATCCGTAACGGCTATGGATGGAATACTGGCGGTAGGATACAGGGGAGTGGTTTTGTGGAGCATGGGGGGATTAGTGGCGGTCATCTGGCCGATGCCATGTACTTTCCCAAAGAAGAACTGCTTGTAGTGGTCTTTACCAACCAGAGAGGACTGTCGCCGGAAGTGGTGACCACAGCACTTGCTGCCGCAGCACTGGGTAGGCCAGATACCATAAAGGCGGTCAGCTTGAGTGTTGCACAATTACTGGAATACCAGGGCGTTTATGCCGAGGCGGGTGATGCGCAGAAGTTGATCAGTGCATCAGCTGATGGCCTTTCTTATCAGCGGGCCGATGGCGGGCCGAAGCTGAAGATGGTGCCCTATGGTAAAGACAGATTCTTTTTTGAAGGTACGGTAACGCTGGCAAAGGCAGAAAGAGACAGTGCTGGCAGAGTGGTTTCGATCACATTGTTTGATAAAAGATATAGCGAGGAGCCGGGATCGGTATTGAAACGTACCGACCTGCCACTGCCAGGGCAGTGAGCGGAATGAGGAGACTTAAGTTGGCCTTCTTTTTCCGACTTATGCATATGGGTAATGTTATTGATTAGACCCTGTTTTTTCAATGCATTCTATCTAGGATAAATTTCAACCATGCTTCTTCGCTAATTTTATCATCGATATAGTAGTCGGGTAGTATGCCTACATCATCAATGGCGAGCTTGCTTATAATTATGAACCTAGAAGTGGAATATACCAATGTCAGTTTCTTATCTGTCGATTGGATGGTGCTAATATTTGCAATATCTATTGTACCAGCAGTTTGACTACCAAAGGTCTTTACTTTCCAACTCTGTTTCAAGTCTATGATGAACTGTTCGGCGGCGCTTGCTGTACGCTTGCCCATCATAACTGCAAATTTTCGGGATTGTGATATACACATCCAATTTAATTATAGAAATATCGTCCTTGAAAATTCTTTCAAAACCTCCGATGTTGGCTTGTAAACGATTTGCAAGATCTGTGAACAATAACTTTTCTTTTGCTGGTCAATTTTTGTCTTTGGATAGCGCTATCCACTTTTCATTGTTCAATTCGGAGGAATAAAATTCCAGTTGATTTGTGTGAATGGGATTGGTGTAGATGAAAGGTACGCTAAAAGCTCCTGGTCGTTATATTCTTGCAAAGGCATACCGTTCGTGTGAAAACCCTAAAGTTAGTAACCTAAATGCGCCTCTATATTAATCAAAGATTAAGTTATTGTATATAAATTTTTTCTTTATACCATACCTGTCCATTCAATAATATCTTGAAATAAATTTGCGAAACCGAATAGTTGCGTATATATTTGCAACCGAATAGTTTCATAATATAATCTTAAGCAAAATGAGGCGAGATGTCTTTCAAGCAATTGCAGATCCCACAAGACGAGCAATTATTGCATTAATTGCGTTACAGGCCATGACCCCAAATGCCATTGCCGAAAACTTTAACACTACAAGACAAGCGGTATCAAAACACCTTCGTGTGTTAACGGAATGCGAATTGGTGAAGCAAGAATATCAAGGTAGGGAGATTTACTACTCACTTGAAATTGAAAAAATGAAGGAGATAGACAAATGGTTAGATCAATACAGAAAGATTTGGGAAACTAAATTTAATCAGCTCGATGAACTATTGACAAAAATGAAAACACAAGCTAAAAAATAAACATCATGGAAACTAATTTATTATTTGAGTTTACGGTTAATAAACCCGATCAAACGGTATTGATTACCAGAGAATTTAATGCTGAACTTCCCTTGGTTTGGGAGGCCTTTACCACAAAAGAATTACTCGATCAATGGGTGGCACCGAAGCCCTGGTCGTCGAAAACAAAATACATGGACTTTAAAGTTGGCGGCAGAAGGTTTTATGCGATGGTGAGTCCTGAAGGATTAGCACGCTGGGCGGTACAGGAATATACTTCCATTACGCCGAAGACCAATTTTAAAATGTACAACACTTTTGCCGACGAAAATGAAAATAAAGAGCTGCCTGGTTCTGATTGGAATTATGATTTCAGTGAACACAACGGCCTTACAAAAGTGAGCATTACTATTGTCAATGACTCGCTTGCCCGTTTAGAGAAAATGATTGAAATGGGCTTTGAACAAGGCTTTAAAATGAGCATCGATAACCTAGAAAAATTATTGGCCACATTATCGAAAAAATGACCCTCGTTTTCACAAATCCTATTATACACTGAGCAAAATAAGTTTGTTCGAAATGGGCCGCAAAAGTACCACCCTTCTTACGGCCCATTTAAGCGCTCTTAAATCTTATAGAGGCTTAAGGCAGACCTAAAAATCGATATTCTTATTGGATCGCTTCAATGAAAATATGGTCTGCAAAACTACGGACGACATTACCAAAAGCAAACCCATATAAAATGAGAGGTTTAGTTCTTTACTTTCGTTAAAGAAAAGAAAGGCAATAATGATGGCATATACGGGTTCAAGGTTAAAACTTAAGTTTACCGTAAATGCGGATATACGCTTTAATGATTCTGCAAAAAGCACATAAAGTCCAACCGTGCAAAATGAAGCCAGCAGGATCAGATATACTGTATCTTTCCAATCTGGAATAAGCGATTGCGCAGGGAAATAATGGAGATAGACCGGGAGGGCGGCACCCAAGGCCACTGTACCTCCAATCATCTGGTAGTAATTGATGATCCTGCTATCGTATTTTCTTACCAGCCGCTCGTTGTAAATGGTGTAGAGGGCAGCGAAGGCCGAGGAAATGACGCCAAGTATTATTCCCATCTGATAGGAAGAGTCGAAATGGAAGATTAATGCAATGCCAACAAGCGTAAGTAAGCTCAACAACAGCTCAGTGATATTGAACCGCTGGCGGTTAATCAGCGGACTGAATACTGCGGTAAAAAAACTGGTCAGGCAATAGCACACCACACCAACTGAAATGTTCGAATATTTTATACTGGCGTAGAAGAATACCCAATGAATGGTGATAAAGAGCCCAATTTTAGCAATGTCAAATTTTTCTTTTGACGTGTCGCAGTCCCTTACCTTAAAAAGTTTCAGGACTAAAAACAGCATCACCGAAGAGAAGAATACCCTGTACCAAACCAGGAGCCCTTCGTTAAGGGAAATGAGTTTACCGAATATACCAGTGAAACCGGCGAGTATTACCGCAAGGTGTAATACCAAATATGTTTTTTTCATAAAAGAATGATCTTCCTGTGCCCACACAGGAAATAAAGATTAATAAATAAACTAAAAATATGTAGCCCTATTGAAGAGTGCCAGGCATTTAATTGGCAAAAATCGGGCATACCTTGTAGGTTAAATATTAGTATCTAGGGGGAGGAAGACAGCTCTTTCTGTTCATGTTATTAATTTGGACAAAAATAAATAAAATATCCGGAAATTGCTTACGGGCTTGCTGTGTGGAAAGTTCGTGCGAATTTTCGGTAGCGCCCCTTTGCCTTAAATACTCGCTAGGGGAAAAGGCCTTAATATATTTTAAGGGTTTGAATGAAGCATTGATGTTAAAGGAAGAGTAAGAGCTCCCACATTAAGCATCATATTGATAACATATTATCAATTTTACGGCGCAGAACAATTATTGCTAATGAGCTGTTTATCAGTTATGGAAGATACAAGACAATTGGTCGAAAAGATCAACCAGCTCTTCGTAGAAGGAAATATGGAGCGCTTCATGGACTATCTGGCAGAAGATGTAGTTTGGGAAATGTTCAGCTCCTCGTCTGGACACACCACCATCAATGGTAAAAAAGAACTATTTAATATGGATAGTAGTGGAATGCCAGCACATATGGGCTTTGAATTCGGAACCATAGTAATAGAAGGTAATGTTGCTTCGGTGCAGGGCACCAGTACGGGTAAGCTAAACGATGGGGGAGCATATAAAGGTTACTTCTGTGATGTTTATCATTTCAGAGATGATAAGATCGCAAACATTGAATCCTATATCATTGACAATAGAAAAGTAAACGGACCTAATTAAAGATATGATCATGGAACTACAATCCTTAATGTCGGAATTTGACCGGGAAGTGGAAGGCACAAGAAAGCTTTTGCAAGCTGTTCCAGAGAAAGATTTAAATTATAAGCCTTCATCCGTTTCGTGGACCATGGGTGAACTTGCGCAACACATCGCTACGATTTATTATTGGTATGTGGGGGTTTTTACGCAAGATGTTTATGATATGGCAACAGATCGTTTAGAGCGTGGGTCGCCAAGGGATATCAAAGCAACGCTTGAGCTTTTTGAAAAGAATGTAGCGCAGGCGAGAACTGCAATGAAATCGGCCACTGAAGAAGGCTTGCAAAAAGAGTGGACCATGAAAGTGGGGGCGCGAACCGTGTTGGGGCCAATGCCCAAGGCCATTGTTATCCGTAGTTTCTTATTTAGCCATATTTACCATCATCGAGGCGAAATGGTCGTTTATTTAAGGGCAACGGGTCATAAGCCTCCTGGGCTTTATGGACCAACCTATGAAGATAGTGCTGCAAAAGGATAGTTGGAAATTAGATTTTAAATAAACGCTTTTTTTAAAGGGATTGCCTGTGCAAATTTGACTGTCCCGTCTTAATCTGTGCAAGTTGACAGGTGAATTGTTGGGGTGTGGTGTTTTGGGGATTTTTGGGAAAAAAAACGAACTGTGGAATGAAAGTAGGCTTATTGGGCTGCTTTCAATTGGATAGCGAAGTCTGTTTTTTTTTGAAGGTTTTTTCGCATGTATTGATCAAATTGGAAAGGTTGTTGGTAAATGTGATGCCAGGGTTTATCGAAGCTTAAGTTTCTGGTATATAGTTTGATATACGCTAAAAAACAGTAAAGGATTATATATATAAATCATTTAACTTATCGCCCTCAAACCCTCATTTATGACTCTCAACCCCACTAGTCCAGTGTTCAGCTGGCGAAAGAATCTTTTACCCACATCGCTCACTTTTCAGATCAATCACATATGAGTAAACTATTACGTTACGTTTTATTGTTACCGTTATGCCTTGGCTTTTACATCAATGCCCAAGGCCAAAACTGTACGGTCAATGCGGGAATTGCCACTACGGTTTGTCCAGGCAGTCCCTTTGTACTTAATGGTCAGGCTAGCGGCCTTTTCGCCTCGGGCGGGACGGCGGTTTGGTCGCAGGTGTCGGGTCCTTCTGTCACCATCAGCCCGAGTACGATTTCTGGCACAGCGGTTACCGCTACAGTATCGGGATTTACCGCCGATGTAAATTATGTATTCCGTTTGACAGCCAAGTGTACCGATGGTTCATTGGTATACCAGGATGTAACGTATGTGGTTTCCAGTTTGGGTACTGTTAATGCAGGGCCAGATAATTATGCCTGCCCTGGAACCTACGTGTTGCAGGGATCTCCTTTAGGGTCAGGCGAAACTGGTATTTGGACAAAGATCTCGGGAACGGGACCAGACCCCAATGCAGCCACGATCAATAACCCTAACGCTACGATCACTTTTACTTCCAATGCCAGTGCACAATCAGCCACTTATCGATGGACAGTTTCCAAAACTACTGGTGGAAATACCTGTAGTTCTTATGATGATGTAGTGATTACAAACTTAGGTACCCAAGCAGTAAATGCGGGTGTGGATATTTCTAGGAGTTGTTATAATGTTACAACAAGTGCTCAGCTTAATGGGTCATTTGCCGGCGCAAATACCAATTATGGGCAGTCAGGACAATGGACCTTTGTAAGCGGGCCATCAAACCCAACCATTAGCAACGCTGCTGTATACAACCCTACTGTTTCTAATTTAGAGGAAGGCACCTATATATTTCGTTATACGGTAACAGGTCCCTGCTACAGCGGATCTGATGATGTAGCTGTCATTGTAGCGGCTGCGTCGCAAAGTTTAACCGCCCCAGGAAATTCTACCCAAACTTTTTGTGATGGGCGTACATCGGTAGTACTCACTGGGCCTAAGGCATTATATGCCAATGAGGTTGTACTTTGGGAAAAAGTAAGTGGACCTGGTACCCAAACTTTTAGTACCACAAATTCCAACAGTACGACCGTAAGTGGGTTGAGTGGAGCTCCTGGTGCTAACTATGTATTCAGATACACCATTTCCAACTCGGTTACTAATTGTACCAATAATGGAACCTATAATGTGCAATTCCGTGGAGCTCCTGCCATAACAATCACTACGCCAAATACAAACCCTTACTTCTTGGCATGTAATGCTACCTCTTTAGCAGTCAGTTACACCATCTCAAATGGAACTGCAACTCAATATGCATTGATTAGTGCTCCTGCAGGATCGACACGTGAAACAACTATGGGTGGATTAAACAATTGGACAACAGCCCCAGCTTCAGGTACCACCCTAACAGGTTTCGATAAAATAGGAACCTACGTACTGCGCTACCGTAGAAATACAGATAACGGATTGGGTGGATGTACTGATGCTTATGCCGAAATTACAGTGGTTGTTTCTGCCTCACCTACACCTTCTAATGGAGGTACCAAACAAGTGTTGGCCTGTAATGTATTCAATACCAATTTGGCAGGTAACTTGCCAACCTCAGGTATTGGTAAATGGAGTCAAGTAAGCGGCCCAAATACAGCCAATATAGTTAATCCTTTATCAAATACTACTGCTGTAACCGGTATGGTTAATGGCACCTACTCATTCCGTTGGATTGTTTCCGGTGGAGAAGGTGCTTGTACAAATACTCAAGCAGATGTTGAGGTAGTGGTGGCAGCACCAGTGCCAACTACTTCTGCAGCAGGCCTTCCACAAACGGTGTGTAACAGCACACCTGTGTTGTTGGATGGTAACGAGCCAATAATAAACGAAGTGGGTACATGGACTGTGGTAAGAACAGTGGGAAATGCTGCAGCACCTGAAGTGATCTTCTCTCCCAATGCCAATTCGCCAAAAGCAATTGTAAGTGGCTTGCTGGCTAGTACTTCATATACATTCAAGTGGTCTATTAACAATGCTTGCGGTAGTTCTTCGAGCGATGTGGTCATTGAAACTTCAGGTACGGCTGGTGCCAAACAAGCAACAGCGGCCATCTCGACAGGCACTATTTGTCTACCTAGCGGAACCGGTACATTGACTATGGCTGGTAACCAGCCTACCAATGGCGAAGTAGGTACTTGGTCGTTAATTAGTGGTCCTAATACACCAAACATAACTAATACGTCATTATATAATACCACCTTAACTGGTTTGATAGATGGAAACTATGAATTTCAATGGCAGCTATCTCGTAATGGATGTACACCAACAGCTAGCCGTATCAAAATTACCATATCGGCTCCTGCAACTACTGCTAATGCTGGAAGTGACCAAAACATCTGTGGTACGACAGTGACCTTGAATGGCAATCAGCCAAGTACTGGAACGGGTACATGGACACAGATTGCCGGTCCTGGGGGTGCTGTAATTACCAATGCATCGTTGCGCAATACCACTGTAACAGGTTTAAACGAGGGACGTTATATTTTCAGATGGACCATCAGTAATGGAACCTGCACATCCAGTACTGCGGAAGTGACCATCAATGTTTCCCAACCTCCATCAACGGCTGCTGCTGGAGTAGATTTTGAGGTCTGTAATTTAACCGCCACAGCCTTGAATGCAACTCCAGTAACGTTGGGAACGGGTTACTGGTCCGTTGTAAGTGGTCCAAATATCCCTACTTTTTCAAGCATCAACAGTGCAAATGCAACCGTATCAGGTTTGATATTTGGCCAATATACTTTTAGATGGACAGTGCGTGGAGGAATTTATTGTACCCCTTCTACAGATGATGTGGTCGTTAGGGTAACCAGTAATGCCAATGCAGGTGCAGACCAAAATCTTTGTGCCTTAACTTCGACAACTTTAACGGGAACCAATCAAAGTACTGGTACATGGACGCAGACAGGAGGACCTAATACTGCTACCATTACTACTATTTCTGCCAACACGGCTATCGCAAGTAATCTAACTCCTGGATCAAGTTACCAGTTTACCTATACCATTGCGGCAACAGGCTCTTGCCCTCAAAGCAGTGATGATATGATGGTAAACATTTCAGCACTGCCATCTGCTGCTGATGCTGGACTAGACCAAAATTACTGTAGCTTAACTGCTGCCCCAATTACTTCGGTTACCTTGGCTGCCGTTGCTCCAGTTTCGGGTACTGGCTCATGGAATGTGATTGAAAAACCTACTGGCAGTCCAACGCCAACATTTTCGCCTGCAAATAGTGCTACTGCTACCTTCGGTAACTTGAGAGCCGGAACTTACATGCTAGAATGGATTGTAACCAGTGGTAGTTGTACTGGTGCCAATTCTAACAGAGATATTGTAAAAATCAATATTTATACTGAGCCCACTACGGCCAATGCTGGACCAGACCAAAATGCGGCCTGTACCAGTAACGTAATACTTACAGGAAATACCCCAGCGGCAGGTGCAGGGGTGGGTACTTGGAGCATTGTTTCCGAACCTGTAGGTTCAAATGCCACCTTTAGTGCCATCAATTCGCCAACAACAGTAGTTAACAATACCATTACTGGCACTTATGTTTTCCGTTGGACCATTTCAAATGGCTCACCTACTTGTACTTCTAAAACAGATGATGTTACGGTAAAGGTAACCAGTGTACCTACTACGGTAGCCAGCGTAGGTACTAATCAACAGGTATGTAACACAGGTTTTCCCGGAACACCTACCATAAGTACAACCTTAACAGGTAATACTCCTTCTGGTATGGAAACAGGAACTTGGACCTTTGTAAGTGGGCCAACTACCCTTACCGCAGCGAACTTTAATGATATCCATTCGCCTGTTGCCACGATTACGGGGCTGGCGCAGGGAACTTATGTACTTCGTTGGACCATTGTACCTACTTCAAATCAAACCTCTGCAGATTGTCAATCATCTGCAGATTTAACCATCACGGTGGCTAACCAACCTACCACTGCAATAGCGGGAGTAAATCAGGTGATTTGTCTTTCTGATCCAGTAACTTTGGCCGCTAATACCATTACTTCAGGTATCGGAACTTGGTCGGTAGTGAGCAAACCTATTGGAGCGGTTGATCCGGTTTTTGCAAACCCTAATTCGCCAACTTCGGCAGTAAATGGATTTGTGGCAGGTAACTATACTTTACGTTGGACCAGCAGCAATGGTACTTGTACCAATAGCACTTCCGATATGACCATTACCGTAAAATCTTGTGACATCGCCATTTCGAAAGCAACAAGTACACCAGTATTGCAGTCTGACGGCAGTTATAACATAACGTTAACCTTTAACGTCCTTAATAACGGTGACCAAGCGCTTTCAAATGTCCAAGTCGAGGATGATCTAACATTGACTTTTCCTAGCCCTAAAACCTATACCGTTACAAGTATTACAAGTGGGTCTGGAACGTTAACGGTAAACAGCGCTTTCAATGGAAACAGCAATAAAAACTTGCTAAATGCTGCCGCTTCAACTTTGGCCGCAGGAAGTCAACAGACTATTACGCTTGTACTCAATGTTAAACTCATCTAACCTTAGCAGCAATGATTAACTTTAATAAGACCCAAATTTCACAGTTTGCTAAAGGAGCGGTCATTACATTGATATTCCCATTTTTAGCTTTCTCTCAAGCATTATCACAGAACACCTATAAAGGGAATAACTCTGCAACCGCAAAAGGTACTGCACTTGGAAAAACTGTAAGCGATTATTCTAATAGTGGCCTTACGGTAAACAAAACAGACGATAGTCCAACAGCCATCAATTTCCCGATGATCGGTATTGGAAAAACTGCTTCTATCCCATCTTTCCAGACGGATGGCAGTTACAATGTGAATTATGTAATTACCGTAAAAAACTTTGGACAGTTGCCTTTACAAGCTGTTCAGGTAACGGATATATTGTCCACAACCTTCCCTTCGCCCATGACCTTTTCCATAAGGGCATCAGGTATCACGATTACCGGTGGAACAGGATTGGCCTTAAATACTTCTTTTAACGGTACCAGCAATACCAATCTTTTGGTGGCGGCTTCAAGTACCCTAGCAGTAGGGCAAACCGGAACAATTACCATTCCACTAAATATAGTGCCCAATGGTAGTTTTGGCTTGATAAACAATACCGCAAGAGCAACAGCTACCACAGCAGACGGAACCGCAGTTTCAGATTTATCAAATAATACGACCGATCCAGATGGCAATGCCAATGGAACACCTTTTGATGATTCTACACCAACGCCAATTACGCTTACTGCCCCTGACATTGAAGTGGTAAGCAAAACCGTAAGTAATGCTACCCCTAATGTGGGGTCAAATGTGACCTTCACCATTACCGTGAGAAATAACGGTGGCCCCGCTGCAAATGTGATTGTAAACGACCTACTTCTAGCAGGCTATCAATATGTTTCCCATACCACGGCAACTGGATCGTATAATACGACTACGGGAGACTGGTCGGTAGGAAACCTAACTAATTCTACGTCTGTATCATTGCAAGTGGTGGCTAAGGTTTTGGGCAACAAATTAGCTTCTGAGTATAGAAACACGGCTTCAACCAATCATCTTGGTGATTCGGACGCCAGTAACAACAGTAAGTTTGTAGATGTAACTCCAGTACCAATAGCCGACCTAGCGGTGACCAATACCGACGGTAAGACTACCTATACCCCGGGTACCACCAATACCTACACTTTTACAGTGACCAATAGTGGACCGAGCGATGCGCCAGGTTCAGTGATCACTAATACCTTACCTACTGGCGTTACGGGTACTTGGACTGCAGTCTACGCAGGTGGTGCAGCAGGTGCAGCTAATGGAACAGGTAGCATCAGCCAAACAGTTGATATTCCAAGCGGCGGTTCGGTAACCTATACTTATGTGGTAAGCGTGCCATCATCGTTCACGGGCAACTTTGTGAACACGGGTTCTGCGGCAACCGCTACGGGCATCACCGATCCAACCCCTGCCAACAACACGGCAACCGATGCGGATGCTCAAAATAGCATTGCTGATCTATTGGTGACCAATACCGATGGCAAGACCACTTATACCCCAGGCACCACGAACACCTACACCTTTGTGGTGACCAACGGTGGGCCAAGTGATGCACCAGGTTCAACCATTACCAATAATTTGCCTGCTGGCGTTACGGGTACTTGGACTGCTGTCTACGCAGGTGGCGCAGCAGGTGCAGCTAATGGAGCAGGCAGTATCAGCCAAACAGTTGATATCCCAAGCGGTGGTTCGGTAACCTATACCTATGTGGTGAACGTACCGTCATCTTTCACGGGCGACTTTGTGAACACGGGTTCTGCGGCAACCGCTACAGGTATTACCGATCCAACCCCTGCCAACAACACGGCAACCGATACGGATACACAGGCAAGTATTGCAGATCTTGCGGTCACCAATACCGATGGTAAGACTACCTATACCCCTGGTGCCACCAACACCTACACCTTTACAGTAACCAACAATGGCCCAAGTGATGCGCCAGGCTCAAGTATTACCAATACCTTACCTACTGGCGTAACGGGCAGCTGGACTGCTGCCTATGCAGGTGGTGCAACAGGTACGGCATTAGGCAGTGGAAGCATTGCTGAAACCGCAAATATTCCTAGTGGTGGTTCTATCATCTATACTTTCGTGGTAAATGTACCTGCAGGCTTTACAGGTAATTTTTTAAATTCTGGTACAGCTACACCAGCTACGGGTATTACCGATTCAAATATCGCCAACAATACGGCAACAGATACCGACACCCAAAATAGTATTGCAGATTTAGCCGTGACGTATACTGATGGCAAGACCACTTATACGCCTGGTACTTCCAACACCTACACCTTTACAGTGACCAACAACGGGCCAAGTAATGCGCCAGGTTCGGTCATCACCAATACCCTACCTACTGGTATTACCGGAGGAACATGGACAGCTGTTTATACGGGTGCTACAGGTCCAGCAAATGGCAGCGGCGATATTAATCAAACCATAGATTTGCCAAGTGGCGCTTCGGTAACCTACACCTATGTAATTGATGTACCTTCTAACTTTACGGGTAACTTTACAAGTATGGGATCTGCAGCAACCGCTACGGGCATCACCGATCCAACCCCTGCCAACAATACGGCAACCGATACGGATACCCCTAACAGGATTGCCGACCTCATCGTGACCAATACCGATGGCAAGACTACCTATACGCCTGGTACCACCAATACCTACACCTTTGTGGTGACCAACGGCGGGCCAAGTGATGCGCCAGGTTCGGTGATCACTAATACCTTACCTACTGGCGTAACGGGCAGCTGGACTGCGTTATATGCAGGCGGCGCAACCGGTACGGTATTAGGCAGTGGAAGCATTGCTGAAACCGCAAATATCCCTAGCGGTGGTTCTATCACCTATACCTATGTGGTGAACGTGCCATCATCGTTCACGGGCGACTTTGTGAACACGGGTTCTGCGGCGACTGCCACGGGCATTACCGATCCAACTCCTGCAAACAACACGGCAACGGATACGGATATCTCTAACAGGATTGCCGACCTCATCGTGACCAATACCGATGGCAAGACTACCTATACGCCTGGTACCACCAATACCTACACCTTTGTGGTGACCAACGGCGGGCCAAGTGATGCGCCAGGTTCGGTGAT
>NZ_JAELTN010000034.1 GCF_016428855.1 Pedobacter sp. ASV28
GTATCAAACGCCGCCTATTTTGAGGGTGTCGCCAAAAGCCTTTGGAATGGAGTATTAATGGAGGGGAACTTACGCCAAAATTGAGTTTGAAGAGAAAAGTTATTTTAGAAAAAAATAAAGACATTATAGAAAAAATATATAAAGATGCAGAAAATTATCATCCCTAGATTTAGTAAGGTGTTTAAACCCAAAACCCTAATTGTATTTGCTTTTATTTTAAATTACAGTTGTGTAAGTGGCCAATTAGGTCAAAATAATAGTGGAGAATATAAAAATGGAGCTGTTGTATCTGCCCATCCAGAAGCAACAGCAGTGGGAGTAGAAATTCTTAAAAAGGGAGGTAATGCAGTAGATGCAGCTGTTGCAGTACAATTTGCATTGGCGGTGGTATATCCAAATGCAGGAAATATAGGTGGTGGAGGTTTTCTGGTCTATCGTTCCGCTAAAGGAGAGATCAATTCATTGGACTTTAGGGAGAAAGGCCCCGGCCTGGCTACCAAAGACATGTTTTTGGATGAGCAGGGAAATGCAATTACCAATAAAAGTTTATATGGACATTTAGCTTCTGGTGTACCGGGATCGGTATCTGGAATGGTGGAGGCGCATAAGAAATACGGTAAGCTTAAATGGGCAGACCTGGTTGAGCCCGCTTATAAATTAGCGGCAAATGGATTTAAGATAACGGCTAAGCAGGCAGGAGAGTTGAATAGGATGAAGTCAAAATTTCAACAGTTTAACCCACTAGGTACTGCATTGATTAAAGATCGAGGTGATTGGGCCACTGGCGATTTGCTTATCCAAAAGGAACTGGCAAATACGTTGAAACTGATCAAAGAAAAAGGAAATGCCGGATTTTATGAAGGAGCGGTGGCAGATTCTATTGTTGCTGAAATGAAACGTGGGGGAGGAATCATCAGTAAAGCCGACCTGAAAAACTATAAAGCAGTTTGGAGAACGCCTATTGTAGGTAATTATAGAGGTTACAAAGTCATTACCATGCCACCAACATCAAGCGGAGGTATAGCGCTACTACAACTTTTACAGGCAGTAGAACCTTATCCATTAAGCAGATGGGGACTGAATGCCGATTCGACCATTCAATTGATGGTGGAAGCTGAGCGAAGGGTGTATGCAGATAGGGCGAAACATTTAGGCGATCCTGATTTTTGGGCTGTACCGCAAAAACAGTTACTGGAAAACAGTTATAATAAAAATCGAATGTCAAACTTTACCTGGGATAAGGCAACGCCAAGTTCGGCTATAGCAGCAGGTAATGTTGGAGCAAAGGAAAGCGAGCAGACGACACACTTTTCCATTGTAGATAGAGAGGGAAATGCCGTATCATTGACCACAACGATTAATGCTGCATATGGTTCGTTGGTGGTGGTAAAAGGCGCAGGGTTTTTGTTGAATAATGAAATGGACGATTTCTCTGTAAAGCCTGGTACACCCAATCTTTTTGGCTTGGTTGGAGGTGAAGCGAATGCCGTAGCTCCAAATAAAAGAATGTTGAGCTCTATGACACCAACTATCTTGGAAAAAGATGGTCAGTTATTTATGGTAGTGGGTACACCAGGTGGTTCAACCATTATTACTTCTGTTTTTCAAACCATATTAAATGTAATAGATTTTGGTAAATCTATGCAGGCCGCTGTGGATGCCAAAAAGTTTCATCACCAGTGGTTGCCAGATAGGGTTGATGTAGAAGAAGGAGCGCTGGATAGCGCTACACAACAGAAATTGGAAGCCAAAGGATACACCATTTTCAAAAGGGGATCGATTGGTAGGGTAGATGCCATTTTAAGGACCAAATGGGGCAGTTATCAAACTGGTGCAGATCCAAGAGGAGATGATGCTGCTGGTGGTTGGTAAGGCTAAAGCAAGTTAAAAAACAATAAGTTGAGCGAGGTTTTCCCTAATAAGCATGTTTAGGAAAGCCTCGCTTTTTTATTTGCTTTTATTATGTGTGAAGAAATGAGTATTTTGTGATGAACAAATGAACAATTCTATACATGCGTAAGTTATTCCCTGTTATATCATTGCTGCTCTTTGTGGCACATCCCTTATTTGCTCAAGTCAATGAAGCAAGCTCGATAATGCCCTATATTAACCAATACCAGGCTGATGAGCAAATGCTGAAAAGAAAATACCCACTTAAACAATCACCAGAATACCTAGACCGGATGGATCGTTTTTATGAGGACTGGTTGACCAAGATAAAAAAGATAGCATTTGATCAGCTTACAGTAAATGAACGGGTAGATTACCTGCTCTTAAAAAGAGATATCAATGCCGACTTAAGGGAAAATAAAGAAGCTTTGGAAACTTTTATTTTAACCAAATTTAGCATTCCATTTGCATTGGCTATTTCCAATTTTGAACAAAAGCGTAGAGTAGGAGCGCAGCAGGATGGCCTAAAAACTGCAGCGATGTTCGATCAGTTGGCAAAAGATATTGAAAAGATCGAAAAAACAGTTAAAAAAGGGGAGTTGACCTTAACACCAACACAATTAAAATGGATAGGTGGGACATTGAGCCAATATCAAAGGGTATTTGTCGATTCCTATAAGTTTTATGATGGTTATGATCCACAGTTTACCAAGGCGACTAAAACTGATTATCATCATGTGGTGGAAGCTTTGAAGAATTATGCTGAAACTGTTAAAGGCCTGTCCATTAAATATCAGCATGATGATGATGGTAGTGGGATTATTGGAAATCCTATAGGAAAGGAAGCATTTGAAACCTTATTAAAAGAGGAGATGTTGGCTTATACTCCTGCACAATTGGAAGCTATAGCACTAAAAGAATTTGCCTGGTGCGATAAAGAAATGTTAAAAGCTTCTAAGCAAATGGGCTTTGGTAAAGATTGGAAAAAGGCACTGGAGAAAGTGAAGAATGATTATCCGGCCTTAGGTAAACAGCCAGAACTTGTTTATGGTTTAGCTCAGGAAGCAATAGACTTTATACAGCAAAATAAACTAATAGAAGTGCCCGAGCTGGCAAAGGAAGGCTGGAGTATGCATATGCTAAGTCCACAGCAACAACTGTATGCGCCATTTTTTCTTGGCGGAGAGTCGGTGTTAATTGCCTATCCTACCGAAGATATGAGTGAAGAAGTTAAGCTAATGACGATGCGAGGCAATAATAAACATTTTTCGAGGGCAGTGGTTTTTCACGAATTAATTCCTGGACATAACCTTCAGTATTTTATGCAAAATAGATATAAACCCTATCGTAAGGTTTTTTCAACACCATTTTGGACAGAAGGTTGGTCTTTATATTGGGAAATGTTGTTATGGGATCATCAATTTGCCAAAACTCCTGAAGATAAGATCGGGATGCTTTTTTGGCGTATGCATCGTTGTGCCCGTATCATTTTTTCAATGAATTATCATTTAGGAAAATGGACACCCAAGCAGTGTATTGATTTTTTGGTAGAGCGAGTAGGCTTTGAACGCTCTAATGCTGCGGCAGAGGTAAGAAGATCTTTTACGGGGAATTATGGACCTCTTTATCAGATAGGCTATATGCTTGGAGGATTACAGTTTAGTGCACTTCATAAAGAATTGGTAGAGACTGGGAAAATGTCAAATGTCGAGTTCCATGAAAGAATATTAAAAGAGAATACCATGCCGGTAGAAATGGTGAGGGCAATTTTAACAAATCAGGAGTTAAAAGAAGATCATGCTACAAGTTGGAAATTTGCGGGTAGTTTATAATAATGGAACAAGGGCGTAGTTCATTTACCCATACATATTTGAGCTGTTGTACAACAAATAGTGTACAGCAAAATGAACACTTATTGCAACGGAACTATTTTATATTTATTATGCGGAATTGCCATCTAATGCGGTTTTAATTATATTTTATAGATTTAAGGTTTGTTTTTGGTACAGGTATTGACAAATTGTTGGTAATTAACAAACTTATAAAATCAATATTATGAAACTAAAATTCTTACAATTCTTTCCGGTAGCATTAGCTGGATTAATAATGTGTAGTAACGTTCATGCCCAAGAAACCAATATGGGGGTAAAACCATCACTTAGCACTTGGTCAATAGGTCTTAACGGAGGAGTGTTAACTGGTATATCGCCCCTTGGCGGCCAAAATGACTTTTCACATTGGAAAGCAAGCTTGGGTTATGGCCTTTATATCAAGAAACAAATTTCTCCTGGATTTTCACTGCGTTTAGATGGAGTTAGGGGCAAGGTAAAAGGCGACAATTCGAAGCCATATAATGATGGTACCATAAATAGTAGTACAATCGGCTCCTATAATACTGACCTGAGGTATTCAGCAAGTTTAAGTGCACAATTGAACATGGTAAACTGGAGTATGTTCAGTCAGCAAAATAATGCGCAACTTTATGCACTTGCTGGAGGTGGTTTTGTTAACTACAAAACAACCACTACTCCCACTGGCTCGTCAACAGAAACAACAGGTCCTGCTGTAAATAAGATGATTATTCCAGTAGGCGTTGGGGCAAAGTTTCGTTTGTCTGAAGGTGTTAACTTCGATTTAGGTTGGACCATTAACTTTGTTGATGGAGATACTTTTGATGGTTATGCTAGGGGAAGTAACGATAAGTATAATTATGGTTATGCAGGCTTAGAGTTTGCATTGGGCAAAGGAAAACAACTTGCTTTCTTTAGCCCTACTGCAGCCACTTACGAAGAAGCCTTAGCGGCTAAAAATACAGCCAATGCCTTAAGGTCGGATTTGGATGCACAAAAAGCAGAAAACGCAAGGTTACGTTCAGAAATGAATGACCTACTAAAAGATAGTGATGGCGATGGTGTGGCAGATAAATTGGATAAATGCCCTAATACACCAGCTGGTACCGTGGTAGATGGTTCGGGTTGTCCTTTAAAAGTTCCTGCACCCCAAATTACCGAAAAAGTGATTATTACGGAAGCAGATCGTAAAGTGGTAAAAGATGCCATTTCTAATCTTGAGTTTGATTTGGGCAAAGCAACAATTCGTGCCAAATCATACGAAACTTTAAATAGGGTAGCTGCCTTATTGGTGGAGAAAAACTTCAGCTTAAAATTGGCAGGCCATACCGATATTACTGGTTCTAGAGAACTTAATTTACGTTTGTCTAAAGAAAGAGCGGAAGCTGTAAAGGCATATTTAGTATCTCAGGGAGCCAATGCTTCTCGTATAGAAGCCACCGGTTATGGCCCAGATCAGCCTATTGCGACCAATAAAACCGCGGCAGGCCGTCAACAGAACAGAAGGGTAGAGTTCACACTTTACTAATCACACTGATATTGACCTTGAAAAGCATAAAAAATTACGCCCCAATAATTGGGGCGTAATTTTTTTAAGTTATAATGAAATAATCAATAGCCTTTTTCCTGACATTCCATAATTGTAAAAGTAAATTTTCCCCTTTCAAAATTGATAGGCTTGTCTTTTACGAAATAGGATTTCCCCAAAGAAGTTTCAATTTGTCCTACACCCATGATCAGTTTTCCATCTTTTTTTAGGAATGCAAGTGGATTAGAATATATTGTGGAGTTTTTTCCAGTTTTGAAGGTGTAATCAACAAATAAGGTATCTCCTTTGAAACGGCCATCTATGGTGCCATCGTTTTTAGGTTTTCCATGGTAGTTAATTAATAGCTTTCCTTCTACCTTAGAGGAATCGATGATGTTTAATTGTAAATCGGCACTGTCTTTTTCATAGGCTGCCGAATAACATTCTTTTAGGGTGTCGATAAGTTCCTTTTTTTTCTCCTTTTTTTCCGTAGCTGCTTGGTTACCATTTTGGGTACAGCCCCACCATGCAGCGCATAGTGCAGACATTGCTAGAAGTACAAATTTCTTTTTCATAATTATAAAGTGTTTTGAATGAGTTAAACCAATAAGTTAGTGAAAAGTTTTTGTACACAAGTAATTAGTAATGTTGGAAAACTAAATAAGCTCCCAAATCAATTCGTCGCTATAACGCTGGTCCTTATTTTTTACGATTGTTTTAATCTTGTTTTTCCCCTTTTTCAATTTTACGTTTTCAAATACATAATGCACTGCTGTGCCTTTAACCACAGATCGTATATTTAATTTTTTACCATTCAAATATAATGAGGGTTCACCTTGGTTGGAATATACGGTAACCGGAGTGAGGGCATTTTTACGTTTAATGGTCCTTCTTTCTGTTAGGTAAACAACCGGTTCCTTGCTCCAGTTGGCCTTATACCAATAGAAAACATCTTTTTTTAAAACCCTGTCGAATGAAACCAAACCTTTCATATTCCTTGCCACTAAGCTTCCACGGTTCCACATCGGCGTGGCGAAGTCAAACATATTCCATACGTAAGAAGCCGTTATGTAGGGGTTTTTAGCAATAATTGCCCATTGTTGTTCATGTGTTTTGGTTTCAAAATTTTCGGGATATATAGGTGAAGAATAGTCCCAGTTTTCGGGCAAGGTAGATTGCTCCTGTTGTTGAAGAATATTTCCATCAGCACCATATTCTGATAGGATCACAATGTCATCAGGATAGTCTTTTTTTAAGTTTTTTGCCCACTTCTCTAAATCATTAATTTTTGATTCGTACCATCCATAGTAACGGTTCATGCCTTGTATATCGGTATTCAGATTGGTAGGCCTTTCCATCTCGCCATAACCACTAACGGCTACAGTATAGCGATAGGGATCAATTCGTTTTGCCAAATCATTTAGGTCGCGGGTCAGTACTGCGGGATAATCAGCAGGGGTTTTTCCATAGACTTCATTATGTAATCCCCATATATAGATGGACGGGTGGTTATAATTTTGTTTAATCAACTCTTCCAACTGTTGTTTGGCATTGGCTGCTTCTTCTCTGGTGAAAGTGTTAACGAATGGAATTTCTGCCCAAACCATAAAGCCTAGAGAGTCTGATTTGGCATACATATATTCAGCTTGTTGGTAGTGTGCCAGGCGTAGTGTGGTGGTACCCATTTCTTTGATAATGGCCAAATCTTCCTGGTGTTGGCCATTACTTAGCGCATTGCCATATTGCCACCTGTCCTGATGACGACACACCCCATACATGGGATAAGGTTTATGATTTAAAAACATCCCTTTTCCTGCTACCATTTCAAATTTTCTAATTCCTAAAGGTTGAATTACTTCGTCTATAATCTTTCCTTCTTGCAGAATTTGTGTAATTACCTTGTATAGATAGGGATAGTTTATACCTTCCCACAGTATAGGGTTGTTGAGCGTGAAATTTTGTGTGAGTTCTTGCCTGCCTAAAGTACTTAATTTATAAGCGCTTGCTTTTTCATAGTATACCGAACCATTTTGACGGTAAACCGTATTTTTGATTTCAATGTTGGCGGGCTGTCCAGTAGTGTTTTCCACTTTGGCGGTGATGCTGATGCTGGCAGCTGTATGGCTTACCTCTTTTTGGGAAATGTAAATTCCCGAAGAGGCATAATCGGTAGTGGTAATGTTAATAGGATTGGTAATAATTAGGCTAACTGGCCTATAGATGCCGCCATAAATGCCAAAAAGAAAATGATTTACAGGAATGATATCTCTTCTAGCTTTGTTGCTAACCTTTACTAAAAAGTTGTTCTTTTTGCCCAAAATAACGGCATGGGAAATATCGAAACAAAAAGCACTATATGAACCTTGGTGAGAGCCGATGAGTTTGTTGTTAATGTATAGCTCTGCCACTTGACCAACCCCCTCAAACCTGATGAAAATGCGTTTGTTCTTTAACTGGGGTTCGAATAAAAATTCTTTCCCATAAAGTGCCTCGCCCTCATAGAAATTTTTACCTAGTTGCATATCTGTGTCGTTCCAAGTGTGTGGTAAGGTAATGTTCAGCCAATTCACACTTTTATTCGCCGTGTCTGCCGATTTTTTAAATTTCCAATTACTGTTAAAATCGATGGATGATCGGCCGTTTTGGGCATTGCTTTTCGAACTGGTTAAGACGAATAACAAGAGACATAGTATGGGAAGATATCTGAAATTCATAATGAACGGGTTAAATTTTTGAATCTCCATAATCCTTTTTGTCTTTATCAAGTTGCTTAAGCTCAAAAACAATTACAAAAGGATCCTTGGCATGAAAATGATCAGGGATTGTCACATCATAATAAATGTTTTGATCTCGGTCCAGCCCCATGTCTGTGCGCTTTAGAGCTAAAGGGTTCATATTGGATAACAAATTGGCTTTTGATGGAGCGCTGCCAAAGTTTTTTGGGATGGCGATACGTACGAGGCGATTTAAAGGTAGATTGAAAACGGTAAGGAATAATTTATTGTCTTTCTTGGTAAAATAACCATAATCTGGCTTGGGCAGATTGGCATAGGTTGTTCCATAGACGGCTTCATGGTTTATATCCATCCAGGCTCCTAATTTGACGGCCACATTGTCTTCTTCATCTCTAATGTTGCCTTTGCCGTCTGGTCCAAAATTGATAACGAGATTGCCATTCATAGAAACGGCATGCATCAGCATATCTGTTAAATCATAAGGGGTCTTAATGTAAGAGGATTGCCAATCGCTATTGTAACCCCACTGGTTAGGGGGTATGGTCATTACCGCATCCCAATCGTTGGTTTTAACAAGATCAATGTGGGCCGGTAATTTGCGCTCCCAACCTTGCTCGTAATCTCCCATCATTCTGCCATTCGAGTCGAAATGTCTTTTCCCATAATCATCGGCACGAAAACGACTGCCAATAATTAAACCGGGGTGAAGTTCGCGTAATTCTTTTTCCAATTCATTTGTAAATGCAGCCTGTTTAATCCATGCGGCATCCCAAGAACCATCAAACCATAATCCCTTGGCTTTAGGGTATCGGTCTAACAGTTCTATCAACTGGTTACGGGTAAATTTTTTAAACCTTTCATAAGCCATGCTATCTGCCTGATTTTTTGGGATTGAACTGCTGTAGCCAGAATGATTCCAGTCTATGATGGAGAAATAAAGATAAACATCAATCCCCTCGGCATCATAGGCTTCTACTATTTCTTTAACAATGTCTTTTCGATAAGGTGTATTGGCAATGGTATAATTAGTGTATTTGCTAGGCCATAGACAAAAACCGTCGTGATGTTTGGTGGTGAAAATGACATATTTTGCTCCCATTGTCTTGGCCTGTTTGGCCCATTCACTTGCTTTAAAACTGACTGGGTTAAACTGCTTGTAAAGCTGGTCATAAATTGACTTCCAATCTTTAGGGGAAGCTGGGCCACTCCATGTCCGAATCCATTCTGAGGCACCGTGGTAAGTTTTGTTCTCCCAATGACCGCCTGGGATGGCGTAAACGCCCCAATGTATAAATTGTCCTAACCCATAATCACGCCATCTTTGCATCATTGTATCCTTACGAGCGCTAATGCGATGGGCTCCATATCTTAAAGGGATAGTATCGTTTTTTGAATTGTCATTTTGCTGTGCATAGGCAAAATTCATGTTCAAAATAATAGCGGCAACAAAGCTAAATGTTCGGCAACAAAATTTCATAGGAAATGGATACTTATAGATACCAATTTTTATATCGATGTAAGGCTTCTAAAAAGTAATAATCTGCATAGGTTAGTGGAACATCTATTTCGTTCTGGTGCGGCATAGAGCCTACGCTATGCATCAAAATAAAGCCCCCATTTTCACCCAGCTTGGCCTTGTACTTATCGCTGGCTACATTTAGCAGTATTTGTTTGGCGGTGTTCACGTAATGATTTCTTTTCTGTTTGTTATATTGGGCCAATTCTAAAAGTGCAGAAGCATTAATGGTAGCTGCCGAAACGTCACGTAAAGCATTAGGGATACCAGGGGCATTAAAATCCCAGTAAGGTATTTTATCGGCAGGAAGATTGGGATTGGTTAATATAAATTTTGCAATGTGGTTGGCTTGATCCAAATATTTTTTATCTTTTGTAAAGCGGTACATTAAGGTGTAGCCGTATAGCGCCCAACTTTGACCTCGGCTCCAAGCTGACTCGTCTGCGGCTCCTTGATGGGTTAGCTTTTTGATCACCTTGCCATTTGCCATGTCGTAATCAACTACATGATAAGAGCTGAAATCTGATCTAAAATGATTTTTTAAAGTACTATCTGCATGACTGATGGCAATTTCCCAATATTTTTTATTGTCTGTTGTTTTGCTGGCCCAACACAATAGTTCTAAATTCATCATGTTATCAATAATTACGGGGCCTTGGAATTTTGAGGTTGAATTCCATGATTGGATAACGCCTGCCTTTTCCCTAAAGCGGGTAGAGAGAGAGGCTGCTGCAGTATCTATTGTGGAAATGTATTTTTTATCTTTTAAAATACGATAGGCGTTGCCAAAGCTGCAATACATCATAAAACCAAGGTCGTGATTCCCGGTATAGTGCTTCTCTTTTTCTAGGATATTCAATCTTTTTTTTGCCTCATTTAAAATGGAGGTGTCTTGGGTGTATTCATAAATGTATAATAATGTCCCAGGGTAAAAGCCACTGCACCACCATTTTGTGCTACTGGTTTCTGATTTTCCGGTGGTCTTGTCATATGTTTTGGGCATACGGTCGCTAGGTGTATTTTTGGCTAAATAGCCATATTGTTTAGCGGCAAAGTCAAATTGGTCTTTAATGAAATTTTTCATGTCTATTTGACTTTCTCTACTTTGTTGGGCAGAAGCCTTGATAAATAGGCAAGAAGTGAATGCTAATGAAAATAGAAGTTTTTTGATCATATCTTAAGGTTTGGTCTTTGGGAACTAGTTATTTATAACGTGTCTCAGCCCTAAAATATCTACTAAAAATCGGTTAAGCAATTTAATCTTTACGCAAACGTTTGATTTGCTGTGTCGGAGAATGCCACTTCGTTGGGTATTTACATAAATAAAAAAAGCACCTTTTTAAGGTGCTTTTTTTATTGTTTTTTGATTTGATTACCAATAAAGTGTATATAGTGCAATAATAATTCCGATTACAATCAGTGCACCAACTGTAAATTTAGAATCGGTCTTGAACATTTTGGCATCCACCTCAAGCCCTTTAGGAACAACTCCTTTTTTGTTCTCGATAATACTAATGATGTACATCCCTATAGCACAGAAAAGAAAAACAAAGCCCATCCTGTCTATAAATGGAATTTCGTAAAGCATAGTGCCATTTTCTTGTTTCACCAATTTAGAAAAGCCCATGCCTTCTAAGAAACCTAAGTCGACCATTAATGGAAGTTTTTTAAGGAGTACAGATAAAGAGAAACCTCCTAATGTTGCAAATAATGCGGCATTAGAGGTTGTCTTTTTCCAGAAAAAGCCTAAAATGAACATGGCGAAAATTCCTGGTGAAAAGAAGCCGGTGTATTCTTGGATAAACTGGAAGCCTCCTTTTTTGTCAATACCTAGATGAGGGGCAATAATAACGCCCAATATCATAGCAACAACAATAGTTATCTTGCCAACGCCAACCAATGTTTTCTCATTGGCATTTTTATTGATTGCTTTTTTATACACATCAAGTGTGAAAATGGTGGCTATACTGTTGGCTTTCCCAGCTAAAGAGGCAACAACTGCTGCGGTTAGGGCAGCAAAGGAAAGTCCTTTTAACCCTGCAGGTAAAAGATTTAATAGTACAGGATACGCTCTATCGGGATTAACCGATCCATCTTGCATCATCTCCGTTTGGAAAGCTCCTTCTTTATATAGAACGTAAGCGGCAATTCCTGGTAAAACCACTATAATTGGCATTAAAAGTTTCAAGAATGCAGCAAATAAGATTCCTCTTCGAGCTGTTTTTAGGTCGGCTCCTAAGGCCCTCTGTGTAATGTATTGGTTACAGCCCCAGTAGTTTAGGTTTACAATCCACATACCGCCAATCAATACAGAAAGTCCAGGTAGATCAATGTAATTCTCATTGTCTGGTTTTAATATCATGTGAAAGTGTTCAGATGCTTTGTTGGTCATTAGACCATAGCCTTCCAATATTCCTTTTGTACCGTAATGGTCTGAAACGAGATTTAGGGCCAGATAAGTGGTGGCCAATCCACCCAGAATTAGGAAAAAAACTTGTATTACGTCTGTAAAACCAATGACTTTCATTCCTCCAAGGGTAATGATAATCGCAAATACTGCAATGGCATACATACAGTAGGTAAGGTCAAAGCCCGAGATACTACTTACGGCAAGTGCACCCAAATAGAGAATTGAGGTAAGATTTACCACGACATAAAGCAATAGCCAAAAAATAGCCATGATCATGGCCACCGTTCCGTTGTAACGTTGGTTTAGAAATTGCGGCATGGTGGCAATATTGTTCTTCAAGTAGACCGGGATAAAAAATACGGCAACTACAATTAAGGTTGCCGCGGCCATCCATTCGTAGGTTGCAATAGCAAGTCCCATTTTAAAGCCCGATCCGCTCATGCCAATAAATTGCTCTGCGGAAATATTAGAGGCGATTAAGGATGCGCCGATAGCCCACCAAGTTAAAGATCCTTCTGCAAGGAAATAATCTTTGGAATCTGAAGTTGCGGATTTCTTTTTGTAATAGATGTAAAGCCCGTAAGCGGCAACAATTACAAAATATACAAAGAACACGATATAGTCCTTTATATCTAATACATTATTGTTCATTTATTTTTGGTTTATTTTTAGGTTAGTGTTTTTGATTAAACAATCAAATGTATGGTTCGTAATTTAAAATTACAAATAGTATAGTGTAAAAAGTACACTCAGGTTTTAAAAGTGCCTAAGTGTACTTTTGCAGAGGTTAGATATACCTATTGATTAAGTTTTCCAGGTATTCCTGTTTCCCGCTTCTCGTTAAAGGTTCTCCATTTTCAACGGCATAGTTTCTCAGGTCTTGCAAGCTAAGTTTGCCTTGCTCAAACTCGGCACCTTTTCCACTGTCGAAAGAAGCATACCTTTCTGCCCTTATTTTTTTGTAATCCGATTTTTGCAAAATGTTGTCAGCAGTAATTAAAGCCCTAGCAAAAATATCCATCCCTCCAATATGTGCATAGAACAGATCTGTCTGATCGGTAGAATTTCTACGGATTTTGGCGTCAAAATTTACTCCGCCTCCTTGTAAACCTCCTCCTTCTAAAATGATCAGCATAGATTCGGTCAATTCATTGATATCATTTGGAAACTGGTCAGTGTCCCATCCATTTTGGTAGTCTCCACGGTTGGCATCAATTGAGCCCAATAGGCCAGAATCAACAGCAACCTGTAGTTCATGCTGAAAGGTGTGTCCAGCTAAAGTAGCATGGTTTACTTCCAGATTTAGTTTGAAATCTTCCATCAGGCCATATTGTTGCAAGAAAGATTTCACGGTAGCTGCATCATAGTCATATTGGTGTTTTGAAGGCTCACAAGGCTTAGGCTCGATAAAGAAAGTGCCTTTAAAGCCATTTTTTCGGGCATAATCTTTTGCACTGTGAAGAAATGTTGCCAAATGCTCTTGCTCGCGTTTCATGTTGGTGTTCAATAAGCTCATATAGCCTTCTCTACCGCCCCAGAAAACATAATTTTCTCCGCCAAGGGCAATGGTAGCATCCAATGCCGCTTTTACTTGTGCGGCCCCATGAGCTAACACATGGAAATCGGGGTTTGTGGCTGCCCCATTCATATAACGATGGTGGCTAAAAAGATTTGCTGTACCCCAAAGTAGCTTAACGCCACTTTCTGCTTGTTTTTGTTTGGCATAATCTACTATAGCCTGTAAACGTCTTTCATTTTCAGCTATATTGTCAGTGTAGTCTACTAAATCTACATCGTGGAAGCAATAATAAGGCAATTGCATTTTGGTGATGAACTCGAAGGCAGCGTCCATTTTATCCTTTGCTCGCTCCACAGCGTCTTTTTTTGTATTCCATGGGAAAATATGTGTCGGTCCGCCAAATGGATCAGAACCATCGCCATTAAATGAATGCCAGTAGGCACAAGCAAATTTGAAGTGTTCATTCATGGTCTTTCCTGACACTATCTTGTCTGCATCGTACCATCTAAAGGCAAGTGGATTGTCACTATGTAAACCTTCAAACTTGATTTGATCTATTCCTGTAAAAAATTCTTTTTCTCCTTTAACTACTTTTGTCATTGTATTTCTGATTTTTTAGGTTCTGTATGCTGTAATGTTTGTTTTAGTATCTCCTTCCACTCTTGGTAGATAGGTTCGTAAGTTTTTGTGTGTAATGGACTTATATGTTCTAGTATTTCATGTTTAGTAAAGGCTTCTTCTATGTTCTTGAATAGACCTGCACCAATGCCAGCGCCTATTGCTGCGCCTACACTGCCATTGTTGTCGTATAGTTCTATGGGAACTCCGGTGACATCAACAAAAGTCTGGGCAAAAAGATCACTTAGAAAAAGATTGGCTTTTCCTGCCCTGATCACCTGAGGCTGCATGCCATTTTCTCTCATAATATCCAGCCCGTATCTAAAGGCAAATGCAATGCCCTCCTGAACAGCCCTGAAAATGTGAGATTGTTGATGGGTGTTTAAGTCAATGCCAATCAACTGTGCGCCTGTGTATTTGTTGTTGAGCATACGCTCTGCCCCATTGCCAAAGGGTAGAACTTTTAAAGATTTACTGCCAATTGGCGCTTGTGAGGCGATATGATTGATTTCGGTATAGCTAAGCTGGGGCGCAAAATTATGTTTTGCCCATCTGTACATACTACCTGTTCCGTTGATACATAGCAGTACACCAGTATAGGCTTGTTCTTCGCTATAGTTAACATGGGCAAAACTATTTACCCTCGATTGTTTGTCATAAGTTAAGCTGTCGCTAATGCCATAGATGACACCAGAAGTTCCTGCTGTAGCAGCAACCTCACCCGGCCGAAGTACATTGAGCGAGAGGGCATTGTTGGGCTGATCGCCAGCTTTGTAACTCACTATGACATCTGAGGAGAGTCCCAATGAATGGGCAACTTCCCTTTTTATAGTGCCATGTGAGGAAAATAAAGGTTTTATCTCGGGAATTAACTGTTGATCTAATCCATAATATTTGAGAAGTTCATCCGAAAGCTGGTTCTTTTTGAAATCCCAAAAAATACCTTCCGAAAGGGAAGAGATGTTGGTCGTGATCTCACCGGTAAGCTTCATGGCAATAAAATCTCCAGGGAGCATCATTTTATAAACTTGTTCATAGACCTCGGGCTCATTTTGTTTTACCCAAGCAAGTTTTGAAGCAGTAAAGTTACCTGGCGAGTTAAGCAGGCTTTTCAAGGTTTTATCATGGCCAAGTTCGTCAAATGCTTTGTTTCCAAGCTCAACAGCTCTGCTGTCGCACCAAATGATACTGTCTCTGAGTACATTTTGCGATTTGTCAACAATAACTAACCCATGCATCTGGTAACCTATGCCTATTGCTTTTATTTCTTTTGGATTGAAAAGCTTGGTGGCATTTAATTTCAAGATTGCTTTTTGGGTATGCTCCCACCAATCTAAGGGAGATTGTTCTGCCCATCCAGGGAATAGTGACTTTATGGACGTTTCATCGTCAGGATATTGTGCAGTTGCAACACTCTTTTGAGTTTCGATGTCAACTACTGCAACCTTAATAGACGAAGTGCCTATGTCGATACCTAATAAATACATTTATAGATAGATTTTTTATTATAGTTATGCAAACGGTTGCATAAAGATAGATGTTAAATTAACAATGTCAAATATTTTCTGAAAAGTTTTCGTTAATGTGGCCTTAAAGTGTACTGTAGGAAATGTTTTATGCAACAAGTAGCAGCTTACTTATGTCTTTAGATCTGTTGATTGTCGTTCAACTAAGGAAGGAGCTAATACAATATGCTTAATGTTTTGGTATGGATTAGCCTGTTGGACCATTTCCAAAAATAATTTAGCACATGCTGTACCCATTTGGTTTGGATGTTGGTCAATGGTCGATAGATTAGGGGTAATATAGGCAGAGAAAGCTTCGTTGGCAAATCCTATAACGCCAATTTTTGGTGGAGTTTCATCAATTTCCTTTAGTTTTTTGATGACACCCAAAGCAGTAAAGTCATCTCCAGCGATAATGGCGTCGGGTTTGTTTGTTGCACGCATAAGTTTACCAGCGCCAAACCTTCCATCCTTGATAGATAGCCCACCGAAAATGATATTCTCCTCATTAATGGGTAACTCGTTATCGGCCAATGCGGCCTTGTAGCCTTTTAGCCTATCATTAAAAATTCTAATCTGGTGTACGGTGGTTACGTAAGCAATGTTTTTATAGCCTTGATCTATAAGGTGCTGGGTGGCCATATACCCTGCTTTATAATCGTCTAGTGTAACCGTGGGCACTTTTAACTTTTCATGTACCCGATCGAATAAGATTAAAGGCTTATTCTGTTTAATGACTTCCGCGAAGTGGGATACATCTTCTGTTTCAAGTGATAGAGAAGCCATAATCCCATCTACTTGCGCTTCAAGTAGGGTTTTTACCCCGTTAATTTCGGCATTTAATGATTCGTTAGATTGATAAAGGATGACCCGATAGCCACTATCTTTCAATCCTTCTTCAATACTATGGATAATGGAAGCAAAGAAATGCGCCTGTACGCTCGGCACAATTAGGCCTATGATGTAGGTCTTCCCCGATTTTAGGGCTGAAGCTAAACGGTTTGGACTGTAGTTTAAACGTTTGGCCGCAGCAAATACAGCTTCTCTTGTCGCATCGCTAATGGCTGCAAAACCACTTAATGCCCTCGAAACCGTAGAAACGGTCACATTTAGTTCTTTGGCAATGTCATAAATCGTGGTTTTCTTTTTCAAATTAGCAAATGCTCTATAGATAGCTTCAGCAAACTAAATAAAAATAACTGCATTATGCAACAATTAAGTTGAATTTGTTTTTATTTCATGCAACCGATTGCAATTTTAACAATTTTAATTTACTTTAGTCTTCGAAACCTTTGGTAGACCTATTGAATAACGTATGAATAACAAAGAAGTAACCATATATGACATTGCTGATAAATTAGCTATTTCTGCAGCAACGGTAAGCAGGGCTTTGCAAGATCACCCGGCTGTTAATAAGAAAACAAAGCAGCGAATAAATGAACTGGCTATAGAACTTGGCTATCGCTCCAATAAGTTTGCGAGCAATTTACGTACGAAAAGAACAAATACATTAGGACTGATCGTGCCCCGGCTGAACAGTCTTTTTATGTCTTCGGTAATTTCCGGAATAGAGAAGGTGGCAAATGGCGCAGGTTACAATCTGATCATTAGCCAATCTTTTGAGCAGGAATTAAAAGAAAAGACAAATGCCATAACCATGTTCAACAACAGGGTAGATGCTTTGATCGTTTCACTGGCCGCCGATACGAGCGATTATGCCCACTTTGAATCATTTATGAAGAAAAATATCCCTATTGTGTTTTTTGATCGTGTACCCGAGCAAATAGATACGACAAAAGTGCTCATAGATAATTTTGCTGCGGGTTATAAAGCCACACAACATCTTATTGAGCAGGGGTATAGGCTAATTGTACATATAACAGGTAATAGAATGCGTAATGTTTATCGCGAAAGGTTTGAAGGATATAGGCAAGCTTTGGCAGATGCCCATCTTCCTTTCGATGAAGATATGGTCATTAGCAATGATCTATCTGAACAGGCTATACAAGAAGCCATTGAGCATAATTTACTGAAAAGAGAAAAGCTTCCTGATGCGCTTTTTATTTCCAACGATTCTTCCGCAGCATTTGCACTAAGTATTCTAAAGGGAAAAGGGCTGAGAATTCCTGAGGATATGGCCATAGTGGGTTTTAATAATGATCTGATCTCAAAAGTGACAGAGCCCCCCATTACCACTATTCATTATCCGGGAATTGAGATGGGGGAAAGTATTGCCAGAATTCTGATCGATTACCTCAATGGGCAAGGCGATCTGAGCTTTACGAGTAAAATATTTCTTGAAACGGAATTGGTGGTAAGGGGCTCCTCTGTAAAGGACATATCAGCCCTTACTTAAGGAAGTAAAGTTTCTTTACCAATCATAACTAACCAAATATAAATGAACAAAAAAGACTATTTATCGGGACTGATGGGCTGCAAGATCATCTGTTGTATGCTGATCTTGTTGCTATGTGCTGCTTGTAGGGTGAAGCAAACAGAAGCAAATTACCAGCAAGATAAAAGGGGGCTAAAAGATTTCTATAAAAATTATTTTTCCATTGGTGTTGCAGTGGCCCAGCGTAACCTGATTGGCGATGAGGCTAACTTGATTAAAAGACATTTTAATAGCATTACTGCCGAGAATGCCATGAAAATGGAAGCGTTGCAGCCAAAGGAAGGTGTTTTTAATTGGAGAGCAGCAGATTCTATTGTAAGTTTTGCACTTAGCAATCAGATTAAAATAAGGGGACATAACCTTTGCTGGCACGAACAGGTTCCCAATTGGTTCTTTGTAGGCCCAAGTGGTGCACAAGCTTCAAAAGAATTATTGTTGCAGCGTTTGAGAACGCATATCCATACGGTTGTGGAGCGATATAAGGGGAAAATCTATGCTTGGGATGTGGTAAATGAGGTGATTGACGATGATCCGGCTAAATACTTTCGCAACTCCAAGTGGTACCAGATTGCAGGGGAGGATTTTATAATCAAAGCTTTTGAATATGCGCATGAAGCAGATCCTGAAGCAAAGCTTTATTACAATGACTATAATACCGAGCGCCCTGAGAAAAGAGATCGGATTTATAAACTGCTAAAAAAATTGAAAGAAAAAAATGTACCCATAGATGGCGTGGGCTTACAGGCGCATTGGTCCATCTTTGAACCATCGCAGGTAGACTTGGAGGCGGCCATTGAGAAATACAGTTCATTAGGATTAAAAATACAGTTTACCGAACTAGATATGTCTATTTATGCTTGGGAAAAGAACAAAAGAGAAAAGAAACCTAATGAATCGGATGTGTACACCCCAACAATAGAGGCACAGCAAAGCGCACAATATAAAATGGTTTTTGATACTTTCAGAAAGTACAGGGAGGTGATTACCAATGTTACGTTCTGGAATGTTTCTGATCGGTATACTTGGCTAGATGAGTACCCTGTAAGAGGTAGGAAAAACCATCCTCTATTGTTTGATGCTGCGTTACAACCAAAGCAAGCCTATTGGCAAATCATCAATTTTAATCGCAAATAATCATGAAGAAACTTTTTTTTATAATGAGCTGCTTAGTATGGTGCTACAACTGTTTGGCAGCTGGCTTAGATCCGATAATTACCAAAAAGTATACACCAGCAAGTTTTGCGATTGCCGAAAAAGGGAAGTCTGCAACTTTGATGGTGAGCGAGAATGATTGGGCCGGAGTAAAAAGAGCTGTTCAGGACCTACAGGGAGACCTATTAAAAGTAACCGGGCTTCAAACCAGGCTACTGGTCGATCAAACGGTCTCTTCGGCCATTATCATAGGTACCATTGGAAACAGTAAGCTGATAGATGCATTGATTGAAAAAGGAAAGATCAATGTGGCGGGTGTAGCTGGCAAATGGGAGAGCGGTTTAATCCAGGTGGTGATGAACCCCTTGCCAGGTATAGACAGTGCATTGGTGATAGCCGGAAGTGATAAAAGAGGAACTATTTATGGTGTTTATGAGTTGAGCTATCAAATTGGGGTTTCCCCGTGGCATTATTGGGCAGATGTGGTCCCACAAAAAAGTTCAGCCCTATATGTAGTTTCAGGACGTCATGTGATGGCTTCTCCTGCAGTAAAATATAGAGGGATATTTTTAAATGACGAAGCCCCTGCATTATCTGGTTGGAGCTATAAAACATTTGGCGGGTTCAACAGTAAGTTTTATGCCAAGGTTTTTGAACTCATTCTTCGGTTAAAAGGTAATTATTTATGGCCTGCCATGTGGGGCAATGCATTTAATGACGATGATAAACTGAATCCCATTTTGGCTGATGAATATGGCGTAGTAATAGGGACCTCTCATCATGAACCATTAACCAGAGCACATGACGAATGGAAGCGGTTTAAAGGTGGAAAATGGAATTATGACCAAAATCCTGAGCAGTTAAGGGCATTCTGGGAAACAGGATTACAGCGAGTTGTAGATAAAGAACAGATTATTACCGTGGGGATGCGTGGTGATGGTGATGAGCCCATGACAGAAGGCACGGCTACGGCCTTGCTGGAAAAAATAGTGAAAGACCAGCGTGAAATTATAGAAAAGGTAACAAAAAAAACAGCAGATCAAACGCCGCAGCTTTGGGCATTATATAAGGAAGTACAGGATTACTACGATAAAGGAATGAGGGTGCCAGATGATGTTACCTTATTGTTGTGCGATGATAATTGGGGTAATATTCGTAAACTGCCCAGGTTGAGTGAGAAGCTGCATCCGGGAGGTTATGGTATCTATTATCACTTCGATTATGTGGGCGACCCAAGAAACTACAAATGGATCAATACCAATCCAATCCAAAAAATATGGGAGCAAATGAATTTGGCCTATCGTTATAATGCCAACCAGATTTGGATTGTGAATGTAGGTGATCTAAAGCCTATGGAATTTCCGATAGAGTTTTTTTTGGATTATGCTTGGGCACCTGATGCTATTCCTGCAGAAAAATTGAAGCAATATACAATTGATTGGGCAACAAAGCAGTTTGGGCCAACCTATGCACTCCAAATAGCAGATGTGATGGATGCCTACACCAAATATAATGGTCGTGTAAAACCAGAATTGCTCAATCAAAATACCTATAGCTTGGTCAATTACCATGAATTTGAACAGGTGGTGGCAGATTTTAAGCAGATAGAGCAACAGGCAAGGTATATTTATGAAAATATGCCTATAGAGCTGAAGGATGCCTATTATCAATTGGTTTTGCATCCAGTGGAGGCCAGTGCCAATTTAAATGAGCTATATTATGTACTGGCCAAAAATAAATTATATGCCAAGCAGGGAAGGTCTTTAGCTAATGCAATGGCCTTAAAGGCCGATAGTTTATTTGAAAGAGATGCGAAGATCAGCTATTATTATAATAACATAATGGCAAATGGCAAATGGAAGCATATGATGGACCAAACCCATATTGGTTACACAGGATGGCAACAGCCAGAGAAAAATATCATGCCCAAAACTTATCAGATCGATGTACAGAAAACGGCTTTGGGTCTGGCTATAGAGGGTAGTGAAAACTCTTGGACGGGTAAAGTTACCGTGACTGATACTTTGCCAGTGTTTAATTTTTATAATAATGATCCAAGTTACTATATCGAGCTGTTTAATCAAGGGAATGGAGCAATTAAGTATGATATAAAGGCACCTGCATATCTTCTTATAGCGGAAAGATCTGGATATATTACAACGGAAAAAAGATTAAACATTAAGGTAGATTGGGCTAAGGCACCTAAAGGTAAAAATAGTATAAACGTAATCATATCGGCTTCCGATGGCTCAAAAATCAATGTGCCGATCACGATAGATCATCAGATTATCGAATCTAAGAATGATAGTTTTTTTGTAGAAAACAATGGTTATATCAGTATAGAGGCAGTCAATTACCATAGAGCGGTAAATGTTGCGCCTGTATTTTGGAAAACTTTGGAAAATTATGGTAAAACTAATGGAGGAATGATCGTTGTTCCGGTAACTGCAAAAGAACAGCAACTAGATAAAAGCGGGCCATATCTAGCTTATGATATCTATATAGATAAAGCTGGCGATCATACTTTGCATACTTTCATTTCCCCGACTATAGATTTCACCCATACTGATGGCTTAAAGTTTGGCATATCTGTAGACGATGAAATGCCAGTGATGGTCAACATCAGTAAAGATTATAATGATGAGGCTGCTTGGCGTAAATCAGTGGCGGAAAGCATCAAAATATTTAAAACTTCACTCCGTATTTATAAACCGGGAAAACACACTTTAAAATACTGGATGGTTAGCCCAGGTGTGGTGCTACAAAAGATGGTGGTTGACCTTGGAGGGCTAAAATCTAGCTTTCTTGGTCCGCAAGAAAGCTTTAAAGTAAAATAGAAACCTTTTATAAACAATAAGATATGAAATGTACTACTGCTAATTTATTGGGGCTGATGCTTGTGGCGAGCGTGGCTACAACGGCTTGCCGGCAAAATAACAAGCATACCGCAGCGACAACAGACACCACTAAAACTTCAAAATTTTTGAATGAACCATTGGTAAAAGACATCTTTACCGCAGATCCCTCCGCTCATGTTTTTGAGGGGCGGATTTATATTTATCCATCGCACGATATCGAAGCAGGTAGGCCTGAAAATGATGATGGAGATCATTTCGACATGAGAGATTATCATGTGTTCAGTATGGATAGTATTGGAGGAAAGGTGATAGATCATGGCGTGGCACTTAGTGTGAAAGATATCCCATGGGGAGGTAGACAATTATGGGCCCCAGATGCGGCTTATAAAAATGGAACCTATTATTTATATTTTCCATTGAAGGATAAAGATGATGTTTTTCGGATTGGCGTAGCAACGGCCAAAAATCCGGCAGGTCCATTTAAGGCTGAACCTAAACCAATTGAAGGAAGCTTTAGCATAGACCCAGCGGTATTTACTGATGATGATGGCATCAGTTATATGTATTATGGAGGTATATGGGGAGGCCAGTTACAACGTTGGGAAAATGGGAAATATAATGCAAATGGCTCGAAAACAGATCATCTAAAAGAAAATTCACCTGCCCTAACGGCTAAGGTGGCTAAAATGAGTAAGGATATGCTCCAATTTGATGGCCCAGTGAAAGACGTAGTAATTTTAGATAAGAATGGCCAGCCCATTTTAACTAAAGATCACGATCGTAGGTTTTTTGAGGGGGCATGGATGCATAAGTATCATGGAAAGTATTATTTTACTTATTCTACAGGAGATACCCATTTCTTAGCCTATGCTATTGGAGATCGGCCCTATGGACCTTTTGTATATCAGGGTACTTTTATGAACCCAGTGCAAGGTTGGACGACCCACCATTCCATTGTAGAAATAAAAGGAAAGTGGTATATTTTCTACCATGATACACAAATTTCAGGAAAAACACACTTGAGGAATATTAAGGTTACAGAATTAACCCACAATGCCGATGGTAGTATCGCTCTGATCGATCCTATTAAGTCATAAATTAGTTTATTGTTTTAGCCCCTCTTCATCGAAAAAATTAATGAAGAGGGGTTTTTGTTTAAAAGGAATCTAGACAACGCTATCTATAAACCATATCGTTGCCTTCATAATCTAACCATTTAAAACTGGCCAGGTTTTCTGATGCTTGACCAGAGGAAGTGACGTATACAGCATATAATGCCCCAACAAATCCGCCCGCCTGCTGTGTGCTTAATAATTTACCATCTGCATGTTCTTTAAGTAATTGCCATTTGTTGCGCTTCTCTGCAAAATAAAAATCATAAAATTTGCCTTTGGCTTCTATCTTTAAAAAAAGTGGAGCTAGGGAACTTGTTAATGGGCTTTGAATAAGCAGGTTCATGTTTTTTGTTTTTGGCTCGCTTTGAAATAACTGTACTACGGGCTGCCCTTGGTCAATTGATTTGCAAATGAAGTAAAAATTACTTTCGCTCTGGTAAATCAGTAGACCTGCTTTTTCATTTGGGGCATTGGCCCTAAAAATTAAAGATGTGCTTGCACTTCCTTCCAAGTGTTGTTGTCTTTTCCCAATGAATGATGGATTGCCCAATTCCATACAGGTTTCTGGCCTTAACTTCATGGTAAGTCCATTTTTATGGTCTAGCTTAAACCAAGAAGTATCTCTTGTCCTTAGAAATAATAAAGAAGGGTCCAGATTTTTATCAAAATGGATTCTGTAGTTAAAATTACCACTTTGTGGAATTGCTTTTTGTTTGATCTCTTTAAAATTGGCAGTGAACTGATAAGGTATTTCTTCCGAGTCGGGATTAATGATTGGCCAATCGTTTTGCCATTTTACAGGAGCAATAAAGGTCTCTCGGCCGGTATTATAATAATTGCCCTCATACGGTCTTACCGCCAAGAACAAAGCATAGGTATTACCATCTGGTCCTTCCACCAATTCGGCATGGCCAGCAGAAGTAATCGGGTTTTTACGGTTAGGGTCTAAATGGCGCTGGGTAAGAATGGGATTGTTTTCGTAAGGAACATAAGGCCCTGTTGCAAGTTTGCTCCTTAGTATTACCTGTGAATGGTTTACCGAAGTGCCTCCCTCGGCAGCACATAAATAATACCAGTCATTGCGTTTGAAAATGTGTGGGCCTTCTATCCATTCGGGCTTTTTATTGATGTCAACGCCGCCATTCACCAAAAGCTTCTCTTCCCCAATGACCTTTAAGTTGGTGGGGTCAAATTCATATATCCTAATGGTACGATGGCCACTATATAGTGGCTTGTTATGGGGCGGATCACTATTGTATATGATATAAGCTTTGCCGTTGGTGTCAAAAAAAAGAGAAGGGTCAATGCCCTTTACTTGAGGTAACCAAGTAGGGTCACTCCAAGGACCAGCAGGATTCTTGGCGGTAACCACAAAGTTTCCCTTTCTGTCAATTAGAGTACAGGTTACATAATAAATACCGTTATGATGTATAATGGATGGCGCAAATAATCCTCTAGAAACACCATCACCCATGAAATTCATCTGACTGGGCCTATCTATCACGTTACCTATTTGCTTCCAGTTCTTTAAGTCTTTGCTGTGAAAAACAGGAAGGCCTGGGAAGTACGAGAAAGTAGAGTTGACCAAATAAAAGTCACTCTCTACCCGGGTGACGCTTGGGTCGGGATAAAAGCCTGCCAATATGGGATTGGTAAAGGTCAACTGGGCACTCATGGCATGGCTCAGTAGTAATAAAAAAGAGAGGAATAGGTTTCTCATCATGCATCAGGTTTTGTATTGTTCTAAAGCTGGAATATAAAAAATAATATTTATTAATGCAACCGATTGCAATTTCTTTTTTATTTGTTAATTTAGTTTATCTATTAAGTGATCTTTTGAAATGAAAATGTTTTATGCTAAAGTGAAATATCTCACTGTTTGTGGTTTATTAATGAATTTGGCTTCATTTGCGCAAATTAGGCTACCAAAACTGATAAGTGATGGTATGGTATTACAACGGGGGGAATCAGTGAAGATTTGGGGATGGGCATCTGCCCATGAAAACGTCAGTGTAGAATTTGTTGGGAAAAAATATTTGGTGAAAGCTGATGCACAAGGAAGTTGGACACTAAAATTAAGTCCTCATCAAGAAGGTGGTCCTTATAAAATGACATTCTTGGGCAGAAATAAAGTGGTATTAAAAGATATTCTATATGGAGACGTTTGGCTGTGTAGTGGACAATCTAATATGGAACTTGATATGAAACGTTTGGAAGACAAATATGCAGAGGTGATAAGCCGTTCGACAAACAAAGAGATCAGACAGTTTTTGGTGCCCGACGAATATGATTTCAGTTCAGAAAGAACAGACTTTTCGGGAGGACAATGGGAAAGTGCATCCCCAAAAAATATATTAAAGTTTACGGCCGTTGGCTATTTTTTTGCGAAAGAAGTTTATGCTAAATACAAGGTGCCTATTGGAATTATCAATTCCGCATTGGGCGGTTCACCAGCTCAAGCCTGGCTTAGTGAAAGAGCTATTAAGCAATTCCCTGCCTACAATGGCGAGTTTTGGAAGTTCAAAAACCAACAGCTTATTGATAGCATACAGCGAACCGAAATAGCTAAAACCAATCAATGGTACGCAGAATTAAACAAAAGTGATTTGGGCTTAAAAAAAACATGGTCTAAAGGCGAAGAAAATACTGGCGATTGGCAGACAATTGAGATGCCTGCAGATATTAAAGTAACTGATTTGGGCAATATGAGTGGGGTGGTGTGGTTGAAAAAAGAAATAGACCTTTCGCCAAATCAGGTACATAGAGAAGCAAAACTCTTATTAGGTACGCTCAGGGATGCAGATTCTACTTTTATTAATGGAGTATTTGTAGGGAATACTACCTACATGTATCCTCCTCGTCGATACCTGTTAAATAGTAATGTGCTTAAAGAAGGAAAAAATATAATTACTGTTCGACTGGTGGTAAACAGTGGTAATGGAGGCTTTATTAAAGATAAGCCTTATCAGCTCATTATAGCACGTGATACGATCAATCTAGAAGGAGAATGGAAATATCATTTAGGAGCAAAAATGCCATTGGCTCCAGCTACAACATTTATCAGATGGAAGCCGGTAGGGCTATACAATGCCATGATTTCCCCATTGAAAAACTTTAGCCTAAAAGGCGTATTATGGTATCAGGGTGAATCCAATACTGGCCAGCCGCTCGACTACGGAGCACTTATGCGTACCCTGATCGAAGATTGGCGTTCTACCTTTAATGAACGACACTTGCCATTTCTATATGTGCAGTTGCCTAATTACATGGAAGTAAAGGCACAGCCAGGAGAAAGTGGATGGGCAAGCTTGAGGGAACAGCAGCGCAAGCTTCAGGATATTCCCCATACAGGAATGGTCGTAGCTATTGATTTGGGAGAATGGAACGATGTGCATCCTTTAAATAAATTAGATATAGGTAAAAGGCTGGCTTTGCAAGCAAGAAAAATAGCATATAAAGAAAAGATCGTAAGTGCTGGCCCTTCTTTTAAGGATATCAAAAGAAAGGGCAGTCAATTGGTCATTAGTTTTTCGGAAATAGGGGAAGGGTTAATGGCTAAGAACGGGTTGTTGAGAAGTTTTGCCATTGCGGGTAGTGATGGTACTTTTGTTTGGGCGGAAGCGGCAATTGTAGATAATAAGGTAGTGCTTTCAAATAAGGAGATAACCCATCCTGTAAAGGTAAGGTATGCTTGGGCCGATAATCCTGAGGGCGCTAAACTCTATAATTCAGCCGGATTGCCTGCTTCTCCATTTGAGGCAGAGGTCAAATAGTTTCAATTTATAATAGGGTGTTTGTTTGTGGTAAAACCATTGGTTGTTTTTGTTTTAAAACATTTTCTTTTGTTTAATTGCAGACATATCTAACAAGATCATTCGCGTTTGTCATATCAGGTATATTTTTAAATGGCTTAAGTAGAATAAACGTTTTGCGGTAGAATGAAGAACATAAAAAAGTGGGAGGCCTGTACATGACAGGTCCCCCACTTTTTTACATGCTTGAGTGCGTTAAAGATTTAGTTCTGCCCGTTACTTAATAGGCCTTGTTTAAACCCAGCATAAGCTGGTTTTTTTGCAAAGTTTTTATCAAATAATAAAGGATAGTCTAATTTGTCTGCTGCTACATTTGCAGTAGAGTTGAGCCAGCTAGAGGTATCGTCTACGCCCCATATCGTAATGCCGCCACGCTGTGCAGGAGGTATATATTTTAAATAGGTAGCCACTACAAATTTATACATGGCTGCTTGTAGCCTTAGGTCATAGGCGCTTGCCTTATAACCAATTGTCGGATTAGCACCTCCTGGATTAATTCTCATATCAAGTTCAGAAATTTTTACTTTTAAACCGGTAGAGGCTAATTTCTGCATCATGTTAATGATGTTTGCATAAGGTGTAGAAATAAGCATGTGCATTTGCGTACCTACACCGGTAATACCTGTGTTCGCTGCTTTAAGTTCTTTGGCCAAGGCTACAAAAGCATCCAGTTTTGCCGTGCTGCTTTCTAGGTTGTAGTCGTTCATGTAAAAGTCTGAATTTGGATCTGCGGCTTTTGCATACTGAAAAGCTTTGATTGCATAGTCCTTTCCTAAATAGTGCTGCCATACGAATATATCGGTACGTCCAGTGGAAGGTGTATTGGTGTTATTTCTCAATTCGCCCGTTTCGCTGAAGGGCTCATTGATCACATCCCAAGCTTTTATTTTCCCAGTATAATGACCTAGCACTGTTTGGATATGATTTTTCATGGCGTTGTCTACTATAGCTATTATTGCAGGGCCAGTTGGAGGAGGGGTAACAGAAGCATCGGTTAAACTTACGTCATCGATATATAAGGTGTTTGCAGTACCGCCAAGGTCAAATGCAATTTGTATGGAGGTAACGCCTGGAGGTACATCGTACGTTTCAAGTAGCCGCGAGAAGCTGGTGGTTACCGACTTGCCGCCACGATAAACTACACTTCCGGCTATACTGCCCAAAAATGGCCTGATTTCATATTGTATACTTTGCGCAGTGCTACCTTTAATGTAATATGAAAAATTGTAGGTTTTTCCAGCTGTAACTGGTATTTGAGCCTTGGTACTGATCTGTGTATTGTAGTTTTGTCCTCCGGCGGGAACATTTATCTGTAATGCTTTTGAACCGGAATTAGTGTTGGTTGTGGTAATTACAAACTGTCCTGCGCCATTGAGTACCTGCCATCCATCAGCAGGTTCTGCGGTTGTACCTACTGTTGTACTTTCAAAACTAGGGTTAACTACAAGATTCGTAGCACCACCACCACTGCTTCCTCCACCAATTAAATTATTGTAATAGCTGGCCCTCTGCTGAGAATGCCAAATCAAGGTATGGCCAAATACTTCAAGGCCGGCATTTTTGGCCAGATTGTAGAAGTTGTCTGCCGTTGTAAAGTCATAACTTCCATCAGCCTTTACAATGGAACCATTTTTTAATTCGTTGCCGAAGGTAATATTGCTTGCCTCTGTTTTAACAGCATCCCAATATTTTTGATTGGTAGTAGATAAGCCATATTCTGCTGCGATCCCTATGGGAAAAACAGCAGCACTTTTAAGCGGACCAGAAAGGTCTGTGAAATTGCCGTCATTCTCAAATCCGCCATTCTGACTGTCTTTTTTACAGCCTAATAATGCAATGGAGAATATGGTGGCATAAACCAATTTATTAAATTTCATAATGTCTTCTTTTTAATTTGTTTGAAATGGTTAATAGCCTGGGTTCTGCGGAAATTTGTCCCTGTTGGTCAATAGGTCTAGCTGAGAAGCAGAAGGAATGGGTCTCAATATATGGTAATCCTTAATGTTGGGCGCAGCCATTTCATTATATAGTTTAGCCCTTTCCACCAAAGTTTGGGTGCGTGTAAGGTCAAACCATCGGTGCATTTCTCCGTAAAGTTCTCTGGTCCTTTCTTCTAGGATGTAATTAAGATTGATATCGCCAGCGGTAATTTGCAATGCCGCTACTGCACTCGCATTTTGGGTAGATGTATTGCCTGGACGATAGGCTGCCCTGGTTCTGATGGCATTGATCATGGTAGCGGCATCTCCGGGCCTATTGGCTTTAAATGCAGCTTCAGCAGCAATCAGATAAGTTTCGCCAAGACGCATTAAGATGATAGGCCTATCTGAAGCATCATTAAAGTGTTTCTTGGTTTTGTCCATATGCTTGATCATGGTAGGGAACCATTCTGTATCATATTGCGAAGGCGCAACGATAACACCCTTAAAAGCTTGTCTCTCTGCCACGGTTACTTCTCTTCCTGGCATATATATGGCGGTATCTACGCCCTTAACCAAGGATGTGGTAATGCCATTTCTTACTGTAGTAAAGGTCGGGGTGGTTGTCTGTACGTCGCTACTGGCTGTAGAAGGTAAGTTCATGATCCATGCTTTTTGAAAGGTACCATCGTATCTGGCATCGTTGCCTCTGTTGTTAAAAGTAGCGTAGGTATAGGGCGTTGGCCTGAACCTACGGTACATACGGCCATTTACCTGATCTCTAGCCACCATCTGTGTGGTGTTGTTTGGAGCGCCAGGTATACCCTCGTTTACATTTCTGGTCAAGGTATAAAAGGAAGTCCAATAACAGTTCAACCTATTTTCTTTATTGCCTCCTGCAGGAGCGGTGGTAGCATTGTACCCGCTTTCTGAATATAATGGATCTGTATTCCTGTCTGCTACAAAAATGGATTCTTTACCATATTCGTTGCCTTCCTTGAAAATATCGGCAAAATTAGCTTCCAGGTCTAGGCCATAGGTAGCCCTTGAGTTGATAAGTGCGGTAGCGGTAGTATAGGCATTGTTAAAATCATTGGTGCCATCGCCATCTCTTGCACTAGGGTCCCAGCCTTTGGTAAGGTAGGCTTTGGCCAGCAGGTGAAGTGCGGCTGCTTTTGATGCCCTGCCTTTTGATTGGTTGGATTGGATATTGCCCAGTTGAACCGATGCTTCGATAAGATCTTTAATAATGGCGGCATAAACCTCTTTTTTAGGTGTTCTCAAATCCTCTGTGCTGGGTTGGTTGTTGAACTTTAGTTTTAAGGGTACATCCCCAAAGGTTTGTACCAACAGAAAATAATAAAACGCCCTTAAAAATTTGGCTTCTCCTAATAATTGGTTTTTTGCTGCCTCTGATATATTGGCCTGGGGACCAAATTCTAATATACCATTTAGGTTATTGATGGGAACGAAACTATTATCCCATACCCCCTGTATGGTACCGTTCAGGGAATTGATATTGGTATAGTTGTGGAAGTCTAATCCGCCATCACCACCCCTGATCACTTCATCGGTGCCTGCTACCTGAGAAGAGGTAAAGCCCTCACTGCCCCAAAAATAACGGGTGGTGGCATATGAGGCATTAAGTCCAGCTTGTAAGCCTTCGGCAGTTTTAAAATATTCGGGGCCCAAGTTGGCACGAAATTCGGATTCCAGTGCTTTTTTACAGCTAAGTGGAGCTAAGGCTAGAAAAGCCAAGGCAATATAGCCTAGTTTAATATTTTGATAAATTTTCATCTTTTGATTGATTAAAATTTTGCATTTATACCCAATATGAATTGTCTGGTTGATGGAAGATCAAGTCCAACGGTTATGGCTCTTCCATTGGCTATGGCATTGTTGGAAAGTGAGCCGCCCACTTGGGTTCCCTCTGGATCTACCCCTAATCCTGATTTAACGAAAGGTGAATAGAGGATGAATGGATTATTGGCAGAAGCATAAACTCTTAGACCGCTAAGTCCAATAGATTGGGCAAGTCTGGTTGAAAAATTATATCCCAGATTGATACTTCGAACTTTAATAAAGGATCCGTCATGATAACCTAGGGTGGAAGAATAAGGTAAGTTGGTAGCTCCTCCTGCTGGCCTAGGGAAGGCATTTGTAGGGTTGGTTGGTGTCCAGTAATCTACCTTCACCTGGTTTACCCTACCATTCAAGAAAGCGAAATACCCTGTAGCTCCACCATCGGTAGTTAAGTAAGGGGCGACAATTTTATTGCCTAGCCTAGAGAATAATACAGTGGATAGGTCAAAGCCCTTATAGGTAAGACGGTGTGTCATGCCCATTACGATATCGGGTTGGAAGTTACCTATAATGCTTCTATCTGCATCGGTGATGGCGCCATCGGGTACACCATTTGGGCCGCTAAGGTCGGCAATTTTAATTTGCCCTGGTACAGCACCATATCTTGCCGCTTCCACTGCTTCTGAGGTTTGCCAGATTCCAAGCTTGGTATAATCGTAAATGACATTGATGGGCTGTCCTATAAACCAACCATTGCCCACATCCTGAGTCTGGTTTGCATTAGTTAGCCTTACAATTTTTTCCCTGTTGATGGCGAAGTTAAAATCTGTAGACCAGGTAAGGCCATTGTTGGTACTAGTAATATTTTGGCTGCTGATACTGAATTCGATACCTTTGCCTTTTGTAGCAGCTGCATTGGTCCAGAAACTGCTGGCGCCATTACTCCTTGGCAACTCTTTTTGAACGATAAGGTCATCTGTATTTTGTTTGTATACTTCTATCGATCCGGTAATTCGATTGTTAAAGAAACCATAGTCTAATCCTATATTCAATTGTTTGGTGCTTTCCCATCTTAAGTCGATATTCGGTAGCATACCGATATAGCTTCCCTGGACATTCTCACTACCATAGTTGTAATTATTGGAAGATAATGACCCCCTTGTTGCATCTGCGGGAATAGAGGGATTCCCTGTTACACCATACGATGCCCTAAGTTTTAGGTTGGATAATACTTTTTGACCTTGCATAAAATCTTCATTCGTAATATTCCATCCTATAGCTGCTGCCGGGTAATTTAAATAGGGGTTAACAGGAAAGACTTGGGAGCCATCTCTTCTGAAAGTAAAGGTGGCGAGATAACGGTCTTTGTAGCCATAATTTATACGTGCCATAAATGATTGAAGGCCGCCTCTGTTAAAGGCATTTGCGCCACTATTTACGGCAGTGATGGTCTGTGCCAGGTAAAAGTTGTAATACTGAATGGCTTCAGAAGGAAAGCCTACTCCATTAAAGGCATTAACAAACGAACGGTCGCGTTGTATGCTGTACAGGCCAGTAAAATTTATCTTATGGTCTTTTGCAATGACTTTATCATAAGTGACTAGGTTTTCCATCAAGAGCGTATAAGCTTCGCTGTTTGAAATGCTTGCGGTAGCTTGGGCAGTGGTAGCTGCGTCAGGCTTAATGATGGTTTTTGGGCCAAAGAAAGTACCTCTGTTTTCTTGCCTGAAATCTAGACCTAGATTAAGCTTGTATTTTAGGCCTTCTATAATGTTGACCTCTGCGTAAATTACATTATTGGTTCTTAGTCTTCTGGTACGGTCAACAATGTTTTCTCTGTCTTTGAGCGTAAGTGGATTTGCGGTCGCGGTTTCGTCAACTGTACCCGCCTGAGGATAGAGAAGTATGCTCCCGTCGGCATTATAAGCAGGTGCCAAAGGTGTAATACGCATGGTAGCATAAAGCGGGTTTACCCCTGCGCCATTATTGTAATTTAAGGTGTTCCGGGTAATCAGCCCTATTTTAAGGTATTTGGTTAATTTAGCATCTATGGATGTATTTAATGAATACCGTTCAAAGCCTACACCTGTAATTACGCCACTTTCATTAAAATAGCCAGCCGAAACATTGTAGTTAATGCCCTCAGTGCCTCCGGCGATGCCGAGTTGTTGGTTGGTGACAAAGCCTGTTTTGTACAGGTAATCTTGCCAGTTGGTAGAAGTGCCGTTTGCAATTCCTTGTAGCTCTAAGGGTGAATAGCCTGCGGTATAGGCGGGAGAAGCGGCATTTCTGAAAGCAACAAACTCTTCACCATTAAATTGATCGTATTGATCCCTTACCTTGCTGGTGCCATAATAGGAATTGTAAGTTAAGGATGGACTGCCTATTTTTCCTCTTTTTGTGGTAATTAGAATTACACCATTGGAGCCCCTAAAGCCATAAATGGCTGTTGAAGAAGCATCTTTTAAAATGTCTATGCTGGCAATATCGTCATTGTTGATTTCATTTATGCTGCCTCCAAATGGTACTCCATCTAACACAATAAGCGGATCGCTCGTTCCGCTAAGTGAACGGTTTCCCCTGATTCTGATTTGGCCGGCGGCACCGGGTCTTGAACTATTTCTGGCGATGTCGACCCCGGCAATACGCCCTTGAAGTGCTGCCACTGCATTGGCCGATGGGACTTCCAGTAAGGCATCGCCTTTAATGCTGGCAATGGCGCCAGTCACATCAGATTTTTTCTGTTGTCCATAGCCGACTACGATGATTTCGCTAAGATTTTTCGAGTCTGGGATAAGGGAAATGTTGTAAGTGGAAGTAGAAGCTGAAAGAGGTACTTCCTTTACGGGGTAGCCAATAAATGATACGGACAAGGTTTTGTCATTCTCATTAGCCGTAATGTTAAATTCGCCATTTGTATTGGTTACGCTTGTTTTGCCAGAAGGAAGTAGCTTGATGCCAGCTCCGGGCATGGGAAGATTGTTCTCGTCTACTACTTTGCCCTTGAGTACTTTCTGGGCAAAAAGTAGGGTGGGGCTTAACCCAAATAAAAGAACGAGCAAAAGCACATTCCTGGTTAAAGATTTTTGTCTAGGTTTTTCCATACAGGTTTAATTTAAATGCGAGTTGTTAGTTGCCTTTAAATAATCTTAAGGGTATTGCTCTTATAGTTTTAGCAGGCCTAAGGATATTTGGTTATGATAAAAGTAAATACAATAAATTAAATTTGCAACCGATTGCATAAATATTTTTTGAAATAAGTTTTTAATGCCTTTAAATCACATAAACTTATTTTATTTGTGTATGTATCGGTTGCATTATGGAGTGACTTGTGTTTTTTAACAGCTTAAAAATCGTTGTGTAAGAATTTCTGAAACGAATGTTTTATGGCAGTCCTTGCCAATAAAAATCCCACTTTTAAAGAATGGGTTCTTTAAAAGTGGGATTGCCTGTAATTAAAAAGATTTAACTACCCTAGTCTAAAAGAAGATCCTCATCGTCGGTTAAATGCAATTGTATATTGTCTGTTCCAGAAATGCCTTCAATAGAGCCTCTGATATGTGCCGCATTGAGCAGTACTTTATCCAATTGCTTTTCTCTAGCCTTCCACAGTTTTTCCATGGCATCACGTTCTCGTTGTATGGACAACTTCATGCTCATAAATCCTTCCCTAATGGCTTTCCATTGTTCTGAAAACTCATTGCTGGTGAGATAATCATATAGCATATGCATCTTATCCCCCTTGTTCTCTTGAGATTTGGCGGCATTGAACAATCGAAGGATTCCGTCTCTTAATACGGCTGTTAGGGCTTCTACTTCATTAAAGGTGCAAATCCAAACCCCGTCTCTAAGGCCAAAACAATTCATGTCTTTGGGCATATTTTGGGTAACCAATACGGCAATCTCGGCTCCTTGGCTACGCATGTCGGTTTTAAGTTTTTCTATCCAATCGTTAGAAAAGGCCACGGTACGCTTACTTTCATAGATAATGTGGCCACACTCTTGACCGAAGTTATTTCTGACGGTTTGTATGCAATCTGCGCCGCGTACGCCTTTACCTACTTCCTGTATCAGGTCGAAAGGGAAAGAAGTCCTTAACAATTCTTCCAATGCCAGCTCCTGTATTTCCCCCTGTAGCTGCATGGATCCTTGTTCGACCTTACGTTTCATCTCTTCAGCCAATTTTTTCTGATCTTCAAGTTGTTTGTCCTTTTCGGCCAGTTTCATCTTAAAATCAAGTTCGGCCTGCTGTAAGCGTTGGTTCTCTATGTTCCTGATGTCTGTGGCCATTTTCTCCCGCTCTTCGGTAAGTTTCTTTTGAATTTCTAAGTCAAGTTCTTCCTGCTTGCGCTTAAGTTCATTGGCCATTTGCAGGTATTCCAGTTCTTTTTGTCGGGCCGCTTTTAATTTTTCCTCATTCTCTTTATTCGATTCATCAAGTAGCTTTAGCCTGTTTTCAAAGTCGGCACTAATAGACTTGCGTAAACTTTCTGATACGCTGCTTTGCAGATCGGCCTTTTCTTTGGCCAGCCTTTGTTCAAAGGCCTGTTCCTGTTGCCTTTTTTGATTTTCAAATTCTTCAATCTTTTTCCTAAAGTCTTCTTCCTTTTGTTTGGTAAAAGCTTGCATCTTTTCCCTAAGATCTTTCTTGTATTCTTCGGCCATTACTTCTTCTATGGGAAAAGCATGGTTACAGTTAGGGCATTTAATTTCTGTAGACATAAAATTATGGTTATGAAAATTAAGAAGAACCCAAAATTACGCAATAGATTTCATCTGTTTACATTTATGTTTCCAAAGCTCGGAGGTGTTTTGTTGTCATTGGGCGGTTCTTCATATGTTTAAAATTATTTAATCATCAACTGTTCATGTTGGATTGCATAATGGTTAATTTTGCGGCTCAACCAAAACAAATGTTCAAAAAGATTTTTGACGCTTATAAATCCTCTTTTTCGGGATTAAGTAGGGAAACCTGGGTACTTAGCTTAGTCATCTTAATAAACCGTTGTGGATTTATGGCAGTGCCCTTTATGGGCTTATATGTTACCCAAGCATTACATCGGCCAGAATCTGATGCCGGAATTATTATTTCCCTATTTGGGTTTGGCGCTATAGGCGGTGCAGCGGTGGGCGGCAAATTGACTGATGTTTTTGGGTTTAGGCCAGTACAGATTATGGCTTCGTTAATGGGTGGTGCATTCTTCTTATGTTTTGCCTTTGTAACACATTTTACTTCACTTTGTGTGCTTGCGGTAGTGATTAGTTTTTTTTCGGAAGCCTTTAGGCCTGCGAACTATTCCGCCATTGCTGCTTATGCTGCAAAGGGAACCGAAACCAGATCCTATTCCCTAAATCGTTTGGCCACCAATATTGGTTGGGCAGTTGGGGTGAGTATGGGGGGGATTATAGCCTCTTTTAATTACCAGCTCTTATTTATGGTAGATGGAGGAATTAGCGTACTTGTATCTTTTGCCATTTTGTGGTTATTGCCCTCTATCAATGAAAGGTTAAAAAAAGCCAAGGCCCAGTTTGTAGGTCGCGTGAGAAAGCCTTGGCAAGATGCTTTGTTTATCAAATTTTTATGCCTCTCTACCATTTTTATTACTTGCTTTTTTCTCATGTTCAGGGTAGTGCCTGTGTTTTATAAGGAAGTTTGGCACCTCAATGAGGCCTTAATTGGATTTATTTTAGGGATTAACGGAATCGTTATTGCTGTTTTGGAGATGGTAATGATCAATAAGATAGAAAATAAAAAGTCACCTATATTTTACATTGTATTGGGGGTAATTATTATATCCTTTTCTTTTGGAGTGCTTATGCTGCCCAAATCTATACCTCTGGTTTTGGCAGTGGCCAGTATTTTGTTTTTTACCTTCGGGGAGATGTTTTCCTTACCTTTCTTCAATACCTTTGTGGTGAAGAGGAGCAATGAATTTAATCGCGGACTTTATGCCGCAGGTTATACCCTGAGCTGGTCTGTGGCACAGGTCATAGGACCAACCAGTGGCTTTTACATTGCCGAAAGATTTGGTTATAATGTACTTTGGATGGCTATAGTTGCCTTACTTTTATTGTGTGCTTATGGGTTTAGCCTGCTTAACCTAAAGGATGAACCAATGCAGTGATGTTTATTTTTCTTTTTTTAAAAATATTTTGAGCCCAAGGCAAACAATTTTTCGGCTCATTTGTTTCAACAACTAGAAGTTGTAATGACTATTAAATTGCCGAACAATAATTATTTAATCTAGCCATATAATAAATAAATGAAAAAGAGGATACACGTTTTAGAAGATGACAAGGATATTGCCTTTATTATTGAGTTTTTGCTGAAAGACGAAGGATACGAAATACAAGTGTCTTCCACATTTAAAGAATTGAAAAGTAAACTTAAAGACTCCATTCCTGATCTATTTATCCTAGATGTAATGCTGCCAGACGGAAATGGTTTGGAGATTTGTAAAGATTTGAAAAATGATGTGTTCACAAAGCACATTCCTGTAATTGTGATGTCGGCAAATGTGCGCAGCAAACAAATGAGCGAAGCGGCAAGCCCAGACGATTACATTAGTAAACCCTTCGATCTTGATGATATTGAAGTCAGGATTAAAAGGCTAATTGGTGAACAAAAAGTAGCTTAAGAGCTTTAATCAAACCAAAATTGATTCTTACTGTATAAAAGTCAAGGCCAATTAAATAGCTTAATCTTTTGTGCAGTAAGTTCTTTTATTGCCTTGTATACGGAACATTAAAAGTATCAGCGAATCTAATTTTAATTATCTGACAAATTAATGATATGTATTGTTAAAACTGTTTATACATTTGCCTAACGGTGTTAGATTATTTTACGTCACTTATCAGAGATGGGAAGTAAAGAAAGAATTCAACGACAAAAAGAAGATACACGTAAGAATATTTTAGGTGCAGCCTTGCATATTGTAAAACAAGAGGGATGGAATGCGTTAAGCATGCGGAAGATCGCTGATGTTATTGAATATACTGCGCCAATTATTTACGAGTATTTTTCTAATAAGGAAGGTATTCTCATTGAACTGACTAGACAGGGATATATCAAGTTGGGCGCTAAGATTAAGGCTGCAAAGGAAAAAGAGACCGGAACAGCGGCAAAATTAGAAGCCATGTGGATTGCCTACTGGAATTTTGCTTTTGAAGAAAAGGAACTTTACCAGTTGATGTTTGGAGTAGATATGAATTGTTGCGAACTGAACAAAATATTGCCAGAGGCAGAATACACCACCAAATTGTTTAATGATGAAATCGAAAAGCTGATTACAAAAGATACACATCAAGAAAATGTGGTCTGCTTAAAATATTACACTTTTTGGTCTATTATCCACGGACTGATTTCCATTAACCTTGTTCAGAAAGGTACCAATGAAGAAATTAACCAACAGATTTTGATAGGCGCAATAAAAGCAATTATTGCTACCATTAACGACTAAAATTTTTTATACCATTATCTAACAGTGTTAAATAAATTATAGCTGTAAAATTGGAACGGCTAATGATGACTTGACTGTCTTTTACTTAACAACGTTAAATAACTTAATAACTGTAAAGTATACTTTTAAAATCTCAATAATTATGAATAATCTGTCCCCACTTAATCCATTATCTAACAACGTTAAATTATTTAACGAGTGGATAATTTTAGCTGCTGTTACCATTATTCTGTTCCTGGCAAGTTGCACGGGACAACCAGAACAAGTGAATACAGCTACAGCTCCGTTATTACCAGTAGTAAAGATCAATGAAAGCGCTGAAGAGACTTTTACTGATTATCCGGCGGCTATACAAGGCGTTACAGACCTAGAGATTAGACCGCAGATAGCGGGCACAATTGATAGGATTTATGTAAATGAAGGCCAGTTGGTTAGTAAAGGCCAATTGCTATTCGAGATTTCCGAGCTTCCCTTTAAGGCGCAGTTAAATAATGCTATGGCAGCCTTACAGGCGGCAAAATCTGCGGTTTTAAATGCACAATTGGAAATAGATAAGCTTACCCCTTTGGTACAAAACAAGGTCGTGTCAGATTTTCAGCTACAGACTGCAAAAACTACTTATCAAATTGCATTGGCCAATGTAGAACAGGCCAAAGCCAGTGTAAACAGCGCCCAAATTAATTTAGCCTATACACAAATTAAGGCACCCATCAGCGGCTACATTGGGAGACTTCCCAAAAAGCAGGGAAGTTTGGTGGCACCAACTGATATTGAACCCTTGACCCAGCTTTCCGATGTACATGAAGTATACGCTTATTTTTCATTAGCGGAAACAGATTTTATCAACTTCAATGCAAAGTACCAAGGGCACTCGGTCATCGATAGAATTAAGCATTTACCTGCAGTTTCCCTAGTTCTGGCCGATCAGAACCTATATCCCATAAAAGGAAAGATAGATATGGTAAATGGACAGTTTGATAAAACCACCGGCGCCATCACCTTGAGGGCAATTTTTGAAAATAAAGAAGGAACATTGAGATCTGGGAATACCGGTAAAATAAGGTTGGCATTGGCCCATGAAAAAGTGATGTTGGTGCCTCAGGCTGCTACCATCGAAATACAGGATAAGATTTTTGTGTTTTCAGTAGATAAGGATAATAAAGTGAGTAAACAACCGATCAAGGTATTGGGTACAAGTGGTACAAACTACCTGGTTAGTGAAGGACTTAAATCTGGCGATCAAATTGTATCTAAAGGCTTTGAAAGTTTAAAGGAAGGTGATCTGATCCAACCAGAAAAAATAAAAGCCATTACCGCTTTTAATACCTCAAAATAAATATATATCATGTTCAAAATATTTCTAAATCGACCTGTTTTAGCAACGGTCATTTCTATTCTTTTGGTTATACTAGGCGTATTGGGATTATCAAAATTACCCTTGCAACAATTTCCAGATATTGCACCGCCAGCAGTACAGGTAATGGCTTTCTATCCTGGTGCCAATGCCGAAACAGTGCTCCGTTCTGTTGCCCCTTCTTTAGAAGAATCCATAAATGGGGTAGAGAATATGAGTTACATGAGCTCTACGGCAAGTAATGACGGTTCATTGGTCATTACCGTTTATTTTAAACTGGGCACCAACCCCGACCAAGCGGCAGTTAATGTGCAAAATCGGGTTGCACAGGCCACCAGCCAGCTCCCTTCAGAAGTAGTCCAGGCAGGTATTACCACCGTAAAGCAACAAAATAGTTTAATTATGGTGGTAGATCTTTTTACTGATGATGAGAAAAATTATGACCAGACCTTTTTGGCCAATTATGCGCAGATCAATATCATTCCCGATATTAAGAGGATACCAGGTGTAGGATCGGCAACCATTTTTGGAGGTAATAAAGATTACTCTATGCGAATTTGGCTGAATCCCTCAAAAATGGCGACTTACAACCTAACGCCAAAGGAAGTAATGGCCATTATTCAGGAAAAAAATTTAGAAGCGGCTCCAGGTAAATTTGGAGAAAGTAGTAAAGAAGCCTTTGAATATGTCATAACCTATAAAGGGAAATTAAATAAGCCGGAAGAATATGGAGATATGGTTATCAAGGCTAATGCCGATGGATCCATACTTAGACTTAAGGATTTGGCCAGAATTGAGTTTGGGGCTTACTCCTATACTAATTTTACAAGGGTAAACGGCAAACCAGGCGTTAATATTGGGGTGGTTCAGTTGGCGGGTTCAAATTCAAATGAAATTCAGATCGCCATTGCCAAGCTCATGGAAAAATCGGCGAAAGATTTCCCCAAAGGCGTAAAGCACCTGATATTGTATAATACCAAAAATGCGTTGGATCAGTCCATAGATCAGGTCATACATACGCTGATAGAGGCCTTTATATTGGTTTTTTTGGTGGTGTTTATCTTTTTGCAGGATTTTAGGTCTACACTTATTCCGGCTATTGCAGTTCCGGTGGCCATTTTAGGAACGTTCTTTTTTATGTGGATCTTTGGCTTCTCCATTAATCTGCTTACCCTTTTTGCTTTGGTATTGGCCATAGGTATTGTGGTTGATGATGCCATTGTGGTGGTGGAAGCCGTCCATGCAAAAATGGAGCATCGTCATTTGGCACCTAAAGTGGCAACTGCAGCAGCTATGCACGAAATTACAGGCGCCATTATCTCCATTACACTGGTCATGTCGGCTGTATTTCTTCCTGTGGGCTTCATGGAAGGTTCAACAGGGTTATTCTATAGACAGTTTGCTTTTACTTTGGCCATAGCCATTGTGATTTCGGCAATTAATGCACTTACTTTAAGTCCGGCACTGGCCGCATTATTTTTAAAGGAAAGTCATCATAACACAACGGAAAAGAAAACCTTTAAGGAAAAATTCTTCGCAGGGTTCAATTCTGGATTCGAAAAAATAACCAATCAATATGTACGCACCTTACGAACATTGATCCGCTTTCGTTGGCTAAGCTTAGCTGCATTGGCAGCGGTATTAGTCGTTACCGGTATATTGATTAAGCGAACACCTTCCGGTTTTATTCCTTCCGAAGATCAGGGTTTTATTGCCATATCATTGTCTATGCCAGCAGGCGCTTCCCTCGATCGCACAACCGAAGTCATTAAACAGGCAGAATCGTTGTTGGGCAATATGGAATCAAAAAGAACATTAATGGGGCTTTCCGGTTTCAATATGCTCACCCAATCTTCAAGTCCATCATCAGGTGTGGCGTTTGTACTCCTAAAACCAACCCCAGAAAGAGGTAAAGTAAAGGATATAGACGGAATTATGAATGAGGTAAGGCAAAAACTATCGGCCATTAAAGGGGCGAACTTTTTTGTGTTCACCTTCCCAACAGTACCTGGTTTTAGCAATATTGATGGACTGGATATGGTGCTACAGGATAAAACAAGTGGTGGATTGGATAAATTCAGTGGGGTTGCCAGCAACTTCATAGCTGAATTGATGAAAAGACCAGAAATAGCTGTGGCATTTACTTCATTTAGATCGGATTATCCCCAACTGGAAATGAAATTGGATGAAGTTAAGGCCGCACAGCTTGGGGTAAACGTAAAAGATGTGCTGCAAACTATGCAAGCTTATTTTGGGAGTGCCCAAGCTTCAGACTTTAATCGTTTTGGTAAGTATTACAGGGTAATTGTACAGGCCGATCAAGCCGATCGGGCCAATGCAAGCGCCATGGATGGTGTCTTTGTTAAAAATGTGAATAATGAAATGGTGCCCATCAATACACTAGTGAAACTGGAAAGAGTGTATGGTCCGGAAACCGCCTCACGCTATAATCTTTTTAGTTCCATTAGTTTAAATGCCATGGCAAAACCGGGCTATAGTTCGGGAGATGCCATTAAAGCGGTAGAGGAAGTAGCTGCTAAGCATTTGCCGGGAGGATATGGGTACGAATTTTCGGGTATGACAAAAGAAGAACTTTCATCAGGAGGACAGTCGGCCATTATTTTTATACTGTGTCTGCTATTTGTCTACTTTTTACTTTCGGCACAATATGAAAGTTATATTTTGCCATTCTCCGTTATTCTGTCTATCCCAACAGGAATATTTGGCGTTTTTGTGGCCATTGGCCTGACCGGAATTTCCAATAACATTTATGTACAGGTAGCTCTCGTTATGCTCATCGGATTATTGGCAAAGAATGCCATTCTGATCGTAGAGTTTGCCATCCAAAGAAGAAGGTCAGGAAAGTCTTTACTGGCCTCGGCATTAGAGGCGGCAAAATTACGCTTGCGCCCAATTATTATGACTTCTTTGGCATTCATTGTAGGTATGATCCCAATGATGACGGCAGTTGGGCCATCTGCTCTTGGTAACCATTCCATTAGTATAGCTGCAGCCGGAGGGATGATTTTTGGAGTGGTATTGGGCGTGTTTATTATTCCGGTCTTGTTCATTATATTCCAGTACCTGCAAGAAAAAATAACAGGATTGCCATTCACATTGGCCCAATCGGGACCACAAAATGATAGCCATGAAATTTAATGACGATTTATCAGTAAGAACAAAGCTGCATGCTTCAAAAGAAGATGTGGCTCATATTAGGGCATGGTTGGAAAAATGGTTCAATAAAAATTAAAAAAAATGAAGACAATTATAAATAGTTTCCTGGCCATTTTATTTTTAGCAATATATGGCTGTAGTATTCCTCAAAGTGTGATCAATCCCAGAAAAGACGTGCCTTTTCAGTTTAGGGACATTCGCAGTGTGGATACGAATAGCATTGGCTCACTACCGGTAAAAGAGTTTTTTACTACACCAGCTATTCAGCAATTAATAGATAGTGCCCTGGTTAGAAATATTGACCTGCAAATAGCATTAAAGAATATTGAAGCAGCCAACCTTTTATTGTCTAGGGCAAAATTGGGCAATCTACCTCAATTGAATCTTCAGGTATCCACTAATTCAAATCGTCCATCAGATAATAGTTTGAATGGGTTGAGCACTTCGCAATTCCTCAATACCAGTCATATAGAAGATTTTAATGGAAGTTTGGCCCTGAGTTGGGAAGCGGATATTTGGGGGAAGATTAGGGGACAAAAAAATGCAGCTTATGCCGCTTATCTCCAATCGGCAGAAGTTAAAAAAGCAGTTCAAACCCGTATTGTGGCTACGGTTGCTGGTGGCTTTTACCGCCTATTGATGTTGGATGCCCAATTGAAAGTAGCTCAAAGAAATGTGAAGTTGAATGACAGTACCTTGAAAATGATCAGGATACAGTTTGAAGCTGCTCAAGTGAGCTCGTTGGCTATACAGCAGGCCGAAGTACAACTGCTCAAGGCAAGCCAACTTATCCCGAAAATTACCCAGGAAATCAGTATTCAGGAAAATGTACTGAGTGAATTGACAGGACGATATCCTACAACAATTGAAAGGGCTGTGACCCTTGAGGAATTAAAAGTTCCGGAGCAGTTGGCCATAGGAATTCCGGCAACAATGCTTAGCATTAGGCCAGATGTTAAAAGTGTTGAGCTAGATCTAAAGATTGCCAATGCCAAAGTAGGTATTGCCAATGCAAGGTTGTATCCCACCCTTACAATTTCGGCCAGCGCAGGGCTTAATTCTTTTAAAGCGAGTAATTGGTTCAACATACCTGCATCATTATTCGGTGTAGTGGGCGCAGGAATAACACAGCCTATTTTTCAGCATAAAGAGCTGAAAACCCAATTCGAGCTGGCCAAAGTAGAGCGTGAGAAATCGGTACTTTTATTTAGACAGGCTATTATAGGGGCAGTGGTAGAGGTTTCAAATGAACAGGCTAAGCTAGAAAACCTAAAAAATGAATATATTATTGCCCAGCAGCGGGTTAAGACTTTGCAGCTTGCCGTTAAAAATGCTGATCTGCTCTTTAAAAGCGGAATGGCAAATTATTTAGAGGTCATCACGGCACAAGGAAATCTATTACAAGGCGAATTAGAGCTTACCAGTTTAAAAACAGCCCAGCTTACGGCTAGCTTAGATTTGTATCGGGCCTTAGGTGGTGGATGGCAATAGACAAATTTTGACTATGGGATCGTCAGGAAATTCATATAAGATGAATACTTCTTGGCGATCTTAATAGGCTTTAGCCCTTTATAATAGCAATGATTAACGGTTAACTCCTGATTGGTTAACTGCCAAAGTAAACGATCAATTTGCTCACTGATCAATCGCCTACTTTCTGAGGTCAGTTCTTCCTCTCCAAATGCTTTCCTCCTCAATTCTCTGCTAGGTCATTCGGCCTATTGTAAATACTCATTCTCTTTCTCCTGTTGCTTATGAAAAAAAGTATAGTTTTGAAAGCACTTTAATAGCACTGAAGATGTCGATATTGAAGTGAAATGATTAATTTGCATACAAAAGTTTTTCTTAAACAAAAAAGAAGCTATTGTAGTATGCAATATTTGATAAAGTTGAATAGTTCCAAAGGTGGCGATGCCTTGGAGGCCGTCTTACTTTAGACGTTTTTGATCGATTAGACTTTGCTGTAGCAGTTTGTATGAAGATAAAATATGAGCCATACGGACTTTTATGGTATTTTATGTTTGGGTATAGCATACAAATAATAAACAAAGTACGTAAGGCCAAATATCTGTTGAAAATTTGTCAGGATTGCTCCATAAGTATGATATCATGATCTCCTGGCATGGAAATCAATACTAAACCAACTATATTGCCGTTTTTTAACGTTAACTTAATTTATAAAAATATAAAGTATGAATAAACATCACCTGAAAAGTCTGGTTGCTATAGGTTTATTGGCAGCAGCTCCATTTTTAGCATCTGCCCAATCTCAAAAACTGAATTGGTATAATCTAGATCTTAAAACTGATAGCGTTTTTGGTATCAGTACAGAAAAAGCGTACAGTGAACTTTTAAAAGGTAAAAAATCAACTCCCGTTATTGTTGGTGTTTTAGACGCTGGGGTAGATTACAAGCACGAAGACCTGAAAAGGATCATGTGGGTCAATAAAAAAGAGAAGGCTGGCAATGGTAAAGATGACGATAAAAATGGCTACATAGATGATATTCATGGTTGGAACTTTATTGGAGGTAAAAATGGTTCGGTCAATCATGAAACGTTAGAGCTTACCCGCTTGGTACGTAGAGATCAGGCACGTTTTGCCAATGTAACTGAGGAAAATGTGCCTGCAAAAGACAAGGCAGATTATGAAACTTATCTTGGAAATAAAAGAGCACTAGAAACAGGGCTGGCTAAAGCTAAAGCATCCTTAATTGGTTACACCAATAGGAAAGAAAATATTGATGCTTTGGTAAAGAAAATTGGGAAGGATAATCCTACACTGGAAGAGGTGAAAAATTATACACCAGAAGGCCAAAAAGAATCCGATGCCAAAAGAATTCTTGTGCAAAATATGGTCAATGCAGATTTTGCTTCATTTTATGAGGCTCAGATAAAAGCACCCTATGATTATTTTTATGATCAGGTAAATTACAATTACAATTTAGCCTATGATCCTCGTAGTATAGTGGGAGATAACCCTAACGATAGTAAAGAGCGTATTTACGGCAATAATGATGTACAAGGCCCAGATGCTTTGCACGGTACCCATGTGGCAGGTATTATTGCTGCAGACCGTACCAATAATATTGGTATTAATGGGGTGGCAGACAATGTATTGATCATGAGCGTACGTACCGTGCCTAATGGCGATGAGCGAGACAAGGACGTAGCAAATGCCATCCGCTATGCAGCAGATAATGGCGCAAAGGTATTGAACATGAGCTTTGGAAAGGCTTATGTTTGGGATAAGTCGGTGGTAGATGAAGCTATTAAATATGCAGTGAGCAAAGATGTTTTATTGGTACAAGCTGCAGGGAATGATAATAACGATATTGATGTGGCCCCTAATTATCCTTCTAATAAAGATGTAGATGCTAATATACGTAAATCTTGGATTACCGTTGGAGCATCAGGACCAAAAAGTGGCGATAAGTTAAAAGCATCTTTCTCTAATTATGGTAAGGTGAATGTAGATGTTTTTGCACCAGGAGTAGCCATTTATTCGACAGTGCCTGACCAAAAATATTTAGATGAGAATGGAACAAGTATGGCTTCGCCAGTGGTGGCAGGTTTGGCAGCGTTAATACGTTCATATTATCCAAAACTAACCGCTCCTCAGGTAAAGGAAATTATTGTAAAATCTGTAGAGAAGATCGACTATAATGTAAGTTTTAGAAAAGGAGCAGATGTAGTCAGCGTACCTTTTGCCAACCTATCGGTTTCTGGAGGCATCGTAAACGCCTACAATGCGTTAAAGTTGGCTGCCACGTATTAACTAGGACCGGTATCTTTTCGTAAAGGTGTCTGAAGAATCAAATCATTATCCCTGTGAAAAACAGGAATGCCAAAGAGAATATTGGATAGATGATAGACGAGGTTTTTTGGACACCTTTTTATTTAATTGGCATTTTCATACTTCCCGTTTCTTTTAGTTGCACATGCCAGCTAAAAGCTTCTTCTAATAAATGCGGTGTTTGGCCCCCTTTCAAACAAGCTCTTTCAAAATAGTCTTGTAGTTGTTGCTTGTATTGGGGATGTACACACTTTTCGATAATGACTTTGGCCCGCTGTCTCGGTGCCAGTCCACGTAGGTCGGCTAACCCCTGTTCGGTTACAATAATATCTACATCATGTTCACAATGGTCAACATGCGATACCATAGGCACAATACAGGAAATTTTATGGTCTTTGGCTACCGAAGAAGTGACAAAAATACTAAGGTAAGAGTTGCGGGCAAAGTCACCAGAACCACCAATGCCATTCATCATGTGTGTACCACCGATATGGGTAGAGTTTACGTTGCCATAAATATCACATTCTAAAGCGGTATTCATCGCTATAACTCCCAATCTTCTAATTACTTCGGCAGCATTGCTAATGTCTTGAGGACGTAGTACAATCTTGTTTTTATAAGCTTCAAAATTAGAAAAAATCTTGTCGTAGTATGCTTGTGATACTGTTATGGATGACCCGGAAGCAAATAGCAGTTTTCCGGAGTCCAGCAAATCGAATGTACTGTCTTGTAAAACTTCCGAATACATGGTTAAATCTTCAAAATCACTATGTGTAAATCCTGTAAGCACAGCATTGGCCACTTTACCAATTCCAGCTTGTAATGGCAGTAGCGATTTGGTTAAATTACCCCTGGCCACTTCACGATTAAAGAATCCAATTAAATGATTGGCAATGGCTGTAGTAGCGTCATCTGGAGCTTCAATGTCGGCTGGACTGTCTGTTTTAGAGGTGATTACAATGCCCGCTATCTTATCGGGATTAATGGAAATGGCCGAAGTGCCAATTTTTGAGTAGGCTTTGGTAATTGGAATTTCCTTTCGGTTTGGATATTCTCCCGTGGAAAAAATATCATGAACCCCCTGAATAGATAGGGGAACAGATAAGTTGAGTTCAATAATGATTTTCTCTGCCAAGGCGGCAAAAGAGGCCGAATTTCCAATCGAGGTAGTTGGAATAATGCTGCCATCTTCTTCAATTAAGCAGGCTTCGAGTATGGCAATGTCTATTTTGGGGAAGTTGTTTGCCCTTAATAGGTTGGCTGTTTCGCCCAAATGTTGATCTATAAAAAATACCTCTCCATTATTGATCGCTTTTCGTAGAACGGGATCTACCTGAAAAGGAAGCCGCAACGATAGTGCTTTTGCTTCTGCCAATGCACCATCGGTTCCATAACCTAAAGAGGCACCGGTCATTAACGTGATCTTTAATGAATCTTTGTGGGCCCTTTCGGCTAAGGCCATGAGTACAGCTTTACTATCGCCAGCCTTGGTGAAGCCACTAGAAGCGACCACCATCTTGTCTTTAAACAGCAATGCAGCCTGTTCTGCACTAATGATAAGTTGTTCTAGTGTAGGTTTACGTATTCTGTTTTCATACATATGATTTGATATCATTAACAAAGGTGTTCTGGCAGACCAAGTCTATAACCAAATGTAAAAAAATAACGTCTGCCTGGTGTTTTAAATTTCAATAGGAATTCTGATTTTGATCAGTTTTCTAACTATATATTCCAGTTAATTTGGCCTATTTGCCAATAGCCTGATAAATTTCGGCATATAACAGGCCGCTACCACCACCATAATGTTTTACCACAGGAGTATCCTGTTGCAGCTTTTCCAAATGTAGTTTTAATACTTCTTCCTGTCTATCGTCAATGCCTGCGCCGATTAGTATCAAATGATAGGCTTTTGCATAGCAATGCTCGAGCGCATCATTTAGGCTAAATGCCGTTGCGGCATGCCACTGATCTTTCTTGTCTATTAAGCGGGCAATGGTTTTAACGATAGGCTCATTGGTGCCTATAATTAAAATTTCAATTTTTTGCATGTGCTTAGAATTTCATGGGAACCTCCATCAGTAAAAATTCGGCATTTTCGGCGGCCTTCACTTCAAAACTATCGGTATCCCAAATACCAAGACCATCTCTTATAGCTAAAGGTTGACCATTTACTTCCAAACGACCACTTAGTACAAAAACATAAACGCCATTCTCTTTTTTGTTCAATGTATAAGTCCTGCTGGTCGACTTATCAAAGTTGGCTAAATTGAACCAGGCATCCTGATAGATCCATACACCCGCATCGTCTGCATTTGGCGATAGAATTTGTATAAACTCATTTCTGGTGTCTTTATCTATGTTTATCTGGTCGTATCGGGGTGCTACATTTCTTTGGTTGGGGAAAACCCATATCTGTAAAAATTTGGCCGGGTGGTTCGGATCTGAATTATATTCGGAATGATAAATTCCAGTTCCGGCGCTCATTACCTGTATTTCGCCAGCTTTAATGGTGGCTACATTTCCCATGCTGTCTTTGTGTTGCAATTCGCCTTCCAAAGGAATGGAAATGATCTCCATGTTGTCGTGTGGATGTTCCCCAAAGCCCATGCCGCCAGTTACGAAATCGTCGTTAAGTACTCTTAGTGCACCAAAATGGATGCGTTCGGGGTTGTAATATCCAGCAAAGCTGAAAGAATGGAAACTTTTTAACCAACCATGATCTGCCGCTCCACGGGTGTTGGCTGGATGTAATACTGTTTGTGCCATTTTTATTCTCCTTTTAATGACACAAATGTACAGCATAAGTAGCTGCTTGCTATTGATGTAGGATAAGAAAGAAAATCCCACAAAAAAATATTAAACAATTAAACAATTAAGTTCCTTAATCAATTGACAGTTTTATTTTAATAGTGAAACAATCCAACAATTAAACCATAGCGCATTAAACGATTTCCTGTCTTCTAAACGTCATTCGTAAATCTAAAGTCGTATTTTGCGTTACCAAATAGATAACTTAGTGGTATGATTAATAGGGCTACCTACCAAGCAGCGAAAATTGTGGCTTCTACCATAGAAGCACATTTTGCCAGTCACCTGGCTGAAGCCAATAAAAAAGGCGAAGTTGATTTGGCTCCCCAACCTCCTGCACGCGTAATAGAAGCAATTATAGACGCCGCTTTTTGGAGCAGTTTGCGCAAGGAAGAGGGCCATTCTCCTAAAATATCTATTGCCTTTTTACCACCAGAACAAGCTACTAAGCCTTTGTTGTTCAATCAGATGTTGCCCTTAAATCCCACTGTACTTACTAAATTGGCTCCGGGGGTAGAGAGAGGAGGGATACATATTGGGGTTTGGCATGATGGTTACAATCTGCATATTTGGGGGACTACCTTGAATATTCCGAACTATTGCTTTGTAGTTGATGTTTCAGAACCTGGTTTATTGGTTGTAAAACACCGTAGAATCTATGGTTTCGGTAAGTTCACCAACGTAGCTGTACTCAAAGGAGACCAGATTAAAATTGTAAATGAAAAGGGAGCAAGTCAGGGCGATTGTCCTAGTATATTGCTGTCGTTGTTAGACCTTACTGCACATTCTTATTGGAACGATTCGGCAAATATCCTGATACAACTTTCCGTGTCCATGAGGGCCCACGGTAGGGGCGGTGCGGTATTGGTGGTTCCTCAAGATTCGAAGGATTGGGAGACATCGGTAATACACCCCATTAATTATGCCTTAACACCGTCATTTAAGGGCTTGGCCGATCTGGTGAGAAAAGACCGTACAGAAGCTAGCGAAATTTTTTGGCAAACTGCCCTAAAAAGAGAAATAGATCATTTGGCTGGGCTTACCGCTGTAGATGGCGCTACAATCATTACCGATGAGTATGAGTTGTTGGCCTTTGGTGCTAAAACAGGAAGGGCCAATAGCAGTGAACACATACAACAAATTTTATTTTCTGAACCTATCAATGATGGAGAGGCAATTATTGTACACCCCGCAAAAATAGGAGGAACTAGGCATCTTTCTGCAGCACAGTTTGTTTTTGATCAACGCAATGCTTTGGCACTTGTTGCTTCCCAGGACGGCCATTTCACTATATTTAGCTGGTCTATATATTTGAATATGGTACAGGCACATCGTATTGATGCGCTCTTATTGTAATAAGTTAACTGGTTAACACGGCTCCAATTATGGTGATTACCAACATGGCCAGCATCACAATACGATCTGCTTTAACCCTTTCCTTATAAGTAGAAGCCTTGGCAACTTCATTGCTCTTGGTATTTGTATAGACAGATAAGTGCGGTTGTTGTAATCTCGCTAACATGGCTTACTCCTTTCTTAATTAATATTTTGAATGTAGCAAAATGTAAGCCAATGAACATGAGTATGTTAAAATGTGGAAAAGTTATGTTTTTTATTCTAATTTATTCCTGAAGGTTTTGTGGGGTAGGTAGAAATGTCTGTTTTTATGAACAATTGCCATTGTACAAAGGGTCAATTTTAGATCATTCAAATGCTTAGCTCATATCAAGCTTCAGATTAAATAGTCAAGATAGACTTTGGGTGGGCAGTCCCGCCCAAAATCATATGTTTTAAAAAACTTCAGTACTTTTTAAGCCCTTACTTGTCCATTACCGGTAACCAGCCATTTATAACTGGTTAATTCTTCTAATGCCATTGGGCCACGGGCATGTAGTTTTTGCGTGCTAATGCCAATTTCTGCACCTAGCCCAAACTGCGCCCCATCGGTAAAAGCGGTAGAGGCATTGGCATATACGGCAGCTGCATCTACCTGATTTAAGAACAGGGCAATATTCTCAGCATTTTCAGTAATGATGGCTTCGCTATGCTTAGAGCTATAAGAGGCAATGTGGTCAAGTGCTTCATTAATATCTTTAACCATTTTAACGGCCATTTTTAGGGAGAGAAATTCGGTGCCAAAATGTTCTGGCATGGCCTTGTGCAATAAATGAGCAGGGTAGGTGCTCTTTAATAGATGATAGCTATCTTCATCGGCATAAAGTTCTACTTCTTTTGCTGCCAAGGGGGATACCAAAAATGGTAAGTCTTTTAATCTGGCTTCATGCACCAATACACAGTCTAGTGCATTGCAAACGCTAACTCTTCTGGTTTTGGCATTGGCAATAATTATTTTTCCTTTTTCCAGATCTGCTGAAGCATCAAAAAAAGTGTGTACAATGCCTGCGCCAGTTTCTATAACAGGGATTTTACTATGATCGCGTACATAATTGATAAGTGATTGACTACCTCTTGGAATAAGTACGTCTACATATCCTGTAGCATTTAAAAGCGCTTCGGTAGCGGAACGGTCTGCTGGCAAGAGTGTAAGGGAATTTATATTGATCTGGTGTTTTTCTAATACATCGTGTATCACTTTACAGATTGCCAGATTGGAAAATGCTGCATCGCTACCTCCTTTTAATACAGCAACATTTCCGGTTTTAAAGCAGAGGGTAAAAACATCAACGGTGACATTGGGCCTGGCCTCATAAATCACACCAACTACCCCTAAAGGTACACGTACCTTTTTAATATTAAGGTTGTTGGGCAAAGTTTTTTCCTGAATGATATTGCCTAATGGATTAGCTAGATTGGCTACGTTTTTAACATCATTGGCTATATCTTGTATACGGTCTTTTGTTAATTTTAACCGATCATATTTTGGATCTGTAGCAGGCATGCGCTCCAAATCTTTCTGATTTTCAGCCAGAATGAAAGGGCTGTTTTCTATTAAGGCAATTGCTAAATTATTAAGGACTAAATTAATCGTTTCCTTGTTTAGGGAAATGATGTTTCTGGTCGCTTGCTTCGCTTGTTCGAAATATATAGTGTGGTTCATTTGTTTTACTGGTTAACTGTTTAAATCGGTTGATCGTTGTTTTAAAGCTCGGATTCAACTCCTCGGACCTTAGGTTTTTGGACTTTTTTAGCTAAATGGCAGCATAAAAATAGTCGTAGTGTACTAAGGGTTTCTCGTTCTTCTGTCCAATTCTTTCCCTGGCCTTGTCAGATCCATATTTGGCAATACCTAGCCCTATCAATTTTTCTTCTTCATCCAAAATTTTAATAATATCACCTTTTAGAAAATCGGCCTTAATGGCAATAATGCCAACTGGTAATAGGCTAGTGGCCTTACCGGAAGTGAGTACGGCTTTGGCGCCATTGTTTAACTGTACGGCACCGGTTGCCGCATTTTCTGCATGGGCAATCCACTTCTTTTTGCCCGATTTGATCTTGTCGGCTAAAAAATGCGTATGTACAACTTTATGTGCTAGTAGATCTGTTAGAATATGATCGGTTTTCCCATTGGTAATATGAACATTGATGCCCAATTTGGCTACTTTTTGCGCAATGGTAGATTTGGTGATCATACCGCCCCTGCCGAATTGAGACTTTCCTGTGCTGATGAATGAGCTCAGATCCGTTAACGTGCCCTTTACCTGTTCAATTACTTTTGAACCAGGTAATTTGGGATCGCCATCGTAAATGCCATTTACATTAGAAAGGATAAACAGGGCATCGGCATTGAGCATTGAAGCAATTAAGCCAGCAAGTTCGTCATTATCGGTGAACATTAGCTCTGTAACAGAAACAACATCGTTCTCGTTCACTACTGGTATTACGTTATTCTGTAATAGAATGTTCATACAGTTTTTCATGTTGAGGTAGTGTACACGATCTCTGAAATCCTCTTTGGTAACCAAAACTTGTGCGCATTTGATTTGATGCTGGCCAAAATAATCGGCATAAGTGTTGATCAGCTTTACTTGCCCAATAGCTGCCAATAGTTGACGGGTGGCTACAGCATCCTGTTTTTCAGATATCTTGATTAAACTGCGTCCAGCTGCAACGGCCCCAGAAGATACCAAAATGATTTCAATGCCCTTTTGTTTAAGGGTAGACAATTGTGATACCAAATGCATAATACGTGTTTCATCTGGTAATCCATCTGCCTGTGTAATTACATTAGAACCTATTTTAACGACGATTTTTTTATACTGTAAAGCCATTGTTTGATCTGAAACTGCTAATCTACCAAATAAGTCGTGTTTTTCATAAGAATTGCTTGTTTGCTATTTGATTTTTTGGAAGCTAAACGTTGTTAAACAAACCAGATTGAAGCTGAAATATGGCTAAAAGCGAAACTGATTTTGCCACGAAGAGCTATGTTGTTTTACAGAATCTAATAGAATTGCCCTCTTAAATTTCTATTTAAAAAAGTATATTAAAATTAAATATGTTGATTATCAGTTGTTTGTGTTTTATTTTGTTATTTTTATAGTACTATGTATTGCATAATACTATATGAAACATATATCTTTGTATTATGATAGCCGAAAATACGCAAACACAAATGCGCAAGGGCATACTGGAATACTGTGTGCTTCTAATCATCTCTAGGGGAGAGATTTATGCGTCAGATATCATTGCCGAGCTCAAACGAGCAAAGCTCTTGGTGGTAGAGGGTACCTTATATCCTTTGCTCACCAGGTTGAAGAATAATGGCTTGTTGAGTTACAATTGGGTGGAATCAACTTCGGGACCGCCACGTAAATATTATGTGCTTACTCCAGAGGGTAGGCAAATTCTAACGCAGCTGGATGGTACATGGCAAGAGCTAATGTACGCCATAACCACCTCCCAAAAAGGAGCAAACCAATCAACAGAAGAAGAAAAATAGAAATTAACCCACCATGAATAAGACAATAATCATAAATATAGGCAACTCCATCATTCATATTGAAGAAGAAGCATATGAAATATTGATGGCCTATTTGAACGAAATCAAATATCATTTTGCCAAAAATGCTGATGATTTTGAGATCGTTAAAGATATAGAGAACCGTATAGCAGAAATGTTTGCCGAAATCTTACAGAAGGGACAGAAACAGGTAATCGATGTGGCCGATGTAAAAGAGGTGATTGCCCAAATGGGAAGTGTGCAGGATTTCTTAAACGAAGAAGAGGAAACTGCACAGGCAGAAAACTTGAACATGCATTATACAGGCATTAAAAAGCTGTACCGAGATACCGATGAAGGCGTAGTTGCCGGAGTTTGTGCAGGCCTAGGCCATTACCTTAACGTAGAAGCCCGTTGGATTAGATTGGCTTTCTTCTTATTGGTATTCTTGGCGGGTACAGGTGTTTTAGCCTATCTTATTTTATGGATTGCTATGCCAAGAGCAGTTACCCGTTCAGAAAGAATGGAAATGAGAGGCGAGGCTACCAATCTGTATGGCTATAAAAGAAGTTTTGATGAGGAAGTTGCTGCCATTAAGGCGAATATGAAATCAGCCAATGAGCAAATACAGCCATTGGTTAGACGTTCAGGCAATTTTTTTAACGATGTGGTTAAAATGTTCGGGCGTTTAATAACCAGCTTGGTCAAGGTATTTGGTAAAACGATAGCCATCTGTTTTATTGTGTTAGGTTTCGGCATGATGATCACACTGATTGTGAGCTTGGGTATGCTTTTGGGCTTTTGGGATGAGAGCACTTATCAAACATTTCCATTGAATGTGATCAATATTCCCTTTAGAGACGGTTTGATCTTTAATGCTTTTCTTACCCTTTTTATCCCTGTTTTGGCCTTGGTATTATTTGCGCTGAGGGTCGTTTTCAATAGAATTGAAATCAGCAAGTACATTTGGTTCGCATTATTGATTTTATGGTTAATAGGGGCCTCTACCTCGGGCTATTACACCGCGAAAATATTGGGCGAATTTAAGGAAGAGGCAGAATTGGTGCAACATACCGAACTTAAGCAATATCCAATTTATGTAATTGATGTGGATAAGAGCATGGTGTTTAGTAAACAAGATAGTGCAACCTATCACCTGGAAGAAATGAATATAGGCAATCGTGTTATTGTTGATAATTACGATAGCGGGCCATTCAAAAACCCGAGAAGTGTAAGCTTGGAAATTGAGAAAAGTTTGAATGATAAGGCGTCTGCTATAAGTACTTTTGAATCGCAGGGCAGGGATTTCCAGACGGCGCTTAAAAATGTGCAGAATATAGAATATCGCTTTATACAGAAAGACTCGGCCCTTATCTTTAATCCTAACTTACGGTTCAAACAAAATATTGCCTGGCGTGGACAAAGAGTACATATCTTATTGAAATTGCCTGTGGGTACTCGATTACTGGTGAACCAAAACAGCCATAGATACCTTAGCTTTTATCAATTCTATTGGTGTAGAACAGATAGAAAATTCGAAAATGATCCTTATCGGGAATGGGTCATGACAGAAGAAGGATTAAAATGTAAATATGATATTGATCATCCCGAAGGTGGAGAAAATGGCCAATAATAAACTAGTGCCGCCTATTTATCAAGTGCCTTAAACTACCGACACTTTTTTAATAACTGATCTATTACCCTTGAAATAGCCCTCTTTGAAGAGGGAGGATAGGGTATTGCCCAAAAAATGCTAAGTGTACATTGGTAATAAGGGCATGCTGAACGAATAGAAGCATTGTTTTAAGTTAAGCATAATATAGGAGGAAATGCAATGGGAGCTATCGGATGATCGTTTAGGGTTCTTAAACCCATGAAACTTCGAAAGAATAAGTTTTGCGGACTACTGAAATATAAAAATAAACAGGCGAAAGCCATTGTGATTTTCCAAGATATGGAAGGGCATAGATAACATCATGATGGCTTCATCATCACTAAAAAATTATACAACATGAAAAAGATTTTACTTTTAATCACATGCCTGATGGCGTGGGGGGCTTGTTTTGCCCAGAAAAAAGCAAGCCTTAGTGGAAAAGTGCTTGCTGAAAACAACGAGCCATTGCCTTATAGCCTCTTAAGGCTTGTTAACCTGGCAGATACATTGAAGGAACTGCAGGCTACGACCAATTTTGATGGCCAATATGAATTTGCAAATACACCGCGGGGTAACTATAGGCTCGTTGTTAAAATGGTGGGCTATCACAACCACACCATCCAAAAACTGTTAGTGGAAGAGGTAGATCTTATTTTGGCCCCCATAAAAATGATGTCCAATACCAAGCAGCTTAAAGAAGTGAATGTCGTGGGACAAAAACCCTTTGTAGAACGTAGAGCAGACAAAACAGTGCTCAACGTAGAGCAGAATATTAGTGCTGCGGGCAATAGTGTTTTGGAACTCTTAGAAAAAGCTCCCGGTGTTACTGTAGATAGGCAAAACGAACAGATTAAGCTGAATAATAAAGCTGGAATTACCATTATGGTAGATGGCAAAACCAATTTTCTTTCTGGTGCAGATATCACAACGTTGCTTAGCAATATGACCAGCGATCAGGTAGCTACCATTGAGTTGATTACCAATCCTTCTTCCAAATACGATGCGGCTGGAAATGCGGGCATTATTAATATTAAGCTCAAAAGAAACAAAAACTTTGGGACTAATGGAAGCATAGCCGCCAATTCTGGTTGGGCTAGTGTTAAAAATGGCCCTACAGACCTGTATCGGCACAGCGCAAACCTTAATCTCAACCATAGGGTAGAACAATGGAATATATTTGGTAATGCTTCTTTCAATACCCGTTCTAATTTTAATCAGACCGTATTGAACCGTACCGTTAATACCGCAAATACCCAAACCTTTTTCGACCAAACTTTTAACCGTAGACAAAAAGGACCTGGTTATTCGGGAAAGATCGGTGCAGATTATTATGCCTCTAAAAAAACGGTGATAGGCGTGATGGTAGACCTAATGACGGTGAACAATAACCAGGTGGGATTTAGCGATACCTATATTAACGAATATCAGAACAGTACGCAAACACCAAGTTCTGTTAGCCAGAACAGTGGCAACAATGGCAAGTTCAATAACCTTACGGCCAACTTCAATGTAAAGCACGATTTGGTAAAGGAAGATGCCAGTCTTACTTTTGATCTGGATTATGCAGGCTATAACATGGATCGAAGCGAAAATTTCGATGCAAATTATTTCAATGCTGCCCAAACCCTTACCAATACCTCTAGTCTAAGGAATCTTACAGATGCCCACATAGAAGTGATGGCTGCAAAAACAGATTTTACCTGGCCATTTTCCAAAACCCTTAAATTCGAATCGGGCCTTAAAAGCAGCTTTGTTAAAACCAATAATGATTTTGTATCAGAACAGTTGAACAATGGTCAATGGACCGATGCCCTAGGTCGTTCCTGTCTCTTATACACATCTGACGCTGCCGACGATCGAGCCATAGTGTAGATGTGGGTGGGGGGGGGGGGATTGGGGGGGGGGGGGGGGGGGGGGGGGGGGGGGGGGGGGGGGGGGGGGGGGGGGGGGGGGGGGGGGGGGGGGGGGG
>NZ_JAELTN010000035.1 GCF_016428855.1 Pedobacter sp. ASV28
CCCCCCCCCCCCCCCCCCCCCCCCCCCCCCCCCCCCCCCCCCCCCCCCCCCCCCCCCCCCCCCCCCCCCCCCCCCCCCCCCCCCCCCCCCCCCCCCCCCCCCCCCCCCCCCCCCCCCCCCCACTTTTTCATACGCAGGTCTCGTGGGCTCGGAGATGTGTATAAGAGACAGCTTTTAGCCAGTCCCTCCATTCCTCTCTGTTTGTTGGATAAAAGGTTTCTATATGTATTTTATTCGCCATGTTTTGTAGGTTTTGAAGTTAATCCTTAATCAATATGCTGTTTTCTAATCTATGCCACAAATGTAAAATGGCATGGTGACAGCCTTATGTCAGTGGAAATAAGAAAATTATTATTCATTATTTTTCCTATAAACGGGTAGGAATCATTGATCAATTCAATGTCTCCGATTGACCATTCAGCTAATATTTTTGTCGTTTCACTGAATAAATCACTCGGACAACTCTTTTTGATCTTCTTCAGATTCGACCAACTCAACTTTTATGACTATCGTATCCTCTCTTCTGTTGGATGATGGAATTGGAATACCTCCTCCAAGGCCAACGCCAACCAGTGCTAGAACCATAAAAAAGACAAGTGTCAATAGTCTGAATATTCTCTTGAAATTCTTCATTATTGCACAATAAATTAAGGGGATAACCGCTTGGTAACCCAGTTGTTTTATGAAATAGAATGGGGCCAAATCATTTGGCAGTGGATAAGAATTTTATCCTATTAAGGATTGGGAAGTGTCCTCGTCGGAACTTTGGGGAATGGTCTTTACCTGTATAAAGTGACTAGTAGGGTGCTGTATGTAAAGTGGCCGGGAACTGTTGTCGAGCCTAACTTTAATCAAACTATTGTAAGCGAATAACTCGTTTGCGCAATTGTGGTAGATGTATTTTATAGGTTCAGCAAGTGCTTTAAGCATAGATGCTTTCTGATAAGAAATGGTTTGCTTGCCAATCTGCTGAAGATTTGAAATGGAGACTTCCGTTTGGGTAGCCTGCTTTTGTGTCGATGAAGAACCGTAACTATATCCCGAAAAAGTAAAGATGCCAAAAAATAAAGCTACCATCAGTAACCATTTTGTAAGCCTGTCTTTATGTTGTTTAAATCGGATATCCATTATTGCCTTTTCAAAGATAGTTATTTTATCATGTTGGGGTTAATTTAATACTTGAAACACAGTGATATGGGACGTTATCTATTTCTTTTAATTCTTTTTATGCCATTACAGCCACCATTTTCAAGGCCTGTTTTCCTAAGCTTTGATCTCCCTTAATTTCCACTTTATCCATTACCTGATCAGAAGACCAACTTTTTGAAAACAACTTCCAAGCGGTATGTGGATCGATGATCACTTTAGCATTTGGGTCGATATCGAGATCTTTATTTAAAACCCAACCGCTTTCCATTTTAGTGATGTTCCACTGACCACCGATAGCCGTAGATATTTCTAGTGAAACCGTTGTTCCGTTTTGGGCGCTTACCTGCCTAAAAGTAGGAGCAAAGGCAAGCATAAGTGTATCAAGAAATGGATAATATAATTCTTTTGTGAGGATGGCTTGTTGGTTAACGGCTTCTCTGATTTGTTGTTGGTGCAAGAATTTCTCGGTGTATTCGCGAGCAATATGAAACCAATTTGGGGAAGTTTCCTGTCCTGCCCAAGCCACAGAAAATATGGCATCTCCAAATGGATTTAGGGACTGAAGGTGTTCGGTGTACTGTTTTCCTGTGGTTTCCAAAAGGAACGTTAATATTTGAGGACTAAGTCTTTTGGTGGCATTTGTCCAAGTCATGTTCAGCTTGTTCAAAAATGAAACCAGGTCTTGGTAAGAATTTACATTTTCTGGCTTTTCCCCGAAATAGGCATCTCTGGAAGTAGATAGGCCCCTTAAGTTTCCGTCAAGTAAATGAGAGGCAATGTCTTTAACTGTCCATAATCTGGCTACTGTAGGTAAATCCCATTCTTCATCGCTGAGCGAGGATAAGAGCTGGATAAGCTGTTTATCGAGAACTGGAAACAGGTGCAGCGTTTCTATTGGGAGGTTATTATGCTTTAGTTTGGTCATAGACTTGCAGATAAGAATGTAAATTTCTTCGATTTTATTCGCTACATTTTGCCTTTGACTAAAAGTAATAAAAGATTGTCAATCTCCTCAGAAGTCTTTTTCCAAAAAATGGCCATCTTTAAGTAGAAGCAAATACCTTTTGTTTTGGGGCGAGACCGAATACTTTCCTAGTAAAAGGAATAAGCATCACCTTTATCATATAATTGAAAAAAAACAGGCCTTGTTTCAGTTTGTTTTTGCTGAACATGGCAAGCATTTTATTTAGGGCGTTCGGCTGGTGCATCCATTGGGTGTTGAACAATGTCATTTGGCCAACGCTTTCAAATCGGCTAAACATTTTTCTCTCGTAGGTTTGGATGGCTTTTTGTGTATCTGTAAAACTGGGATCTGTTAGGGCTTCACTCAACTGTAGTGCGTCTAGCATGGCCATGTTAACGCCCTCGCCTGCAAATGGAGGCATCCAGTGAGCGGCATCGCCAATCAGCGTAATGTTTGCTTTGGCTTTCCATTTCTGATCTAATGGCATACAATATTGTGGTCTGGGAATGAAAAGGGTATCTTCACTTTGGAATAGCTCGTGCCATATTTGGTCCCATTCGGCATATGCTTGTTTAAACCAGGCCAAAACCTGTTTGTTGTCTTTAAAGTCGATACCACTTTCCCTGTACCAAAATTCACTGGTTTTATGGCTTGTGGAAAAACCAAGGCTGCCATCTCCTTTTGCGCTTACAATTAGGGTTTTATCGTTTCCGTAGGCAAATATTTTTCCACCTTTCAACAGCCGATGAATATTTGGTGCTGTTTTGTCTGCATTTTTAACCGAGCCTTCCACCATGGTTATTCCTGTCCAAAAGGGTTTGATAGGCGTTACGAAAGGTCTGATCTTAGAATTTGCCCCATCTGCGCCGATTACGATATCGGCAATAACTGCATGTCCATTTTCGAAAATGATTTTCCATTGATCTGCTAGGGGTTCGATGGATAGGATATGACAGTTCCAGTGAACGGTATTGGTTGCCAATGAATCAAGTAAAATATTTCTTAAAGGGCCCCGGTCAATTTCTGGCCTATAGTTCTTGTCCTCAAATTGGAGATGGTTTTCTTCCAGGTGTTGGTCAAAATATATTTTGGCCTTATGGTCTACCACTCTTGTAAGGTCTGCACCAGGTCTGAAATTAGCTTTAAATTCATCCATCAAACCTGCTTTTTCCAATGCAGCTAAACCAGAATCGGTATGTAGATCCAATGCACCACCTTGAATTCGAGCTTCTCTGTCAAGGTCTCTTTCATATACATTTACGTTTAATCCTTTAAGTTGTAAGAGCCGGGCTAAGGTAAGTCCACCCGGACCGCCGCCAATTATGGCTATTTCTTTATGCTTTAACATCGTTGTAAAATTTTAAGATTACGATGCAAAATTACTTAGTGGGCAAAGCGGATAATAGTATAAATCGGTCGTTTTTGTTTTTGGAAAGTTCTTTTGGGGTAACCCCCGACATTCTTTTTATCTCTTTGATAAAATGGGTCTGATCGGTAAAATTGAGTTCTGGAAATAATTTACCCTCCTTGATGTGCTGTAGAGAAGATCGAAACCTAAAAATATTGCAGTAGGCCTTTAGGGAAAGGCCAAATTGTTGGTTGAAATAACGATTGATCTGCCGACTACTCCAACCTACTTTTTCTGCCAATTCCTTTACGGGCAGCGTGCCATGTGAGGTATAGATCAAATTGAACAAACGCTGCTTCCTTTGGTCAATATTGGGTTTGATGAGCGAAAGCATTTTTGTAGCAGCTTTTTGGCAAAATAGCTGGAAATCGTTTAGGTTGCTGTCTGTTATGCCCCAAAAGCCAAGTGGTAAAGGGGTACCATCATTTAACAGGGAAACAACTTTATCGTCCAATAAATATTCTATGGCCAGTAGTTTGAAGCTTACCGCGAATAAAATGGTATTTGAAGGGACAGTTGCTTTTTCGGGTTGGGTATCCAAGCCCCTAAGTATGGCCTGAAATAACACTTTGTTGGAAAGGGAAAAAATGATATCAAACCTGCCATCTGGTAATAGCACAATCTGATGGTCTTTGCTGGAAGGATTGGAAATCATCCAAAAACTCTCCACAAAATCGTTTAATGGCTGTGGAGGCTTAATGGTTTCCCACTCCATGTCATTTGTTTCCTGCATTTTTCAGCCTTCAATGTATTGAATAAAATGATGGAATTTATAATACAAATTTTATCAGTCGATGTTGTTGACTAGGGCAATTACCATTCCATCATGTTCTTTAGCGCCAACGGTCTGTAGAATTGTGGCAGTCACGCTTTTATTGTCCCTTAAACTTTCGTTTAGTTTTTGAACTCCTTTTACTTTTTCATCGGTAGTATTGCGATCGAGAACTTTTCCTTCTCGTATAACATTATCGCATACGATTAAAGTTCCAGGTTTGGAAAGTTTTAGGGCATAGTCGAAATATGCGGCATAGGGAGGTTTATCGGCATCAATAAATATAAAGTCAAACGGCTGTTTAGTTTGGGCAATAAGGTCGGGTAGGAGCTCTATTGCCTTACCAATTCTTATTTCAACTTTTTTGGAAAGCCCTGCATTTTCAATGTTCTTTCTAGCCACTTCTGCATGGTGTTTGTCTACTTCCAAGGTAATGAGCTTTCCATCTTCGGGTAGTGCCCTTGCCATCCAAATGGTGCTGTATCCAGCTAAAGTTCCCAGCTCTAGTACTCTTTTGGCCTTGCAGGAGCGCATAAGAACCTGTAAAAATTTGCCATGATTTGCCGATACACTTATCTGCGGCATATTTTCGTTATGAATGGATTGAATGGTATCAGTCAATGCCTTATCTTCTGGTGCCAATAAATCACTAATGTAGTGGTCTACTTGTGAAAAAATATCTTCGTTCATTTTATTGAAATTGTTATTTATAACTTTTTCGATGTTAGTATCCCAATCTTGTTAAAAAGCTTTCTCTGTATTCATTTACCTGTTTGCCAAATCTTCTATCGTACCATATGAAATGTCCGGCACCGTCAAGTATATGCAGTTCACAGTCATTGCCCAAGGCTTTCATTTTATTTGCAAAATCTATTACAGGCTGTAAGGGTACGTTGTTGTCTTTATTTCCTTGAAGAATAAGGATAGGGGGCAAATTTTTGCGCAGCTGATGGAGTGGGGAAATACGTTTCAAAAATTCTTTATCGGTAAAATATTGTTGCCAAAAATCGCCTTGTGTAAGGTCTGTAGCTACGCTGTTGAGCATAATGGCATTGGGTACCGAACTTATCTTTTGGTTTTCATTTTTTTCGTCAAGCGTGTCTATTACCGCTAGTGTTAGGGCCAGATTTGCTCCTGCTGAATTTCCTGAAGCTACGATTTTATTGGCGTCGATCTGTAGGCGATGAGCATGGGTACGTAGATAGCGGATAGCCGATTTTCCATCGGCAATGGCATCGGGCGGTAATGTGCCCTGGCGGTTACGCAGCCGATATTCTACGGCTACCGCAACCCATCCTTTTTTTGCATATTCCTGACAGGTGTAGAAAAACCAGTCTGGCATACCTTCGCTCCAACCACCACCATGAAAGAAAACTATAGTAGGGTGTTGTAACTGATTATCCTTTGGTTGGAAAATGTGGAGATCAAGTATCGTTTTTCCTATGGTCTTGTAAGGTACTATCAAATGCCCTTTTCTTCCTTCCAGTCCATCACGGTATAAACTGTCAATTTTTGTTTTTAGGTTTTGATCGATATTGCTTTTGTCAAAAAGGGCTACTTGTTGTGCTATGTTTTTCACGCCATAATTATCTATATGCTGATAGAGTAGTTCGTAACTCATCTGGTTCCGGATTTCCGGATTTTTAAAGATCTGCTTTATTGTTTTTAGGCCGGCATCCAGACGTTGATTATCGGAGTTTTTGTATTTATTTCGGTTGTACTGTAGTTCCTGATCCAGTTGTTGTTCCAAAACCGATTGTAAATATTGGCGGAAAGCTTTGTATTTCAATAAGGACGGATTGTTGGTATTAATCTGCTCTAATCTATGTTTTGTACCGGAACTTAATGTTGTCAAATTTCCTGTAATGCGTTTGTGTACCGGAATATAATCTAAAATGAATTTATCAAAAGTGTAGTTCAGGTCGGTGTATTGCTCTTCAAAAAAAGCATTTCCAATTTCGGGATTAGAGTTTTTTAAATGGTTTAACGGGTTTATGAAGGTGTTTCGCAAGGAATCTATCTTTTGGATGAACACTTGCTCTTCTGCGCCATATAATGTAGAAATACGGCTGTTGAAATAAGCATTAAATGATCTACTTATCTGTTTTTGTTCTTCTAGAAATTTAGCTTTTGCAATGCTATCTTTAGGATTTGTTTGGGCATGAATTTGAAATGAGACAAAAATATAGGCGAGTGTTAAAAACAGATATTTCATTTTTGTGGTTTAAAGATTAATACAAATTTAAATTTAGTAATTTTTCGATACGAAACACCAGTAAATCATCTTAGTGCGTAAGTTGTTGTTTTCGTGTTAATGTTGTTGGTGTATAGCCAAATTGCTTCTTAAAGGCATAAGAAAAATGAGATAAGTTTTCAAATCCAACTTCATAGCAAACATCAATTGGTTTTTTGTGCTTTTCTACAAATTGATAGTGTGCTAATTCGAGACGCTTTTGCGTAAGCCATCTTTGTGGGGTCATGTTAAAGGCCCTATTAAAATCACGCTTAAAGGTAGTCAGGCTACGACCTGTTAGGTAACCAAATTTTTCCAGTGGTAAATTGAACATAAAGTTCTTTTCCTTATAGCTGACCAGATCAATCTTGCCAGGTTCCTCAAAGTTTGCCAATATATTATCTATTCCCTTATCAATTGTTCTAAGAATGGTAATGGCTTCCATAATTTTCAATGAAGCGATATCTTCTGGCAGTTCTCTCATTTCAAAATAGGTAATTAAGGAGGAGAGGCAGCTTTCCAATAAAGGATGGTTATTGAAACAATTTATTTTTGGTGTTTCTAAGGCTTTTGGTTTCACATTCAGATGGCTATAGAATTCCCTTAGTCTGTTGGTTGACAAATGCATAACCACTGTTTGGTGGGGTTGTCCGTCCTTTGGGTAATTAATAATGGTAGCCAGCTGGTTTCTGGGAATTAAAAAAATATCTCCTTTTTTAAAGAAGTAAGTGGTATCGGCCTGTATAATTTTGGTTTCACCTGAAATGAACCAAACCAGCATATGGTGATCAAACATGATGTCCGATTTAAAAAACTTATCCTCGTAGGCGGAAAGCTTAATGTCGGCCGTTATATATTTTGCCTTGTAATCCATGGGGCTGTTTTTACTTGTCTTTTTATAGGGAAACCAGTGATACAAAAATAGCAGGAAATATGCCTTTTTCTTCATATGGTCAATATTATTGGTTATAACATAGCTGAAGGCTATTTACTAATCGACATTGAACGTTAGTCCGGTCATTTTCTCACTTAATGTCCATAAATGCTTTGCGTTGGTTTCGTCCAATGAATAAGGTTTTACACCAGTGCTATTTGTGGTACCGAGTGCTATTTCAGCAATGTCTGCATCTTCACAGTACACTCCTCCTATAGTATTGAGCATAGGACTGGTAGCACACCAAACGGTGGTAGCGGCACCTTGTGGAATGGTTTTTAGTGATGCCGCTATTTCTGGAAGAAGCTTGCCATTGGAATCGCACAAACGAGGTTTACCAAGTTCATGTTGTGCCTAGAAGGATAATAATAAATTGTAGCTATTTAACCTTTAAAGCAATTCGAGTTCTTTTTTTAAGTTTTGTTTTGCCTGTTTTTCCAATTGGTGATGAAAGAAATCTGTTTTGAAGATTTTTTCCATGGCGAGAAAATGATTTAGTACCTTTTTTCGTCCTGGGTTATAGAGAAAATCGGGGTAAACCGAGTATTCTTTTCTTACCTTCTGGGAGTAGTGTGAATAGGTTTCCCATGTTTGCCCCAGTATGGAAAGATCCGCATCGGTAAAATAGTTGGTATCACTGTCAGTGGACTGAATGTGTGATTTAGTGGCTAATATTTGTGCCTTACAGTGCTCAATTATAGGGTTAGGTACAAGAATTTCTTTCATTCGCTTTTCTGCCAATTCAGCACTTTTTTCTTCGTTGTCCGGTTTCAGGGGATCACAAATGATGTCGTGATAATAGAGCGTAAATAAAACGGTTTCCCAATTTTGCAATTGCGCTTTTACCTCCATCAATTGTTTCAGCAGGGAATCGAGATGTTGTAAGGTATGATAATATCTTTTGGGGTTTGAATAGCTGTTGTCGATCTCAATCCATAGTTCATTGATCCGATTTTTATCGTCTGTATATTTTATCAATAATTTTATGAAGGTTTCTTTTAGCATTATGTATCTCTTAATATTATGGCATCAGGGTTTAAACAAATAACGTCGTCATTTCTATGAGGAGGCATGAAGAAGAGAATTGAAAATCAACGAAGTTAGATCTGATCTTCAGATATTTCACTTTATTTGGGTATTTTGCCAATGATTGGACCAAATTAGTAGGGTTTGTTTATCCTTAATCCTCATTTTTTTTTGTGGCTATTGTCTTATGGTTCCTGCTCCATTCGCTCCAGGAGCCCACATAAAGTTTTGGAATGTCCAAGCCTGCATAAGCAATGGCCAGCAGCGAATGACAAGCGGTGACCCCAGAACCGCAGTGAACAATGATATGCGTATTTTTAATATCCCCAAAAATTTTTTCGTATTTCATTTTTAGTGCTGCTGGCTGTAGAAATAGGCCGTCTTTGTCCAGGTTTTCCATAAAAGGGACATTGATGGCACCCGGGATATGTCCTGCAATGGGGTCTATAGGTTCTATATCTCCGTTGTAGCGATCTTCATCACGTACATCGATGACAATATGGTCTTTATCTTGCGAAACTTTCTCCACTTCAGCCATGTCTGCCAGGGGCAACCGCCAATTTTCTATTTGATAAGGCGCTGTAGGTTTGGGCATTTCAATAGTTGCATTTATGGGGAAACCTATCTTTTCTGCAGCTTGAAATCCTCCATTAAGCACTTGTACTTTTGGGTGTCCGACCGATTTTAGCATCCACCAAAAACGAGCTGCAGCATTTGAGCCATTGTTGTGGTCGTAAACTACCACATGGCTATTTGTGGAAATACCAAAGCTTGACAAGGTTTTAGCAAATTTTTCAATGGTGGGCAAAGGATGCCTGCCTCCATTGGATAAGTCTTCTTTGATGTCTGCCAATTGGGTATTCAGCTCCATGAACAAAGCGCCCGCTAGATGCTTTTTCTCGTAATTGTCTTTTGCATTTTTTCCATTACTGGCCTCTACAATTACCAAATTGTTGGTGCCTGTTAGTGTTATTAATTCTGTAGCTTGTATAATTGGTGAGATATGCTCGGTCATTTCTTTTCTTTTTAATTCATTTCTTAAATGCTGATAGTGTTTGGTCTATTAAATGGTCTATCTCTAAGAATTGGTTGGCAAGTGAATGTTCAACTTCCATTTTCTTATTTGCATTAAATATTGAATTTTTTTGTCTTTCTACTATAATATTCTTGATCAAAGTATTCGCGAGGTACAAACTATTTTTTATGGGTAGCCAGTTTTGCAGCAAAATAGGCCATGGGCAGGTATGCTCCGATTAGATCGACTAAGGTATACCAAAGTGGGGAAGGTAGCATGAAAATATTAGTAATTCCTCCAATTAAGAAAAATACACCAATACCCAAAGCAAATTTCATTTTATGATTGGTGGCAATTAAGGCAGCTAGGAATGCACCTACAAAAGTACCGAGTGCATGGGCTAGGAAGGGGAAAATAAAGTGTTTGGGCCCGAATAAATGCATAGATGCTTTTAAGCCTTCCATGGTGGTTACGTCTGCCCCGTTTGGAGGGGGAATGATGGTACTACTGATCATGATCAGTCCCATATTTACTAAACTGCCAATGATAATACCTGCTATGACAGCCAAAATGTTTTTGATGAGAGTCATGCTTTTTTATTTTGATGATTCAACTTGGGAATGATTTGCGGGTTCTGGAGAATGTGGGGTAAAAAGAGAAAGAAAGTCATAAGGACTCGCCAAATGAGGCTAATGTTTAAAAATACACAATTTTTAAATAAAAAAGTTGGTGGATAATGGTTTTTGATAGAAGATAAATTTGGTCTGTTAAGCTTACTTATTCGTTATCAGGCTTTTATATTGCCAGTTTTAATCCGTTCATACAGTCTAATTATGGTGTAGTTTAATCCATTTTGATTACAGTAATATTCTTTAATATGCCCATAAGTTTCATAAGGTGAATGTTGAAACCTTTTTCTATGTCATTGTAATATATAACTTCGATTTATATGGAATATTAAAAGGGATTTCGAACAATTGTGGGACTTATACTTTTTAATTTATACAAATCATCGGCTTTCCATCTTTGAAATTTAATAAGAAAAGCTCGATTTTATTTTGGTATTAAAACGGTACTTTTTTTTCTCTGCATGCTCAGCGTTGGTCTTTATGTGTGTTAATACCCTGTTGTGAATTTTGTGAATGATATAATTGCTCCAAAGTTGCCAATAAAATGCTGGTTTTATGTTGTGGTAATACCAAGTGGTTCCTTCTAAAAGTGTCTTGCCATTTGGCAATGCCGTCAATTTGAATTGGCCCTGTTTAGAAACAAAATAGTCGTGCAAATGTGGGGCGTCAATATTCCAGAAACTAAGTTCTTTCATTGGTGCAGGTTGTTCAACTACGTCAAACTTTAAAAGTCGTGGCTCATTCCAAACGGTTATGGGTTCTACAAAACTTCCCGTCGTAAAATTGCAATGCCTAACTGCACCAACGCTTGTTCCTTCAATTTTTGCATCTATTGGATAGGCAATTCCCGTTTTAAAAATAAATTCGGTCGGCTTGTCAAGTTGCGGAAATTCAATAACGTTTTTCCAAACTGTTTGTGGGGGCGCATTAATTTCGATAGAAGTGACAACAGAAGTCAAAGCTGGTTCGTTGTTTTTTTCTATAAACGCCATTGTAGGAATTATACCAACTAAAAGCAGCAAAGTTGTTGATGCGTTATGGGGTGTTTTGTTAATTATGGCATGGCCAATTAAACTGCCAATCCAAGTCAATAAAAGTGCGATTGGGGCAGCCATGGCAATGCATATTATCCCTTCAATTGCGAAAACCAAAAGTCCTGCTGTAAAAATTGTGAGCGTCAATAATCCGATTTGCCACGCTTGCCTCTTTGTTATTCCTTTCTTCCGCCCATATAAGATGGTTGAACCGGCACCAATGAAAAGAGGTGTTAGAATGAACAAAGCTATTCCGTATTGTCCAATTTCGTAAATGCCCCAAAGTGTTAGCAGGCCCGAAACGATAACAGTTAGTCCGATTGCTGTCCATTTGCGCTTTCTGTTATCAGTTGGTAATATTTTTTCTATCAGTTGCTTCATTGTTGCGGTGCTCTTAAAGTGGTTTTGTGCTCGGGAAATCGGAGTACAAAGGTCTGAATTTATCACGAGTTCCAAACGGTAAGGATTTATCGAATTACAAAAACAGAGTTTTGTACTTCAGCTCGCCTTAAGTAAAACAAGTGTAAGCTGTAGCTTTTATTTAAAATCAGTATATTCTTTTGTTTCTAATTCGTTGATGTTTATTGGTGGCTTCACATAGTTTTTTTCGGGCCTGTTCAGTAGTTGTTTTTCTTCACCCATTGCAAAACCAAGTTTATATCCAATATTATCAGATGTTGTTAAGAAAACATTGTCATATTCAGTGTCAAGATCGCTAACAAACAGCATTACATTTTTATTGACACTTTTTTCGGTTATCCAAATGTCTGTTGGTTTTGTTGTTGCCCAACCAATAGTTTTAAACTGTTTATCAAATCCCATTGGATAATTTATATAATTGATTAAGAAGCAATAGGTCTCAAAGTTAATGTCAAATGGAAAAGTCATAGCAAATTTCCTATCTGATAACTTTGTTAATCTTGGAATAGCTTGATAGGTTTCTTTGTTGTATGAATTACAAAATTCCCGAATTATTTTTTTGATGTCATTTTCACTTATATCTTCAACTATTACAAGTTTGTCATTGGTTACGCTGTGGGTTGGAAAATGATTTTCTGCCGGTCTTCTTGTCTCTGTATCGGGCTGCGGTTTTTGATTTTTTAGCTTTGTCCAAGCAATGAATATTACCATTGCGACAATTATTATGATTCCAAAAATTAAGTACTGGTGTTTCATTTCTGCGGATTAAATATTCTATTCTTTCAAAGTTGCAACTAAGGGGTTAAGACCTGGCGAAGGATGGGGATTTACGGTGCTAGCACTTTTCTTCATTTATAGTCATCAAGTTCAAGTTTATACAACCAATAACATTTCCCAAGTCGTTGGTCAATTTCCCTTAAAATTTTAAATCCTAAACTTTCATAAATGTGTCGAGCTTTGTCCATCATTTCTGAAGTATGCAGCGCAATTATTTTCTCTCCATTCTGTTTGGCATTGTCAATACACATTGCGGTCAATTTTCTACCCATTCCTTGTCCAGCAAATTCGGGATCAACAGAAACAAAACGAATATAGCTCCATTCTTTCAAATAGATGTCGGTTGGGTTTCCGCTTGGTACAAGAAAAGCCATTCCAACAATATCTTCATTGTCTGCAACGCAAACTATGCAGGTTGATTGATCAATTAATTCTTCATAAGTTTTGTTGTTCGAAATGGTCTGGTTTAGCAAATGCCAATTTTCATCGGTCAACTGTTTATTAAATGGTGTCCAAGCTTTAATGCCTAATTGTTTCAGTTTTTGTAAGTCGTGTTTTGTTCCCGTTCTATAGGTTAAGTTCATTTCCTAGCGTTTTGGTATTGTTATTGTTTGCCACCAAGATCCTGTTGCGGCCAGGTATCAACATTCAAATTTACTAAAAACGGTTAACCAATGCATTTGTTCTGTATATGTAAAACCGTTGTTTAACGTGTGTTTTTCAATTCGTCAATCTTTGAGTTTTATGATACCTGTTCTGTATAAGTCCAACGCTTTTTGTAAAATGTGCTCAATTGTCTTTATGGGCAAATCTTTGTTTGGATTAACGTTGAAGATCTTCATTCTTGTGCGGTTGCCTTCTTTCAGTTCAGGGTGGTCAAGGTATTTTCCTTCTACCATGAGAAGATAGGGGGAATCTGTTTTTTTATCGGTCCATAAATAGCAGAACATCTTTTTTTTATAGCAGAAACAGGGCATTCCCCACTTTTGCGTTTCGGTAATGTTGGGGTCTTGTTCAAGAATAATACTTCGTAGGGCAAGCAAGCAGCTCTTGTTGGGTTCTTCTTTATTTAAATAATAGTGGTGAAGTTCTGTGAACATTTTGTAATCTATTTTATAGCAATTAAAAAGTATATTTCTGTATTCAATGAATTTTGTACTTTTTCGCCAAAAACGTCAAAGTCGGCGGTAAAAAATCGTTTTAGGCCTATTTTCCAAATTTTTGACCACTTTTTTACGATGGGTAATTCGGCTAACTCCATTATTTTTTTTGATTGTGCTAAACAGATCGGCTCTTTAAATCCCAAGGCAACATTATTTATTTAATAAGGTCGGAAAAATTCAGCAGAAATTTTCGCTATGAACTTCAGCCTGCCTAATGCGAGCTTCTTATTGTTGGTTGTTCTTATTTTATCCATCCGACATCTTTTTTCCATTCCTCAATTTCCTGTTGTCTTTTTTCAAAATCTGTTGGTGGCGATTGATTTTCGTTTTGGGCTTGCCTTCTTATCATTTCGGTCTGTTCTTCAAGGGTATTAAGTCCGATGGATTTTCTTCTTTCATTGACCTTGGTTAGGTTATCAAAAGGATTTGGACTTAGTTCTCCCTGTTTGTCCCAATCAAATTGAGTTCCATAAAGTTGTGGTTTCCCTTCAAATACAGCTATTCGATCAGTGAGATAAGCTAAATTTTTTTGGTCTGCTTTGTTTTCATTAACTGCACTTTCCAATAGCTGTACACACTTTTTCATGAATTTGGGTTGTCCAATTGAATGTTGTATTATCAACCAAGTTGCTTCATTGGCTTCTTTACCTACCTTGTCTATTGTTGGATAACCTATGCGGTCTATAATATCACTTAAAATATTGGTATTTCTGTTATGTAGCTCCTTCATTTCTTCATTATATCCTTTGCCAAGTTGTCCATTTTTGGCAAGTTTGTTCCTGAAATCTAAATCGGCATTTTTCAGGTCAATTATGTTTTGTGCAATGATTTTATAGTTCATTTCCTGATGTCTTTTTGTCCTTGCGTATCACGCCTGTTTAAAATCGCAATTGTTCCTAACTCATACCCTTTTCTGTTGACACCTGCATCATAAGTTTTATTGAGATACGGATAATCAAACAAACTTTTACACATTAAAAAGTTGTTGAAAGGAAAAGTTGGGATTACGCATTTCTATTTCGTTCCTGCTCGATTCCACCTGTGCTTTTGTTGCATAGGCAAACATTTTTTGTTCATAGTGGTCGATAGCATTTTGTATGGTTTCAAATTTTCCGTTCGTGAGGTTTTCAGATAGGATTAAGGCATCCATCAGTCCAATGTTTACACCTTGCCCTGCAAAAGGTGGCATCAAGTGAGCCGTATCGCCAATTAGCGTTATGGGCAAGGGACGATTGCTTTTCCAGGGCTTGTCCAATGGAAATTTTCTTATCGGCAAACCAACAAAAAAAGTTGTTGCGCGAATTAACTGTTGGTATTCATTGCTCCAATCTGAAAATCTGTTTAAAAGGAACTCGATTACGCTGTTGGTATGTTGAAGGTTTAATCCTGTTTGGTCATTCCATTCTTCTGGTTTCTTGAAAATGATACCGTAAGATAAGGCGCCATTGTTGAATGGATTTGCCACAAATAAATTTCCTTGATGTGCGGCCATTAGTCGGTTCCCATTGCATAACTGAAAAAAATCAGGGCAATTAGCTTCAGGTTGATGAATATCGCCCTGAATAATAAAAGTGCCTGTTTCTTCTACTTCGCTATTGGAAACAAAGTTTCTTGCTTTTGACATTCCGCCATTGGCGATGATCACAAAATCTGCATCGGCATCAGGTTTGTTTTCAAAATGCAAAATCCATTTTCCTTCCTGCTCTTCAAGTCCTATAAGTTTCCTGTCCCAAATAACGGTGTCATTCTTCAAACTGTCGAGCAACATTTTTCTTAGGGCATTTCTGTTTATTTCGGGATTGTCAAACTGGTTTTCTGGGCTTGGGTTTCTCGTGGAAATAATATTGCCTTTCTCATCGGCAAAATGTACCCCCATAGGCAATGCCAGGTCATAATAGGTTTGTAGCAATCCTGCCTTTTTCATGGCTTCCTGGCCTGAACCTTTGTGAAGGTCAAGTGTGCCGCCCCAAATTCTTGCTTGGGGATCGGTATCTCTTTCGTAAACAGTGATGTTAATGTGGTTTTGTTGTAGCAATGTGGCCATGGTCAACCCAACGGGCCCAGCACCGATAATGGCTACTTTTTTATGGCTTAATAAATTCATATGAAATGTATTTTAATTCCGGATTTTATTTTTTTGTTTTGGCGGTGGCAATTCTCTAACTGAAACTCTGATGAGTTCACTTAGCCAATCACTGTCTTCAATTTTGTCTTCTATCAGGAAACTTGGCTTTGCTCCTTCGTATGGAGAGGCTTCAGTGACATGATTAATAAATTCTCGTCCCGAATGGGTTGGTTTTATGAATAATTTGTTGTCGCAAATCAGTCCGAATAATTTTCCATCAGCGTAAAGGCCATATTCGCCAAACATTTTTTTAGCGGTTATTTCTCCTGCATTTTTGATTTGTTCTAAAACAAAGTCCACAAAATTTTTGTCTGAAGCCATGGGTTAGTTGTTGAGTTTAAATTGAGGATTATAAGTTATTTGTTGAGTTGCAATATGATGTTGGTTGCTCGTTTCTTTAATTGCTTTTTGTCAATTTTGCCATAGCTCTTACTGGAAATGTGCCAACTCCTTTAAATTTCGGCGGAATGGCACTAAAAGTAAAACCGTCTTTGGGTAATAAATAAAGGTTACAAAGATGTTCGACAATCAATATTTCTGCACCTAAAAGTGTGGTGTGAACGGGCCGTGTTTTTCCAGATGTGTTGTCGATGTTGTGAGAGTCAATGCCCACTAATTTAACGTTGGCATCTCTCAAATACTTGGCAGCTTCTTCTGTTAAATAGGGATGGTTCTCATAATATTTTTCAGTATTCCAATGGCTGTCCCAACCGGTATGTATTAAAACGGCCCTATTTCTAATTTCGTGATTTTTTAGGTGTGCTGCTGTGATTGCTAATGTTTCTGAAAATGGAACATTTATTACAATGGCGTCAAGGTCTGTAAAATATTCTAAACCAATTTCCGAAAGGTCTTTGCCATTTTCGAATCTATGAAACGGACAGTCTACGTAAGTTCCTGTATTGGCCACCATTTCAATTTTTCCAATTTGAAATTCAGTTCCTTCTGCATAAAACTGTTTCGAGTTTTCTCTACTCAAATAATCGCAAATAATGGGTGCTGGTAAACCTTTGTAGGTGACCAGTCCATGTGCTATGGTATGGCTTAAATCAATTAATAAATTGGCCTCAATTTTTTCGTTAACTGGTTTTCTCTTATGGGGTTCGCTAAAAATTTCTTTATTCATAATTTTAGTTTGTCCAACCATAAGTAGCCTCAAATCGGCTACAAGATAGTCGGCAAGCTCTTGATCTGAAATATTTTCGCCTAATATGTCAAGTCGAAAGTCTTCACCTTTTAGGCTTCCTCCATTTGTAAAATAAATTTCAAAGTCAAACTTTACTCTTTTGTCCATAAGTGCAATTCTTTTTGTCTCTTTCTATTTTTGTAGCCAGTTGGTACAGCGATCGTTAAGGGTTTTTAGTTGAGTGATGAGGCTAATTTTTATCACAAATTTTAAGCCCCGCACTAATGTTAAATTTATAATAAAAAGTTGAAGTTCATACGTTGGTCCACCTCATTAAACCATAAAGTAGTATTGTAGATAAAATCTTGTTAGCCGTTTTTCATTCAATTATTAGTTTTCCGTCTTCTGCTAAAATGATTTGTCCTCCTTTTTCAATTTCAAGTTTAATATCAGGCGTATTTTCTTCTCCAATAATATTTCTGTAAATTTTGTACGTGTAATTTCCTTTAACAAAAGTAATCACGTGATTTCCTCCGCTTCCTTCAAATTCTAATTTTCCGTTATCTATAATAATGTCGGGTTTTGAAGATGCTTTTTCGCCTATTTTCCAAGATGCGTATCTGTATTTTTGATTAGTTAGCTCGTCAATTCTAATCAAATAATTTTTCGTCTTTATGCTGAAAATCGGACTTTCAAAAGTTTTTAATGAAATGTATAAGTTTTCTTTTCCCTTGTCAATCAAATCTTTCCTTAGTTTTTTTTCAAAATTGCTTTGATGGTTTACAGCGGTTATTATCCCATCAGCATTGGCCATCCACACCTCACCGTTGTCTAGCATAATTCCCCGCCAACCCACTTTTGTCCATTGTTTGATTTTGGAATTAGCAATCTTTTCGATCAGAATTTTATCAAAAACTTCATTGAACCGCTGTTTAAATTCGTCTTTATCTTTAATTGGTGGAATTGGATACTGTCTGTAAAGTGGGAAACTGATTTTGTCTGAAATTTTGTCCAGATTTTTTGTCTTGAATAACGCTATAACACTTTTGGTGCTGTCTATTTCTTTGTCTTCAAGTTGGCCGTGCTCTTTAGCATTTTCTTGTTGTGCTGTTTGACTTTTCGCGGTATCAGTCAATTTTTCATTGAATGCTAATGCATTTTTGTTACCTGTTTGGTTACAGCCGAAAAGAAAAAGTCCAAAAACTATAAATGTCAGTTTAAAATGTTTCATTTCTATTTATTGTGTTACGCTAAAAATGTAGATTTTTTTAATATAGCATAAAGTTTTGGGGTTTTACATTCGGTTAAGAAATTGGAGTATTGAGGTTGAATTTTGCATTCAGTACACTTGATGCAAATGACGAAGCCCTCATCGAAAGTAAACTCCTATTAACGGCCGAATTTATTCCTCTTTCAATGTTGTTCCAAGTATCTTTAAAGATTTCGATAATTCAATAAATGAAGGCAGAAGTGCATTTAATTCTTTCCTATCCTTTGTCGATAATACCGCTGTTACAATCGTTGATTTGCATTCAACCACAAGTATAACCTCATTTCTTCCGTTTGGATATTGGTAATTAATGACCAGGTAATTTCCAGTCGAATAATCGGTTTTTTTAATGTTTTCAAATTTGTGATCTAAAGTGTCGATTTTAACTCCCTTAAATTTTTCTGAAATGTAGTCGTTGTTCCCATTTACCCAACCACTTAATTCAGGTTTGTCATTATAGTCGATCCCATAAACATACATATAGGTTTCATTACTGATCTCTTTCTGATCGGGCTTTATGAAAAATGGTAATTGATCGTTTTGAGCTTGAAGCCAATTTTTAGGAATTTCTACAAGAATGCTGTGTTGCTGTCCAACCACCATTTTAGATTGCCCAAATGTTTGTCCTACAAATAGCATGGTGAAAATTAGTACTGGTAAAATTTTTTTCATTGTGTCTATGTTTCTGGTTTAAGCTTACCGCTAAGGGTTTTGGGTTTGGCGAAGGATTTGGTTAAGATAAATCTACTAAAAGATCTACAAGGTTGGAGATGGATTTTCTGCGGTTTTTATTTCGTAGCACTCAAATGTTTTGCATTCACTTTTCCGATTTTTAAAGAACTGGCATTAATAAATTTTAATATTCCTGGGGTTATTTGGTATGTTGACATCATTTTGATACCATCAAATGGGAAGATACATATCAGAAACTGTAGTGTTTTTGGATAGGTGGGGTAGTCTAGAATTACGAATGAAGGTTCGGCTGCCACTATATAGCCAAACCGATGTTAGAGGGTTGTTGTTTTTATTTCTTTGACAGTTTGTATCTTATATGGGTTGTCAGTTTTGACGGTATTACCTCTTCAATTTGTAGGTCATATTTGCCTTTGTCAATGCCGTCAAAGAGTCGGATACCGCTTCCTAAGAAAACAGGTGCAATGTGAATAAAAAACTCTTCCACAAGTCCGGCGTTGAGAAATTGTTGAATAGTGTTTGCTCCACCTTGTATTCTTATATCCTTTCCTTTTGCCGATTGTCTTGCTTTCTTTAAGGCACTTTCTATTCCATCATTTATAAAGTAAAAAGTTGTGGTTCCTTCTTGAACCCAAGGTTCTCTTTTTTCGTGTGTTAATACATAAACATCAGCTTTATATAGGTCATTCGGCCAACTGGCTTGGCCTTCCTCAAACATACGTTTTCCCATAATGAATGCACCTGTCCGTTCAATCGTCTCTCTAATAAGTTTGCCATCAGGTCCATCTTCTTTACCGCCTTCTAATCCCAAATACTCCCAGAAGGCTTTTTGATTAAACATCCATGAGTGAATTTGTCCAGAAACCCCACCCATAGGATTTTCAGGACTTCTGTGATCTCCTGCGAAAAAGCCATCAAGAGATATTCCACTGTCGAATATTATTTTGCTCATATTTTACTTTTATATTTGTTTTTTAAGTTGTTTTTGTCTGTTTTCTAATTATTGGAACTGTTGTCCTATAACGGTTCTGGGCTTGGCGAAGGTGAAGATTTTTAGTGCTAAATCTCAATCAAAGAACGAATGTTGAACCCTGCACAAGTGCCCAATCGAAGCTGTTTGACCCCGCTTTTGGCAATATCTTGTTAGCGACTGGCTTTTTCAATTTCGTCAATTAGCCTATTGGTATTTTTTTTATTTCGTCCCATTGATACTACTGAACTTCGTTTGTCAAGGTCGCAAATACTATTTACTAATACTCTTTTGTTGTCGAAAAGTATTGTGATCTGTTCGCCCCAACTTCCTGAAAAGAAACTCGGAAAAGTCTTTGCTTCTATAATTCTCTTGTTGGATGTAATAATTGTCCATTTAAGTTCTATCGAAACCTGATGGATTATTTTGTCGAGTTCATCTCTTGTCAAATTTGTTTCTGCAATTTTGAAGTTTAGTCTATTGCGTTGAAGTCTATAAAATAGAAGTCCAAGTATAAAAGGAATAATTGTAAACAAAAGCATTCCTCCATTAATCTCTTTTGAATTTCCATTCAACAAGTCTTTGAAATAAAGAAAAAGTGGTACAATTGGAATGAAAAAAAGAAAAAACACAATGCCATAATGTTCAAACTTTCCCCAAGCAGTAAGTTTTAATTTGTTTGTCTCGATGGACTGGTCTATTTGTTGGTCAGTCATTTTAGGCTCACTTCAAATTTGTTGTTTGTTGTAACTTCTGGTAGGCTTGCCGCTAACGGTTTCGGAGCTATATGAACTGGGGGATTTAGAAGCTCTCACTTTCAAGCTACTACAAATATAAATAAAAAGCACTAACGTTCAATCAAGCACGTCAGCCCACATTTCATAAACCCCATGTTAGCGGTTCGTTGTTTTCTTGTATTTCGTAATATTTATTTTATAAAACGATGTACTGCTTTGTCAGCGTTGTCTTGAAATGTAGAATTTCTTAAAGGAGCAAAAAAAGTACTTTGGTCTACCATGTCACCCGATAACTTACCCTTTTTACTAGCATAAAAAACACCACTTTTATAACGCTCATCTGAAATGCCATCTACAAACCGTTTTGCACCTACTTCCAGCTTATGCACCATTTCCCCCATCAATGGGAATACAATGGGCATCATAAAATTCTTCAACATAAATTTCATGGCCGGAGGAAGATTATCCGGTGCAAGAGTTCCTTTTGTGTTCCCCGGGCTCACAACAACAAATTTGAGTTCAGGGTATTTTCTTGCCATCGATAACATCCACATGGTTGCTACATATTTAACGTATCCGTATGCTTGAGTGACATCAAATTTATTACCAAAATATGTTCCATCCAGAACAGCAGCAAACTCATCTACAGAAGAAGTCTTCATGGCGACTGGTTTCATTCCGAGCATCTTTACTCCCGGCACAGCTTCCGCACTGGGATATAATACTGCTTTTCTTAACTTATCATGTTTTATTAATTCATCCACTAAAATTACATGACCTAAGATATTGGTAGCAGCCAATTCATTCATACCTGAAGGCGTAAGTTTTGCAGCCGTTTTCCCCACCATTCCACCTGCATTTAAAATTACTGCATCAATAGGTTCTTTTATTTTTTCTACCGCTTTTCTTACGGAATTTGCATCTGAAACGTCCCCAATAATAATTTCAAAAATCTTTTTCCCTGTTTGCGCCTCAAGGTCTTTTTTTGCTGCTTCGGCTTTCGCTTGGTTTCTACAAAAAAGAATTACCTTTTTTGTTTCTTTTTTCAAGGCTAATTGTCGGGCAGTCTCTTTGCCAAGCCCAATATTTGCTCCGGTTATTAATATACTTTCGTTCATTTTATCGTCTTTTATCAGTGAATATCATGAGGCAAAAATGAAGCCTAAAATAAATTAAAACTTGGCTGTAAAGTTCAAAAACTGGTCAATTCGGTTCAACTACTTCTTGCGATACTCAGAAGGGGTTTGATTAAACTTTTGTTTGAAGGTTTTTGTGAAATGTGAAGTGTCCTGAAACCCAACTTCGAAACAAATTTCTGATACAGATAACTCGGTTGATTGGAGGAGCTCAAGAGCCTTTTCCAATTTCTTTTCTTTAATATAATTGGCTGGCGTGTCACTAAATTGTGTTTCAAAATCTCTCTTAAAAGTTGAGAGACTTCTCCCCGTCAAACGGGCTAAATCCACAATAGAAATAGATGAGTATACATGTGCCTCTACTACCTCAAATAAACCTGCTTGTCTTGGATTAAATAAATGAGAGATTAAAGTAATGATATTTTCTGCATTGTCTGTTTGCAACAGTAACAGGATGAGTTCTTTGATTTTTAATTTAAGCAAATCGTCTGTAACCAGGTTTGGGTTTTCAAAGTAAAAATCAAGGTTTTGGATAAAATGGGTTATCACTCCTTGTTTTTCTATTTTCCTGATATATGGTTTGTGAGCATCGCTTTTTATGAAATTTGGAAATTCATTTTTGTATAATTCCTTCAAAATGTCCGGATATAAATGAACAGCATAAACTTCACAAGTCTTGTCAGGATGTTTTTGAATAGCGTTTGAGAAGTAGTTGCCACACCTAAGTAAAACGCTTTCCTCTGCTTGAATAGATAGATCATCAGTTGGAGAAGTTAAAGACATTTCCCCTTCTTTAAGGTAAGTAAAACAGGCTTCGTCTTGAAAAACTGAGCCAAGTCTGATTGGTGGCTTGATGATTATTTTTTCAATGGCACATTTATTATTGAGGTTAAAATATTTTCTGTCTATTATCATTTTTTAGTGTTCGTGGCTTAATAGTCGTGGTGTCTTACATGACCGCTAACGGTTCGGGCTTTGCGTTCGGGCTGGTTTCGGAGCACTAAACTGTCAACCGGCACTAAACTTGAATAGAAGCACAAAGCTTCAAGTTTGCACGTCAGTCCGCCTGACGCAAAACCCGTGTTAGCTGCTGGCATATTTTTCAATTTGTTCCTTTAAATTATTTTTTACGTTTTCTTCCCATTCGTCTTTCAAAATACTCAATTTAATAGCGTCAATAACTTTTCCATCAGCATCTTTACTGAATTGTCTTAATATTCCTTCAACCTTACATCCAATACTTTTCATTGCGTTTATACTTCTTTCGTTTTTGCTGTTTGCTCCGAAACCTACTCTTATCATTTGTAGTTTGTCAAAGGCAAACTCTAAAAGAAGATATTTGCAGTTTTTGTTTAGTCCAGTTCCTTGAAATTTTTTTCCATACCAAGTAAACCCAATGTCAAGACGTTTAAATTCGTTAGAGATTTCGTAAAGTCGTGTCATTCCTACATATTCATTATTTCTTTTGTCAAAAACAATAAAAGGGTAATGATTTTTCTCTTTAAATAATCTTACTGCTGTGTCAAAGTAGGTGTCAAAATTTTCCTTTCCGTTTCCTCCATTAATATTGAACTTCCAAATTTCGGGTTCATTAATTGCAAAGTTTATTAGGTTTTCTTTGTCTGAAACACACAAAGGCCTTAATAAAACAAAGTCGTTTTCTAAAATATATTTTTCTGTAAAGTCAAAATTCATAATTGTCAATGTTAAGCGGTATTTTGGAATGCTTGCAGCTAACGTTTTGCAGGTTTAAGTTGAGTCTTATTACTTGCACAAATTATCCATATCATTAATCTAATAAATAGCTTCAAATTCCAGTGTTCTCACTTCGCCCGAGGCTTAACTTAAACCTGTTGTTATAGGCAGTAGTATTTATTGTTCTTCTTTTCTACACTCACTCTCAATATTTATTGTTCCAATGTTTTCTTGAAAAACTGGCGGTATATCGAAAGTCAAATATTGGTCTTTGCTAGCAATGTTAGTCCCTTTAACAAACTGATTGTTGGTAATTTCGACTTCGCCCGTAAACCAGCAGTCGCAGAAATTTACAAATTCTTTAAATTCATTGTTTTTAATAATAATTGGAGCGCCTATTTCATTGTGTCCGCCCGCTTCGAAATCAAGATAATTATCAAAAACACAATCTTCAATAAGTAATCCTTTTTGGAAATATGAAAAGTTGAATACTGCGTTCTTAAAGTGGCAATTTTTAAAGGTCACCGGCTTATCAAAATAGACCATTATACAAGTTAGGTTTTCAATATCGCAGCTCAAAATCGTTACTTCTTTATCCCAAATTTCTCCACCGTCTATACCCAAATTTTCCAAAACTATTAAATCCGTCAATGGATTTCCATTTAGGAGAAGTGACGAGGCTATTTTCGGGTGTATTATCGTTTTCATATTAGTAGTTCAGACTATTGCTTATAACGGTTCGGGTGTTGCCGAAGTTGGTGGGCTTGCATTAATTTTCTAGGCAATATAACAGGTTGAAGATGAATTTCCGCCAATTTTGTAAAACCCTTGTTAAGTGCAGCTAGCCATTTCGTAGCCTTTAAAATCCGCTCGAATTTAAGTCTTCGAATAGATTCTCTTTTGTCATATTAGGAACATTACAATATTTAATGGCTACTCTAACTTTGTCTGAAAGTTCAAGATAGTCCTTAATTATGTCGCCTGTATAATCTCCGCCATGAACAATTGAACTTCTTGTGTTATAAAGTTTCTTAATTCGTTTATAGTTTTCTTTGAATTGTTCCTTGTTATCTGAAAGAATGATTGATAAATGCCTTGAAATAGTGTGCGCAATTTGCTCTTTACCAAAGTTAAACAAACTTTCTAGGCAGGTTACTAAAGTTATGAAACGCAATCTTACGTCTGGAAGATCATAAACTACATTGAAATTTTTAATTGAAAGTTCAGTCAAATTATTAGTCTCATATTTTATAATCAATTCGTTGGATAATTTTTCCGCTTCCTCATCTGTTAATGTGTAATCGCCTCTTGAACCAATCGAAATCCCTGTCTTTCTTAAACCAATTTGTCTTGTTTCTGAAGTGATATTGAAAAATTGAGAATATCGTATCTCTCCAATCTTGAAGAGTCTCATTTGCAACAATAGGTCATTAGCAAAATCAAAAAAGGTCTTGAATTCTATGTGCTCAATTGTGGAATCCATTATGTCTCCAGTTATATCGAAATCTTTCAATTTATACAGCAGTAAGATTCCGGGGAACTCCATATGCATAATTTCTCCAAATGGAGGTGTATGTACAAGTGCATTATGTAGTTCGTGGGATATACCTTTAAATTCTCTACCAATCATTATTGTGAGTGGTCGTTCATTGCTCTTGGGAACGTTAAATATTTCAGAGAAATTAGCTTCAAGTTCTGTCTCGTCAATCCATTCGAATTCATAACCTAACTTTTTGAGTGCTGGGTTTAATTTTAAAACAGTCCTATCCGCATTCAGAACAATGGCATACGATTTAAAAGTATATTTTCCTTCATTTATCATTTCTAGTTGTTATTAATATTTGCCAAGTTGGTATTGAATATTCATTATTAGTTTGGTGGTTAAAGATAAATTTCCTGCCAGTGTTAAATGCAGTTATTTTATACTGTTTTAACTCGATTTATAGTATGTCGACTAAATGTAACACCTCCTATATTGAATAAATCAGATAGCACATTGATATGATATCTGCTTTGTAAATTCTTTATTATTTTATCAGCATGCTTATTTGATTTTCCTGAAACCATTAACGTAGTTGCAAGATGTCGTGAACCACTTCGATTTATTGTTCTAAGTAAGTTAGGCCTTAGTTCATTTACAACACCAATAAAATTAAAAAGCAATTCAGGGTAAGGATTGAAATTCTTGACTTCGCAAAATGAAACCAATTCCTTATTTTTAACATAGTAATATTTCATTTTACTATCATAAAAGTCATCATCTTCAATAATTGAATCTGGCTTTATTATACAGATATCGGGTGTCGTAAATGTATCTATATTATGATATGACTGTACATTGATATTATGTCTGATTTCAAAAACGAATTCTACTGTTCCGACTTGCCTTTTTACTTCAAAATACGAATAATTTGCTGGATTTCCAGCGGTTGTACATTTATAACAAAATTTGCTTTTTTGGAGGTTTTTAATTTCAACGTTATAGTCATTATTCTCATAAAACCTAACAATATTATTATAACAAGCCATTTCAAAAAAATCGCTAATTCGTTTAGAGTTATTGTAGATAGCTGAAAGATTTGTGCCATGAGGGTTATGCGCCCAGAGTTGCACTTAACGTTTTGCAGCTTGCCGAAGGCGGAGCTTTCGGAGCACCACCCTGTCAAGCTAATACTAAATGTTTATTCGGAGCCAAAAAGTTTCTTCCACCACGTTCTCCCCGCTTTTTGCAAGGTGCTGTTATGCACAGGATTTTTCATTTCTCGATGATATATGTTTAATGCTTTGTCAAAATGTTTAATGCTGAACCAATCTATGGTTGCTAAGTCAATAATCTCATTAGTTCGTTTAGTTCTCTTTAAATTTTCCAAGTCCTTCGGGTGAACTTCCTTTATTATAAGCTTGTCTTTATCTACCTCATTAAAACCATAATAAATTGAAGTCGCATCCCATTCTATAAAACCAAAAGTTTTTTCTGTCGGCTTAATAAGTATAAATGGAAAGTCAGGTCGGTTTGAGTTTTTGTTGTATGCAGGTTTTCTGAAAATAAAACAGTCTGTAAGCGGAGCATAGTCGAATGTCTTTTCGTTGTCAAACCAAACCCAGGTGTCGGATGAATTTATTAAAGGTTTTGAATTTTCCTTGTCACTATAAATGGCAATTAGTCCAGCGTAGGACATCATTCTCCACTCGTCAATACTATGGATGTAAACACCATATTTTCCGTCAGCCGTTTCTGAAAAATAGTCGTCTGTCCAACCGCTTTTTTTATGGTCGGCAAGGAATGATGTGTCTATTTCCCAGTCTTTCGTGTTTGTCATTTTAAGCTTGTGTATAATTTATATATACCGGAATCTTTTTCTCCAATAACTTCCTCAAGCCATCCGATATTCTAATATAGGCGGAAGTTTTCTAAAATTTTAGTTTCCCGTTATTAATATTCCCTTACGTAAGAGTAAGCATCCCGATTTATGGGAATAAAACGAATAGCGGGGCTAACGATAATAAGGCGGTAATCCTAATTTGCATGATGGCCCACCATCCAACCAACCAAAAAACTAAATAACCAAAAAACTAAGCAAGCAAATCCCTATTTTTGCATCAAATTTTTGACCTTATAAATGAGCATAGCTACAAAATACAATCCACAGGAAACAGAAGAAAAATGGTACAGTTACTGGTTGGAAAAGCGATTTTTTCATTCAGAACCCGACGAACGTGAGCCTTATACCATTGTGATCCCTCCACCAAATGTGACAGGGGTGTTGCATATGGGGCACATGCTTAACAATACCATTCAGGATGTATTGGTGCGTAAAGCGCGTATGCAGGGCAAGAATGCCTGTTGGGTACCTGGTACCGATCATGCTTCTATTGCTACGGAGGCCAAGGTAGTGGCCATGCTTAAGGAAAAGGGGATCAACAAAAAAGACATCAGTAGGGAAGAGTTTCTGAAGTATGCCTGGGAGTGGAAAGAGAAATATGGGGGCATTATTTTGGAGCAACTGAAAAAACTGGGCGCCAGCTGCGATTGGGACAGGACCCGCTTTACCATGGAAGAAGATTTGTCTGAAGCGGTGATCGATAGTTTCATTCACCTATACAAAAAAGGCTGGATTTACCGAGGCGTGAGGATGATCAACTGGGATCCTGCGGGTAAAACTGCCGTTTCTGATGAAGAGGTGATCCGTAAAGAAGTTAACCAGAAGCTATATTACATCAAATACCTGATTTCGGGAACAACCGATCAGTTTTTAACCATTGCCACTACCCGTCCGGAAACCATTATGGCCGATTCGGCCATCTGTATCAACCCTAATGACGAGCGTTTTGCCCATTTAAAGGGTAAGAAGGTTTTTGTGCCCTTGGTGAACCATGAAATTCCGGTGATCGAAGATGAATATGTAGATATTGAGTTTGGTACCGGCTGTTTAAAAGTGACGCCAGCGCATGACCTTAACGATTATGAACTGGGGATAAAACACAATCTGCCAGTTACCGATATTTTAAATGACGATGGCACGCTGAACGAGTTGGCAGTTATCCTGGTAGGTGAAGACCGCTTTGTTGCCCGCAAGAAAATAGCTAAAATGCTAGAGGAAGCAGGTCATTTAGAAAAGGTAGAAGACTATAAGTCGCAGGTGGGTTTTTCTGAACGTACCGATGCGGCCATTGAGCCAAAGCTTTCCATGCAGTGGTTTGTGAAGATGAAGGAAATGGCACAGCCGGCTTTAGACGATGTGTTAAATGGAGAGGTTAACCTTATCCCGAATAAATTTGAAAATACCTATCGCCATTGGATGGAGAATGTTCGCGATTGGAACATCTCTCGTCAGCTATGGTGGGGGCAACGTATTCCGGCTTGGTATGACGATAAGGGCAATTGGGTAGTGGCCAAGACAAAAGATGAGGCCCTTGAAGAATTTTGGAAGAAGAAAAACTTAGATCAAATAGGTGCTGAAACAGATAAGGTAGGGTTTAAGCACCAATTGTCGGGATTTGTTAAGCAAGATGAAGATGTAATGGACACTTGGTTTTCTTCTTGGTTATGGCCAATCTCGGTTTTCGATGGATTTAAAAATCCAGAGAACAAAGATTTTAACTATTATTATCCTACAAATGATCTGGTTACGGCGCCAGAGATCTTGTTCTTTTGGGTAGCACGTATGATTATGGCCGGCCGTGAGTTTACGGGCAAAAAGCCATTCACCAATGTTTACCTAACCGGTATTGTTCGCGATAAGTTGGGCCGTAAGATGTCCAAGTCGTTGGGAAATTCGCCAGATCCGATTGGATTGATCGACAAATACGGTGCAGACGGTGTAAGGGTTGGTATGCTCATGTCGTCGCCGGCAGGTAACGATTTAATGTTCGACGAAGCCTATTGTGAGCAGGGCAGGAATTTTGCCAACAAAATATGGAATGCCTTCCGCTTGGTAAAGGGATGGGAAGTAGATGAAAATCTGGAGAATGCCAACCAGCAGGCCATGGTATGGTTTGAAAACAGGTTTAATGAGGCCTTAACTGACATAGAGGCCGATTTTAAACAATACCGCTTATCGGAAGCCCTAACCACTACCTATAAATTGGTATGGGATGATTTCTGTGCCTGGTATCTAGAAATGGTAAAACCAGCCTATCAGCAGCCCATAGATGCAGCTACGAAGCAGGCCACTATTCAATACTTTGAACGGGTATTGAGGTTGCTGCATCCTTTTATGCCATTCCTTACAGAGGAACTGTACCACGACGAACTTTTCGGTACACGTTCGGAACTTGATTGTTGTATTGTAGCTGCTTATCCGGTTGTAGAAAGTGTTGATGCCGCCTTGCTGAAAGAGGCCGAATTGATCAAAGGTTTAGTTTCTGAAATTAGAAATGTAAGAAATACCCGCCAAATTTCACCAAAGGAAGCCTTGCCATTGAGCATTAAGGTGAATTCTGAGGTCAACTATAAAAACTGGTTAAATATTGTTTATAAACTGGCCAATGTAAGCGAAGCCAAGTTGGTAGAAGATAAAGTGACCGGGGCTGCAAGCTTTATGGTGGGCAAAGATGAATTCTTTATCCAATTAAGTGAGAATGTAGATCTTGCTGCAGAAAAAGAACGTTTAACCAAAGAATTGGAATACCTGCAAGGTTTCTTAAAATCGGTGGATGCGAAATTGGGCAACGAACGCTTTGTACAAAATGCAAAACCAGAAATTATAGCCAATGAGCGTAATAAAAAAGCAGATGCAGAATCTAAAATAGCCACCATTAAAGAGAGCTTGGCAGGATTGTAATTGGGCTTTTAGCAAATTTGAAACCTTAATATACGCATGCTTCCTGTAATGGGCAGGATTCATGAATACAATTGAAAAAATATAGACAGATGAAAAAAATATTCTTATTTATGGTGGTGGCTACAGCAGTTGCCTGTTCAAATGGAAAGCCAAAAGATGAACCTATTGTTTCTGACATTTTTGTAGAGCAGAAGGTAGGCGATTTTATCGCACAAAATCCTGATTGGGCAACTGGAGAAAAGGTTTCAGATGCCACCGTCGATAAATTCAAACATGAAGTCATCAGGTGGAGCAATGAGCAGGAATTTCTAAACCAAATGCCTTTACAGTTAAAAGGACTAAGGGATACCTTATTGAACGATCAATCTTTTAAAATTGCCACATTTACAGGCTATAACGATACCAATAGGAAAATAGGTTCTTTATTGAACTATATCCAATTACAGATTGATGGTATTGTACCAAATGACCTGTTAAAAGAGCTGAAACCTAACCAAAATTATACTTTGACAGGGCTGTTGTACAAGCAGGGCAAAAGGGCCGATGTGAAATTGATCAAGGTGGCCGATTTTAAGGGGTATGACCTGGGCAAATATACTTTTTCGGTTACGGCAGTTAAGCCAGTGAAATAAATGGTTACTTAGGAATTGCCCGTGTTATCACTTATAACAATCGGTACTCGGGCAGTTCTTCTATAAATAAAAAGTGGCCATTTTGATGGTCAATTTGGGCATAGTAATGGTCTATGCCATTGGTAACCGCTAACCATTTGGCCTTATATACCGAGTTATATCTTGCCGCTTGGTCAAAAGTGGCTTGGGTAATGGCCACAGATGGGGCCTTGCACTCAATGACCATGAGTTTTTCGCCTTGTTGGTTATAAACTAAGATATCACTTCGCTTTTTGGTCTGATTGAGGTTCAGGCCTCCCTCAATTTGTAATAAAGCGGTAGGGAAAGACTTTTCGTTTACGAGGTATTTGATGAAGTGTTGCCTTACCCATTCTTCGGGCGTGAGCACCAAATGCTTCTTCCTGATTTCGTCAAATATAAAAAATACGCTGTCCTTTTGGGTAATCTTAAAAGGATAGGGGGCAAGGTTGAGCGGAGTGGGTTTGAACATCTATGGCCAAAAGTAGAAAGTTATCGGGCAGAAAGCAAAAAATGAGTAATGAAAGTTAAGGCTTGCAACCATAGCTAGGTTTTGGGGATGGATGGCCTGGATCAAAAAGAAGCGATGAACAGCAAAAAAACTAAAATTGTATTCCGATAACTTTCGGAACTAAAATTGTAATTTTACGTCGATGACTGCCGAGGAGCTAATTAAAGAATTAAAAGCGAGAAAATTTAAGCCCATCTATCTATTACAGGGTGAAGAACCCTATTATATCGATCAGATTGTCGATTATATGGAGCAATCTATCCTTTCTGACGGAGAGAAGGGATTTAACCAAACCGTACTGTATGGTAAGGATACAGATATGGCGACCATTCTGAATGCGGCAAAGCGCTATCCGATGATGTCGGAATACCAGCTGATTGTAGTTAAGGAAGCACAGGATTTAAAGTGGAGTAAAGAAACCGAAGGCGGTAGTAAGGAAGCGGAATTTATACAAAGCTACTTTGAAAGGCCACTGCCGAGCACCATATTGGTTTTTGCCTATAAGTATGGCAACTTTGATAAGCGTAAAAAGACTTATAAGGCCATTAATAGCAGCGGTCTGGTTTTTCAGAGCGATCCGGTGCGCGACTATAAGCTTATGCCCTGGATTGAGGACCACGTTAAAAGTAAAGGTTATAAGATTGCCCCTCCGGCAGCGGCCCTAATGGCCGAATATCTGGGAACCGATCTGTCCAAGATTGCCAACGAGGTAGAAAAACTCTGTTTAAATATAGATAAGGAGACGGTTATACAGACAGACCATATTCAACGTAACATTGGGATTAGCAAAGAGTATAATGTTTTTGAGCTACAAAAGGCTTTGGCCGGTAGGAATGTATTGAAATGTAACCAGATCATTAATTATTTTGCCAATAATCCAAAGGCGAACCCCATGATCATGGTCATGGCCAACCTCAATTCCTATTTCACCAAGATATTGAAGTACCATTATCTGCCCAATAAGAACGATGCACCCAAAGAGCTGGGGGTTAATCCATACTTTATTAAAGATTATGAAATGGCTGCTAAAACCTATGGGCCTGGAAAGACTTTTGACATCATCAGTTTGTTGAGGGAATATGACCTGAAAAGTAAGGGCCTGGACAGCACAGGCAATACAAGCGATGGGGAATTGCTAAAAGAACTCATTTTTAAGGTACTACATTAGTACCTTCGTAGGTTTATTCGATCTTATAGACCGTAGTATTTGAAAGTTAAGGACATAGAAATCGTGACAATTCTCTTTTTGTAACTAAGAAGTTATGGCTAATGCTCACTACTTCTTCTTAGTAGCGTTATTTTTACGTGTCAATTAACTTATTCAAAAATTAATGAAGAAAAATCTATTCACACTATTGTTGGTTGCTGGAGCGGTAACTTTTGCCCATGCTCAACGACCAACCCAAGGGGGGGCTGCGCCAGCCGATAGTACCCGTAGGGCTCCAGGTGCATTTGGAGCAGCCGCACCTAGGGCACAACCCAAACCTTATGATCAGGTAATTACCAACAAGGCGCTTACACGTAAGGGTATGATTACCGCACATAAAATTGAGGACAAATTTTATTTTGAAATAGCCGATAGCACCCTGAATAGGGATATTTTGGTGGTAAGCCGTATTTCTAAGTCGGGCGCAGAAGTTAGGGCGGCCCAAGGGTATGCTGGTGACCAGATCGGTAGTTCGGTGATACGTTTCGAAAAAGGACCAAACAACCGGATTTTTATGCGCAAGATAAGTTTCAGGGCTTATAGTGCAGACAGTACGGCTTCTATGTACCAGTCGTTAAAGAATTCGAGCGTACAGCCTATTGCGGCTTCTTTTAATATTGCGGCCTATACACCCGATAAAAAAGGGAGCGTAATCGATATTACCGATTATGCGAATAGTGATAACGACATCTTTTATTTCAGTTCTCCTATGTTCAAAACCAGATATAGGATGGGCGCACAGCAAGCAGACAGAAGCTATATCCAAGATATCAGAAGTTTTCCTACCAATGTAGAAATCAATACGGTTAAAACATATGCCCAAACAGCAGCCACTTCAGGTATGGGTGGCGGCGGCGGTGGTGCCATGATGGGTGCCGGTGCTTCTTCTGGTTCTGTTACGGTAGAGCTTAATACTTCATTGGTGATCTTGCCTAAAAATCCAATGAAACCACGTTATTTCGATCCCAGAGTAGGTTATTTCACCGTAGGTTATACTGATTTTGATGCCAATCCACAGGGCGTGAAAGAAATAGAATTGGTAAAACGCTGGAGGTTAGAACCAAAACCTCAGGATATGGCCAAATACAAACGTGGTGAGCTGGTAGAGCCGGCAAAACCGATTATTTTCTATATCGACCCCGCTACACCTAAGAAATGGATACCTTATTTAATTGCTGGTGTTAATGATTGGCAAAAAGCATTTGAAAAGGCAGGTTTCAAAAATGCCATTATTGGTAAAATTGCTCCTACCAAAGCGCAGGATTCTACCTGGAGTTTAGATGATGCCCGTAACTCGGCCATTGTATACAAACCTTCAGAAATCCCTAATGCCAGCGGACCAAGTATTTCAGATCCGCGTACTGGCGAAATTATGGAAAGCCATATCAATTGGTACCATAATGTAATGAAGTTGGTACGTGATTGGTATTTTATCCAAACTGCCGCGGTAGACAAAAGAGCCCGTACCGTAAACTTTAGCGATGAACTAATGGGCGATCTGATCCGCTTTGTGTCGTCGCACGAGGTGGGACATACTTTAGGTTTGCGCCATAACCATGGTTCGAGCTCAACGGTACCTGTAGAAAATCTTCGCAACAAAAAATGGGTAGAGGAAAATGGACATACCCCATCTATCATGGATTATGCACGTTTTAACTATGTGGCCCAGCCAGAAGATAACATTAGTAAAACAGGTTTGTATCCACGTATTGGAGATTATGATAAGTGGGCTATTGAGTGGGGATATAGGTATTTCCCAGACAGCAAAACTGTAGCATCGGATATGAAAATATTGGATAAGATGACGACAGAATCTGCTAAAAACAGACGCTTATGGTTTGGTACCGAAAGCAACCCAGACGACCCACATTCACAGAGTGAAGACTTGGGCGATAATGCCATGAAGGCAAGTGAGTATGGAATTAAGAACCTGAAAGTGATTTTGGCCAATTTAAAAACTTGGACTAAACAACCTGGAGAAGATTATAGCGAATTGGGCAATATGTATGGCCAATTAACTACGCAGTTTGGACGTTATATTGGCCACGTAAGCAAAAATGTGGGGGGTATTTACGAAAATCCAAAAACCGTAGATCAGGAAGGTTTGATTTACGAGCGTACCCCTGCAGCTATGCAGAAAGAGGCACTGAATTTCTTAAGTGCACAAGTATTCACTACTCCAAAATGGTTGTTGGATCAATCTATTTTAGATAACATCAATGAAAATCCTTTGGTCGTGGTTTCTAAATTGCAGAATGCAGCTATATCTCGTGTCGTGTCGACAAGGGTTTTGGGTAACCTGATTGCCGCCGAGGCTGCCGATGGTGCTGCTGCCTATAAAATTTCAGACCTGTTTAAAGATTTGAATGCTTCGATCTTTACGGAATTGAAGGGCGGTGCAGCAATTGATGTATATCGCAGAAATTTACAAAAAGCTTATGTAGACAGGTTGATCTCGATTGTTAATCCTCCTGCTGCCCCAGCTGGCGCAGCCGCACCTACCTTTGGTAGGGGTTCTGCAGCTCCATCTGGTTTAACTGCCAACCAAACAGATGCGGTTTCGGTAGTGAAAGGACAGTTGCGTGAACTGGATAAAGCAATTAAAGCCAGTGCTGCATCACAGTCAGATACACTGAGCAAATACCATTTAGAAGATTTATCTGATCGTATCCAACAAGCTTTGGATAAGAAATAGTCTTTGATTTAGTTTAATTTTTTAGTCCCTCTGGAATTTTTTTCAGAGGGATTTTTTATTTGCTTTTACAAGGTGTACAGTATTGGAATCTGTAATTTTTAGCTACATGGATTTTAACACCAAATTAATCTCGTTTGGATATGGTGAATGCTGATAAATAGTTGTTGGCCCGAATGTTTGGTTTGACTTGAGCGCAGAAGGTTAGCGTGTATAGGAGGAACCTTGTCAAATAAACCTGATTGACGGCGATAGCTCCCGATGTGAAATCGGGACTAAAGCCAAAAAGCAGGGCTGACATTGTTGGATGTACTTACCCTGCTTTTCTGATAAAATTGCCATTCGTAAATCTACAATCGTAATTCCTAATGGCTGGGTCCTGCACCATCAATGCGCTTAATTTGCGCACCTAAAGCACGTAGACGGGTATCAATATCCTGATAGCCACGTTCGATCTGTTCAATATTGTAAATGGTCGATTTACCTTCGGCCGATAGTGCTGCGATAAGCAATGATACGCCCGCCCTAATATCGGGAGAGGTCATGCTGATGCCACGCAGTTTATATTTTTTGTCGATGCCGTTTACACTGGCACGGTGCGGATCACAAAGGATGATCTGTGCGCCCATATCAATCAGTTTATCAACAAAGAACAAACGGCTTTCGAACATTTTCTGATGGATAAGCACGGTTCCCTTTGCTTGGGTAGCTACAACCAGCACAATACTCAACAGGTCGGGCGTAAAGCCAGGCCAAGGTGAATCGGCAATAGTAAGAATAGAACCATCGATAAAAGTATCGATAATATAGTGCTTTTGAGAAGGGATGTAGATATCGTCGCCCCGACGTTCTAATTTGATGCCTAATTTTTTGAATACTTCTGGTATAACCCCTAATTCGTCATACTGTACGTCCTTAATGGTCAGTTCAGATTCTGTCATGGCTGCCAAGCCAATAAAAGAACCGATTTCGATCATGTCTGGTAGCATTCGGTGTTCGGTACCGCCTAGCTTTTTAACGCCTTCGATGGTTAAAAGGTTGGAGCCAATACCTGATATTTTAGCCCCCATTCTGTTGAGCATTTTACAAAGCTGTTGAAGGTAGGGCTCACAGGCTGCATTATAGATGGTGGTGGTGCCGTTGGCCAAAACTGCAGCCATTACAATATTAGCTGTTCCAGTTACCGAAGCTTCGTCTAATAAAATGTAAGTGCCTTTTAGGTCAGTAGCATCAACATTAAAAAATTCTCTTTTGTTATCGTAAACAAATTTGGCTCCTAGTTTTTCAAATCCGAGGAAGTGGGTATCCAAGCGTCTGCGGCCAATTTTGTCGCCACCTGGTTTAGGAATGGCCGCTTTGCCAAAACGGGCCAATAAGGGGCCAACAATCATGATCGAACCACGTAATCCTCCACCTTTAGCCTTAAAAATGGCAGATTGAAAGAAATCAAGATTGATGCTTTTGGCTTCAAAGGTATAGGTGTCTTTATTTAAACGCTCTATGGTTACACCCAGGTCGCCCAATAGTTCAATGAGTTTGTTTACATCTTTTATATCGGGTATATTACTAATGGTGATTTTTTGGTCGGTTAGCAATACGGCAGATAGAATTTGTAATGCTTCGTTCTTGGCACCTTGGGGGGTGATTTCTCCTTTTAATTTTTTACCGCCTGTAATTTCAAATGCGTTCATTGTTTATAAATTATGTTAATCATTCCGGGTACCTGAGCAAAAGAGGTGTTCGGGTACCTTGCAATGACGAATTGCGTATTAGTGTCTTTGTTTATTGTTGTTATTGCGTTGGCGGTTGTTGTTGTTATTGTTCTGACGGCCTTTATTGTTGTTGTTGTTGTTGTTGTTCTGGCGGCCACGGTTATTATTTTGCCTGTTGTTCTGTGGCCTGAATTCTACTTTGTTCAAGTTCACATTTTCTTCTAAGGCCAATGCCCCACCAGAAAGCTCACCTAAGTTTTTAAGGATCACTTCATCAGCAACGTTGTCTTTATTCCATTGCACATAGGCCATTTTCATGAAATTGGCTACTCCTTGTACCATAGCGGCCTTGCGTTCTGGGTTTTCCTCTTCCATGGTTTTGGCAATTAGTTTTTCAACGGTTTTGCCATAGTGCTTGTATTTTATTTTCTGTTGAGGATAGCCAATATGATCTGGCTTGAATTCCTTGGTTTCTGGTGTTGGCTTAGGGTAGGGGCTGTCCACATCGATCTGATAATTGGAGATGATGTGCAGGTGATCCCATAATTTATGTTTAAAATCGGCCACATCACGTAAGTGCGGATTTAAGAAGCCCATTAAATCTATTACTGCCTGTGCATATTTGTTGCGTTCTTCTTTTGTAGGTAGGGTAATAATGTACTTTACCATATTTTGTACATTACGGCCATATTCTGCCAAAATTAATTCGCTTCGGGTGGTATTATAATCGAAATTCATGAATTAAATTAATTATTGAAAATTAGTTGATCTTGGGCGCATTATGAAATAACCAAGGCAAAAAAACAGATAGCTGAAGAGCCATATATTTTAAATAGAGAAGCTTTGGTTAAGAATTCATCGAAATGGCGCTATTCTTATTGGTCAAAGATATAAAAAATAATCACCAAAACAGAATTTCTAAGCTGTTGAACAACTGATAGGATTGTTTATCTTACCAGTTGCTGATCATCTGCAGGTTTTTATGCCTTTGTTCTTATTTTACAATTCGCAATTTGGCAAACTTTAATAGCAATTGCTTATTGCCCAAGCCTTGAAAGAAGACGGTGGCCTTCACATCTGGTAGTGTACCTTCCAGGTTTACAATTTTGCCAAAACCGAACTTTTCATGTTCTACTTCCATACCGTTCTGAAATTCATTGGCTGCGTTTGGTGCAAAGCCTGCGGTAGGTACATGGGCTTTGGGCAGAATGCTTGTTGTTTTGGGACGAAATGCGGTTGAACTACTGCTTGTTGTTGTTTTTTGTGCAGTTTCACGTTGTTGTGTCCAAGTTTTGCGTTCTGTATCAAAACTATTGCTTCCAAAACTGCTTTTTGCCGGTTTTATGGCATCCAGTTCTAAATAGGCCGGACTGATCTCGTTAATGAAACGACTAGGTTCGCAAGAGGTGAGGGTACCCCAACGGTATCGGGAGGTGGAATAGGTAATGGTCAGCTTCTTCTCAGCCCTGGTGATGGCTACATAAAATAAACGACGTTCTTCTTCCAGGTCAGTCCTTGAGGTTAAGGACATTTGAGAAGGGAACAGGTTTTCTTCCAAGCCTACCACGAATACATTTTTAAACTCCAGACCTTTGGCAGAGTGTATGGTCATTAAAGACACGGTATCTTTGTCCTTATCTTTATCATTGTCATCGTTGGTCAGTAACGCTACGTCCTGCATAAAAATGGCTAGGCTGCGGTCTTCAATATCTTCACGTTCGGCAAATTCTTTGATCCCGTTGAGCAGCTCCTGTATGTTTTCATAGCGGGAACGGCCTTCCACGCTATCGTCACTGTGCAGCTCTTTTAAAATGCCTGCATGTTGTGCAATGTATAATGCGGTTTCATAGGCATCTAATTTTTTAGATTCTGCCGCAAAACTTTTAATCATCATAGCGAAGTCGTTCAACTGATTCGGGATACGACCATCCAAGTATGTATGCGGATCACAAACGACCTGCCACATGGTGATGTTGTTTTGGTCGGCGGCTACCGAAATCTTTTCGATGGTGGTGTCGCCCAATCCACGGCGTGGATAGTTGATAACCCTTTTAAGGGCTTCTTCATCGGCGGGGTTAAAGGTAAGCCTGAAATAGGCAATTAGGTCCTTAATTTCCTTACGTTGGTAAAACGAAAGTCCACCGTAAATTTTATAGGGTACATTTAGCTTACGCAAGGCTTCTTCCATGGCCCTGCTTTGTGCATTGGTACGATAGAGAATGGCAAAATCATTATAGTTAAGGCCTTTCAGGGCACGCTCCTGTGCAATGGATTCGGCTACCAGTTTACCTTCTTCATTGTCTGTAAAAGCCCTGGAGATCTTTATTTTGTCGCCTTTTTCATTGGCAGAAAATACATTTTTCTCTAATTGGTTTTTATTGTTGGCAATGATGCTGTTGGCAACTTCTACAATATTTTGGGTAGAACGGTAGTTTTGCTCCAGTTTATAGACTTTAAGGTCTGGATAATCGCGTTCAAAGTTCAGGATATTCTGGATATTTGCACCACGGAAAGCATAGATACTTTGGGCATCGTCACCTACCACACAAAGGTTTTGATGTGCTGCGGCTAGCTTTTTTACAATGGTATATTGCGAAAAGTTGGTATCCTGATACTCATCTACCATCAGGTATTTAAACTTATGCTGGTATTTATTCAGCACATCGGGATGGTTCTTAAGCAGTACATTGGTCTTGAACAGCAGATCGTCGAAATCCATGGCTCCTGCTTTAAAGCAACGTTTGGAATAGGTTTCGTAAATTACACCCAGTAATGGACGCTTATTGCCTACATCTTCTGCCTGTATATGGTCGTTCTCCAAATATTCGCTGGCCGAAATCAGGTTATTTTTGGCTGCAGAGATACGGTTGTAGACAATATTTGCAGCGTAGAGTTTGTCATCTAACTGCATTTCCTTTAGGATGGTCCGAATTAAGCTTTTGCTGTCATCCGTATCGTAAATGGTAAAGTTGCTCGGATAGCCTATCTTCTCTGCCTCCACACGTAATATTTTGGCAAAAACAGAGTGGAAAGTCCCCATCCATATATTTTTGGCTTCGCTACCTACCACCTTACTGATCCTTTCACGCATTTCCTTACTGGCCTTGTTGGTAAAGGTAAGTACCAAGATATTGAAAGCATCTACACCTTTTTGTATGAGGTGTGCCACACGGAAAGTAATTACCCTTGTTTTTCCAGATCCTGCGCCCGCAACAATCATTGCTGGTCCCTCGGTATTTTCTACTGCTGCTCTTTGTTGTGGATTTAACCCTTCTAAATAGTCCAAATCTTTCCTTTTTTAGGGTTCAAAAATAGCAAAACAAACGCTTTTATTCAAAAATAGCCTGCATTTAAATTCAATGTTGAAGAAGGTTATTTACGTGGTCGTACGGGAGGTTTATAGGTATCTGCACCGTCTGTAAGCCAATGAAGGCTGAATCTTACAAAGTACATGTTGTAGACATCGCCGTATTCTCCATTTTCGTAATAGATGCCAATAGAACCATCCTTTAAAATGGTTAGGCTTGAATAGGCGGATGTCGAAGGAAAAATGGTTTTTTTTATGGGCCAGGTTATACCTTCATCTGTACTTAACAGCACGGAGACGTTAGCCCTTCCCGCGGCGAAAGGGATAGAATGCAGTAATCTATTTTTATCATAGCCATCTAAGGTAGAGGTATAACGAATAATATCGCCATTGCAATTGGGATCTTTAAGGTCTGTTTGGTTGTAGGCCTTGCCCCAGCTTAGTCCTTGGTCTGTAGAGATGTTCATTCTTCTTGTTCCGGTATTGCGGATGCTCATTAAAAGATTGCCATTGTTCAGTTCTACTATTTTGGCTTCATCTCCATCTAATTCTGCCCTTCCTGTAGAGGCCGTCCATGTAAACCCATGGTCGTTGCTGCTGATCATGTAATTGTTGATTTTTTCAACTCCAGAAACATCTTCACGTACGGCAATTGCGGCAACAATTTTGCCATCCCGCAATTGATGGGCCCTGCCCGATGCTACAAATAGTCCTTTCCATCCCGCATTTAACGTAGGACTATATATCTGACTGGTGATGTCTACAGGCGATCCCCAGGTGAGGCCATGATCTTTGCTGCGAATAACCAGTACTTTTGCAGGGGCGGCATTGGTAGAAGCAAAAAAGCCCTTCTCGGCAGAAAGTAGACAGATAAGGTCGCCAGTGCTTTTATCTAATACAATAGCTGCATCGCCGGCCCCAGTGGCCGCACCAAAATTAGCGATGGTAAGGGGGGCTGACCATGTTTTTCCATTATCGGTGCTACGCATTACTATAGGATCGATCTTGTTGGCCAAATCACCAGTGTTATTCCACCTTTTGTCGGTTATGGTTACCAATGAGCCATCTGCGGCAGTAATAATTGCGGGGATACGATAGCTAACAGCCCCGTCGTCTCCGGGAGCCTTTAAGCGTATGTTTGATAACAAAATGGTTCTAGAGCCTTTGGAGGTGTGGTTGCTCAGGGCGGTCTTGATGCCATTAACGATAAGTGATTCGCAGGTAGCAGCTAACAAATGACCTTCTGTGGCATTTTGATGAACATTGTAGGTGATGAAGAAGTAGTTGTCGCCTTCTGCCAAGGTTTGCTTGCCTATGGCCATTAGATTTCCTGTAGCGGGTGCAACCTGAGCAAAAAGCTTATTGGTATTAAAACGGTCTGTGCTGTAGTATACTTTGATTGCAGTGACATCGGCCAATAAATCTGTAGTGCCATTGGTGGTGAAATTGAGTGCAGTTAAGTTTATAGGGTTGTTAATGCCGCTTGTGGTTACTTTAACAGCAATTATTCGCTGATCGACATCGCCCTTTCCAACTGGTAGTTGAGTTTGTACAATAGCAGTACCTATCAGCTGCATCTCATTGGAGCTGATGTTCAGCAAGGTAGGCGCACCTATCAATGTAGCGCTATGTCCATGTCCTGAAATATCGCCTACGGTATTATTGGAAATATTGTCGTTTTCGAAATCCCATGCAGCTACGATATGTGGCGTATGGCCATTAATGGTGGCGAGGTTCATGTCTGCTGCAATAGCTGCCGCATTCATGCCTGTACTATAGAAACGGATGTTATCTATTTGCCCATTAAATCCACTGGCGGCTGCTTGGTTTGTATTGTTTAGAGAGGCGCCTATGGTCAGGGCAAAGGTATTAATAAAACTGGGGAAGCTTGCTGTGGCAGTATAAGATACGGGCGAATTGGTTACTTGTATACCATTCAAAAATATTTTGGCTGTTGTAGGGGTATTGTTTACGGATAGATCTACTACCATGGCCACATGGGTCCAGGTTCCAGGGGCAACCGTTTGGGTGGAAAAGGTGCCGCCAATATTATTTCCACCAGCAGGGATAAGGTTAAGCCCTAGCTGCCGGGTAGCACTTGTAATGAATTCGTAGCCAATTCCACTCCCGTTGTTTCTTTTAGAGAAAATGCGGCCTGCGCCATCTGTGGTTTTTATCCAGGCGGTGAGCGTATAGCCCTTGCCTGGAGCCATATCGAAATGGGGGCTATGTGGAATGCTTAAGTATTGACCGTTTCCATTGAGAACAAGAACATTTCCGCTTTGCGCAAAAGATGATTTAGACATCATTGCATAGGCAAAGACAATCACAAAATAGCAATAAGTTTTTTTCATAGTTAGGATAGTGGTGTAAATTAATCAATTAATTTACTTTTATGCAAAAACTTGTTTTAGCTAATCTGAAAAGAGTTTGTTTATATATAGTATCTTTTAACTATTATCAAAATTGGACCTGTTTTGAACCCCCTTTTAAAGTAGGTATACCTACTTTAAAAGGGGGTTGTAATTGTTAATTATAGTCTTAGGAATTTTTTGCTGAGTTTTCCTTCTGTGGTGTCTATCGTAGCAATGGCAAGACCAGATAGTTTGGCCGAAATAGTTATGCTGTTGTTTCCTTCGGATAGCAAGACTGGCTTGGACACTAATTTTTGGCCCAAGATATTATGAATGGAAATATGCGCAGCCAATTGCTTTGGGGCAAAAATATTTAAAACCACCTGTTCATTGCTGATTTTTTCTATATTAAAATCTAAGGTCGTAGCCAAAATTTTTGCAGATATGGTGGCAGATAAGGTTTTGGTTCCATCATAATCTGTGGGAATTAGCTGGTAATAATTAGTTCCCTTTATTGGAGAAAAATCGGTAAAGTGGTAACTACTGGCTTTACCTAGGGCCTTAACTTCCCCAATTTTTGCAAAGTTTTGGCCATCTGCAGATCGGTTTACACTAAAGTGGGAGGCATTGACCTCGTTTGCGGTTGACCAGCTAAGGTTTACAGAATTGGCATTGGCTTTTGCTTTGAAATAGGTTAATTCTATAGGCAATACCCCTCCGCTACCATCGGTAGGGAGATAGCCAATGGCCAAGTTGTCTACCGCCAAAAAGCCAGTCCATGTTCCGGCAGTTCTAATGCGAAAATCGCCTAGTGTTGATGCTCCGGCATTTGCTGGTGCAGCGGCATCTATATTTATTTTGACATTGCCCACCCATACATCATAGTCTCCATTTGCAGTTAAACTATGTACAGCATCATCAAGACCGATGTAATTTATGGTATTTGTTGATCGGTTAATGATCCAAGTGATTTTTTGCTTGCCCTGAAAATTGGGACTATTGGTACCGTTAATCTTTATATAAAAAGTAGCATTAGGCGTTACGTTCCCTGCCGAGGGAAAGAATACCGCTAAGGATTGGTATAGTGCACTATTTTGATCGGCATTGCTATTTGTTGTGTAGCCATTGCCAAAATAAAAAAAAATGGGAGTACCACTGGGCAGCATACTGGATATAGAGGTGCTGATGTCGAATTGGGCAAATATTAGGTCTGTACCATAGGATAACCCTTTGATCTGTGCGGTTGCCTGAGCTACAGATCCTGTTGATTTGGTAATTTTTAAGCCATCCCCATCAATGGCGTAGGTGGTATTGGCAGGAAGGCTGCCGTAAAATTGACCAAAACTGTCAAATCGAGCACTATTATTGTCTATAATAGCGCCACCATTGGTGCCGCCGGCGCTGTTGTTTGAAGATAGTATATAATCTTTAAGTGCATTAGATTGATTAAAGTCTTGCCAGAAGATAACATGCTGATTTTTGATTACGGCAGGCACTGCCTGTGTAACATGTGTAACAAGTAAGGGAACTAAATAAGGGATAGGATTTTCTTTTGAAGCAAATTCTACGTTGGTTTTGCTACCACTTGTGGTAGATACGATTTTAAGGGATAAAATTTTATCTCCATGATATTCTCCCTGTAACTGTGCTAAGATATCGAACTCTACGGTACTTCCTACAACAGCTCCTGCAGCGCTAGTCAATTCTGTGCCCATGGTGGGTTTATTATTCCAGGTTAATCCCGTTTCGGTCCAACTATCGTCATTTAGGTAATATATTTTCCAAGCATTGGTGGCCACATCATCGTCTCCAGAATCTATATACAGCCTTAGCTTACCAATAGTAGGAACTTCGTTCAAACTGCTTAAGTCAAATTTAAGAAAGGTTTCGCGTTCGTAACTTGTTGCATCTTTTTTTACGCTTAGTGTGCCCAAGGTGCCAAAATTAGTATTGGCATAAGAACCGTTCCTTACATAAGTGTCTGCTATGGGAACAAGACCTCCCAAACTTGGGGCAGGTGGTAGGGGAGCAACATCAGGATATTCTATAGCACCAATATCTGCCTTATTACTAACATAAAGTGGGGTATTTAGGTAGTCTCTATTCCCATTATTGCTAATGTTAATGCCTGCATTGATCAAAGGAGATGAACTGAGCAACTTAAAGCCATTTACATTATTAAGTCCATAAGCTACAAGTGATGGATCTGTTAACTTGGGATCTTGGGAGATGAGGCCCGGATGTGACTTTGGCCCATTGATATTGGTGATGTTGGCGGGATAAAAACAGTTATTGGCAAAGTAACTACTCGGGCTAAATTCATTATCGGCAAATTTGGTAATGGTACCCTCTACTTTAATGATGTTGTTATAAAACTTGACTGTTCTGCTGCTATTGCCATCTCTAAATAAGGTTGTTGTAATACCTGCGCCAAGGTAAAAAGTATTGTTATAGATATAGTTGGTAGCATTTGCATTGCTGGTGTAATGAAACAACTCTTTGCCGTTTCCGTCGTTCTGGCTAATGTTGTAACGTATGGTAATGTTTTTGGCGCTGGGCATCATCAAAAAGAAGCCGCCTACGTTGTTATGTGAATAGTTGTATTGAAAGGTATCACCATCGCAGTTGTTATCTGCATCAAAAGCTTCTCCATCGTTAGACCCTCCAATCATATCGCAAACTTCATTAAATTGTATAATAGACCCGGTGCTGTAGTGGGTCCATATCCCGGCATAGTTTGCCGAATTGGTATAGGCTACGTTTTTCACAAAATTATGCTCGACCACACCGCCGGCAAATATTTCTCCCAATACAATCCCGTCGCCAAAAACGTTTTCTACGTGGTTGTTCCTGAATATAATATTACTGTTTACCCTTGGAAAGGCTCCATTGTTATCGCTTTTGTTCCTAATGCCTTCTTTGGTTACATTATATACTTTGCAGCCTTCAACCAGTACATTGTTAAATCCCGAATTTACATTTACATAATTCCCATCCTTGTCAATACTGCTTCCAAAAATGATAATTCCTCCAGAGTTCTTATTGTTGCTGTTACTTAGGTTGGGACTTGGGTTGGCATTTACATCATGTACTTCACAATTTTTGATGTGGATATGGTTTTGAATGGTGGCACTAACGCTTAAGGCGATAATTCCAGCTCGGGCATTTACTAGGGTTTCACTGTAATTGGTTACTTCCAGGTTATTGATTTCCCAGTAGGACTGGTTATAAAGCATGACAGTTCCGGTAATGAGTGTAGAAGGATAATTGGTGCCTTGACCATTTATGGCGGGTTTATTGCCTGTGCCATATTGGTCAATGATGATAGGGGAAGACGAACTGCCCGAACCTTTGGGCCAAAGCTGCCCATTCCATGTGCCACTTGCTTTTAGCAAGATGCGGTCTCCTGGTACAAACGTAGTGTTGTTAATTTTTGTAAGTGTTTGCCAGGCTGTTGCCGGACTTGTACCATTGTTGTTGTCATTGCCGGCAGGATCCAGGTAATAATCGGCAGCCGAAACTTGTAGATTGGTGAACAAGAAAGATAATAAGAAAATGGAAGAACTTTTAAATAGAAAAAGTAGCTTGTGCTTCATAAGTTTTATTTGTTGATAGAATGATTTTGTTGGGCCTGGAGGAAAAACTAGATCTTATTTATGAGGCAAAAAGTCGAGATTTTTTTGGATTGTAAGGGGTGAAAATCTGAGGAATATGGGATGAAAATTTTTGTATAAATTGGTGTTGGTTATGGCTCCATATCGGTTAACCCGCTGTTATGGTATCGGTAAAACGTTTGTGTAGAGAAAATGGCATTTTTACGGGAGTTCGTATAGAACGTGCTAATATTGATCTCCCAGTGATTGACCTGACAAGCACTTGGCTATTGCGCTACTCACTTCATCAGCTTTGTTAAGAACCATGAGATGTCCCCCGCCCTGAATTCTAATTTTGTTTTTGATAAAATACATAGGTAGAATTTTGTCTTTGGTACCATGGATGTGGATTAGTTGCTGGGGAATAATGGTATTTTTCCAGTTTACAATTTTATCTATTGCCCATTTTAAGAATACAGGATCTGTATCTTTTAATATCTGTTTAAATAATTCTTTTTCTTCTTTTGATTTGATGTTAAACAACCAATAGCTAAATATATTGGCCGTTTTCAACATGGAAATGGGAACATACCGATTTAGGTGGAGTTTCCCTGCCAAACGATAAATAAATGGGATTTCATATTTGGTCTTTGCCGAAGAAAGTAGAATAATTTGTTCTGTATCTATGATTTTGGAAATCTCTACAGCCATTATTCCGCCAAAGGAAAGTCCGATCAATATGGGACTGGTTTCTTCGAGCTGTAGGCAAAGACGTTTGGCATAACTACTTATGGTCTCATTTTGCATGGGCTCAATCCATTTGACAAAATAGAGGTTCAGGGGGTTGAACTTTAAGTTGATAAATACCCTTTCATCAGCTCCCAAGCCACTAAGCACATAAGCTTTTTTCAAAATTTATTTTTCTTCTACCAGTTTTTTAAAATTGTTCAATATCGCCTGCCAGCCACCTTGTTGCCTTTCAATAGGGTTTTGTTCTTCGGCTTCGAAAGTTTCTGTAATCTTTGTATTTTCTCCAGTGGATGAAAATAAGATGTCTACCTTTCTGCCATCTCCCAATGTGTAGGCAATGTATTTGTTTTCTTGTATATCATCATATACTCCACCAAAATCGAAGCTAAAACTTCCATCCTTGGCAGCCATGGTATAGGAAAAACGGCCGCCTATGCTTAGGTTGTTGGTGGCCTTTGGGGTGTGCCAATCATCAGAAGCATTATTCCATTGCTTAATATATGCCGGTTCGGTAAAGTATTTCCAAACTTTTTCTATGGGAGCGTTAACCAAAGTTTCTAAGGTTATTTTCATCATTGGCCCTATTGATTTTTAAGGGTTTGCTAATTTATAAAGATCATCATACTCTATCAAGTATTTGCTTTGAATATGGTGAGTTAAGCAAACGTTTGTGCTGACATTCATTCTCTTTAACTAAAGCTCCCTTTCTATATTGTGTTAAGATATGGTTAACAATGGCATTATGCTTCATGGTAACTTAATATATAAAATCAATGACATGAACTCCCTTGGTATGCTTGAGTATCAATGGTGTTCCTGCTACTTGTTTCATATCGTAATCTAACCAAACAAAATATCAATTTATGAAAACAAAACTCATTGCATTTTTAGTGCTTTTTGGCATACATGCACTATTGAAGGCACAAACGGCCGATTTAATGGATGTAAGGTTCCAATCGGGCGGTAGCGCAAAAAACTTGGCCGTTTCCTCAACTATTAGTCCACTGGCTATTACTACGCCCAGTTTGGTACCTAATACGATTTATGAGCCTAGCATTAATCAATTTGTAAGTCGCTTTGATGGTACAGGTGGGAATACATCGGGAGCCATTTATAAACTATCATATAAAAATAATTCTGAATTTAAAGCTGCTATAGCTGGAAGCTTTACCATAGAAGCCTATATAAAATCTAATTCAACTGCTAATAAGTGTCCTATAAGTGCTCAAGAGAGTGGTGGATTTGGCATGGAGCAGGCTAGTGGTACCGCTGGCAAGATGCAATTTTGGTATAATTCTACAAATAAAACGGCAAAAGCAGGAGATGTATCTATTAGTAATAGCACTCAATATCATCATATTGTCTATGTCGTTTCAAGAAGTGATAATAACGCTACTATAACAGCATATTATAATGGTGTGGTTGGCGGTACGGACAATGTTACCACAGCGTATAAGGAGCCGAGTAATGCCGATGCCCATTGGATTGCTATAGGTGGTGATGCACACCCTACTTATGCTTCACAATACTATTGGAACGGAGATGTTGCTTTTACTAGAATGTATAGTTCGGCATTATCCGCTACCGAAGTAAGTAGGCTATATGGAGAGGTAGCTGCACGTAATGCGCTTACCAAAGTTGGAGATTTGAATACTGTTATTGGTACTAAATTGCCTGCTTATATTGGTTTTACAACAGATGCAGGTAAAAAAACTACTGCTCAAACCTTGCTGAACGAAGGTTGGGATTTAATGGGTAATCTTACTGCTACCGATACTGATATACAAACCTATCTAGATAAAATTAATACCAGCATAGGATCGTTGGAACCTGAAGTAAACACCTTGCCTGTTTTTGCCGTAATTTCTGATACTCATGTGGGTAACGATAAAGGATGGGCTTTAAAGCTGAATCGGGGTATTGATCAACTGTTAGCACAATCACCAAAGTTAGATGCAGTTTTTATTAATGGCGATGTGACCGATTGGGGAACACAAGCGCAGTACACAGATGCCAAAAATTTGTTTGCTCGTTTGGAAGCGGCAGTACCTGTATATTATCTAATGGGTAATCACGATTGGTTTACTTCGGGTGCAAATAATTTTTTTACCAATACCTTGGGGCAACCTGTAAACCAGTATATTACCATCAAAGGTTATCCTTTTATTACTATAAGCATGGAAAGATCTACCTATCCCGATGCTTATACGCAACCATCACAAGATTTTTTAACTGAAAAAATTGCACAGGCCAAGATAGATTGCCCAGGTAAGCCCATATTTGTGTTTGCACACATGCCGGTAACTGGTACTGTTTATGGTTCTTATACCATTGGCGGTAACGATAACTGGGGTACTGCTGGCTTAAAAGCCATATGTGAGGCAAATCAAGAGGTAATTTTGTTTTCAGGCCACTCTCATTATCCGTTGGGAGATGAGCGTTCCATCCATCAGGATAAATTTACTTCTATTAACGAAGGCAGTATGACTTATTCGGAAATAGAAACAGGAAAAAGCGAAGGTATTCACCCTCCGGGATACCTTGATGTAACTGAAGGCTGTTTTGTATACATACAAAATAATGGCGATGTAAAAGTTAAAAGATGGGACTTTACCCGAAAGGAAGAAATTAAAACCCCATGGATCATCAAAGCACCATTTACCACAGCAAATTTTACCTATAAGAACAGGACAGGAGGAACAGCGCCATATTTTTTGGTGAACGATAAACCAAATGTGAGCAATGTTACCGATAATGCCTGTACCGTTTCCTTTCCGCAGGGAAAGGACGATGATTTGGTGCATCACTATGTTATTGAAGTAATGGACGAGAATAACGTGGTATTAAGTTCTCCAAAATACAGGGTTTTTTCTGGATTTTTCTTGAATAGCGCCACACCTACCCAGTTAACATGGAATGTTACGGGCTTGGCTTTTTCAAAAAAATATGCCATTAGGGTAACAGGTATAGATTCTTATGGTAATGTTTCGGTACCACCAATCATCAGCAATCAATTTACCACCAATGCTTACCAGGTAGATCCTGGCGCAGTATTGGCCATTGCCGATCTATTGGATGTTAAATTTAAGCCAGCAGGAGATGCAGTTGATGTTTCTGCAAAACAGTTTACATTAGCCAAGGGTGCTACCCTGCCAAGTACCCTATATGATGCAGGAATCAAGCAATACATCACTAGATCTAATGGAACAGCTTCACAGTACTTTAAGGTCGATTACCAGAATGATGCGGCTTTTAAAACAAGCTTGCAAAATGCCTTTACGCTAGAAACCTATGTAAAAACAAGTTCTACAGGAACCATAGCTCCTGTTTCTTCGCAAGAGACCGGAGGATTTGGAATAGAGCAGGCAAGTGGAGGAGATACAGAGTTTTGGTTTAGAAAAACTACTGGTAGCTATGATAGAATTAGTGTTGGGCAATTGGCTACTGGGCAGTATTATCATTTGATATTTACATGGGATAATTCGACTAAAAAATTAACGGCATATCGTAATGGGGTATATGTGACAGAGAAAATATTAGCCAGTAGCGACGGTTTAGTTTTTTCATCAAGTGCCAGCGCCCAATGGATTGGCATAGGTGGAGATGCCCATACGAGTGCCAATGTACAGTCTTCTTTTAGGGGAGATATTGCCACCACCAGAATGTACAGCAAGGCATTATCGACAGATGAAGTGTTTTTGGCCTACCAACAGCTGCAAGCAAGAACTACTTTAACTAAAGTCGATGATCTGAATACCGCTTTGACCGCTACTATTCCAAACGCAGGCATTAGCCAAATACAGAAGGATGTATTACTGGTGCAAGGTTGGCAGCTTATGGGAAACTTAGCTACAACAGACGCTGATATTAATACTTTTTTGGCCAATTTAAATATGACCTTACCGGTTTCACTTTCTTCTTTTTCGGCAAAGGTAAATGGATCACAGGTAAATTTAAATTGGACTACTGCTTCTGAACAGCATAGTGCCTATTTTAATGTAATGAGAAGCATAGATGGGCAAAACTTTAATAAAATAGGTGAAGTGAAAGCCGCAGGAAACTCAAATGTAGAAAGAAGCTATTATTTTACAGATTTTAATCCTGCACCAGGCACCAACTACTATAAGCTTAACCAATATGACCTGAATGGTATTTTAAATGCACAAGAGCAGGTAACTACCGCAAAGGTTGCCGTATCGTCTATTGCCTTATCTATTTATGGAACTGTACCAAATGCAATTTTATTCAATATATATGCGCCAAAGGCCACTACTGGTTATTTAATGGCAACTGGGGCTAATGGACAAAAAATTAACAGCTTGCCTATTGTACTTGCCGAAGGGAATAATAAAATCGAGTTGCCCGTAGGTACATTTAAAGGATTGGTTATTGTTACCTTGAGTACCGCCGAGGTGAAGTTGAGCAAGAAAATGATCAGATAAAAGATATTGGTTAGGCCCATATTCAATAAAAGTTACCGTCTAAATTAAAATGACGGTAACTTTTATGTTTATAGCCAAGTCTTTTTTATAAGAGGGCTAATTAGGCTTAGTTTACATCCATGTTTTTTCAGTGCTTTCTATTTGGTAGAGCCATAAATTAACCAACTGTTTAATCTCTGTGTAATTACCATATTTGAAATGTAAGGTGCCGGCGGCAGTATGCAGGTTAACGTGACCAACATCAGCCGACTTGTGCCATGGATATTGAAAAGTGGTAATGGATTGTATTTTGTGCGGTTCTATAATTTCTTTCGTGATTTCCCATATGCCGCTTTGTTTAATGATAAAATCTGTTGATACCATAATACGGTGTTTGGTGTAATTTATGTATATCATCAATAACACTATTACAACATAAGTAATGGCCACTGGTAGAAAGGGCCTTACCAAAGTGGTGTAGCTATAAAAAACAGTAAAAATAACTACAGGTATGATCACCTCAAAAAAGATGGGCAGGTTTAAAAAACGCACATTAGGTTTGTACATTGTTCCTGATGAGGGCAGTTTTCCTAGAATCATCTGTATAATTTCATCTTTCTCGCTTGGACTGCAGCCTGGTACTTCCATGTTGTTGTTTTTGGTTTCCTTATCAGACTGTTCCTTGCCTGCATGCGCTTGCTTTAGCACCATGTTAAATAATTCAATCTTTTTCTGGAAGTAATTCTGATTATATGCCGTAATTTGTACTTTGTTTGGGCTAAGCAATGTGTTTTTCTTGGCAAATAGGCCCGAAGAAATCAACAAAGATTGCTGGTGCTTGCTGATTTGAAAATCAAAATATTTTATGAAGGTTCTTATGACATTTGTAGTGAGCAATAAAATGATCAGTACTGCCAATAGCACACTAATAGAAATAAGGGTAAATCCACTTTTGAAAAACTGCTCTATCTGCCCATGGTCATTATCAAAGGCCTTAAGTAATTCTTTCATATTATGAAATACGGCATAAGCAAAGCCTATTAACAAAGCTATACTTCGTCCATAATTTGTAGTAAGGCCTATCTTTAAAAGTGTAGCCGCATTAATTTTGATCAATGGAGCTTCTGTAATATTGTTTTGTGGAAGGGATACTGCCACAATGTGCTCTCCTCCCTGCAAGGCGGATTTGCCATTGAGCAGATGTTCTTTTAAACTGTAGGCCATTTTTTCGTTGACGGCTTTAATGCTTACTTCCTTGCCGTCTGTACCTGCAGTGTCTAGCGCTACACTATAAACGCTGATAATTTTTTGTAAAAAACTCTGGTTGATATTTACCTGCTGTATTTTGGCCAAAGGAATGGCAAGATGTGTTCTGTTAAAAACGCCCTTATCTACTATAAATTCCTGTTTTTTCTCATCTAAATAAAAAGTAAATTTCAAAAAATAGAAATAGGCATAAATTAAACATATGGCTAATAATACCATCAGCCCAATAATAAAGTAAAAGATGGAAGCTTTATCGGATTTAATAAGCAGAATGGCCATGGGAACAAACATGACCCTAATAACCTGCTGCAAGGTATAGGCGGCCATGATAATTATTCCTGCTGTCGATTGGCGCTGCGGCGTACTAAAATCGAATGACATCATTAAATTTTGCTTGAGGTTTCCGATAGATCTAAACGACTAAGCAATGCTTCTTTAATGGCCCTGGCTTTTTCTACCTCAATGCCGGCAATGTGTATATTTCCTGAACTGCCACTAGCGGTAAATAACTGTAGGGTACTTAATTTATACATTCTGGAAAATAAGCCTTCGTTTAAAGCTATATGTTGTATCCGGTTTAGGGGAATAATAGTGGTTGTTTCTACTATTACCCCGCTTTTGTAAATAAGGTCTTTCTCACGCAGGGCAAAGCCCCTTCTTTTAAAACTAGCTCGATAAATGAGGAAAAGCAGTACCGCCAAAAGAAAGAACAGGCCAATCCATAAGAACAGGTGGTTTTTTGCCTGCTCATTAAAGATCAGGAACAGGGTTAAAGTGCTTCCTAAAAAAGCAAGGAACAATAAGATGTTGATGGCGATTACATTCCAATATTTTGGATCGGGAGCGGTCAGTTGCGTGTCCTCGTATTTTGGCAACAGATCTAAGTCTATCGTTTCGTTGGTAAATTTTGACATTTGTCTTACAGTGCTAAGAATTTTAAATATACTTTTAAAATAAAAACTTTCAGTATTGATATTTCTATATTAAGATTAAGAGATTTAATTTTCAATAAATAGGCCAAGCTTTTTTCTAGTTCTTTAGTTTAAAAAATACTACTGGTAAAATCATACTAGAAAATCAATTTACAAATTGTCACAAAACTATGATAAGATAAGCTGGCATCATTTGAATTTCCTTCAGGCTAACTTTAAGTTTTGACTCATTCATTTCACGTATTAAAGCTCAATACTTCTCTCCACATTCACTTGCTGTAAAAAATACTCATCATGTGATACGACAATTAATGTCCCCTGGTATTCATTAATGGCGGTGGTGAGGATAGCAATGTTCTGTAGGTCAAGATTGTTGGTAGGCTCGTCTAAAACAATAAGATCTGGCATATGGTTATGAATGGTAAGGCAACAGAGCAGCAAACGCATTTTCTCTCCTCCGCTTAAAGCAGCACAAGGTTTGCCCCAATCTTCTTTTGTGAATAGAAACCTGTTCAGCCTAATTTTTATTTCATGTTCTTGCAGAGCGGAAGTATTGAACTTTTGGGTCTGCTCATAGATACTTAACTGGCCATCAATTAAAGAATATTCCTGATCAATATATACCGATTGTATGTCAACGGACTGAATTGACCCATGGGAAGGTTTCAGCTCTCCCAAAATAAGCTTGATCAAAGTACTTTTTCCAGAACCGTTTGGACCTTTCAGCGCTATTCTTTCGCCACTTTGTATCTCAAGATCTAAGTTTTGCCACCAAAGCACCTGCTTACCATAAGCATAGTTAATATGGGTGCCGGTAAATAGGCGCTTACCTCTATGTAATACAGGGTTTTCAAAGCCAAATTTTATTTTGTCTATCTCGGGCAGTTCCTTTCTTAGGGTATGTATATCCTTTGAAATCTCTCCAATCCTTTCCTCATGTATATGTTTTGTTTTGGAAGTACTCTTTTCGGCATTATTACGTAGCGTATTTAGCATAATGCGGGCAACTCCAGCTTTTTCCTGCTTTTTCTTGCCCCTGGAATCTAATTTTTGTTGCCTTTCTAAAGTTTCCCTTTCCTTTTCCTTGGCTTTTTTTAAGGTTTTCTCTTTATTTCTCAAATCCTGATAAAGTGCTTCGTTTGCTAGCTCTTTTTGTGTAGCATAGAAATCATAATTTCCTCCATAAGTAGTTATGCCATGTTTGCTCAATTCAAAAGTGGTGTCTAATTCATTTAATAAGGCCCTATCATGACTTGCCACTATTAAAGTACTGCTTGTGGTGCGGATAAAGCTATACAATAACGCTCTGCTCATCGTATCTAAATGGTTGCTTGGCTCATCTAATAAAATAAGCTGGGGTCTATGTATAGAAATTCCTGCCAAGAAAACTTTGGTTTTTTGTCCTCCACTTAAGGAAACTATCTTTTGTTCAAGAGGTAGAGCACCTAAATGCCAATAATCTAGCGCTTCCCTGCATTTGTCTTCAATTGTCCAATCATCGTTAAGTACCGCCAAATTATTTTCGTTCATATGGCCTTCTAGTATTTCTTTAAGTGCATTGAGTTTGTGCTCAACACGTAGTGCCTGGGCTATAGTGAGATGGTTATATTGCCCGAAAATTTGTGAAATGTAATAAGGATCAGCAGCAGCAATTACCTGGCCTCTATAAGGCTGTAATTCTCCTGAAATAAGTTTTAACAAGGTCGATTTTCCAGTGCCATTATGGCCAATAAGGGCCGTTTTCTGATGTTTATTAAGGGTAAGATTAAGGTTGTCGAACAACAAATCTTGGTTGGGATGTATATAAGATAAGTGCTGTAAGGTAAGCATGATTTCTTTTCTTTTAAAAGTGAATAAACCAGGTAAAACCATTTTGCGGCTTTACATTCTATTTTGCTTTAAAGAAAGAAAATCTTACATGAATTTATCTGTTCGTTTATAACTGCAAATTTACAACTTTTTCGATGATAATTTTATTTGGTCTTAGAAAAAACCATTTTAATGGCAAGCCCTGTAAGTACACTGGCCATAAACCATTTTTGAAATTTCACCCAAGCAGGATGTTTAGCAAAGAACAGTGCCGCTTTTGCTGCGGTTAGTACAATTACAAAATTAATGGTAAAACTGATCAAAACCTGTGTGGCGCCTAACTGTAAACTCTGTACCATAACAGAACCATACGCTGGTTTGATGAATTGCGGGAACAACGAGAGGTAGAATATGGCAACTTTAGGATTGAGTACATTGGTAAGAAATCCAATACTAAATAGTTTGCCAGGTTTATCGTGCGACAGGACGGTTTGTGTATCAAAAATATTTCTGCTGTTGGGTTTGATGGCTTGATAGGCCAAATATAATAGGTAAACTACACCCAAAGTTTTTAGTGTGGTATAGGCAAAGGGTATGGCGAAAAGCACTGCGGTAAGTCCGAAAGTAACCATGATGATATGGAACAGAAAGCCGAAAATTACCCCCGTTAGTGAAATTATTCCAGCTTTTTTCCCTTGAGTAATAGAACGGGAAATTAGGTAGATCATGTTTGG
>NZ_JAELTN010000036.1 GCF_016428855.1 Pedobacter sp. ASV28
CCCCCCCCCCCCCCCCCCCCCCCCCCCCCCCCCCCCCCCCCCCCCCCACCACCCCCCCCCCCCCCCCCCCACACCTACACTCTGGCTCGATCGTCGGCAGCGTCAGATGTGTATAAGAGACAGTCTATCACCTTATTCTTGTTGTCTAAAGTGGAATATCTGTAGGTGCCTTTTCGAAGATTGCTATAACTCGGCTTCAGTTTGTTGCTGCTCCCACAGGCAACCAATAACATTACAGATAGAAGGCCTACAACGTTGACTATATTTTTCATTTCATTTTAGTTTAAAGAGAAAAAAGGTCTTTCCCATTCCAGGGCCACACAGTCCAAGGTCGCTTCTTTTATAGATGGCATTGAAGGTTTCACCCAAGGGCCTGCCATTGCAGTTTTGAACGGTATTTCCAACACCGTAGTAATAGACATCAGCTTCGAGCAGATACTCTTTTTCAGGTATGAGCTCTTCATCCATGTAAAGTATCCATATGATCTGCCCCGGTCGTGCATCGGGAAGGATACTCGACGCCAGAAGATTATTAACGGTCTTGAAGAGATACTTCTCATTGTAGCCAATGATATCAAAGAGTTCGACGTTAATTATGCCATTATCGTCCCGGCTAAGTTTTGCCCTATAAGACTTGTTTTTCCCCCTTTGAAATTCAAATATGCTTTCGGTTTTTTCTGAAAGTTTAAGTTCTTCAACTACGTTCTTGATCATTTTTCTCATGATGGTTAATTTAGACGGTTGATTGGCAAGCGTATAAACGGACGAAGCAAGATAGCGGAAGGATAGTTAAAAAGGGAGCGGAAAACTAGGGTAACTTCTACTTATAAATATCAAAAATTTTCTGAATAAATAAAAGGGTAAAAAAACGGTAATTTTATGTGCTAATCACCTATGCCCTAAACACCATCCAGTTTGAACTGGAGGACAAACGAATGCTGTTCAGGTCCTGGAAATTTGGCGTATCGACAAAGCGCAGCAGCTCGCCCAAACTGATTGGCGTTATGCTTAAAACAAAGTTTTTTATAGACACTACAGTTACCCTTTCGCCAAAATATTCTATGAGGAAAGTCAACATAATTTCTATTTCGTGCGTAACTATATGGGCAAGAAACTCGAAGACCAAGGTAAAGCGGTCGTGTGATTTTTCCTTATAAGAAATAAGCTTGTAGGAAATGATCACTTCGTTTACCAATATCCAACAGGCATTTTTGTTGGCCACCAGCAAATTGAAATTGTAGAGGTGGCAGCCCTGTTTTGCAAAAAGCTTTGTATAAAAATAAACCTGCTGGTTGTTGTCGATATGGATCATGGATGGGTTATTTGTTCAGCACAAATGACCGCCAACAAGGGGCAAGGGAGTAGAAGCAAAATGCTTATATACAATCGTATCGTTAGTTTCTAGCTAAAACTGTTTGATAAGCTGGATAATGGCAACTACAACCGAAACAATGCCCACCATACTGGTAATGAGCGTAACCATTGGTGGAAAGCTCATATTGAACTGTTCAATCTTATCCCTAAAGCTGCTGTTCCGTTTGCTGAGGAAAACCTTGCCCTCGTCAGTTAGTTTGAATACATCGGCATTGGTGTCAACAAAGTCCAGGTAGCGTTGCTTAGCCAGTTCCAGGAGCTGTAGCTTAAGTTGGCTATCCATCATGGCATTTCCAACGGTGCCATGTTCTAAAAAGGTAATGAGGTGGGTGGGCAGCGCTTCATAATACGTATGCCTTTTTTTGTCCCAAAAATACTGGAGCAGCTTTTCTTGATGTTTGGTCATGGTAAAGTTAATTTAGTGGTGCGTATTCGTTGGGCCTTACATGGCCCTTTTTTAAATTACGGTTAAAACACCAAATCTGCAAGATCAGTGCTAGGATCAGTACCTGATCAGCATGATGATATAGGCGAAAAGCCCCAACTTGGTACGCAATATCTTTAGCGCATTGGCCACCTGTTTTTTAACGGTGGTTTCTGCAATCTCCAACTCTTCGGCAATTTCCCTATGGCTCATATTGTACCTACGGCTCATGATGAAGATCTCCCGCATTTTTGCAGGCAACTGGTCAACGGCCAGTTCAATTCTCTTGGTCAACTGGTGTTCGCGTATCAAATAATCGGTAGGGGAACTATCTATATTGACCACCTCGTTCAGTGTACCCAGATAGGTGCTTTCCGATTTTTTCTTGCCTATGTAATTGATTACACGGTTACGGATAGACACATATAGATAAGATGAAAGGCTTTCGTTCACCTGTAAATGTCGTCGGTTGTTCCAAATGGTTGCAAAAAGTTCCTGAACAATATCCTTGGCCTCATCACGGTTGTTAAGCTTGTTATAGGCATGAATAATCAGCACACCTTTGAAACGATTGTACATTTCTGTAAAGGCCGCATGGCTATCGTCCTGCAAGAGCAAGAGTAGTTCACGATCTGAAAGGGTACCATAAGACTTCATGTTGGGTTCAACGAATGGTATCAATTGAACATCACTAAGTTAAAAAAATGTTTGCTTAATGTCAAGGAATTATTACGATGTGATCATGAAGCTATACCATAGCCCTACAGGGATACTCTTATTATATTACCTTATACCAAGGGCAACCATTGCTTGGCATAATGATTGGATATAAGTGTCTTTATATCAGAGATATGTCTTTTCATATCATAAAAAAGGGACTTGCTATAATAAAGTTTGATCGACTGCTCATTAATGCCGACTATTTGTATAACACTTAACGTTGTAAAACACTTTAACGCTAATCATATATTTATGTCACATTCAGAAACATCACATTTGGAGCAATTGGTTACCCGGCATGTATTGACAAAGGTTGACCACGCTCGTTTCAATGAAAACAATTACCTGACCGCACAGGAACGGATCAGGAATGAACGCATTAAGTTGGAAAGCCAGTTGAGTGAGCTATTGTGCAGTTCACAGGACGATATGATCATTAAGCGAAAGATACGGCACGGCCATATCCGCTTGATACAGCTTTCCAACCAGGTGTACGATGCCATTAAAAAAGCCAGCAGGGACGAACAGTATCTGTTGGCAAAAATGGCACTGGAAAACATCAATGAACTGATGCAGCACGCTGAAGCATTGGCCGCCAATTATATTGATCCCGATATCCCACTGAGCCGGTACATTGTAGATGATTGGGGAAATGAACTGTTTGCTGATTATGCGGCAGTAGAGCAGACTTTGAAAAAAGAAGAAGTGGACAGCTCATTGATCCAGTCCCTGAGTGCATTCTTTAGTAAGCTGGTAGAACCTACAGAGGAAATGTTTGAAAAACAGTTCAGGTATGCCGAAAAATTATTGAGAGGACTTCATAAGATGATAGAAAGGGAGCCCAGGGAAGAATGGACCTTTAAGCTTTGGCACTTGATGGTATACCTCAACTTCAACAAAAAAGATATACTGGCCTACAGTTTTGCCAAGGTGAAAAAAATGGGACAGCTCAACGAGCCTTACCTTATTGTGCAAGAAAAACTGTTGACCTTTCTAAAGGATGTACGGCAGATAGAAGAAAACCCGACTTTCATGTACCTGGCCGACCGCATTTCGCTGAAGGCTTATACCATTGAGCAATTGGAAGAAGAACTCTCTTGGCTGCAGCAGCACCGCAACAACCTGCTCACCGAAATTGCCAATTCGGATGACAACTATTTCATTGTAGACCTTACCGTGCGCAAATTAAACCTTTGGGCGCAGATCAATGTAGAGTTGGGCACCATACCCTACCACCCCACTAACCATGTAGTGAAGGTAATGGCCAATTACATCCGTACCCTGAAACCCGGCCCGATCAGCTATGGTAGTGCAAGAAAAAAACTCGATCCCTACGATCCCACTACCGTAAAGGGGCTACATCTTTGGCTGAGCAACCAGATAGAACACCTGGAAAAGAGGTACAGCGAACAATTGCATTATGTGCATGGATAGTTATCTCTAATAGCATTATAACTGCACAGGCTTTGTCTCTTGCTATTTGTGCTGTTTGTGGTGAATTTGAATAGGGATAAACGATGCAACCATCTCGATGGAGCGATCAGATAGTGCCGTTGTGAAGTGGCTTGCTTCACAACGGTTTTTTTATGCCCCTAACTTTCGCTTATGGATAAAAAGAGGTTGTTATTTTCAGCTTCCTGTATCTATAATTTTCTCTAAATACTGTTCACACGCTCCAATTTCGATGGGTCCAGGGTTTGTCACTTGACAGGCATGGGTATTCATGACGACCTTTGGTAAAGGTAAATGGATGGGCTTTTCTTTCGGATGGGAGCGAGCGTAAATTTTGACCGTTGAGGGGAGTGCAAAAGCACCCCCCGTTGACGGTCAGCGTTGAGAAAACTAATGTATAAACTAAAACAGAATTTTAAACAGTTAATAAACCAAACTTTTAAATCATGCAGCCACAACCGCTACAATACGCAAAAAGAAATTGGGGCAACAATCAACAAATATTGGTCTTGTTAGCCTCACTACTTATCATGATGTGGATATTCACGGTTGGTAATAAACTTATTGAATTTCCAAAGTTCAGGATACAGATGCTTGCCCAACCATTGCCACAATGGATAAATCAAATACTCGTTTACCTACTCTTGCCCATAGAATTACTTTGTGTCCCCCTGCTGTATTTTAACAGGACAAGGTTTTTAGGCTTTATGCTCTCGTTCTTGCTCATGCTTTCGTTTACCATTTATATTGCCTGGATGCTGGCCTTTCACGAACACCTGCCCTGTGCCTGTGGCGGCCCTATTCCAAAATGGGGATGGGGGCAGCATCTTGCATTTAATATCATCTTTACATTGATCGCATTTATTGGACTATGGACTACTTATAAATCAACCAGGGCAAGGGAGCATACAAATTGAGCGTACGTATCCTCCCGCCTTGGTACCCTTATACTGGAAAAACTAAAATCACATCATAATTCACTTAAACAAAAAAAAGAAAATGAAAAAACTATTCAAATTCTTACCTATGCTTGCTATAGTAGCAGGCTTGGGCCTTAGCCTTAGCGCATTTACCAGCGCCAAACCAACACATCAACAAACCAATGTGAGGACAACCCCTCTATTTTGGTATCCGGTTGACATCACTGGAGAGATTAGCGGCCCTGCCTTCAATGCCGGGGGTTCGGCAATGGAACTGGCTGATGCTATATTGTCTAATCCACAATTATGCGATAACAGTCAACCTGAGGTTTGTTATGTAGGTGAGGCGACCAATAACTATGAGCAAACCAGTACCACACCATCTGCTCCAACTGCAGACAACCGACTTACAAAAAGCAACTAACCTGCTACTACAGGAAACAATTTGTTTCCTGTAGTATTTTTTTCTACCTACCTTTTGTCCCGAATAACCAGCACATCTATTTTATGTTCTTTGTAGATAAGATCAAGGTCATACTTCTTCAAAGCGGATTTTAGCTTTTCAAGATTTAGATCTTCATTCCATACTTCAGCCGTAACTTCAAAATCAATATTAAAATTCCCAAATTTTTCTATAAGGCCAGTACCATCAAAAAAAGGCAACAAAAGTGTTTTTTCGATCAACCTTTGCAATTTTGACTGCCAAATTTTGTAAGGTTTGTTGATGAAGTACCGTGTGTCATTAATGTCTCCTGAAGAGCGGAGACCGTAAGCCAGCAGATTGTCTTTCTGATCTTCCCCGCTACTTAGTAGCTTATTCCTTTTGCTTGTCCTTACCAATGTAAGGCAGTTGACCTTTCTCTTTTCAACTGCGCTTTCATGGTTGAAGTACCTGTCCAGATCTTGCTTCATTAGGTCGTAGGCTACTCCCTCTCTTTCTTTGGGCAATATTAAGTGGTACAGATAGGAATTGTTGTTGAACCATTGTGGTCTCTCGCTAGTGTTGACCAGCGGAAAATAACGCAGGCTATCCACTGTTTCTACGATAACCCTTCCTGGACTGGAGTAATACTCCGTTTTAAGTGCATTATAAGCGTATTCGTACAGGTAAGTGAGTTTTGCACATTTAATTTTTATCTCAAAAGAATTTTGGTTTCCTGAAGGAAAAAACTGATCGTCAATACACCTGGAGACGTAAGAGGCATACTTTATGCCCGAAGCAAAACTGCTGTCGAATAGTGACTTTTGATTGATAATTTTATTAGGCTTTTGGGGAAGGAGTGTTCCTGAACCACTAAGAAAGTCATTTAAGGATTGATCGGTGGTATATTCACCACTTATTCTTTGCCGTAATACCATATTGTTGTCAATCCATACATGAAAAGGCACTCCCCAAAAAGGAAACATTTTCCAAAGTGTATTGGTGGTATCACCAATCATAGGGACATTTGGGCGATATACTTTTTTATACTTGCCAAAAAACTTATTGGTTTCATCGCTGGTATTTAGGTTTACAAGAATGAACTGAACTTTGTCTTTAAATAACTCCTGCAGACTATCCACCTTCGGAAATGAGGTGAGGCAGGAGTAACAATTAAAGCCCCAAAAGTCGAGTACGATCAGTTTTCCTTTAAAATCTGATAACCTGAGTGTTGTTGTGGTGTAGTTCAGCACCTGGTTGAAAACAAGATCCGGCACTTTTTCGCCGACCTTTATTTCTTGTGAGAAGCATACAAATGATGGGGCGAGGGATAAAGCAAGAATACTTAATACTACACGGGCTTTTTTCATAATGTTTTATAGAGATTAATATCCTGGGTTTTGTACAAGAAAGGTATTGATGAGAAGTTCACTCTGAGGTAGGGGGTACCATACGGCAGTTGATTTCCAGTTTGGGTGCTTTGCCATGGAAAGTATGTCATTGGCCCTGTCAGTTCTTTTAAGATCAAACCACCGGTGTCCCCATTCTGCAAACATTTCTGTCTGTCTTTCCTTTTCAATGGCCAGAAAAATGGAGCTTTTATCATTTGCCGTCGTATTCCCCAATCCGGCCCTTGTTCTGATGGTGTTCAGGTCATCCTTTGCGCCGTTGAAATTATTTTGTTCATTCCTGGCCTCGGCTCTTATTAGATACTGCTCTGCCAACCTAAATACAATTTCGTATTCGTTTATGGGTGTATTCGTCCTTAGTTTATATTTAAATGGATAGTAATAGACCTGCCCCGTTACGGTATTGCTTGATAGCCAACTGCCCTTTCGGTTGTCACCTGTTTCGAAACGGTTTAAAAGGTCATTGGTGATGATATATGGCGGCCTTACCGTGGTAGAAGAAGGGATGAAGGTTGCACCTTCAGCGGTATTGGCACCTTCAGATAAAATTTGCCATATGGTCTCGTTGCTCGACGCCTGGAAAACCGTGGCTAAGGAAGCTAAGCTGTATGCCCCAGAAGTGATGGTTGCTGTGGCCTCGATCTCGGCATTGTTCCAGTCCTTGAGGTAAAGATAAACTCTGGCAAGTAAAGCTGTAGCCGTCCATCGGTTAGGTCTGGATCGTAAGGAGGCAGGATAATTGGATTTTAAAAGCTCCTTTGCTTCTTTTAGATCTGTTGTGATTTGCTTATATATCGTGTTGATGGGGGTACGGGGAACAGTTGCGTTATCCTGATAGTTGGTGGAAAGGATCAGGGGAACGTCACCAAACAGGTTGACCAATTGGAAATAATAAAAGGACCGCAGAAATTTAGCCTCTCCCAATAATTGTTTCTTTACCGTATCTGTCAACGCATTACTGCTGGTCAATCCTTCAATAATGGAATTGATCTTATATATGCTCTGATATGCTGGCCGCCAAAAACTGCCACCGATTATTCCGGTGGTAGGCAGGATAGCATTTAATAGAAACGGATCTGTATTCGCATTGGAGGCGGAGTTGAAAAATTCATCTGCAGAAAGCCCCGGATAGAGTGAGATGGCCCCGTTCGCCAACGACAGTGAAGATGAGCGCATTTGATAATATACTCCATTTATCGCTGCTGTTGCAGTCTTGTTATCCTGAAATATGGCTGATGTGGCGATAAGGTCTGGCGAAGGTGCTATGTCGACAAACTTTTCACATTTAATGGAGGCAATACCCAAGAGGTAAAGAATAGGAAGCAAATAGATTGACTTTATAACTTGTCTATCTTTCATGTTAATATGGTTTAGAATTGAAGCTGAATACCAATAGCGATGGTTTTTAAAGGGGGTAATATTAAAGGGTTCTGATTTTCTGGATCTGCCCCTATGTAATGGGTAATGGTAAACAGGTTTTGGGCAGTCATGAAAAATTTGGCTGCATGGAGCTGAAGTTTTTTCAGTACTGAATTGTTTAGCACATACGAAATGGAGATATTCTTTAATCGAATGTAGGAAGCGTCTGAATATACACCATCTGAAGAGCCCAATAGAGAGGCCGCGGCAAGATAGGCCGAGGTGTTGCCCTTGGCTGTAAATCTTTGTACACTTGAAATATCCCCTGGGTTTTGCCAGCGTTGTAATACGACAACGGGCTGATTGTTGTACTTGTAGCCTGGTACAGATGTTGTTTGGTTGGCCAAATAGTTTTGGCCCATCTGTTTTTTAAACTCGAACAAGAAGGATATGTTAAAGCCCATGAAGGTAAACTCGTTACTAAGTCCTCCATAATAGCTTGGATCTGTATTCACCACCGATATGCGGTCTGTAGCATTGTATGTTCCATTTCTATCTACATCAGTAAACTGATATTCCCCGTTGGTTGGATCAACGCCCAAATATTGATATACTCTTCGACTACTGACTGATTGGCCAATGATATAGGTATTGGCATAGGTGGATGTTGACAGGCCTGGGAAAGCAAGTAGTTTGTTTCTGGAACGGGTAACATTTAGGGCACTTGTCCAACTGAAGTTTTTGCTAATGATATTCTTGGTATTCAGTTCAATTTCAAGTCCTCTGTTTTCTATTTCGGCATTAAGATTTTGCAGTACCGAGGCAAAGCCAGTTTGAATGGGAAGGCTATAGTTCACCAGTTGGTTGGTGCTCTTGTTTTTAAATGCGGATAAGGAGATTAAAACACGATCGCTAAGAACGCCTAATTCAATTCCGATTTCTATTTTCTTATTTTTTTCCCAGGCATAATCTGGATTGAATAATGAAGTTGGGTTTAGGCTGCTTACCCCCTGATACAGTTGGGAACTGGCCGTCCAGGTATCAAGATATTTATAGTTGCCAATCTGATCGTTCCCCGTAATGCCATAACTGGCCCTCATTTTACCATAACTTACCAATGGTATAAAGTCCTTGATCAAGCGCTCATTTGAAAAAATCCATCCGGCGCCTATCGCTCCGAAATTGGAAAAGCGTTTGCCGGGACCAAACCTGCTCGAACCATCTCTCCTGCCTGTCAAATTTAACAGGTATGTGCTTTTGAGGCTATAGCCAACCCTTCCAAAAATAGCATTATAACGATATTGGTTATAGTTGTTTACCGTAGATATTTGGCCCGCACCCGAAATGGAGTTCAACAGGATGTCACTCGAATAATTTGTACCTGTGCTGGAAGAGTTATCACTTTTGTTTTCTTGAAATGTACTGCCAAAAAGAATATTCACTTTTCCAAAATCAAACAATCTATTGTACTCTAGTTGCGGTTCAATGATCCAACTCCTTTGTGTACCATTTGAGAATGAAGCAAAGGGAAGTTGGTTACTTGCCGGATCAAAGGAAGTGCTGGGATTTATTCTTTTCTCATTGGTCAGCACAAGGTTATATCCAAAACTTGATTTTAGGTACATGCCGGGAAATAACCTGTACCCTAACTGCATGTTGCTGGATAGATTATCAAATTTGCCCTTGTAGGTTCTCTTTAGGTAGGCCATTGGATTTACAAGTCCCAATGAGGTATAGGAATAATTGCCCTCTTTCCAGTTCAGGTTGCCCAAGCTATCATAAAGATTGGCCATGGGAGGCAATCTTAGGGCATTGGACAGGTCTGTTGACAACATATCGCTGAAATTTGAGGTATAGAATGCGGATAACCCAATAGTGAATTTTTTATCTTCTGTACTATGGTTAAGATTAATGTTTAGCGATGCTCTACGGTCAGAGAAATCACCGGGAAATACAGTATTTTCTTTGCGATAACCAGCGCCAATAAGGAATTGTGTATGGGGTGTTCCACCCGTTACGGACAGGCTTGCATTTGTAGCAAGGGCAGTTCCTCCCACAAGCAGTTTTCTGAAATCTGTTGAACGTGTGGTGTCCCATGTCAATAGATCGGCGGATAAGTCGGTTAGCGGATTGCCGGGATTGGGGTTAAGACCGTCATTTTTGAATGCTTCCCTGCGCATTTCCAGATATTGTGTTGTATTTAGCATATCCATAGTCCGTGTTACACTACTTAAACTATTATAGGTATTCAGCGTGACCTGGGTTTTGCCCTGCTTCCCTTTCTTGGTAGTGATCAATATGACACCGTTGGCCCCACGGCTTCCATAAATGGCGGTCGCATCAGCATCTTTTAATATTTCGATACTTTCTATATCCGAAGGGTTCAATAGATTTAAGGGACTTAATCCATAGAACGATGCTTGGTTTAGTTGGTTTATTTTTTCGTTTGCAGGCGCAAATGGAACGCCATCTATAACATAGAAAGGTTCCGTTCCCTGTAGCAACGAGTTTTTTCCTCTGATCTGGACATTTACGTAAGCACCAGGAATACCACTGGTCTGAGTAATCACCATGCCTGGTACGCGACCTTGTAAAGCGGTGATCGGGTTTCCTATCGGCTGTTTATTGATCTCTTCGGCAGTGACCTTGCTGATATTTCCTGTGTTAAGCCGTTTGGTAGTTGTTCCATAGGCCATCACTACCACTTCGTCCAGATTGTTTACCGTTTCGTTAAGGCTTATTAAAATTTCTTCCTTATTGGCTTTGATGGCCTGCATTCCAAAGCCAACATAACTCACTTCAAGATAATTCCCTTCATTAGTCTTTAAAACAAATGATCCATCAACTCCCGTAAAGGTAGTATTGGTCGTTCCCTTGATCTTTACGGTTGCTCCACTTAAGGGCATATTATCTTTTATAGAGACCACTTTGCCTTTAACGGTAATCAGTGTGTCGCTTGGTAAAGTTGGGTTTTGACTTTTTGGCTGTACCAATATAGCATGCGCTTCGATCTTATAGATCAATGGCTGATCTTTAAAAACTATTGTCAATACTTCTTTAAGACTGGCATTTTTAAGGTCGATGGTGACCGTACCGGCTTTGTCAACCAGGCTTTTTACATAGAACACACGGTAGCTGCTCTGTTGCTCTATTTGCTGGAAGACCGTACTGAGCGATGCCTTCTTCAGTGAAATGGTGAACCTGTTCCCATCATCTTGGCCAAGGAGTGGCAACCAGCCCAATAATATACCGAGTAGGGGAAGTAGCAGTTTTTTCTTTGGGCAATAGCTTGCCCGTCCCTTGCGGGATGCAGTTTCTTTACGTGTCATGTTTGCAGTTAAATTGTGGACCACCCACCTTTAATGGATCGCCCTGTGGCTAATCTTCTTTTTGGGTTTTTCAGTAGGGCCGTATATACAGCGTTCGTTCCTTCAGTTTGAAATGGGCTACGCCCGTTTGCTCCAACATCGCCAACAGTTTTTCCAACGTCACGCTCCTGCCGATCTCTCCATTGTATAGCTCTTGCTGCTGCTTATAGCTTTCATCATACACGATCTTTACATCATACCACCTCGATAGCTCTTCCATCATTTCCCATATCGGCATATTATGGAAGATAAACTTGTCCTTTCGCCAGGCCGTAGCTGCCGCAATATCGCCCATGCCGACCTTGATGCCAGTGGCCAGTGCATCGGCCACCTGACCGGGTTTGATAATGGCCGTTGCGCCGTTACTGCTCACCTTTACCGATCCTTCCAACAACGTGGTACTGATCTTTTCCATACCATAACCTTTCACGTTGAATACCGTACCCAATACTTCTACCTTGCTACCTCCGTTGGTCAATACCATGAATGGATGTTGTGCATCTTTGCTGACTTCAAAAAATCCTTCGCCATCCAGTTCTACTACCCGCTCCTTGCCTGTAAAACGGTTCGGAAACTTCAATGTCGAAGCGGCATTCAGCCACACCCTTGAACCATCGGGAAGTACCATATTATATTTGCCCGCATTGGGCGTGATCAGTTGTTGTTCTACAATGGCACTGCCCGCATCTGTACGGTAACTTAGCCTGCCAGCTTCCTGAACGATCTGTAGATCGCCATAGACAAAGGAAGTATCGCCGTTTTCTTTTAGTTCAAGCCGACTGCCATCGCCCGTGATCAGTATGGCCCTATCGCTTGCGGGCAGTATCTCTTTGATACTATCTGTTTGGGCAAGGCTCTTTGGTATTTCTTTATGGTTAGTCCTCGGGATCACGAAGATCCCTACGGCCATCAGGATAGCTGCGGCTACGGCCACCAGCAAGCGCTTTCTTCTTCTTGCCTTTGCCGCCCTGCGGTGTACTCTGTTCAGTGCGCTATGGCTGTCTACCTGTCTTAGTTCTTCCAGCACACCTTCTTCATCGTTCAGTATTCTTTCGTACACCCATCTGTTTTCCTGATTGGCATTCAGCCAATCATTGATCAGTGCATCATCTGCTTCCGTTGCAATGCCCTGCATTTTCCTTGCAAGGGCATCGGCCAGTTTTAATGTCTTCATCGTTGTTTGCTTTCCTGGGTTGGCTTTGCCCCGTCGGGCAGTGATGGATAGGTTTACTTCTATGAAGTACCGATAGTGACCAAAATCTCTACTGGTTTTGAAAGTTTTTTTTGTTTTTTTTCTTGCAGCGCTGGCCGAAGATTTTCAGCCTATGGCACTACATATTTAAAAAACATGGACATGAGGACTGTAGTGTTTAGTTGCCTGCCCAATGATCTTGAACTGCTCGATATGCTATTGGATTACTTTGTTTCCAAACATTGGTTGCTCAAAAGGGAAGGTACGGATACACGATACGAAGTGACCCTAATGGGTGAAATTGGTTTTGAAGGCATAGGCATAGACCTGTCCTGTTTTTCCGAAAGGAATTATGCAGATCATTAGTGGAGATGGAAGAAACTATAGAAAGCCACACCGGAAAGCATCTTCCTTAACAGCGAAAGCCCCTTCGCTTTGTGGTTGTAGACCGTACTTTCGGTAATGCCAAGTTCCTGGGCAATTTCCGATGTGCTCTTATTGTCCATAAAGGACATGCGGATCACCTTGCCACATTTATCGGGCAGTTCATCCAGTGCCTGCATCACCTGTCTGTAGATTTCCCTGTATAATTGTTCATTATCTATCTCCTCACTGGCTTCGAGTGCGGCTGCTTCCAATGGCTGTAATGGTGCCGTGCGGCCAAGGTGCTTATAACAGGTCTTGCGTACGGCAGCATATAGGAAATTACGCCAGTCGATAATGGGGGGCTTTAATGGATTGCGTTGTAGCACGGTCATGAACACATCTTCAACCAGGTCTTCGGCAATATGCGCATCCCTTACTATGCCTTTGGCATAACTGCAAAGGGCAGCGTGATAGCTTAGGAAAATATGGTCAAATTCGCTTTGCCGCATGAATATCAGTTTTTGTAAAACTGGATAGGGTCAAGACCCTAAAGATAAGGGTTTTCACATTTAAGTGTTTTGACCTATAGATTACATTAAGCTCGTAAGCTTTTTACATCTTTGCAGGGAGAGCGTTAATTTAGATGGCGGGATGCGGACTTTTACAGTTTGCGTCCCGTTTCTTTTTTGATAGCCTTTTATAACTTATGCTAATTTTGGTTTTCGTGACCCAAAGTCAGGCCATACACATTGCCCATAGTCTTCTTGTTGATAGCTTTCCCGAAATTTCCCATAGGCGCATCCGCTTTCTTTTCGTAGAGGGGAGCCAATTTGATTTTTATATGGCCACCGCCAAGACCCTCTTCGGTTATCGCATTGAAGTCGAAAGTGAAATTCTACAGTTTTCGGAGGAAGCCTTTAGCGCTTGCCTGGCCCATGAATACGCACACATTACCCTGGACGGAAAAAGTTCGTTCCCGAAGAGGTTAATGTGGTTCCTGGGATGGGTACAAGAGGACATGGAAGAAGAACGACAGGCCGATCTTTTGATTGTACAGAAAGGTTTGGGAAAAAGTCTGATGGCATTCCATCGTCAACACGATAAGAAATATGAAGCCTTCAACAAAAAGGAAGGGCTTTCCAAAAAAGAGATCAGAAAATTATTGAAGAAGAAAGCTGGATGACTATAAGTTGCAGGTCGTTTCTTTTTCTAATGCCATACAAATAGTTCTTCCATAAAGGGAATGCCTACTGCTTTGAATATGTTGGTCGCAGGAATTAAGTCGTTTGAGCCATCTTCCTGGGATATAAAATGGCAATACACTTTCAGCATTTCTATATCCTCCCTTTTTTTATGGTGTGCAAAATGAAATTCCTTCATCGTATATAACCCCTTTTTATCCTCAAACTCAAACTTGTGTCCAATAAACTCTTGGTAATAAATGATAAACGCTTCCTTTTTATCCGCTCTGATCAACGAGTGAATGTGATTGATCTTTTTAAGCTCCGCCTCATTGAAATCACTGATAAGATCGGGAAACTCAAATATACTGGCGTGGGCTACAAGGTAGGCGGATCGTTCCATATAGGTCATTTTAAGCTGCTCACTGGTAATACGCCCTTCCTTATGTTCGGTCTCCAGCTCTTCCAGTATGATTGAGCTTCTTTCTTTAATGCTATCCATTACGATCCTTGATTGGTGTCGTTCGGCAAATGTGTCAACATTGTGCTCGATGCCTGCAAAGATATCCTCCATCTGGTCAAGGTCAACACTTACTTCTTCTGTTAAAGATTTCCTGGTAATAGCGTCCTGATGGTACACATAGTTTACAGGATTTCCTTGGTAGTTTTCCTGGAGCATAATAAATCCGCACACAATATTGAACAGTTCGATATAGGCATATAAGATCTTTCTATTTTTATCCGAACGAATGATGATCAGGTGCGATATTTCATTGTCAGATGGCTTGCGCATCAATTGGGAACTATTACAGTAACGTATATTTTCAATGCCTTCGTCCAACTGGTCAACAGCATTGATCATTGCTTTGATAGAGGTCCTGTCAAGTCCGCAATGGCAATAATATTCAACAATGATTTTATTGAGGGCAAGCCTTAGACTAGGCGTAAGCAATATTCCTATGGATGTTTTTAAAGGGCCGGAAAGAGTTTGCGTTTTGATCACTTCAAATTTCCCTTCTAGCGCTTTTGCCCCGAACATCCTTATACTTTTCTTCGCAATTGCCTTATAGGTTTCGATATGGTCGGGGCCCGTGATACTGAGCGCTATTTTGCCGTCCTCTGTTTTGGTTATTTCTACTCCTTGAGGAATGGCTTTGATTGTCCCTGTGCTATTGCTCCGTATATAAGCTGCATCATTGTCGGCCTGAAGCTTTAGATGCTCTACATTTCCAATCTTTAAGACATGCAGCACGACCTTAAAGGTTTCCCTGAAGGTCGGATCAAGTTTCCGTCCGAATTTATTGTTACATTTTGAACAGATCAATTCCCTGGAATGTAGCCTTCCGTTGATACATTGGGGAATGATATGCTCGTCCGAACCATCAAGTTCATTACTACAAAAGATACATTGCATATTCATTGAATGAGTTTACCTGTCTTGTAATTTAGAAAAAAAAACTTAGATGCTGTTTTGTTTTGATAACTATAGGTCTTTACAGTTGTTATTTATTTAATAATCCTTAACACTTTTATTTTTTTTCCTAGATGGATTGATGGTAAGGGTAGGACGTAGAAAGATGAAGTCCGCACGAACAGGGATGGTTGCTTTTTATATAGAAATGTATGGCCGTTCCCTTCGGGCGGGCTTTACGTTTCAATTCCTCACTCCACTGCGTTCCATTGCGGGATTTCCACTGCAATCCCTAACGGATGAACCTCGCTTGCTTTTTTTTTCTTCACTTGTCTTCCGGCAAGATAGCACTCCCTATTTTTTTAGTTGGGCATTGACTGATTGCAAAAGTTCGGAAAAGGCCTGTTGGAGCGGCCAATAGACTACGGCATAAACACGCCCATAATTTTTATTGGGTAGGGGTATGGGCTTCCCCCAAACACAGGCCCACATTTATTCCGTTTCCTCTTGGCCTGTATTGGCCTTTTCCGAAGATGGTTTCCATCATTCATTTTTTCAACTAAAAAAAGAACATCATGGAAACTTCATTCAACAATGACATCGTTAACACCGTATCGGAAATCGAACTCGTTTACAGACCTAAGATAAGGGCATCCCTGCGGCCAACGGTTATCTCTTCACAGTCGGTCTACGATATTTTAATGGCTTCCTGGAACCCCGATCAGATTGAATTGCTCGAACAGTTCAAGGTGGTATTGCTCAATCGCAGGAACAAGGTATTGGGGATCATTGATCACTCGACAGGTGGAATTTCCGGCACCGTATGTGATCTCCGTTTGATTTTTGCCGCCGCATTGAAGGCAAATGCCTGTGCTATTATCATTGCACATAACCACCCCTCTGGAATTGTACAACCTAGTGAGGGCGATAAGAAGATGACTGAAAAGATCAAACAGGCTGGCGAACTGCTTGGTGTCAAATTGCTGGATCATGTGATCGTCTCGGTAGATCACTATTATTCCTTCGCTGATAATGGGCTGCTCTAGCCCTTTTTTTTGCCCAGGCTTGTATCTTGTCCTTTGCTGGTTCTGCGCTTCCATGCTTCGTACAATGTGGGCAGACAATTTCCACAGGGACGGTAGCCTTCATGCCATGCTTCCTCTTCATCTATAAAGAATACACGATGCTCCACCTTCATGCGCTTGCCCATCTTGCAGTTAAGTAGCCCGTAGGTCTTTTTCTTTCGGTAACCGCCTAGGGTGATCTTGCCCTTTCTGATAAGGGAGGCCACCACCCTGCTTCTTTCCTGCGGGCTATTGCCCAATGCCATATGTTCCATCATGACCAATACTAAAAAATATAAACGTTCTCTGGAACCCGAAACTTGCTGGAACATTTTCTCTGCCACCTTCAACTGCTAGGGAAAGGGTAAAAAGTGCAGCCAAGTTATGTCGTCCCGCTACCGCACAGCCCTGTCCAAAAGACTACGGCATAAACACATGCCCATTATTTTTTAATGGATAGGGGTATGGGCATTTAGTCCCGCACACAGCCCCTCTTTTATTCCGTTTCCTTTTGGCCTTTCCCAAGGGCCGCCATGATCACTTGCTTTCTTTTTACCCTTCCCGAAGCAGCCATCGGGAAGCAGGTGAAAGAAAAAAAAGAAAAAAATCATTCACTTAAAAAACACGATTATGGCACACAACATTAATTTAAACAGCATCACGGGACAGCACGCTTTTTTTAGCGTAAAACAAAAGGCATGGCACGGATTGGGACAGATCGTTGACCAGTACCCCACCAGTAGCGAAGCCATTCAGTTTGCGGGACTTCAATATGAAGTACAGAAAAGAACCATGTTCATTAAGGACGACAGGGACAACGATGTAAGTTTAGGTAACTACATTGAAGTACCCGATTACAATGCTACGCTCCGCACCGATAACTACCAGCTATTGGGCGTAGTGGGCAACGATTACCAGATCGTGCAGAACCATGAAGCCTTTTCATTTTTCGATGCCATAGTAGGTGGGGGTGATGGTATCCTGTATGAAACCGCAGGGGCATTGGGAAAAGGCGAACGCATTTTTATAACGGCCAAACTTCCCGGTTACATACGTGTGGGCAACGGTGACGACGTGACCGAAAAATACATATTCATGACGACCTCACACGATGGCAAGGGCAGTATCACCGCTGCATTTACACCCATTCGTATCGTTTGTCAGAATACCCTCAATGCCGCTTTGGGCAAAATGTCCAATGTGGTACGCATCCGCCATACCGAAGGTGCTAAGGATCGTTTGGCAGAGGCACATAAGGTTATGGGCATAGCCGATACCCTGAGCGTACAGTTGGGGGAATGGTTTAACCGATTTGCAAAGGTTCGCATTACCGATAAGCAGTTGTTAAAGCTCATACAGGTGGCGATGGTTCCCAATAAGGAGGCATTGCTCAATCTGCAGAAAGGAAACCACGATGAACTTTCAACCATTTACAAGAACACCATTGATAGGGTTTACAGCTATGCACTCACCAGCGACACCCAACAGATGGAAACCACAAAGGGTACTTTGTTCGGTGCTTACAATGCCGTAACAGGTTACTTTCAGAACGTGTGCAGCTTCAAGAATGGCGAGGCAAAACTAAAGTCCATCATCATGGGCGGAACGGCACAACAACGGTCACAGACCGCTTTTAACCTGTGCGCCGATTTTATGAGGGATGGGGAAGCCTCCTTATTGCTGAACTAGAAAAAATGACAACCGCCTTCGCGGGCGGTTGTCTTTACCAATTTCTTAATGGATTAAAATAGCATATCATGTCATTTACAGAAACCACAACCAACGGTATTGAATTTACCGAAAATATAGTCAGCAGTAAAGGCGCTGAGTTTGTTCTTTTTCCCACCAAAGCGCACACCGCTGAAATGATAAGGGCAGCAAAACAGGAACTAAGGAATAGCCGTGATGTCGTTCGCTTAAGGATGGCCACCGCTGCCGATCGTGACGAAATGTACCGTTCCGAAATTTTCGCCCATCCCGCAACAAAGGCATTCAAATGGTACGAGATCAATGACGATGCCGACCTGATCACAAGGGAACGAAAAAAGGGAACACCAATAATTGGGTACATCAATACTTACGTCATTCCCTACGCCATAGAGATGCGGAGCAAGAACCTCCAAAAGTTCGGCGAAAAGATCATCAATTTTTAAATCAATAAAAATTCAAAAATGGGAACTTATATGACAGTGGTATTAAGGGAGAACCTCAGGTATGACGCTTTCGCCAAACTGGTTAATAAAAAACTGGTCGTTAGCTATGGTGCAAAGAATGACCTCAACTTCAATACATGGGAATACCTACAGCGTGAAGCAGACTTTATGAATGCTGACCCCGAAGGACTGGGGCAATTGCCACATTTCAAGCGCCCAATCACCAAAGAGACTTTACACAACAATTTTTTTTGGTTGAGGGTGGGTGAATTTTCTTTTAAACTTTCGGGAACATCAAACCCTATTGAGGCGCTCGATGCTATAGCCGTATGTAAATGGATCATGGCTACCAAAGCCAGCTATATAGACAAAAAAATGTCCTTTAACTATAATAAAAGAAAAGTGGCAAGCTACCTCACTCCCCTTTTTGAAGAGGAAGGTTACGATCTGAAAAAACTATGGGAGCTGCCCACAGCGGAAAAAAATAACAAGATCAATTAAATCTTAAAACTTATTGTATCATGAAAAAATCAATCACACCAACCCCGTACCTATTGGTACGGGCAAGGACTAACAGCGAATGGGACACTTGCGAGTTTGTACTGGTCGGCATAGATGAAGAATGGAGGGATATGATGGCAAAAAGGATGGACCATATCGAAGACTTTGTTAAGGACACCTATTTTGCCAGCCATGTTTATTGGGAAAGCCCATTGGGGTTTTTTGCCAATTCCATAGATGACGGTCTGCTTGCTAGGGATCAGGATTGGGTATACGTTACACTCGAAGAGGGAGAAATAGATAAATTTTCCAATCCCGAAAATACACTCGACACTTTTCAGTTCGTAATCTCAAAACATAAGGGCGGCCAGTATAGGGCATTCGGCAAACACACAGGAGAAGAATTTTGGACAGAAGACTTTGACCTCGAAGAGATCGTCAACCTCTTTCCAAAGTCTGACAACGACCATGTTGCTTCCTAAATGGCCCTTAATCAACCATAAACTTTTAAAGCAATGAAAATACAACCTAAAGGTTTGGCCGAACTGGAAGAACAGTTGGCCAATTTTGAAAACGACGTCACGGAAAGTATAGCCGGACAGTTAGGGCAGGTCGGCCGCACTGTGGCAATGGAAGAATTGAATTTCGTTTCCTTCCGTGAGGACATAAAAGATTATATCCTGGCCATCCGTTTGGACGAAGAGCAACAGCCTGTACTGGATACTTCATTTGACGACCTGGAAGAAAAACATCTTTCTTCCTGCATTTCAGATAATGAGATAGGCCATTGGGATTTGATCGCCCTATTGAAATTGTTGCAGCAAGTGGGGCATGACTTTTTGCCCGCTTAGTTCCATTGATTAACACCTAAATTTTACGATGATGGCTTACACAACACCAAATTATGACTTTACGGACTGGCTGTATAACAGGTACGTAGAAGCAAGAAGAAAAAATGATTTCCTGAAAGCCTTTGTCTTTCTCGATGTTCTTAACCAGTTTGTCATTTGGACCGACCAACCCAAATACAGACAACAGAAACGCTATGCAAAGGAATTAATAAAGGCAATTGGCAAGGCGGTAAAGAACAGTACCGCACATAGGTTATTGTTAAGGGGTGAAGAGGGGCAAAGGGAATTTGAACAGAAGATGGCCGCCTATGAAAAAGAGCTGAACGAGATCGGTTATGATCAGGAGACCATTCGGGAACTGGTCATAGATAAGAGATGGAATTATGGCAACGATTGATCAATATAGACCTTTTTCCCCCGAACGTCTGTTCCATATTCGTAGGCTGCGCAAAGCCAGGCGCTTGTTTCGGCAAGCGCCGATCTTTGCCTTTGAACTTATGAAAAAGGAATATCCTGCCTACAGCTTTCAGGAATTTGTGGATGATCTGCGGCTGCGCAGCCGCAAAAAGAAACGAGCGGTTAAAAGTTCGCTGGCCCGCTTTGGCAGGTATAGACGGATGGAAAAACTGTTGCAACAATATGAGCTTACAGGTAATGTTGATACCGCATTAAAGGCCCTCAAACTGCGCAGGTACATGACCCGGCCTTATGAAGTATTGATAAGGATAAAAGACCTGAGTTTGGAGTTTACCCTTTCACCGCTAATTCCTATTGAGGCCATTGAAAAATTGGTGGCCGACATCAAAAAATGTGCAACAGAACAGCAGGCTACTGAACTGGTGCAACAATGTAGGGATAGCCATGCTATTGGTTAAAGAGCTTAACAATAACCTTTTTACTTGATATTTTTTTTCAAAATTGATACCTTAGCTATGTATTGCCGCATAGGGATGTCTAGCTAAATTTAAATCTTAAAGCTATGAAAACATTATTAGCAATAACAACCGTACAGTGGTACGGAATTATTTTGATAGCAGTCGGCCTGATCCTTCGCTATATCGTTGGCCGAAATAGGTTTAACCGTCGTGGAGTTGGAGGCTTACAGCATTACGATAGTTATAACAGGGCTTTGGCCACTACCCTGTTTGAAAAAATCCTAAAGTTGATTGGCACGCTTTTGCTCTTGGCCGGTCTTTTCTTGTATGCCGTGGAATGGTTCAATAAACGTTCCGCAGAAAAATACAGGCAGGAGCAGATCAGGGAAACCCCCGGGCAATAGGCCATTGGCAAAATCCGCCAATGATCTTTTTTAGCTATTCTTGATGTTGCTTGCTATAAGACATTGATCCTTAGATTTTATTCTATCAAACAATAGGATAGATTATATTACTGAGATTTCCATTCAGAATTTGTCATTCTAACAATTTTAGTTTTCTTTATCAAAACCTCACTATCATGAACCACCTTGTCAAAATCCTGATCATTACAATTTTGCTAGCCGCTTGCGGTCAAAATACCACTAAACAGAAAGAATTAGAGCTTAAGGAAAAAGAGTTACAGATAAAGGAGAAAGAACTTGAACTAAAGGAAAAAGAAATATATAAAGATTTGGCCATAGATAATGGAACATCAAACTCTAAAAAGAATACTTCTACCAAATCCGCTAACACATATATCGTTAAAGTTGAAAAATCATATTTCTTCAACTCACCAGATTTAAAAACAATTAGAAAAGGTTATGTAGTAAATGGAGAGGAAATCAAAGTTAACAAAGTGGAAGGAGATTTCGGATATACCATTTATATATCCCCATCGGGAAAAGAAATAAGCGGATGGCTATTATTAAATGATTTACAAAAGAACACAAATAGCACAACTAGCGAATTGGAGAATGATTATAAAAAATTTATTGGTAAATGGAAAGCTAATTCAAGTAACAATAGAGAATATTATATCATAAGCTATGACAAAGGTCAATTTTCCATATCAGTTGATTGGTCTAAAGAATTTACGAAAGAAATGGAGGTCAATAACCACATGAATATGTTAGAGAATTGCGCATACTATGTAGGGAAATTAAAACAGGGTATTCTTAAGGCTAAACATAATGCTATGTCAAGTTGTGATGACGAGCCCGAAATAATATTGAAAGGAGAAAATCAAATCATTGTTAGTAACCAAAATGACCAAAAAAAGGATATTTATACACGTCAATAATATATAATCATTTTTAGCAAATTTGAAAGAAGAGTAAAGGGGGAAAGTATGCAAATCAGCTTTCTTTTTCTAATCCAATTGCTTTTGAAAATTAAAACACTAATCCTGAACAGTCCGATAAAATACTAAGTACCAAATTCTATATAATCGTTTTTCTAAAGCTAATTCATAGCCTATTTTCAAATAACGGATTTACCTGATCTAGTACGCCGACTTTCGCCGACTTTCTCCCGGCCGATTATGTTCCTTATGGTTTCGTGCGTAAGTTTAAAAGTATTGCTAAGTTCATTCAGGGAAACGCCTTCTTTGTACTGCTCATAGAGCAGCAGGTTTCTTGGCCCCAGGTCTTTGCGCTCAATGGTGCCACCCATTGCCAAATATGCTTTTTTCAATTCGTCCACTTTTTTCCTGGCCATGTTATATTCGCTAATTGCATCTCGTAGTGCCTTTGCAGCTTCTTCCAATGTAGATGGTATGTCTATGGTTTGTCCCGACGGTTGGCCTTGCTTATTCACGTCTTCCATTTTTCAAAAACTTTAGGCAATATTAACGATTTGGCAAATGTGGGCTTGATGAATATACAAGTAACTCCTTTTGATGGGAAAGGCCAACTTTTCCATCCCTTTATTTTTTTTCGGCAAAGGTATTCCGATGCGTACCCAACCGTAAAGGGTATATGAACGGCTGTGCCAGCCGCCCTTGACCGTTGGCCGCATCTCCATTATTCCCATTGCCTAAAAAATAGATTTATGATGAAAAAGTTCAGCCTAACCCTCCAATCTGAAAAAGAAGTCCTCGACAATTTACAAGACCATCACCTTTGCGCACACGAACAGGCAATCGTTAAAGAAATACTCACCGCTATTGAAAAAGGTGATGCCCAAATGCTCAACCATTTCAACCAGTTCGGCCATTCCCTAAAGCATATCTATTTGAATACATATGCCTACCGCAATGGACTTAAGTTTGGCTTCGATGAAATTATCTTTGATGAATATGGATGGCTCAAACGTGCCCAATTTTTGGAAACAGAAGATCTTGTTTTCGGAAACAAGCAGCATTACGGCGAACATAGCACACTTACCCTGGGCAGGGGACCCAACCATAAATGGACATACGGTCTGTTTTATAGTTTTGGTACCGCTGGTGGTGCCTGGGGGCTATCCGTATATCAGCAACCTAAATCTGGCAGAGACGAAGCTTTGGCCGCTGGTATTGCCGACCTGAAGAACCGTTTCACCAAAGTGTTGGGCAATAACGATACCTTGAACTATAAACAGCCCATTATTACCAGAACACTTGCCGATATTGCCGCTTTCCAAAATGCACAGGTGCAGCTAACACTATTTTGATAGCACTGTGTTAAATATTATTCCTCACCTCACAAGTGCGAAGCGGTGTTTTCAGGGTGTGGTATACACGCTTTTTTGAAATTCCATTTGGCCTGCATACCTCCAATAACTCCACCGCTTACCTTGTTGGTTTCAATTTAAAAATCAAAAACAATTTGAAATTATCATGCTGATATTGCTATATTAGTCCGCTTCAGTTTTTATTTAGCGCTTACCACATTCATGAAAAATCGCTCAAAACGCTCACTCCTGGCCTTAATTGCCGTGTTCATCTCTTTAACCTTCGCCTGCCGAAAAAATGACCTCTCCGAAAATGCAGAAGACCTGTTAAGGAGCCAAAAGACACAAACCGTACTTGCACAAAAAGAAGAAATCTTGGGTTGGATAGATGACCACCAATATAGCAGCCCAATAAAAACGGGAAACGTGCAGTTCATTAAAAACAACCTTGTATATGAAAATCTCCATGTGGAAAAACGGAAGAATGGAGAAGATCTTATCGTCATTCCACTAAACCGGGCCGTCAACCAAAAATTAAAGCTCGCCAATGATTACCTGCTCAACCTGCTTGTGGTGAAGGGCAACAACGGCAAATTGCGATGGTCAATGGTCGTTGCTTTTATGCCGGAAGGCGGCAAGAAAACAAACAAGCTGCGAGACAGAACCTTACAGCAAATCATTAACAATGAACCCGTACAAGATAACGGACTGTACAAATTCTTCGACCTGAAAGGCAAGCTGCTTTATCAGTTGGAATATAAGGACAACAGGTTGGCTTCTTATGCCAGCCCCCGAAAAAAGGGTGACGTTGCAGGTGCCGACCCTATGGCCAGGGGCACTTTGCGATGCTATGCATATTACCTGGTAACCACATACTTTAGGGAAGATGGAACAATTTTCTTACAGACTTCCGAGTATCTTTATACCGAATGCGATGACGAAGTAACAGACGATCCGGACGGTGGCGGCAGCGGTGGCATAGGCGGAGATAGTGGCGACCCTGATGACCCTATTGATGCCACGTTGAGTACAGTACTGGTAAGCTCAGTTAACGAACAGTCCTGGGATCATGACGATCTGCAGATTACCGAAGACATGGAGACCGAATATGATGCAGACAATAACCCACTGCCTGCATATGGCGTACCTACACCACTCCTATACACGTGTAGGGTCCGTTTGGTTTATTACGCCGTTAGCCGTTCAATAGCTGAACTTGAAGCACTGCCTGTTACAGTTGAGCCATCCGATATAACCTATACCCATCCAACATGGGGTACAGTAGTAAGAGTGGTAAGTTTGGTCGATAAAGATGAAGGTACGTTTATAACCAGTGCCATCTCATTTACAGCTTGGTGGAGGTGTGAGGTAAATTATAGGTGGGCTTACGTTAATGGCTCAAGTAGAACACGCCAAATACCTTTCAGATACGTTGCACCTATGACTGTTCCGTTATAAGCATTAGCTACAGGTATTAAGCATTAAAAGACGAGTATATAAAATAGATGAAAAGGAAGAAGATAGTCACCGACCAAGATTATGCCGAATTTCGCATAGATAATATAGTAGATGTCATCAAGTCGAAACAGTATAAGACACTCCTATCGGTCAACAGTAAAATACTGGAATTATTTTGGTCTATTGGAGGCCTGCTGAACAATGCCCTGTACGAAAAAAAATCTACACCGGCACAACTGATAAGAGAAGGGGTGGCCGCTACGCTCATGCCGGTATATGGTACATGCTTTTCTGCAGAAAACCTGTCCATTATGCAAGATTTTTCTAACGTATGTTCTTGTGTAAAACTACAGGCCATTACGTCAAAGGTAAGTTGGAAATACATTAGGGTGCTTAACCAACTGCAAGACCCCAACGCATGGACACATTACATACTTCTTATGTATAAAAAATCTTTAACTCCCGATCAGCTACAGGACCTTATAGATAAGGATACGCCTACGTTCAAAGATGGAGCAGAACAGGACCTACATTACCTACGGATAGATCATAAAGACTTGCATCACAGAATGATCATGGATGTTGACCTATTCTTTAAGGAAGAAGCCAACGATTTTCGGAGCTTGCTCATACCCAAAGAAAAGGTTTCTTATACCGGACTAAAGGATGAACTGGAAGTGAAACTGTTGTCGGACATTCAGGAACGTGTATACGCTTTTCAAGCGCTCTGCTATGACGCTTTACAGTCACGCCTCAATTACGCATTTCAGGAGATAGGTCGCGAAGTGTCAACTGCAAGTGTGGCCATAGCAACTACAATGACACAGGACGAAGTGCTAAACAAGGTTATCACGCAACTTAACAACCGCTATTTAGACAAGGCATGGCTTTTGGCCTGCCTGAAATTTGCAGAAGCCTACCAGAATGAATTTGCCGATTTTCTCGACTTAGTAAGTTTTGCCCACATTAAGGTACTGCTAACTGTTGCTGACAAATTGGAAAGGGAACGATATGCTACAGTGGCCTATGAGAAAAGATTAACGCCCGAACAGCTAGCAACATATATAGCCGAAGGAAAAACAAGTCCTAAGCCAGTGAGTGATTTAACAAAAACGCCCGAACCTCCTGAAAAGATCCGTAAGGTCATATCAAAAAAAGGAAATATTAAGGTAGTGACGACAGTCCTAGCAGTTGAGCAGCAAATAAGCACAGAACCCGACATGAACATGAATATTTTTGCAAATATGGATATTACGGCTTTTTTGAAAGATGCCTAACCTGTAGTTTTTAGTTTAAGAACGGATTTTTGGAAGTCGGTATATCTGTCATTACAGAAGAGCGAAGCGCTGGATTTGATTTCTTATTAAATCTAGTGTGACTACCTAGCTAAGTGGCCACACCAACCTGATCATCTTTTTCCTTTTTGAAGTTAAAAAAATGTGAGATTAGTATTTTGACTTGTTTGCATAACCAGCTATAAATAAACCAAAGGTAAATGCCCCCAACAATGCCTCAGAAGCTAATAATAATTTATACTCACCAACATGAAAGGGCTTATAATCCCCAAAGCCAAGAGTTGTAAACATAATTGATGAAAGATAAAATGAATTGGTCAGGTTACCACGAATGTCTTCAATATTTGATATAAAATACAAACCGGTATAAGCAAACACAATGAACATAGAGCATAGAAAAGTCCTAAAAGGTCTTTCTCCAAAACCCCAAAGCAAATAAGAAAGAAAATCTGAAATAGTAGAACCTAATTTTGAAAAATTATGCTTTAGCATTACTAGGCCATTATCAAAATGATTTTTCCAGATTAACTCAACCGCTCTCTTAAATTCTAACTGTGCAAAGTTGTATTTCAGTTCATAGTATCGCTCTTTATAATATGCTTCACCTGCTTCCTTTCTATGACCATTGTTTTGAAATAAAACCCTAAATCTCTTATAATTTTCTGCTGTCATGCCATATGTTCTAACCACTCCCGTATGCCATTCTTTTTTTGGAGGCGTGTAGATTAAGTTGTCAACCTCAACTCTATTGAATGAAAACCTAGAAGCCGAACAATCTTTGACTATAAAGTTTATGAGCGATGAGTTTTCAAACTCAGCAGCAAAAAGGTCGCAATCATAAAATTCTGTCCAATAAAAACGAGAGTTAAGACTTTTTAACTCTTCAAAGTGACAGGCGTAAAATTTGGAGAAATTGACGATGCAGTTATTGAACTTCAAATGCCTGCAACTAGAATAAAATATATTAGTTTCCCTACTCAAACTATCTTTTCCTTCAATTTCAAGAAAATCCAAATCTGTAAAATCAAGGTTGCGGAATAATATATCATCCCATCCATTGATCTTTGTTCCGCCCAGTTTTAAAACGGTTATACCTGGAGATATTGTCGCACTACAAATTTCTGGAGCATCGGGGGTGTTAAAAGCAATATATCTAAAAGTATCAAATTCGCCATTAAAGTTTGTTTTTACAATTTTGTCGGTTTTTAGTTTTTCCTTGGCCCAAAAAAAATAAGGCTTAAATCTATACTGTACTGTTTTTTCTTTTTCTCCTTCGTATGTTTTTTTTAATCTTTTATCGTGGGACTTATCTTCAATTGGAACAAAAAAATAGTCGTCACTTCCATATTCGTTGGTCTTGAATAAAATAGTTTCTTTATTCCAATAGAAAAAAGAGCCAGGCTTATTTGTGTTCAGTATAAAATCAATTGAAAATTCATATAAGTGTAGCCACTCGTCAAAATGTGGAAGTGTTTTTTGAAAACAATCAAATAGATGTTTAAGGTCATTTTCACGTCTCCATTTGTTAAATTCCAAAGGTGGTAATTTCCACAGATCCGCTGGCTTAATCATTAAATTATTGTCTTTTTTTAGTTATTAATATCCCTATTATTAGCTTTCTTGACAACCATCATCTAACAAGATATTAAAAGTTTTAGTTATTATCTCCACCGACAAACTATTATTGATATTTCATATTTATTGAAAAGATACCTTATGGCCTGCCCATTTAACTTAGACAAGCCCTAGGCGAAAAGCTATTTTGCACTAAACCCCTTCAGCTTTTCATTCAGGCCGTTAAGTCCAGCTTTTTCAAGGCAATCGCCAATAATGGCCTGCAGTTCACTGCCTGCTTCTGGCGGAAAAAAGGAAAGCACGCTACCCTTGTCCTTGGCGGCTGCCTGTAGGCCTTCTTCCAGTACCTGGCTCAACAAGAGCAGTTGCTTACGGCTTATGGCCTGGTTCAATCTTACATTTTCGTTCATTCCCGGTACACAGAGCAGTGTATCGTACAGTTTGGTCATTTCGCTCCCCGTCATCTTTACCACATTTTAATTTCTTCAAATTTAGCAAAGGGACATGGCTTTCACCTCCTTAGAATTTAAACAGGTACTCGATAAACAAATTGCGTATTTACCCTTGGTAGAAATTAATCTTTTTGTTCTACTCCCAAAGCCTGCTATAACGGTCTTTGTAATTGAAAAAGAAATAGGGAAATGATAAAACACTAAGGCATAGCCGTATTGAATAAGAACGGAAAAAGGAAGAGGGATTTATCTTTAAAAATAGGGGTAAATCCTCATGCCCAAATAATTATTGAATATGAAAAAGAGAGTAACTTGAAGAAGAAGTGCAAGGGATAGGTTCATTCCTAAATCCTATCCTTTGCCAATGCATCTACATTTAAGAATTAAGTGTTCACATATAGCTTTGTAAACATTCAGGTCCTACTTCACAAAACCAGTACCTGCAGGACAAGTTGGATACATTGAGGCAATTGTTGTGGTTGGTGGATCACTTGGTGCTCCCCTTTTTGCAGCGTCTACATTTCTCTTAAAGCTGAATAGGGTCTTTTTTTGAATTTTTAGGTTTTTCATAATCTCCGTTTTTAAAGTTCATAACTAAATTAATCATGATATATGTTTTGCCCAATGGTATTATGCAGAAAGCACCTGTCCTTGTGTAAATGACAGTTCTGCTGATGTGAAAATAATTGAGAAGACCGCTTATAGACGTTTTATGATAGCAAAAAGAACATTTCGGAACCATTTCTTCGCTGTATTGGCTGTGATTGCATATGAACAGGGTACTATACTTATATATTACCACAAATTACTCGTGCCCGAATTGATATATTACCTTGCTGATGTTCCATTTTTTTATCTATGTGCTTACTTTCTATTTCCCATAAAATTTGAAAGAAACAAGAGGTGGAGCAAGGTTATTTTTAGGTTCATACTTTATGCAGCTTGTTTTCTTCTTGCGGAAACACTAGCTTGTATAATTGTTCAATACTACAGGAGCGGAGAAGTTTATATTCCAACGAGGTCAGTCTTTTATAAAAAAGTATTGGTCCGTTGGTTTTACATTTCCGGATTTAGTTATGCTTACTACCAAACTCTTTTGGGTATAAGAAAGGCCAAAATTTCCCGCCAACACGAACTTCAATTGATGGAACAGGAGCGCAACCAGGCCGAGTTGGAAAATGCCTTTTTACGTTCACAGATCAACCCACACTTATTGTTCAATACGCTGCAGTTTATCCAGTACCAGGTAGAGCGAGGTTCTGCCAAGGCTGTACAGGCGGTACAGTTGTTGGGCGAGATTATGCACTACTCCCTAAAGGCTACCGCCCAAAACAATGCCGTACCCTTGCAAGAGGAATTGTTTTATATCGAACAATATGTAACGCTTATTCGGCTGCGCAACGACAATAGGCAATTTTTTGAACTTACCATAAACCAGGATGAAGCGGCCGCTGGCCTGAAACTGCCATCGGGTATCCTCATCAATTTTATAGAAAATATTTTTAAGCATGGTGATCTTTCCATACAGGAAGATCCGGCCACTGCGCATATAGAAATTCATGGCCCAAAACTATCCATGCAGGTACGAAACCTTAAAAGAACCGAACCGGTTTACCGAACCACAGGCACTGGAATGGCCAATGTTACCAAACGTTTAGACCTGCTTTATCCCAACCGTTATACCTTGCGGTCATCTGTAAAAAATAACCATTATCACCTTTACTTTGAAATTGAGCTGAACTATGAAAATTAAATGCTTCGTCATTGACGATGAACCCTATGCTGTTGAATTTCTTTCGGGCTTTATAGAACGTACCCTTGATCTGGAACTGGTGGGTTCGGCTACCGACCCATTGGAGGCCTTGAGCAAAATTCTGTCAAGGGAGATTGTTGCCGACATTATTTTTCTGGACATTGAGATGCCCAAAATAAACGGCCTTGACTTTGCAGCGCAGGCAGGCCATTTGGCCAAGATTGTACTGGTTACTGGCAATGATACACAGTCGCTACAGGCCTATGAATTGGGCGTGATAGACTATCTGCTTAAACCTGTATCTTATATGCGTTTTACAAGTTGTATAAACCGCATTAAAAAGTATGTGGCCGAAGCCAGTGAACCTACTCCAGCTACAGGTGGCAAGATCGCCCTGCGCCACGGCCTCAACAATGCCATCACCTATGTAGAGCTAAAGGACATTACCCACGTAGAGGCCAGTTCAAACTATTGTATAGTCTATTCTGAAAAACTGCCATCTATTAAGACCCACATTAGCCTGAGCGAAATGGAATACCAGTTGGGCCGGGATTTTTTGCGAGTGCACAGGTCGTTCATTGTGAACCTTGCAAAGATCATCCGCTTTTTTGGCAATACCATTGTAATTGGTAAGAATACCGAAATACCCTTGGGTAAAAATTATAGGGACGAGTTTATGAAGGCCACTAATAGCGGTGGAACGAGATGATACAGGGTACCTTTATAATTTCTTATGGACCAGGGCAAGGTATTTCATGCCTGTAGTATCGTATATCTTTTCAGGGTTCTCTAGCTTTAAGGCCGAATATACCGAGTTGATAAAACCTGGCGCACCCAATATGGCCCCCTTCAAATTACCGACGGTAGAGATCCCGATCACTGCATTGATCAGCCCAAACACGGTGTTAAATACAATGTCCTTCCAATTGCTTTCGGTCATTCGTGCCGTAAGCAGCTCTTTGTATTGGTTGAGTTCTTCTACTCTATTACGCATCAACTCCTCGTTGTCGTAGCGGTCATCCAACGCTATCTGTTCTATCACATTGCGAAATACCCTAAGTTCATTTTGATATTTAATCTTAAAATCTAGCAATTGTGCTAGTTCAATATAGGCAGGCCCAGGCATAATTTTAGCTAAGGCGGTATTTCTCCTTATCGTTACTTGCTCATCAATCGGTTTTTTCTTATAGGAAAGCATAAATGACGGCCTTTTGAAACCAATATCAGTTACTGGCAATAGCTCGAGTTTATCGGCAACAATGTTGCTCAGATAAGACATGAGGTAATTGGCCGTTGTTTTTTCTACTTCATAAAAGTTATCGTGATGCGGTCTTGCCAAGCCAAGTTTCTGTAGGTTATACATCAGATCAGCATTGAATTTCTCCCTACTAATTAACGATGGCTCATGATGTCCTGAAAAAGTATGACCATACGGTCGTTGGCTGCCCTGCTGTTGGTTGTTGAAATTTTGTCTTTTCAAATTGATACCATACCCTGGGGCTTGTATAAAGTCCATAAATGGTTTTGTGAGGTGCCCCGGACGATCAAGGGTCTCCATAGGATCTAACGGTATCACAAGGTTTTCCCGAACCAATTCCCTCATAAAAGGATCTAATAGATTAGGATTATGGACATGATCACTGGGTACAATGGCACTTATGGTGTCGTAATATAACAGTGAGCGAAAGGTCCAGTTATTTTCGGGCAGGTTAATATAAGGGAAGTACAAGAGATGATCGGCCATAGAAAGTAGGTTTGATATTCACCTAAATCTATAAAATTATTTTTAAAGTCATTTCATACCCACGACCAATGGCTATAGCGCAGCGCTTTTTTCTTTTCACCAGTTTGATCTGCTTATGGCCTCTTTTATTTTACCTCCTTAGAATTTAAGGGGGTAGCCTGTCTATGTACAGCGCTTTTTACTTTTGTATCACTTCGATAGTGAAAGAGATAAAAGTGAAAAGGAATGGAGAACATAGATTGGCAACAGATCAGGAACATTGACCTGGTGCATTACCTGGCGCAATTGGGCATAGAGCCGAAAAATATAAGGGGAAATGATTTTTGGTACCATTCCCCATTTAGGGAAGAGAGAACACCATCGTTCAAAGTAAACAGGGAAAAGAATGTTTGGTACGATTGGGGCGAAGGGAAGGGAGGCAACCTTATAGACTTTGCCATGCGCTACCACAATTGTACCGTTGCAGAATTTTTGCAGGGCCTGAAGGGAACCCTACTCATGCAAAAACCTGGATCTGTAAAAAAAACATTTGTCGAAGAAGAAAGGGCTATTAAAATTGTTGGTGAACGAAGCATTTGGTCTTATGCTCTTATCAATTACATTAAGCAACGTAACATACCCTTGGCCATTGCCGAAAAGTATTGCAGAGAAGTGCTCTATACCATGAAGGGTAAGCAGTATTATGGCATTGGTTTTAAGAACGATCTTGGTGGTTTTGAAATACGCAACGCTCATGTAAAGATCAGCAGTTCACCAAAGGGCTTTACCAGCATAAAAAACGGTGCACAAAATATCTGTGTGTTTGAAGGCTTCTTTGATTTTCTTTCGTTCAGGACACTGCACCAACACCTCCCCGAAAATAGCTTCGATTTTATGATCCTCAACTCTCTTTCTTTTTTTGAAAGGGCAAGACCTGTAATGGAACAGTACCAGCAAAGACACCTCTATCTTGACCAAGGTAAACGGGGCCAGGAATTTACCACCTATGCTACCTCACTTAGCAAAAGCTATATAGACGAAAGCTCCCTTTACCGCAACCATGATGACCTCAATGATTTTCATTGCAATTTCGGCAAGCTGCAAACTCCCGATAGCCAGTTGCAACAGCAAAAGATAAAGAAGCCACGTAAAGGTTTATAAAATTTCTTAAAGGGAGTTTCCCTGCGTACCGGAAACTGCAAGATGTCGCATTGTATCACAATGCAGAAAAATTGATAGCCCTTTCCTCCAAAGTCGGGGGCTTGAACGTGAAAAAGATTTAGTGATGAAAGAGAAGAAGAACAACCGCAACAAATGGCTACACCTGCGCCTTACGGAAGAAGAATATACACAGCTTAACAAGGCCTTTGCCAGCACTACAGAACGCAAACTTAGCGACTATAGCCGTAAGATCTTATTGGGCAGGCCCATGATTGGCGGCTACCGCAACCTTACCACAGATGCATTGGTAACGGAGTTTGCACAGTTGATAAAAACATTAAATGGTATAGGCAACAACTTTAACCAAGTGGTGCACAAACTGCATACGCTACGGCATGACAAAGAGTTTTCCGCCCTGTTTACCGCTTATGAAATGGACAAGCGCAAACTGCTGAAAGAGGTGCAGGACATGAGGGATTTCATGAATAAATGTGCGGGACAATGGTTGCAATCATAAAGACTGGACACTCCATTAGGCGCACATTTCACTACAACGAGAACAAGGTAAAGGAAGGTGTTGCAACGCTGCTTATGGCGCAGAACTATCCAATGGAAACCGGTAAGATGAGCGAGGTACAGCGGCTTAATATGCTCCTGAAAACTGCCGAACGCAACCCCAATATTTCCCGTAACAGCGTACATATCTCACTCAATTTCGCCCCAGGTGAACAACTGAACGGTGAACAGTTAAAGACCATTGCCAACGAATATATGGAGGCTATTGGTTTTGGCGGGCAGCCTTACCTGGTCTATCAGCACAATGATGCAGGGCATCCGCATATACACATTGCCACCACTTTGGTAAACGCCCAGGGCAAGGGCATACGTATGCAGAACATCGGCAGAACTGTTTCTGAAAAGGCCCGAAAAGATATTGAGCAACGCTATGGATTGGTAAAGGCAGAAGACCATAAAAAAGAAGTCTTCCAGCTAAAGCCGCTCAACATAGAGAAGATACAGTATGGCAAAACAGATACCCGCCGTGCCATTGCCAACATTCTTTCGCATGTACTGAATACCTATAAATATACATCGCTAACCGAACTCAATGCCGTGCTGAACGGCTATAATATCCATGCAGATCCGGGTAGCGAAACTTCACGTACACGCCAGCACAAAGGACTTTTTTATAGGCTATTGGACGGTAATGGACAGCCGGTAGGGGTACCCATAAAGGCCAGTCTTTTCCATAACAGGCCTACACGCACCTTTCTAGAAAAGCGCTTTCTCGTTAATCACGCAGCTCGTAAACCATTTGCAGAAAAGGTAAAGATGGCCATTGACCTGGCACTGAAAACAAAGGGACTGACCAGTCTGCAGGTATTGGACAACAGGTTGAAAAAGTCGGGTATAAGGCCCATTGCCCGTATCAATGCAACGGGCAGGTTGTACGGCATCACCTACGTAGACCATATGAATAAATGTGTGTTCAATGGCAGTGCATTAGGCAAACAATATAGCGCAAATGCCATTCAGGAACAGTTGGAAATGGCACCCAAACCCGCTACGGGAACAGTGGTGCAAAAACTTCAGGAACCTTTCTCCACTACCCCATCAACCCCAACAAATGCAGACATGCCCGATGTATTGGAGCTGCTTATGCAGGCAGAACACCTTAACGAAAGTGTACCCCATCCCTTGCGATCAAAGCGGAAAAAGAAGAAGAAAAAGAATATCAATCCTAATCAATAAGACGAATTTATGGCACACCAGACTGGAGAAAACGAACAGGCACTACGCAAGATCCTGGACATGACAAGACTGATCAGCATTGTTCTGCTGGTCCTGCACTTCTACTTTTTTTTGTACGCTGCCTTTTTGCAATGGCAGTTAACTACTGCCTTTACCGACCGTATATTGGGCAATATTGCAGGCACGGGACTGTTTACCCGTTTCCATAATTCCAAACTGCTTTCCTTGGGCTTTTTGGCTATCTCATTGCTCGGAGCAAAGGGGAAAAAGAGCGAAAAGCTGAACCTGCAAACGGCAATGGCCTACCTCATTACCGGACTGATCACTTTCTTTATCAGCTATTTTACCTTATATATAAGCAGCAATGTAATGGCGAAAGCTACCCTGTACATGATCGTTACAGGTATTGGTTTTCTGTTTATACTGAGTGGGGGCACACTGCTTACCCGCATCATTAAAAACAAGCTTGACAACAACGTTTTCAATTCCGAAAACGAAACTTTTCCGCAGGAGGAGCGCCTATTGGAAAATGACTTTTCGATCAACCTTCCGGCCAAATACAGGTTGAAGAACAAGATACGCAGTTCGTGGATCAATGTCATTGCACCCTTTCGCGCAACAATGGTAACGGGTAGTCCGGGAGCAGGTAAATCGGTATTCGTCATCCGTCATTTCATTTCCCAGGCGTTACAGAAATCCGATCCCTATACCATGTTTGTCTATGACTTCAAGTTCCCCGATCTATCTATCATTGCCTATAACCATTGGCTGAAAAACAAGCACAGGTACAAGGGAAAATCAGATTGTATCTTTATCAATTTCGATGATCTTTCCCGTTCGCATAGGGGCAATGTATTCGACCCTTTGGGCATGACCGATATTACCGATGCCTCTGAAAGTGCCCGTACCATATTGCTTGGTCTGAATAGGGAATGGCAAAAGAAAACAGGCGATTTCTTTGTAGAAAGTCCCATCAATTTCGTAACGGCCATCATCTGGTTTCTGCGCAAATATCAGGATGGTAGATATTGCACCTTACCGCATGTTATAGAACTCATACAGTTGGAATATGATAATCTCTTCACCTTGTTGCGCATGGAAAAAGAAATCGAAGTGTTGATCAATCCTTTTATTACGGCCTATCTCAACGATGTAATGGAACAACTTGAAGGGCAGGTTGCCAGTGCCAAAATAGCCCTTGCACGTTTGGCTTCACCGCAGTTATATTATGTATTAAGTGGCAATGATTTTAGCCTCGATCTTAATAATCCAGCCTATCCTAAGGTGATCTGTATGGGCAACAACCCGCAGAAGATACAGACCTATGGTGCTGTGCTTTCCCTCTATGTTAACCGTATGTTGAAGATCGTAAACCAGAAGAACAAGCTCAAGAGCATGCTAGTGTTTGATGAGTTCCCCACCCTTACCACAGATATAATACCCACCATTGCAACGGGCCGAAGCAATAAGATTGGCGTATGCCTGGGCATACAGGATGTAAGCCAACTGCGCAAGGATTATGGCAAGGAACAGGCCGATGTGATCATGAATACAGTGGGCAATATCATATCTGGACAGGTAACCGGAGATAGTGCCAAGCAGTTGAGCGAACGCATTGGCAAGATTATGCAGGACAGGGAAAGCCTTTCCATAAACAGTGGCGATACTTCGATAAGCAAGAGCAAACAACTGGAATATGCCGTGCCTGCTTCACGTATTTCTGCATTGAGCTCAGGTGAATTTGTAGGCATGGTTGCCGATACGCCCGACCAAAAGATACAACTGAAAGCTTTTCATTGCGAGATACAAAATGATTTTTCGGCCATTGAACGTGAAGAAAAAGCCTACAAGGAAATACCGGTGATACGACAGGTTGACCAGGCAATGGTGCAACGTAATTACCTACAGGTAAAGCAGGACATACAAGACATAATGCAAGTGGAAATTCAACGGATGTTGTCAGATCCGGCATTGGAACACCTGGTGATCAGGAAGAACTAAAATGTTTTTAAGGTGTTTTTTGTCTTTTGTTATCTGTTATCGACTGTGCTATAGTTAGTTAACTGTGTATTCCTAGAAGGTGTTATTTTTCTTTGCTTCTTGTTTTAAAATGCTAATATTTTTAGCATAATTTTGGAGTGCCGATTTATTTTAAAAGGGTATGCAAAAGGATAGAACGATCATTCATATGGACCAAGACGCTTTCTTTGTTTCTGTTGAGGTACGAAAAAATAGCGCCCTGATAGGTAAACCTGTTATTATTGGTGGTACTTCAGATCGTGGTGTAGTTGCTTCCTGTAGCTATGAGGCACGTAAGTATGGGGTACATTCGGCCATGCCTTCCAAAATGGCGAAACAACTCTGCCCGCATGCTATTTTCATTCGTGGAAATATGGATGAATACAGCAAGGCCAGCCATGAGATTACCGATATTCTGATAGAACAGGTACCCTTACTGGAGAAGGCCAGCATAGATGAACATTATATAGATATGACCGGCATGGAAAAGCATTTCGGTTGCTGGAAGTATGCCCAGGAGCTGCGCCAAAAGGTGATCAGGGAAACGGGACTGCCCATTTCTTTTGGGCTTTCGATAAACAAGACCGTTTGTAAAATGGCGACCAACGAATGTAAGCCCAATGGACAGTTGCAGGTAAACTGGCCCGAAGTACCTTCATTTCTTGATCCGCTTTCTATAAGGAAAATCCCCGGTTTGGGGCAGGCAACCTATATCAAGTTGAGTGAAATGGGGGTACGGTATATCCATAAATTCAAGGCCATTCCGCAAGAAATGATGTTCAAGTTATTGGGTCAAAATGGACTAACGTTATGGCAAAAGGCGCAGGGCATTGACCACTCGGAGGTAGTACCTTATAGGGAACAAAAATCAATTGGTACGCAGAGCACCTTTGAGCAGGATAGCATGGATATACAGGGCATGACCGAAATGCTTACGGCTATGGTAGTAGCCATTGCCTTTGAGCTTAGGCAGAAGGAAAGGCTGGCATCCTGCATTACCGTAACCATTCGTTATTCCAATTTTGAAACCGTAACCAGGCAGGCAAAAATACCTTATACTGCTTTGGATGCCACCTTGATCAATAAGGCCAAAGAACTGTTTGCCACCTTGTATGACCGACGAATGATGTTGCGTTTGATCGGGGTTAGGCTATCGGCACTTATACCAGGCTTTGAGCAGATGGAACTTTATGGGAACAACCAAAAGCAGTATAACCTTACCCAAACAATGGATAAGATACGTAACCGCTTTGGCGTAGATGCGGTTAAAATTGCAAAGATTGTTGACGTGGACTATTAATTTATGTGGCTCAACGTACACTCGCAATATAGCCTTCGCTATGGTACAATGGATATTCAGACCATTGTAGATACGGCCTGCAAATTGGGTATTACCAAACTGGTCCTTACCGATATTAATAACTCTACAGGCTGCATGGAGTTTATTCGCAAGTGCAGGGAAAGACAGATAGAACCTGTAATTGGTATAGAGTTTCGCAAAAATGATGAGCTGAAGTACATCGGCATTGCCAAGAATAAGGAAGGGATGCGCGAACTCAATAAATTTTTGAGCTATCATAATATCAGTGCAACAGAACTACCAGAAAGACCTCCCGCATTTGAAAATGCCTATGTCATTTATGCGTTCAACAACAGGCCTGAAATATTGGCCGCAAATGAGTATGTGGGCATCCGACATTCGGAACTCAATAGGCTTTTTGGCAAAAGGTATGCGCACCTTAATGACAAGTTGGTGGTATTGCATAGTGTAACTTTTGCCGGAAAAATAGAATACCGCCTGCATGAATACTTAAGGGCGATAGATCATAATACCCTGCTTACCAAGGTAGGGGCAGACCAGAGGTGTAGGCCTGATGAGCATTTTGTTTCTGCCACAGAAATTGCAGCACAGTTTGAGCAATATCCATTTATTCTACATAATACGGTAGAACTGTTGGCCAACTGTTCTACATTGGAATATACTTTCGGAAAGCTTAATAAAAAGACATTTACTGGAACTAAAAAAGATGATGTTGCCCTGTTGCAAAAGCTGGCGCTCGAAGGGTTGGCCTATCGCTACGGAAAGGAAAATAAGGAGGCGCTTAAACGGATAAGGCATGAACTGAAGGTGATTGAAGAACTGGATTTCTGTGCCTACTTTCTCATTACCTGGGATTTTATTCGCTATAGCATGGGTAGGGGTTATTATCATGTGGGTAGGGGTTCGGGAGCAAACAGTATTGTTGCTTACTGCCTGCGCATTACCGATGTTGATCCCATTTATCTTGATCTCTATTTTGAGCGCTTCTTGAACAGCAAACGCACTAGCCCACCCGATTTTGATGTCGATTACAGTTGGGATGAACGAGAGGATGTACAGGATTATATCTTTAAACGCTATGGCGAAGAACATACTGCACTGTTGGGTACCATGACCACCTTTAAGGCCAGATCTACCATTAGGGAAATTGGTAAGGTATTGGGGTTGCCAAAGGCAGAGATTGATAGTTTTTCTGATCCTGCCAGAGCGGATAATGATAACAGCAATCCCATGTTCAGGAAGATAACAGAAGTATTAAAGCTGCTGGAGGATATGCCAAACCAGCGCAGCATACATGCCGGTGGCGTATTGATTTCGGAAGAAAGCATCTATTATTATACGGCATTGGACATGCCCCCAAAGGGAATGCCCACCGTACAATGGGATATGTACGAGGCCGAGCTTATTGGCCTGGATAAGTTTGACGTACTCAGTCAGCGAGGTATTGGACATATAAGGGAAGCGGTAGAGATTATTCTAAAAAACCGAAAAATAAAGGTTGATGTACATGATGTAAAGACTTTTGTTGTTGATGAAAAGGTGAATGAGCAATTGAAATCGGGCGATACCATTGGTTGTTTTTATATCGAAAGCCCTGCCATGCGACAGTTATTGAAGAAACTCAGGTGTGCAGATTACAGGACTTTGGTAGCAGCAAGCTCGATCATCAGACCAGGTGTTGCCAGTTCTGGAATGATGGGCAACTATATCTTTTACTTTCATCATCCTGATAAGGTAGAATATTTACACCCCGTAATGAAGGAACAGCTAAAGGAAACCTACGGTGTAATGGTGTACCAGGAAGACGTGATCAAAGTGTGTATGCACTATGCCGGCATGGACGGTTCAGATGCAGATATATTGCGGCGTGGCATGAGTGGAAAATACCGGTCTAGAGTTGAATTTGATAAACTGGTAGAGAAATTCCACAACGGGGCAAAGGCCTTGGATCGCCCTGAACCAACAACCAAAGAAGTGTGGCGACAAGTTTCATCTTTTGCTGGTTATAGTTTTTCAAAGGCACATTCGGCAAGTTTTGCGGTGGAAAGTTATCAGAGCTTGTTACTGAAAACGTATTATCCGAAAGAATTTATGGTAGCCGTATTGAACAACTATGGTGGGTTTTACTCCCGCTGGTTATATGTGCATGAGCTGCAGAAAGCTGGCGCTACAGTTCATCTGCCCTGCGTAAATGAAAGTGAGGCCAAAGTGTGCATTAAAGGTGATCAGGCTTACCTTGGCTTTATTGGTATGCAGGGACTAGAACAAAAATTTATAGAACTGATACCGGCCGAACGTGGAGCAAGAGGAAAATTCAATGGTTTGGAAGATTTTATTTGCCGTACCAGCATCACCCTGGAACAGTGCCTGATCCTTATACGGGCAGGAGCTTTTCGGTTTACCGGACATACCAAAAAGGAACTCTTATGGGAAGTGCACAACTACTTGGGACAGAAAAGTAAGAAGTTGGAAGGAATGGAATTATTCAATGTACCAGTCAAATCTTATCAGTACCCCGACCTGCCCGATGACCTGATCGAAAATGCTTATCAGGAACTGGAAATTCTGGGTTTCACCATAAGTATACCAATGACCGAATTATTGAAAACTGGTTTTAGGGGCGAGGTGATGGCCAGTGAACTGATGGGGTGTATTGGCAAAACAGTAAAAATGGTTGGCGAATATGTATGCGACAAAACCGTACATACGAAGAACAACAAGACCATGTGGTTTGGTACCTTTCTGGATAAGGATGGACAGTTTTTCGATACCACACACTTTCCCAATTCGGCGCCTCGCTACCCTTTTCGTGGTAAAGGTTGCTACCTCATTTTGGGCAAAGTGGTAGAAGATTTTGGTTATCCGAGCATTGAGGTAGTACGCTTTGCCAAACTGCCCATTGTACCTAATCCAATACTAAGCTAGTTTAAAGCGGTATACGTAAATAGGTCTTATAAAAATCTCCCTCATTGCCATAATTGAAAATAAACCTGTCGCCATAAGTGTTTTTTAATCTGAAAATGATATTGGGAATACCTAAGCCGGACGTACTTTTCGCGAATGTATTTGCATTCGGCAAATTGCCAGTCCAGAACTCAAGTTGGTTATCGCTGCACGTTATGATTATGGTTGCAGGTTTGGAAGCCTGGTGAAGATTACCATGTTTGAAAATATTCTCTATCAATGTAAGCAGGATGATGGGCAATACCTTTACCTTTTCATCATCTATTGTAAACTTAAACTGTATATGCAGTTTGTTGCCAAATCGCAATTGGTTAAGCCTAATGATATTCTCTATTTGCTTAAGCTCATCCGTTAACAGAATTAGGCCGTCCATACTTTTTTCAATCGCAAAACTCATAATTTCCGATAGTCTTATAATCGCTTCATCAGACTGTTGTGGATCATGTTTAGAAGCATACTTTATAAAGTTTAGCGTGTTGAACAGTAGATGCGGGTTGATCTGTGAGCGTACAAAATCCATCTCCATGCTTACTAAACTTAGCTTTAACTTCTGCACTTCCAGTTCATTTTGCATCTCCTGTTTTCTCTTGTAGAAATACGAAACCAAGAAATAATAACCCGTAGAGAAAAGGATAAACAGGGCTCCACGCCAAACAGTGCCCGTAATAAACCGCTTGTTGATCACTAATGGAGAACGGCGGGCATGAAGAACTTCAAGCAACTGGCTGATCACAATGGTCGCTAAAATATAAAGACCCATTTGCAGTAAAAACAAAAACGGCAGTTTCCATAATGTATATGGTGTCTTCCTGAAGGAATTGGGCATGATATATAGTGCATGACTGTAGAACAGGGAGATGTTGAGTATGTAAAAGAAAAAATAGTAGTAAAAGTGGCTAAAATTTCCACTAAGTATACCGCTAACCAATACCTCATAACAAATATAGACAAGCCAGCACAAAGCATGGATATTGATCTCCCTCATGTTGTTTTTTATGGCTTTCATATAATATTCCGATCACTTACTATAATAAAAATGTAGAAGAAAACCGCCTAAAATATCCTTGGCATTCACAAGATAAAAATGACTATGAATGCTAAAGACAAAAAATTAAAGATCAAAAAGAAATCTCTTTTTATCTTTTCAGGTGTTGCAAATTCGCCTCTCCGTAATAGCACAGATCCGACAACGGTCACGGCTACAACAGTAACAGTCACAGACAACATGACCAATTCAGTACCTAAAGTGCGCTAAGGTCTTAAAGTGCGTTTCCGAAGAAATTCGTGAAACGCATTTCTATATTTATCTCCAATGGTAAATGTATTATCGTTCATTAACCTGACCATGTTTCCTTCAACCCTTTCTATGTAATTCAAATTAACAATGACAGATTTCGATATGCGAAAAAAATGGTCTTGTTTTTTTATAAGTTCTGCTAGTAATTTCAATCCGATGTAGGTCACCTCATCACCTTTTGAAGTATGGATATTTACATAGTTTAATAGTGCTTTAACATAAATAACTTTATCCCATTCAAGTTTAATAAACGTATTCTTGTTGCCTCCCTTAATGAAAACCATGCCTTCTGTTTGGCTATTTACTCTTTTTTTAAGATGTTCTCTCAATTTCATCACCTGGTTCACCATCGTATGTTGACTGATGGGCTTAAGCAGATAACCGGCTGCATTTTCATCAAATGCATCAAGTGCAAAATTTCTATGGGCAGTCACATAGATCAGGTAATCGCAGTATTGGTGTAGTATTTTGGCCGCAGAGATGCCATTTAGCGTAGGCATTTCTATATCACTGAAAATCACATCAACTGTCTTATGGCTACTTAGATATGACACTGCATCCTTTACATTTTCAAAACTATTGAGTAGATAAATTCCAGGTACCATACCGATTAGATCAGTCAACTCGGAAACCGCATGAGGTTCGTCATCTATTACTATACAAGAAATTTCCATTGTGAGGCAGTTGGTTCCTTGCTAATTTAAAAATAAAATCAGTCAGTTATATGTAGCTTGTTGATTTTATTAATATAATAAATCTTCTACTTTAAGCTTGAATGTTTATGTAAATAAATAATGACCTACTATTTATCTCCCAAATGAAAAAACCGATAAAACACACTGATAGAATGTAGAAACAGGTATTTGAGACCTTAATCAATGGAAAATGAGGACAGAATTTTATCAAAAATGAAGACGTAGACAACAAATAGGTTACCTGCTAGTCCCAGTAATATAGATGCTCACAAAAGAATGAGCGCTTGCAGGGTATACACCCACTATGATATCGCTTTTACCCGTTTAGTTCCGTAAGGCCGAAACTAACACACAGCATCATTTGGTCACTTCGCCGATAAGAAGTAGTTTCAATAACCTTACTAAAACTAAACTGTATTATTATGAATGGGCAGTCCTTGACCTTACTTGTCGCTTTTGGTGGTATTGTACTTGGCTGGATATTAACGCAAGGTGCAAATTGGTACAAAGGGCGTAAAGAAGACAACCGTGTCCGTAATGAAACAATTTTTCAATTACTTGAAATTAGTTATGTTCTACGAAAGGCAATTGACATCAATTCTAAAGACCTTATGGAACTTTTTGTTGAGTTTTCAAAAAACAATCCTGAACTTAATATGGGAGACCCACCACCTGAAATGGAAAGCATTCTCAATAATTCTGTGATACCTATGCTTAAGGAGCATTTTTATAATGAACTTAAGGATATCAATGATGATTATGAACAGGCGGTTAAATCCCTTGCACCAGTTGATCCAATTATTGCCTATTCTCTTAGGGGAAAAGCATCAATAGTGGGACAGTTTGACCAATTAGTAAAGAATTTCTCTGCTGAACTTTTTGAAAAACACCTACCTGCGGAACAACATAATTCCGCAGATGCAATCTTGAAAACGATTGTAGAAAGCAGCACTTATGTTACTGCTATTACAGAAATTGAAAGTCTGACTATTGATTTAGCTGAAAAAGTTGGATTTATTACCAAGTGGAAAGTAAAAAAAATCCTAACGAATGATAAACAAAAGAAAGAGGAAAGAAAAGCGGAAATCTTAAAGATTGTTGACTTGATGACAATATCACTAAAGCAGGGAATAGTCCTCACAAATCAACTTGTTATACTTAACCGTATATAGAATTTTGCTAATATTTTTTAGTAATCAAATGATTTTTTTTATCTTTAATTTAGAAATAAGTTCTTTTCAAAGTACATCAAACAACGTCATTTAAATCGGTTACCTATTCGGTTACCTGTTGTTTGAGATAATATGAAGTTCAAGCCTGTAAAGGCTTCTAGGCAATATAACATGATCCCAGCGGGATCACAAACAGCCTTCAAGCTTAAAGCTTGGAGGCTGTTTTGCATTGGTAAGGTGCCAAAGTTTACTTTAGACAGCGACACCCATGCAAAACAGTTTCTGGTATTAACCAGAAAGGCTGATTGTACTCGGTCATTGTGGAGGGATCATTCAAAATAATCCCAGCGGGATCACAGATCAAGATAAAATCGCATCAAAGGATGCGCTTTTATCGTTTATAATCAACTACTCATCAAATTTCCAATAAAAACAGTTCGTTCCATGGTCAAGCGGAATTTGTACTCTATTTCGTGACCCATTTAAGGATTTTATCTTAGAGGTCACGAATTCTGAAAACCATAGGTCGGACCCCATTTGCCAAATCATATGAAATTTGAAGAACAGCCTTTTAGAAGAACAGCTGGCCCCAAAGGTCAACCGTTTTCTTATCTTTGTGCAAAGCTTCTTAATATGTTTAGGCACACGGGTAAAGGGCGTACCTTTTTGCATAATCTCAAACTGGCCTCCATGCTATCTGGCGTTGCCGGGCTGGTAAATATTACTGGGGTGCTTTCGCTCGGGGTACTTACCACGAATGTAACCGGGCACTTTGCCTTTTTTGCCGAGCAGCTGTTCTTAAGGGGCTATGCCCATGCTCTTACCTTTCTGTTCTACATTTTGTGTTTTCTGCTGGGTGCTTTTGTTTCCAGTTTTATGATAGAGGTGGTTTCCAAGCGTAAACGCATGTCTACCTATGTGGTTCCTGTGCTTATTGAAATTGTACTGCTGTTGGCGGTTGCCGCCTCGGGGTCGTGGTCGGCAGGGTTTCCCATATTGTTGGCCTGTCTGCTGTTGTTTGCCATGGGTTTGCAGAATGCGCTGGTTACACGGGTGTCGCAATCGGTGGTACGTACCACGCACCTTACCGGGCTGTTCACCGACCTTGGCATTGAGCTTTCACAGCTTTTCTTTTACAGAGAACCTGGCGAAAGGACAAAGCTGCGCCGGGCAATTTTACTTAAACTCATGATTATTGGCTGTTTCTTTTTGGGGGGCACTGTTGGGGGCTTTGTACATATCTACTTTGGGCTTAAGACCTTGTTGCTGGCAGTGGCCGTATTACTGGTTGCACTATGGTACGACAGGCTTTTGTTCCGCTACCATTACATTAAGCGCAAATTTGAAAGAAAGCATTTACAGGGATAAGGCGATTTGCTAAACGCTTGTTCTTACGCAGGGATGAACACGAACCTCTAATTTTTTTATTTTTGTACCATGTCGGAGAAATAGCCCATAAGTGTAAGAGAATTGGAACATCTTGCTCTTTCATTTCTCTTATTATTTCGCTTTTCATTTGTCTGTTTTAAATTCTCATTATTTTATTTCTCTTTATTGCAGGTTGAGTGTCTTGCTTGTATGACAGGTTGATTTTTCTTCCAATTCTTTTATCAGTACTGACTTTACCAATGTAAACGTATGGTCTTTGGCTTCGGCAAATGAGATATTGTATTTACGTTGTATGCTCTGTAATTCCGTTGGAAATCGGGATAATAGTTTGCTGTAATACTCGTCTAAAATTTCGGCTGTGGGCATTTCAAAATTTATCTGCAACTGAAACCGCCTTAATAAAGCTGTATCAATAATTTCGGGGTGGTTGGTCGCACATAGCAATAATGCTTTTTCGGAATAGTAATCTATTAATTGTATTAAGGTGTTTACCAATCTTCGCATTTCGCCTATGTCTTTATCATTGTTGTCCCTTGCTTTTCCGATTTGGTCAAATTCATCTAAAAACAAAACGGTTTTTTCCCTGCCTGCTTTGTCAAATACCTGTTTGATGTTCTGCGATGTTTCGCCAAGGCGTGAACAGACTACATTGCTCAAATTTAGTATGAGAATGTTTTTACCCAATGCGTTTGCGATGGCTTTGGCAGACATTGTTTTGCCACAACCTGAACTGCCTTGAAGCAATATCTTGTTGTTTACGGGCAGTCCGTATTGGCTTAATTCTTCAATATATTTATGCTCTTTGATAAGCTGTTCAAACTTTTGCCTGTTAGCTTTATCAAGGAATATATCATTTAATGATACCTGTTCTTTGTCGTTTATGATTAGGTCGAAGATATTCATACTATCGTTTGCACTATTTCAATAACATTAATTCAAAAAAAAGGCGAACCAATTAAGTCCGCCCTGTCCGTTATTTCCACCAATAGTAATAATTGTGATTGCCGTCATATTCAAATCCGCAACGTGGATATAATTTGTTGCCTATGTCGTTCGTTTTTTCGGTTTCAAGCATTAATCCGCAAGCTTCTGTTTCATCGCACCATTGTTTTGCTCTGTCTATCAATGCTACCGAAAGGCCTTTTCCTCTGTAATCGGGGTGAACAAACAAATCGCTCAACAACCATTGTTTTGCCAATTTGATATAATGATACAATTTGTACAACTGAACAAACCCGACTGCTTTGTCGCCTGCGTACACCACAAAAATATGCGATTGGTCATTGTTCAATCGTTCCTCTATGAACTTTTTGCACTTTTCGTAATCGTCCGCTTGGCGGTAAAAACACCGATAAAGATTAAATAACTCTGCTGTTGTGTCTAAATCTTTTAGCCCTACTTTTTTAATGTTGTACTCCATTTCGATAAATTATTTTGATTAATGGCACAAAAGTATCAGGTTGTAGGATTAGCTTGGTGGTACAGTTTAGGGATAAGTAGCTAGTCCAGGAAAACTCTTATTGTTTTTCGGCTTACACCATTTTTCTGCACTTACACATTACAGGATAATCTGCGTGATAAAAAATGCTTTTGCCATTTTACTTTGTTTTAGAATTATGTTTAATGTCGATAGACTTCGTTTTCAATAGCCGAAAGTATGCTGTCCAGTTCCGCTATTTCAGTTTCGCTAAGCGGTTTTAAAGGACTTTTAAAACCACCTCCGCCAACTCCCAACAAATCTAAACCTGCCTTTATGGAACGTGGTAAACCTTTTTCCACAATGAATTTCAACAAATCGATCTGTTTGTAGAATATTCTTTGGGCTTTCTCCAAATCGTTTTCCTGTATGGCGTCATAAAGGGCAATGTTGAGTTCGGGTATCAGATTGGGCGAAGCGGTACACCAACCCCTTGCACCTGCTGAAAAAGCTGACAATGCCAACGGATTAGAGCCATTGAAAAAAGCTACTTCTTCGCCCAACGCTTTTCTCAAATAGTGCATACGCTGAATATCGCCTGTGCTTTCCTTTATCATCGTCACGTTCGGAATTTCCAACAAGCGCTTCAATAATGCAGGAGACATATCTAACCCACCTGTTGCGGGATTGTTGTATGCCATTATGGGAATGGAAATTTTGGAAGCAACAGCATCATAATGTTTCACAATTTCATCATCGGTCAATTTCCAATAACTCATCGGGATAATCATTAAAGCCGTTGCTCCTGCTTTTTCGGCAAATTGTGCGTGGTAAATGGTTTTCTCCGTAGTAAGGTTGGAAACACCGACCAATGTAGGCACTCTGCCTGCTACCTGTTGCATAGTCGCTTCGGTTATGGCTTCTTTTTCGGCATCATTGAGGTAAGGCATTACACCTGTGCTTCCCAATGGGGCGATACCGTGAGAACCTGCCGTAACCAAACGCTCTACTTGCTTTTTAAATAAGAGAATATCAATATCCTCTTTGTTGTCAAATGGTGTAACCGGATATGCGATTACGCCTTTAAATGGTACTTTGTTCATTTATTGTCCTGTTTTCAAAAGTTAAAAATCTCTGCCCTCTTCTTCACGTAAGGCGACACCCAAGTTTTGCAGTTGTGGGGCATTTTCGCAAGCGATGTATTTTACTGGTTCGCTCTCGCTACGGTTTTGGTGCTGGTGCCAAGCCCAAGAAGGAATATAAAGGGCATCGCCTGCTTCCCATTCTACAATCTCGTCTTCTACTCGTGTCCAACCTTTGCCCTCAATGACATACAAAACGGTTTCGTAGGTGTGGCGGTGCAGATGTGTTTTTTGTTTGGGCAACAAACCGCCTATCGTCATACTTACATTTTTGCTCGGTAAGTCCACAAAGAAAACAGGGTGCTTTCTTTCTGCCGAGAACTGGTTGTGTACGCCTGCATTTTCAACGTTTTTATGAAGTAAGTGGGACGGCTTCGCATACGTTGGTCTTGCGAATGTTTGATGAAAGTCTTTTGAGCTGAATTGCTTTTGCGCTACATGGATTGATTTTTTTACTTCTGTTGCTGTTTCTAATTTTGACATAACTGAATTTTTTTATTGTTTTTTGCACTATTGCGATATAAAAGTATTTTATCTTTGGACTGTCGTAATGATACAGTTTTCATAAAAGTAGATAGTCCAGATGCTAAGAGGTTGGAAATTTGAAATACAGTTAGATGAAAAATTAGGTAAAGCTGTTTACCTACAGATAGCCGATGCCATTATAAAAGATATTCATTCGGGCAGGTTAAAGCCCGGCGATGCTTTGCCTGGCAGTAGAAACCTTTCACAGCTCTTAAAGGTCAACCGGAATACGGTGGTAGAAGCTCTAAATGTATTGCTTATTGAGGGTTGGCTGGTTTCCAAAGAAAGGCAGGGTACTTTTGTAGCCGATACATTGCCCGGTTTTAAAAGTGTACAAAAGACCGAGTGGGTAACTTCTGCTATAAAAAATACAGCAAGTAAACATTGTCATATACAATTTGATGACGGACACCCCGATAGCAAAATTGCGCCCACTACAGAATTGGCAAGGGCATACCGTCAAATCTTCAACCAAAAAGCGAGGTGGCAAATGATGGGCTATGGCAATGAATTGGGCGATTTGGAATTTAGAAAGTCTATTGTTCAGATGCTCAATCATCAGAGAGGTATGCAGATAAACGAACTAAATATTTGCATTACTCGTGGCAGCCAAATGGCAATGTATATGATAGCACAATGCTTATTTGTAAAAGGAGATTATGTAATAATTGAAAATCCTGGATATAAACCTGCTTGGTCTGCGTTTGAAAATGCGGGTGCAAAGCTGTTGCCTGTAAGCATAGATAAAGACGGTTTGCAGATCGATGATGTTATTTCTTATCTGAAATCGGGGAAAAAGATAAAGGCAATTTACGTTACACCGCACCGCCAATATCCGACTACTACAACATTGAGTTTGAAAAGAAGATTGGAATTGATACGGCTTTCTAACAAATACGGTTTTACGATTATTGAAGATGATTATGACAATGAGTTTCATTTCGGTTATCGTCCTGTATTGCCTTTGTCAAGTTTTACTGAACTGAAAAACTACGTTTATATTGGTACAATGAGTAAGGTTGTTGCCCCTGCTCTACGTATCGGCTATTTGGCAAGTAATAACAGCTCTTTGATTGAAATAGTGGGCAGTTTACGAAAGATTATTGATGTGCAGGGCGACAGCATAATGGAACAAGCAGTTTTGCAACTTATCAAAGACGGCACAATAAAACGGCATATCAAAAAGGCAACTAATTACTATAAAACCAAAAGGGATTTTATGGCTACTGTGCTGAATAAATATATTGCGAACAAAGCAACTTACGCTATTCCTGAAGGTGGTTTGGCTTTTTGGATTGTTCCAAATAAGCAAGTGGACTGCTTGCAGATTTCCAAGAGGCTAGAAAGCAAGGGCATCAAAATCATTACGCCCGACACTTATAGCTTCGATGAAACCATAAACGGTATAAGATTGGGCTATGGGTCGCTTTCTGAAAAAGAATTGGAAGAGGGTATTATTGCTTTGGGTAAAATGTTGTGATATTCAGCTTGATTAAGCTAAAAACTAATTGATGTACATATCTACTACATTAAACGCAAATTTGAAAGAAGGCATTTGTAGGGATAGGTGACAAACAAGTATAAAAGGATGTGGCACCGCAGGTCGTTACAATGTCTTTCGGAATATCTCCATGTTCACTGATATAATTAAAAAGTCTTCCACTATCACTAGATCATCATAGGCGGAGGGGCGGTGAAAACAAATAGCTGATCAGCTAAACTTAAAAATATAAAACTTATTTTAAACGTGGTTGTTATTGCGTTGTAAATCAGGTAATAGCCTGATGCTGGGTTAGGTGTATTTATTAAATTAAAAAATAAATTTTATGAAAAAACAAGTGCCTGACTTTCTTCAGAGATCATTTCTAAAGAAATTAATTATTGAAAGTCCAAATGATGATTTGGCCAAAAAAGCGATCCATTTTGATCTTCTGATTTTGAAGAGAATTATGTTATTATTCGTAATTTTATTATTTATTGCACCAGCTATTAACGCCCAAGATACTGGTTATTATACGAGAGACAAGACTTCCATTACCATCAGAACACGACAGGCACCACCACCATTACCTGATTATGTCCAGCCCGTTTGCCCGGGAGATGGATATCTCTGGACTCCCGGCTATTGGTCGTGGGCCACGGATGACTATTATTGGGTACCAGGTGTTTGGGTGATGCCCCCTGCCATTAATTTATTATGGACTCCAGGATACTGGGCCTTTATTGATGGGTTTTATGGTTGGTATCCTGGTTATTGGGGTTCGCAAGTAGGCTATTATGGGGGAATTAATTACGGATTTGGCTATTTCGGTACCGGATTTTATGGTGGCAGATGGGATAGAGGACACTTTATGTATAATACCGCAGTGTGCCGTGTAGGTAAAAATATTCGTAATACTTATGTAGCCAAAGTAAACATAAATGTAGGTAATAGAAATAAAGTGAGTTTTAATGGGGCTGGAGGAGTGAATTACCGTCCTAATAAAGATGAACTGAGAGGCATACAAAATCATAACCCCGCCAGTAAAGACCAACGGGTTCATGAACAAAATATGCGTAATGAGAAAGGTCAGTTTCACAATGCAAATCCTAGACCTGCAATACACAGTATGAGTGCACCTGGAGGCCAAAGATTTGACGAACGTGGCCGTGAAATGCAAATGGGGGGAAGGCAAGGTGGAGGAGATCGCCGAGGTAGGGGTTAGCATATTTAAAAACCAGTGAACAACAATGTTCACTGGTTTTTAAATATCGTTCGGTAAGAAGGGCATAAGTATCTTAAGAAATGGAAGATTTAGAGGTAAAACCAAAAGGTAGAACCTTTGTCTGGCTCGCTTTCTAAATGTATTTTTGAGCCATGCAGGGTTAATATCTGACTGACAAGAAAAAGACCGATACCAAAACCTGCTACATGGCCTGCCCTTGGACATTTACTTCTATAGAATTTTTCAAATAATTGCTCTTGGTCTATTGGGTTTATGCCAAAGCCTTCATCGGCAATGCTAACCTTGGTCTTGCCATTTACATGCTCTGTGCTGATCTCGATTTGGCTTTCTGGCGCAGAATATTTAATGGCGTTGCTTATCAGATTTTGAATGACGTGACTGATCTTTTCCTTATCTCCATTCACAAAGCCTCCACTGGCTTGTTCAAACTTTAGGTAGTGCGTAGCGGCCAATAGTTCGAAATCTTCAATAATCTCTCTTATCAACTCATCTAGGTCAAAATCATTTCTTACCAGCTCTAATTTACCAACCTCCAACCGGGCGAGATTAAGGAAATTATGGATCATGGCTACCATCTTATTGCTAAGGGTCTCTGCACGACTTAAGGCATGGTTTATGAAGACATTCTTGGGCAGTACTTTTGGTACTTTTTTCAATAACAGTTGCAGATAAGAATTGATGGCCGTTAAAGGAGTCTTCAGTTCATGGCTCACCATAGACATGAACTCGTTCTTCATTTGTTCTTGTTGTTTTCGCTCTGTAATGTCCCTAGCTATTTTAGAAAGCCCAATGATGTTCCCTTTTTTGTCGCGTAATGCGGAAATAGTAAGCGAAATATCGACCATAGCTCCATCTTTACGCTGCCTTACGGTTTCAAAATGGTCAACATGGTTGCCGTTCTTGAGCTTGTCCAATATCATGGCTTCTTCATGTTTTCGCTCTTGCGGAATAATGGTCAATATAGACCGACCTATCATTTCATTAGCCTTGTATCCAAATACACGTTCTGCGCCCTTATTCCAACTGGTTACGATACTGTTCAGGTCTTTGCTCACAATGGCATCGTCCGAAAATTCTACAATGGAAGACAACAATGCATTTTTAAGTTCTGCATTGGCATCTATGATCTTTAAACCCTCCATTTTTAAGGATGCACTTGCATCAGTTTGTTCTTGATTGAAAGCCATTAATTCTTAATTGCTGCAAATAAGATAGCAGCGACTTAATTTACAAATTAATTTAAAAAATAGGTAAAAGAATTTAAACTAGAAACAACATGGGCAACAGACCTACGGTCAGGTAAATTTTACGCTTTATCTTACAGATTCGGCGAGTAGTGGCTTATTGCTGAATAGCGCGCTCCGTAATCGGCCAAGGGTTAATTGTGTTGGATATTGTTTTAAAAAAAAAAATTGGTCATACAATATTTAGTGCTGTTTAGCGTCTTTCCTTATAAGAGCGTTAATTTAGATGAAGAGCGGGAATTGATCGGAGATCATTCCCGCTTTCTTATTTAATACTCTGAAATCAAATAATTTTATTGGGTTAAATTATCCCTCTACATTTTCAAAAGTTCCTTTTGCATCTTCAATGGCCCATGCAGCCATGTCTCCAATAATCGTCTTTAAGCTATGGCCCGAAGCACTTAGCCTGTAGGTAACAAATGGTGGAACCACTGGTTTTGCCTCCCTGATGATCAATTTATCTGCTTCCAACTGTTTGAGGTGTTGGATCAGCATTTTTTCGCTAATGGCTGGAATAGCCCGTCTCAGCTCACTATATCTTTTGTCGCTAATTGAAAGCTGATAAAGTATAATGGGTTTCCAATATCCACCTATTTTTTCCATTACATAGGTTACAGGACATTGTGCCAAGGCAAACCGCTTATTTTCCTGTATGGTAGAATATTCTTTAATACGGGTCATTATACATACTTTAGGGTAAGTACTTGTGAAAAAGTAAGTACAAATATACTTTTGTTAAGCTAAATAAAAGTATAAAAAAATGAAAATTACCATTACAGGTTCTTTAGGGAACATAGGAAAACCGCTGACCCAAAAATTGGTGGCAGCAGGACATGTAGTTACCGTGGTCAGTAGCCAAGCCGATAGGAAAGAAGAGATAGCGAAACTAGGTGCCCACGCCGCAATTGGTTCGGTAAGTGATGCCAATTTCTTAGCTGAAATTTTTAAGGGATCCGATGCTGTTTTTGCGATGACACCGCCCAATATGGGGGGAAGTAACATTATAGCCAATACCATTAATGCTGGAAAAGCTTTTGCCAAAGCCATTGGGGCAGCAGGGGTAAAACGGATAGTAATGCTGAGTAGTATAGGTGCCGATTTACCAAATGGCAATGGCCCTATAGCGGGTCTACATGAAATTGAACAGCTTTATGACCATCTCGATGTTATTTCTGTTACTTTTCTCAGGGCTGGATTTTTTTATACGAATTTTTACAACGACATTCCCCTTATCAAAGGCATGGGCATTACTGGAGCCAATTATCCAGCAACCATTCAGGTTCCGTTAGTACACCCAGAGGATATTGCCACCGCCGCCGCAGAGGAGTTACAAAAAACTGCTGAGGGTAAAAATATACGTTATATGGTGAGCAACGTACGTACCCCTCATGATGTGGCCAAGACCCTTGGAGCTGCTATTGGCTTGCCAGAATTGCCATGGGTAGAGTTTACCGATGAACAGGCCTTACAAGGAATGGTACAGGCCGGATTGCCGAAAGAAATGGCTGGCCTTTATACAGAAATGGGGGTTGGCCTGCGAACAGGTAAAATACAGGCAGATTTTAAGGAAAGAGGGAGCGTGGCAGATGGAAAGATCAAATTGGAGGATTTTGCTAAGGAATTCGCCGCAAAATGCTAATGATTTAAATAAAGGAGAGGATGCAAAGGCATTTTAGTTCATGCAGCTATTGGGACACTGAATGACAGTAGCTAATGATTTTGGATCCTCTCTTTTCAGCTTATATTAAATGGCCTTGGTAAATTATTATTGGTTCGGTAACTAATGTTTTAATGTTCGCCCCAAAGGCTATAATATAGGTCTGTGAATGGTGTAGGGTCAGACTTTGCTCATCTTTCCATATTTCGTAAAAGAAGAAAATACTTGGGTCTTTGATGTCCTGATGAAGGTCATATTGGATACAGGCTACTTCCTGCCTAGAAAGAGGTACCAAATTGGATAGCATTGTTTTTACTTCGTCTAGCTTTTCTGGTTTGCTTTTGATGATGGCATTTAAGTAAATCATGATTGTACTTTTTCGTTGGTTGGTAAAGGGAATAAGTTTTGTAGATGTTGTTGGTAGTGGCCAAGGTCCCTCTCGATGTTCGAATTTTTCTCTACATCATGAAAATGTAGGCTAGGCAGTGGGGTCATTCCAATGAAAGCATTCATTCTGTGAAATCCAAAAAGAGGGCCATCATCTACGCTGGTTTCCATAAAGAACTCGTTTGGCAGGGTAAATGCTTCCTTGGGCGCATTCCAAGAGGTGGTAAGCATATATTGTTTCCCTTTAAGCATGCCACCGGTACCGTAATTAAGGCTTGGGCTTTTAGACGAACGGCCATCGCTATGGTAAATGCCGGTTTGGTGTCCTGCAGTAAAAACCTCATCTATAAATTGTTTAAAACGGTAGGGCAATTGAAACCACCAAATTGGGGTATGGTAAATCACGATATCGGCCCAAACATATTTTTCAACCTCTTCCTGAGCGTCATAATCATCGTTAATGTTGGTCATTTTTACTTCATAACCTTCCAATGATTTGAAATAATTGGTGGTGAAAGTGGTAAGGGTCTCATTAAACTGCCCTCCTGAATGGGCAAATT
>NZ_JAELTN010000037.1 GCF_016428855.1 Pedobacter sp. ASV28
ACCCCCCACCCCCGACAACTACACTATGGCTCGATCGTCGGCAGCGTCAGATGTGTATAAGAGACAGTAATAAGATACATTTGCACCTAATTCTTCTAATTTACGTTTGATCTCCTTTTCTAAATTAAAGGTTTGTACAGAGAAAAATATTATATTTTTCCCATAAATCTTACTTCTTAATGTCATAACGCCTACTTGTACAGTCCTTTAGCTTTCATCTCTTCAATTGATCTGGCATATCTATCCTCCTGCACTTCTTGTGTATCAACCCAATCAGTAAATTGTTTCAATCCTTGGTCGAAACTGAACTTAGGTTCAAAGCTCAATTTGCTTCTTATTTTGGTTAAATCTGCATAGTTATGGCGTATATCACCCAAACGATAATTTCCACTAATACTTATTGGCACATCGATCCCATAATTACTAATTAAGCCTTTTGCGACACTAATAACATCGGTTGCTACCCCTGTACCTACATTAAAAACTTCTCCATTTGCTTCCTTCTTTTCTATCCCCAGAATAGTAGCGTCAACAACGTCGTCAATAAAAACAAAGTCTCTGGTTTCTTTTCCATCCTCAAAAATATTAATGCCATTCCCATTTTTTATCTGTGTAGAAAATATAGAAATAATGCCCGTATACGGGTTTTTTAGCGATTGACCAGGACCATAAACATTTTGATAGCGAAATGCAACAGGAGCAATACCGATAGTGGGGCAAACTGTCATTATCATTTGCTCCTGATTTTGTTTAGTAATTCCATATACTGAAGAGGGATGTATTTTAGAATCTTCATCTGTTGCTACTAATTCCAGAGCTGCAGACCCCATATATTTAACCTCAAAGTCACCCTTATCCATATATTCTGCGGTGCGGTGCTTTGGATAAACAAATCCTAATTCCCTACTTTTATATTTTCCTTCACCGTAGATTGATCTCGATGAAGCAATTACAACTTTTTTAACTTTATTTGGCTCATTAGCTAACAAGTCTAAAAGTATAGCTGTACCATTAATATTAACATCAACATATTTCTGTATTTCATACATAGATTGACCAGTCCCTGTTTCTGCTGCATAATGAACAATTATATCTTGTCCTTTGATGGCTTTTTGCCAGTCAGTCTTAGAGGTTACTGAACCTTTGATAAAATTAACTTTATCTCTTATGCTCAAATAAAGAGGTGAAGTCTTTTCAGCATTTTCACCATGAATTTGTACTGAAAGATTATCAAGTACAGTTATTCTATAACCCTTGCTGATTAACTTTAAAGCTAAATTGCTTCCAATAAAGCCAGCCCCGCCTGTGATGAGTATATTATTCATTTATATTTAACAATTTATTTTAATTCTTTCCCAACGTTGAGATTCAAAATTGTATTTTTTTATAGGCTTTGCCGGAGATCCGACTGCAATGACATTTGGAGGTAAGCTTTTCGAAACTACCGAGTTTGCTCCAACTATAGTACCAGTTCCAATTGTCACACCAGGGAGAACAGATACAGATTCTCCCAACCAAACGTTATCTTCGATAATCACAGATTTTGCATATAGAGGTCTGCTATGAGGAATTGAATTGGGGTTTGAATCATCTTCATCTCCTGTATAACTCCCGTGAGAACAATCTGATATATATATTTTGCTAGCCAAAAGGACATTGTTACCGATTGTCACATTTCTCATTGCTGTAATATGTACATAATCGTTCATTTGAAAGTTTTCACCGAAGAATAATGTAGCATGATTATTTTTTGGATAAGCCTCTATTCTACAACCCACCCCCGTTGTAAATCCTTTAGAAACCCTAATGAATCTTCTACCTCTAATATCCATTGGAAAACGAATTATACGAGCATCTTTAAATATAAAAAAGGTCCTTATTTTACAATAAACAAGAGATAGTAGCTGTAAAAATGAATATCTTCTAAATAACTTCATTTATCTAAATCTAACAATTAAAACTCTTCGAAGATATTTTAATAAAGAGAATGAAATGGTAAACAAATATAATCCAGGATTAATCCAACCCTGTTTATAAACAAACTTTAAATTCTTTAATTCTCCTTTTTCCATTTCTTTCAAATTAGCACTCAAGCCACTTTCACCAAAGCCTGATTTACCATCTCCAAAAACAATTAGATTTGTATTTAGGAAAAAACAGTTAAATTCTTTTGCTACTCTCATAAAAAAATTACCTTCTTCGGCATATCTCTGACTTTCCTCAAAATAACCTATTTTATCTAAAATTTCCTTTTTAAAAAGAACTGTAGAGGGTTGAAAATAGTTTTTAAATAATAAATCTTTAAACTTTATCCTAATTAAGTGCCCATCTCGTTTGTTTTTGAAACCAAATCCATCAAAAGAAGTGCCTAAAAAATCAATATTATCATTAGCTTCCAAGTAGCTAGTTTGTATTTCTAATTTTTGAGGTAGCCATGCATCATCCGCATCTAAGAAAGCGATATAAGCTCCTGTAGTAATTTTTAATCCCGTATTACGTGCTACAGATACTCCACCATTTTTTTGATTGATTAACTTAATGTCCCAATTTGAATAACGCGAGATAAAGTTATTTACTATATCAATAGATTTATCCGCTGACCCATCATTTACAATGACAATCTCTATAGGTCCCTTATAAGATTGATTTAATATAGATAATATTGATCTTTCAATACTATTTTCAGAATTATACATAGGTATAACTACTGATATTTTTTTTAATTCAATAGTCTTTTCCATTCCTCCAAAATACTATCACCAACCCATTTCTCGCTCGCGAGATAAGCTTGATTTCCGAATTCCAACATTTTCTCTCGATTTTTAATCAGCTCCAAGGTAGACTTTTTTAACACTTCAAAAGAATCCATCTCTACCAAAAAACCATCTACATTATTTGTTATCATGTCTCTTGGTCCTGCAGGACAATCGTAGCTCACGCATGGTACACCAAATGACATTGCTTCTAAAATCACCATTCCAAAACCTTCCGATTTAGAAGTTAACAAGAAAAATGAAGCATCCTTGTAATAATCTTCTACATCCTGCTTTGGCTGAAGAAGCTTAACATATTTTTCTAATTTAAGTTCTTCAATTTTTTTCGAGTATTGAGGCTTAAGGTTTCCATCGCCAACAATTTTCAACTGCCAATCTAATATTTGATGATCATGAACAATTTTATCCCACAAGTCTATTAAAATCCATTGTCTCTTAGCTTCCGTCATCCTACCAATTGTAATGGCTATTTTTTTATTTTGCAAGCTTTTGGAGTAATGCAGATCCGACTTGAAATGTGGAATGTACAATGAAGGTAAGCCTATTTCCTTATAGAGCTTTGTATCGGTTTTAGTTGGAACAACATAAGTTTTTGCCTTAGGATATAACCATCTTTTAAGTTTCTTATATATAGCATTGTAAGCATCTATGCCACCATGTTCCGTAATAATTACCTGCTTATCAATTCCTTTTGCTAAGTGAAATTCTAAAACGTTAAGAGGATGGGCAATATAATAGTAATCAAACTCCTTATTTGACAAGTATTTTTTTAGCTTCTTCTTACTGCTTATCAAATTCCGTCCCGCTTCTATTACCCTATTAACCTTACTGTTTAAATCAAATTTAATCTCGTTATCCAAACTTTCTAGTTTCACTCTAGAGTTTAATGGATAGTGACTAAAAACATCGTCCTTTACCAGAATAGTAACATCTAGGAATTCTGAGAACTTGTTAGCTAAAGTCGCGATCACCCTTTCAATTCCTCCTGCTGGAGTCATGCTGCTAAAGTAAAACAGAATTTTCTTCATATACTATAAAACGACTACTTAGAAAAAGAGAGGTAAAACTTCATCATTCTCTTATATAAGGCCCTGAGAGGCTCATATAAATTAGTTTTAAATAGTATGCTCTTAATTTTTACTGAAAAATAGGCCTCCTTATATTCTTCCCATAATTTAGCATTCATTACTTCATTGTCTACGATTTGTTTTGGGTGAACTAAAGTGTCAATCGACATCTTTCCATATTTAAAGAAAATGTTTTGATTATTAGTTGAATGAGCTCCATTAACACCGATGTTAGATGTTAGATTCGCAAAAGGCGTTATAACAAATCCTTTTTCGTTCATTATCATGTATACCATTTGATAATCCCAAGTATCTAAGACACCTTTATTAATAATATTTAAATTAAACTTCACACCTTCAATTGCAGCTTTATGATATACACTTCTTATATCTTTATCATTTAATCTGGATATATCAATATTATCAGCTTTATAATTTGCCCATCTAGTTCTCCAAGTAGCCCATCCCCAAGGATAAAACCCACGCGAGTAAAAATAAGAGTTGCTAGTTACTTCTTGTCCAAATTGATTGAATCCATTTATCGCCTTAATCATATTATTATTACGATACCTATCTAAAAGTGAATCACAAAATGGGAAAAACTCTTCATTAGGTATAACATCATCCTCGATAATTATCCCTTCAGTTTCGTTCTCAAAAAACCAATCGATAGCCTCTATGATAGCTGTTTTGCAACCTAAATTATTCTCTCTAAAAAGAGTGAAAACTTCGCATTCCCAATCCACATTGATAGCGATTTCTCGTACAGACTTACAAACTTCATCCTCACCATCTACGGAACTTCTCGAACCATCTGCTGCAACATACAGTTTTGGTGGTTTGGCTTTTCGAATCGTTTCAAAAGACACTTTGGTTTCGTCTATACGATTAAAAATTAAATACAAAACAGGACTTGTCATTAGATTTTAGTTTATATTTTATTTTTCCTTATTTGTATCTTTTCCCCGAATTTCAATCTTTCATTTACGAACTCTAAATTGCGTATATAAATGGTATTGTATGAACCAAAGCTCTCAACCAAGGTCAAAGCTCTTTCTAAGGGATTGTAGGTATAAGGCAAGAAACCTTTGTCAGTCAATTCTTTATGGATCAAGGCCTCATCATATCCATATCTCTCTCCAGAGCCATTTAATTCAATTATTATAGCTTTTAAATTTTCATTTTTTAACGTTTCCAAAGCCCCATTTAATACTTCTGTTTCATAACCTTCAACATCAATTTTTAAAAGCAAAGGGATATCTTCGCCTGTTGCTAATATATCATCCAATGTATTTATATCTACGGTAATAACATCTTTATCTCCTTTAACTGCTATATGGTTAGTCGTATCAAATGCTGTTTTAGTAAAGTCAATTTTTCCTTTCTTAGAACCCAATGCAATGTTTAAAGGCTTGACATTCTGCAGTCTATTAACTGAAATATTATCAAGTAAATTTAAATAAGTAGATGGCATGGGTTCTATTGAAATAGTATTAGCCTCAATTTGTGCTGACGCTAAAATTGTATAGCTTCCTATATTAGCTCCAATGTCAGCAAAAAAGTCACCTCTCCTAAGAAAATGGAGTAAGAAAAACATTTCTTGGTAATCGAATAGACCACAATATAAATTACCTGACGCACCCGTCATTCCTTTTTTGATAATCAATTTACTTTTTTCAGTAAATTGATAAATTATAGGGTACGGATTCATAACACTATTCAGCTGCCACTTAATAAACCTGAGAACAGCAGCAGTTTTATTATACTTATTCATTGGGTGAGTAGTGATAAATTTAATTGTTGAAAATAAGCTCATAGTATATATATAAATTGTAAACAGGAATTTTAATTTCTTTTCAATTTAAACAAATCAAATTTAGTTAATAGTTAAGGTTTGTCTATCAAGATCTTGATTTTGCATTTATGTGTAATCTTCACTTAACTAGCTACGTTCAAAATAAACAATTACATTGTTATTCCTATCCGGCTGTGATGCTTAATATGTACTAAATATACTATGATATATGTATGTTTCGAAACTCATATAACCTAATAACTTGTAAAAAGCCATAGCTGAAAATATCGATGTAATAAGTATTCGAGTATTTAAACTCTTTATGGCATAAAGCAAATTTCCAGCTAAGAGTAATTCAAATATAGTGAAGTAACTACTCAAGCGAGCACCAATATCGGGAGATATAAGATAAGAACTTAGATAAATCCCAAACCCAAACAAGTATATATTAAAAAAATAGTGAGTATTTGGCAAATCAAACATTTTTCGCCCCAAAAAGAGCACAACAAGCACAATAACAGAGCGTTTAGCTATTCCTATGTAAAATAAACTCATTATATTATCAATTTTTTCCTGTTGGCTGGTATAAAAATCAGCACTTTTAATTGTGTATAAGGTAATCAGCTCAGAAATAGATTGCAAGAACAAATTGCAAAGAAAGAAACCAACAAAACAAAAAATCACCGTACGAATTTTCATTTTTCCTCTTGGCAAAAAATAAACTATGAGAAAAGCTACGGCTGTACCATGGAAACAAGCAGCAAGTACAATACAAACTATAAAAGGAAATAACCGCCTTTGAATAGCAAAATTGATACTAAAGCATGTAATTGCCAATGCAACCCCCTGCCTAATTCCGCTTAAATTTAAGTACAAAAATAAATCTGAAAAAAAAATTAGCAGCCCAACACACAACAAAACACTGTTTCTTTTTAGAAAAAAAAACATCAATGCGAGTGCAAATGCATTAATTACAAATATGAAAAAATTGAAATGTAAACCAAGACTTGCGAAAAGATTATTTAAAAAAGCATAGCCAATTTCTAAGTTTTCTGTTGATCTATTTCCATTATAAAAATCGTAATAGGCATCCCAGTCTGTACCTACTTTATGTCGCAGCGACACTAGTAAAAGCATTATGGTTAGAACTACAAAAGAAATGTAGTGGGAATTTTTTCTGTTTATGGTTATCGTATCTACATAAGTAACTACAATAATAAAAAAACCAATAATCAAATAAATCATATAATATATTTCTCTGGTAGAATGATGTGCTAGCTAGCCTATAATTTTACCAATACTATATTTCCCCTTCAACTTTAGCCAAACCTAGCTTATAGTTTACTTGCCGTTGTTTTATATTATCAGTTAAGGCATTCATTGCTCGAGTAATTTCGGGCAAACTTGTTAAAGTATCCATTCTCTTTAATCCAAGATTGATACAAAGCCTATTATAAGCTCTAAAGAATAGATTTCTTTGTATAAAAAACTTTATATAATGAAAAAATGTAGATGTTATTTCAACTGAAAAATACCTATTATTTAACTCACAGTCATTAACAATATGATGGTATAAATAACTTCTTAAACTAAAATCTGCATTTAATATCTTCCCGTATAAACTATGCCTATTAAATTTTTTAATTAAATCCTCACGGCCTAATTCTTTTAAAGCTGCAAAGCCCGAGTCGGCCCAAATAGTTTGCACACAATAAAATCGTGGCACATACTCACTCCAAGTATAATCTCCCCTATTTTTTAAATGTGGAATATCTTCTATTTTTTTTGAATTGGATTTTTTTTGACCTTCAATAACGGATGTGCTTACTCCGCATACACCTGGTATTGTTATAGGATAATCTAAAAAAATAAGTCTTTCAATTTTACAAGCTAATGTTAACGATGAATAAATATCTGGGCTTAAACCTTTTAAATATTCTCCGGTCTCAGCTTTTAAAATCTCAAAGAATTTCCTCTTCACAATACCATGATATAATCTAGGTAGTTTATAATTTGCATAATTAGTGCAACCATTTTTCATAAACCTTTCCAAAGATTTCCTGATATCAACTAGCTCCGCATTACCATTAAATGGTGTAATGGTTAGTGTGCTTCCTGTCATTTTTGTAAATAGCGTATCAGGTGCACCGGTACCTTCCCACCGGTAATTTGCAGACATGCTTCCAAAAAGTGCATCTATATCATTTTTCAACGCCCACTCCGTAACTTCAATTATGTCAGGGTTAATCCCATCATCATCACCTATCATACAAACATATGTACCTGTTGCCAAGCCCATTGCTCTATTAAAGTTAGCGATTGAACTTGTCGGCGAATTATCATAAATGTATCTTACTGTATTACTACTATTTAAGTTCTCAACAAATATCCTTATTTTATTGCTATCACTATTGTCTGCTATTGCTATTTCAATGTTATCAGAATTTATTGATAAGATTGACTTAATGGCCTCTATACAATAGGCTTCTCTATTTCTTGTTGCAATAACTATTGATAATAATGGTTGATTCTTCATTTTAATCCACTTGATTTAGTTGATAGGTATTTTTTTATCTCATTTATAGAAATGAAAAAAGGAAATGTAGCTAGCAAAGTAATTACAAAACAAACCCCAATCCACAATAAGTTTAAAATTCTATTTTCTTGAAAAATATTGGGAATTTTTGATAGCCCAAAAACAATCAAAGTAATTAAAACTAAGGGCAAACACAAGCGCTTAATCAAAATGTCTTTTATAAATGAAAGATTTAAATATTTTTTATTTATAAAATACAGATACACAAACGTTGTAGTTGTTTGAACCAGGCAAAATACACTTGCTGCACCAATCGATCCATATTTCTTGGTAAAAAGAATATATCCAGGTATGGTTATAATTAGACTAATGATTCCCATTATATTATTAATCTTCGTATTCCCGTTGGCGATCGCAATATTGTAGGGTAGCATTGCTATAGCCAACATTCCGTAAGAGAAGAGAACTATGGGGACAATTTGTTGTGTTTTATGTGCAATTTCTAAATTCCCTGTCCATATCCATATTAAATCTTTCGCAAAAAAAGACATTACCACCATAATAACAAATATGAAAATAGAAATTACCATAGATGATTTTTCAAATAGTAATGATGCTTCATTTTTTTCTTCAAAAGAATAGTGAGCTGTAAAACGAGGTAGTAGAGCAGTAGTGATTGGATTTACCAAAACGATTAATCCTTGTGAAATAGAAACTGCTAATGTATAATATCCCAAATTTTCTATAGATAAGAACTTACTTATAGAAATTTTATCCAGTTGGGTATTGAATGCAGCAACAACAGCTATAAGCATCATTCCTCCTGCAAATTTACGTACATTGCGAAGTATCTTTCTATCTATTTTAAAAACAAATGAACCCAATTTTTCGCCAATCTTTTTCTGCAAAGAGAGCTTAATAAGTATGGTAAACAAAATACTAGAAACAGCTTGCCACATAAAGAATAAATCTAAACGAGGATAAAAATAAATAGGCAAGAGTACTAAAGCATTTCTAACAAATCCCCAACCAATTTGATATAGATTGGCTTCAACTTGTTTCTCCATCCCTAGCAGACCACCCATATAAAATCTAAACAAAAACTGAAAACCAACTTCAAAGCTTAAAATTTTAAAAAAAAAAGAAATCTGGTCTGTAGAAAAATATTTTACATCTATCCAATTGATTGCTATAAAATTAGAAGAAAAGAATATAATACTTATACAAAGTAACACAACAATATAATAACAGGCTTCTAAGGTATTGTATACTTTTCTTTTCTCTAGAACACTCGTATCTTTTCTTGCAAATTCTCTTGATAAAGTAGCAGTGAGGCCTCCATCCAAAATAGCCATTATTCCTGCTATCATCAAGGCAAAACTAATTACCGAATAACTCTCAAATCCCAAAATTTTAATATAGAGAGGAATAAATAAAAAGTTAGACAAAATACCCCAAAATCGTCCAATTATGTTGGCGAAAATGTTTTTCTTCATGCTATCTATTTCTAATAAACTTTACAGGAACACCTCCTACAATTGAGAAAGGTTCAATATCTTTATTAACAAATGAATTAGCTGCAATAATAGATCCTGTACCAATTGTTACCCCTTTACCTATCGTACAATTAGCAGAAATCCAAACATCATCTTCGATAACAACTCTTGATTCGACATTTTTCTGTTTAGCCATTGGTATGCCATTATTTTCCGTACCATGATTAAACGCAATAATTACAACATTGGGTGCGATCATTACATTCTTTCCAATTAATATACCTTCTGATGCTCCAGATAAAATACAGTTGTGGGCAAGAGACGAACCTTCTCCTATAGAAATTACTCCCTTCAAATTTACATTAGAAGCAATGTAAACTGATTCATGAATATCAAAACCTCTTTTTCTATAATACTTAATACGAAAACTGGAAAACTCCTCTTGTAGATTTACAAGAATTGATTTTTTTAAATAACTAAATACATTTTTAATTTTCCCCAGCATAAAACTTAAAGTAAAGTATCATTATATTCAAGTTTTGCTACCTGATTGTTATAATTAAATATCATAGTATGTTTATCCTTACTCTTAGCAATTTCTCTATTTAAAGTTACAGTAAGACCACCATCAGCAAAATCTATAATTGTTAGTATTACGCATAAAAATTTATTACAGCATAAGCTTTAAGCCCTAAAATTTTAATATAGAATGGTACAAAAATAATACTGAAAAAATTCTCCAGATCTTACCAACATAATAGCCAAAATATTTTTACCATCACATTAGCAAACCTAATTCAAGTCTTCTTATAAATTTATATCCCTATATAGTTCAGAAATTTCGCATTTTTTTATACGTAATCCCTATTAATTTCCTCTTGGAACATAGGAAACTTCTTGAAAGAAGAGTTTATTTCCTTTACTATCTTCCAAATATGCATTTGGATAAGGATCAGTCAAACATCTAATGAAATCATAGATTTCTTTAAGATTCATTTGTTGCAATTGCTCTAATGTTATTTTACTTTGAACTTCAGTGCGTCTTTTAAAATAAGAGCCCAAGGTAGTGTCTTGTTCTTTTGGCACAATATCAACGTAATTATCAAAAAAAAGATTCAACATCTTGATTGAACTACTAGTTATATTTTTAAAAACTTCGGTCATGTTTTTACCTGATAAATCCAAATCTTCTTGGAGCCAAATTTCACCCGCGTCTAATTTAGTTGATGATAATGTCATTAAACTTACCTTTGATTCTTGAACTCCATTGATTATCTGATGTTGAAGAGGCGAGCCTCCACGAAAAAAGGGTAGATTTGAAGGATGAATACCCAAGCACTTAAATTTTTCTGTTGTTTCTTTAGGTATAATCCAACTCCAACCTATAAATAAAATTAAGTCTATATCTTCTGGGAAAAAATCAACTTTTTGAATATATTCTTCGTGACTTCGAATAGTATCAACAACGAATACTTTAGAATGCAAATTTACATTTTCAAATATTCTGTTTGCCCAGTCACGATATCCACACAAAATAACTTTAGTCATTTTATTTCTTTTTAAATTCTACTTTTTTAATGTAAAGTCTTCCTACCTCGTCTTCTATATAACCATTATGGTAGGGATCTTCGAGACATCTAAAAAAATTATACAATTGTTCAGTGCTCATCTTTAAAAGCGTATCCTTTGTTAGACAACTGTCTTCAGGTTTACGTTTTTCCCTAACTAACTCTTCAACTTCCCATTCTTTCCATACAATATTCGGATAATCATCCAAATATCTGTTAAATAAAACTTTACTAGTTGTTGTCATTTGCTCCAAAATATCTTCCATATTTCCAGAAAGATCTAAATCAACTTCATGAGAAAATGATGTATTATGAGTGTGTGCTCTTGCTGAATTTTCGTCAAATGTAAAGTTAAAAATCCTATGCTTTGACCGAGTTATCCCATCTATTATTTGCAATTGAATAGGTGTACCATAAGAATAACGATCTAGTTCTGCACAATGAACCCCAATAGCTAAAATTCTTTTTGTCACATCTTTTCCCAATTCCTCACTCCATCCACAAGAAACAATCAAATCATAGTTCTCCAACTTCAAATTTAGCAATTCTTCGTGTGTCGTACACAAGACAATTTCTGATACTTTAGGGTGTTTTTTTACGGATGGAAATACTTTAAGAGACCAATCTCTATATGCTAGAAAAATTACTTTCATAGTTTTTTATTTTATATGTATTTATTTTTAAACCACCAACCCGAAGGAATTGCAATAAATTTTTTCATAAACTCATTTACCCCAGGTAAAACAGTCATATTATTAAAAACAGAATAAATATTATTATTAATATGTACTCCTGTTGCGTAAAATCCCCTTTCCTTAAATTCTCTTATGGCCGTTTTTTTATTTTCACATAGGGTGCCAAAGACCCAGAAATTAGGCTCAGAACCTTCTATTTCTCCTAGAGACTGAATTGTAGCAACGTTCTCAAATTTATTCTTCCAATTATTAGCATTTGTATTTTGAACTTGTAGCAATTCTTCAATATCATCCATTTGTTTTATCCCTATAAAAGAATTCAATTCGCTCATTAAGCCTCCATATCCTTCTAATTTTATGTCGCAGGCTGGATTAATTTCATTATCTTCTGTTCTAAATTCTCGCCTATCAATTCCATAATCTCTTATTAATAAAGCTTTTTGGTATAACTCCTCATTATTAAATACAATTGCACCACCATCAATTGTATTTGGCAATCTTACTGTTTGAAAAGAGAATATTGTAATATCTGTTCCAACATTCCCCAATCGATTACCATTGTATTTTGATCCAAAAGCCTCAATACCATCATCTATTATAGGTATGCCATATTCTTTTCCAATAGCATTTATTGCACTTATATTGCCTAAATATCCGCAAAAATGGTTATGAAAAATAGCTCTTGTATTTTTAGTGATTCTTGCTCTCACACTATCCGGACAAAGGCTTCCAAATTTAGGATCTATATCAGCCCAAATTACTTTAACACCTTTAACAGCAAACGGTTGATTAGACGCCAAACAACTTACTGGGCTTGCTATTACCTCGTCATTAGCCTGTAACCCTAGGGTAGACAGAAGTATAAGCATTGCTATATTATAAGAATTTACTGAAATTACGTAATTACACCCTACAAAGTCTTGCAATTTATTTTCGAACATCTTTCCGTACTTACCATATCCTAATTGCCCTGAATAAAGTATTTCATTTATCTCTGCTCCAATATTATTAGGCATATATGGTTTATAAATTGGTATCATTACCAGCCTTGTTTTACTAAAGTAACAATTCTTTCCCTATCTTCTTTAGTAATCCACCATCCGCATGGGATATGCACCATTTTATTATAAAACCTGTCCAAATTTGGTAATTCGCTTGGAAAATCGTTTAAATAAGCATGTAAATCATTACGTTTATGAAGCTCAGAAGCCATAACTCCATTTTCTGTCATCATTTTAATAAATCCAGCTCTATTTTCAACTTTGAGTGTATATAACCAATATGACGGCTCCGTATCTCGATAATAATTTAACAGCTCAACGTTTTTGACATTCTTTAGCTGTTCGTCAAAAAATTTACCATTATCGATATAAACTTGTATTAAATTCTCGATTTCAGCAAGTTGTGTAATACCTATTGATGCATTTACATTGTTCATATGATATTTATAACCTTGAATTTGGATGTTATTATCCATTCTTGTTAATTTTTTATCAAGTCCGAACCACCTTATTATTTTACCTTTTTCATATAAGTCTTTATCTAAAACCTGTAGAGCGCCGCCGTCAATAGTTGTTAGGTGTTTTATTGCTTGGAAAGAATATACTGTAAACGGGAAATGATTTCCTGCTCTTTTGTTTTTATATTTTGAACCGAGTGCATGTGCAGCATCTTCAATTACTGGAATTTGATATTTCTCTGAGATTTCAGTTATCTTTTTTACGTCTACAGGTACTCCAGCATAATCTACGACTATTATGGCTTTTGTCTTGGAATTAATGACTCTTTCAATTGAATCTGGACTTATATTACCTGTTTCATAATCTACATCTGCCCATCTAATTTTAGCCCCAACCATTTTAATAGCTACATTTGTTGGCTCGGCTGTTAATGCGGTACTTATTACCTCATCACCCTCTTTAACACCGGCTAAAATTAAAGCTATATGCAAAGCAGCTGTTCCTGAATTTAATGATAAGGTATAACCTCCACCGATATATTCTGCAAATTTTTTCTCAAATTCATCAACCACTTCGCCTTGAGCAACATAGCCACTATACAATACTCTCTCAAGCATTGGCATCAAAATTTCTCGGGGTGGAATACTTGTTTTTACTAACGGCAACATAGATTCTATTTTTTTTTGTAAGAGGCGAGCTCTTCTTTAACATAATCCAATGTTAACAAGAGTGCTTTTAACTCCTCAATAGTTAACCTCTTTGTGTTATCCGAATTATACTCATTATCAAGAAGTTTTGGTCCATCTTTTTGAACATACTTGGTATAGTTCAAATCTCTAAAATCGGCGGGTATCCTATAAAAGTCTCCTAAATCATCTGCTTTTGCCATTTCTTCTTTTGAGCATAATGTTTCAGACATTTTCTCCGCATGGCGTTCCCCAATAATTTTTATTTCATTATCTGCATTAAACAGTTCTTTTAAGGCTTGCGCCAATTCAGCGATAGTTGATGCTGGTGACTTTTGAACAAAAATATCCCCAGGTCTCCCCTTTTTAAACGCAAACAACACTAATTCTACAGAATCCTCCAGAGACATCATGAAGCGTGTCATTTTAGGGTTCGTGACGGTTAATGCTTTACCTTCTTTTATTTGACTAATAAATAATGGTATAATTGAACCCCTTGAACACATCACATTACCATATCGAGTGGCGGTATAAATAGCCTCTGCATTTTTAACCCTAGAGTCGCGAGCTTTAGACACCGCTAGTTTTTCCATAAATGCCTTGGATATTCCCATCGCATTTATAGGATAAACCGCTTTGTCTGTACTTAAAACAACAACCCTTTTAACGTCGTTTCTAGCTGCAGCCTCTAGTACATTTTCTGCTCCAAGAATATTTGTTTGTACGGCTTGCATTGGATAAAACTCACAAGACGGCACCTGTTTTAAAGCTGCCGCATGAAATACAAAGTCGACACCTAACATGGCGTTATTAATACTATCAAAGTCTCTAATGTCACCCACTATAAAATTGAGCTTATCATTTTTATAACTGATGCGCATATCTTCTTGCTTTTTTTCATCACGGCTGAAAATTCTAATTTCTTTTAATTCAGAATTCAAGAATCCTTTAAGCATTGCATTCCCAAAAGAGCCAGTTCCTCCGGTAATTAAAAGCGTTTTATCTTTATACATATTAGTTTAAAATTTGTTTAAAAAAATATCTTACTAAAAGGATAATTATACTGATAAACATAGCTAAAGTTCCCCCGATAATAATTCCCTTAAACTTTCCAAGCCTTTCTTTTTGCAATGGAAAAATTGGCTCGTCTACCACCTGTATTAAAGGTGCTTCCTTCATCAATGCCATTTTGGACATTTCTAAATTCTTAACCATTTCTCCTAATACCGCCCTATTTGTTTCCGCAGAAAATTGCGCACGCTGTATTGGAACTGCTCTTTGAACTTGTCTTGTTGGATTAGAATTAGGTGTTGCATCCGCAACAGCCACAGCTGAATATATGGCACCATTCATAACTGCCCTTACGGAGTCTGTTTTATGTTGTAATATCTGGACATTATCTAAAAATTTTTTTGTTTTGGTTTGGACATAAAAGTCGTTAACATTTTTCACCAATTCCTCATTGAAGCGTTTGGCAAATACTTCATCGCCAGATCTTATATCTACCTTAATGATACTCAATTTCTTATCTGGTTTAGCTACACTTAAATTACCTTTTACAATACCTCCAATGATTTCACTTATTACACTATCCCTTAACCTTTTAACTTTAGGATCAGCTATTTTTTTGTTCAAATCGACCATAGAAAAATGTAAACTTTTCAGTTCCGGTTTTTTCTCCCATCCTTCTCTTAGCTTGTTCATTTCAATATATTTTTCTATCAAGGGCTGTTTGGTGACGCTATCTACAGGACTAAACAACGTCTTTTCTATCATCGTACGAGACTTGTAGAGTTCTAAGATATTATCTCCCTGAAATATACCACCTCCCCCACTCCCCCCTAAGTCTATACCCATCATAGACGCTACTCCTGCATAAGCTCCTAAGCCCCCACCTTTTTCGCCACTTTCCAAAACAAATGTTGTAGTTGCAGTATAAATAGGTTTTTTCATAAAGGAATATGCCAAACCTAAAGCCCCCCCCAAAATACACACTATGACAATTGTCCATTTTTTGCTCCAAAGGTATAGCCACCATTCTTTTATTTTAAGAATAAGCTCCTTCAAAGAAATTTCATCATCTTTCCTATCATTAAGCTTGTCTAAATCGTTCTTCATATTTAATGATAATAGTTTTAAGTATAACTATAGCCTGGCATCTACAATATTTCTATCCAAAAAGGCCTTAGTATCAAAGATAATGGTTTCTTCTCTTGCCTTTAATTGCAAGTAGTCTAAATGTAAAAATTCTGAATGACCTACTGCTAAAATGATACTATCGTATTTTCCTTCTAACTGCTTAGACAAGACTATGCCATACTCATCTAAAACTTCCTGGGAATTAGCATGCGGATCAAAAACATCTACATTAATTCCAAATTGCTCCAATTCATTATAAATATCTACTACTCGTGAATTTCTAATATCTGGACAATTCTCTTTAAAAGTAACACCAAGTATGAGGGCTCTTGCATTTTTTATAGCTTGTCCATGATTAATCATAAGTTTAACTACTTTATTGGCAATAAACATTCCCATGTTATCGTTTACCCTACGTCCAGATAAGATCACTTCTGGATGATAACCTAATGATTGCGCTTTATGTGCTAAATAGTATGGGTCTACCCCTATGCAGTGCCCTCCCACTAAACCTGGACTAAATTTTAAAAAATTCCACTTTGTAGCAGCTGCTTCTAAAACATCATTGGTATCTATCCCCATCTTGTCAAAGATTAGAGCTAATTCATTTACAAATGAAATATTAACATCTCTTTGGGCATTTTCTATGGACTTACTTGCTTCTGCTACTTTAATAGAAGGTGCTTTATGTGTTCCTGAAATAATAATACTTTTATAGAGCTGATCCACAAATTCTGCTATTTCTGGTGTTGAACCAGAGGTCACCTTTTTAATTTTAGTTAGGGTATTAACCTTATCTCCCGGATTGATTCGTTCTGGTGAATAGCCGCAAAAAAAATCTTTGTTGAATTTAAGTCCCGATCTATTTTCCAATACAGGTACGCAATCTTCTTCGGTGCAACCTGGATAAACCGTAGATTCATAAATGACTATATCTTCTTTTTTTAAAATACTTCCTATCATTTCTGATGCGATTAGCAACGGAGCAAGATTTGGTGCCTTAAATTGGTCTATTGGAGTAGGGACTGTGACTATGAAAACATTACAATCTCTGAGCAAGGATAGGTCATCTATAAATCGCAATCTAGCATTATATCCATCTGGAGTAATTGCATTTTTAAGCCTTAATAAATCAGCCTCTTTAGTAATATCTATGCCCCTAGACAGTTGTGTCACTCGCTGGGCATTAATATCAAAACCAACCACCTCATATTTAGTAGAAAATTCGATAGCCAATGGTAAGCCAACATAGCCCAAACCGATTATAGCAATCTTCGTATTGGATAGCGTTCTCAACTTATCTTAATAAACTTACTATAATTGCAGCTACTGACGCTATACCTGTCCCTATTCCTATCCAGCCCTGAGCCGTAATTTTTTCTCTTTCAGCCCTAACAGGTACTAAAATTTCTGCACCTGGTTTTACTTTTGGGTAATTATTAAAAAACAAGAACTTCTTCGCAGATTCAGCAGAACCATTTGCATATTTAATATAAGCACCACTTTTTTTGGCATTACTCGTATATCCCCCTGCTCCGCTAATGTATTGCTTAAAGCTTTTACCAGGCATATATACAATGCTATTTGGGTTCAAAACTTCACCAGTCACCTTAACCGTTTGTAGTTGCTTAGGGACACGTATAATATCACCTTCTTCCACAATTAAATCATGCCTAGACAATGGTTTATCCAAAATTTTGACCAAGTTGATTCCGACAAGATCAGATTGCACTAGTTTCTCATCGATTTTCTTTTCTTCACCCTCCTTGGTTTTCTCTTGAACCCTTTCCAAATTGAGATATTTCTTTTCCTCTTCCTCTTTATTATTGATGGCATTTTTATCACTTGGATTTACTTTTTCTGCCCCAGGTCTTTTTAAAGACGCTCCCTCTGGATAAGCAAAAGAAGTCAGCCCACCAGCTCTTTTGATGACATCAGAAATTCGATAATCCTTACTTGTAATGGTATATAAACCCGGATATAAAACTTCTCCTTCAACTTTTACCTGCTTTTGTATGGTATATCCCTCAGAATTTCGAATAGAAATGATATCAAAAGGTTTTAACTCAAATTTATCTCCGAAAATTTTCAGATTTTGGTCTACGCTGACGACAAATAGCTCTGCCGTTTGTGAAGACAAAGAAGTTGCATCTGAATTCTTCGCCCTTCTAGAAACTTCTATTCTGCTAGGAGTTGCCCCTTCTTTGAAACCTCCAGCCATCTGTATCACATCTTCTAGCTTAATATTATCTGCATATTCGAAGGTTCCTGGCGCACGTACTTCTCCTTGTACAGTAATCGTATACTCCTCCCTAAGATCGAAAATAGAACTAATAGTCACTTTATCCTCTCTAGTTAAAGGAATATCTTTTTCTTCTCCAGAAATAATTTTAGCCACGTCAAAGGAAATGAAGTACTGCGTTTTATCGGGATTTAAACGATTGATGTATCCCCTATTTAAGAAAGCATCTTCGGTTATTCCATCCGCTTTCTTTATTAGCCCAACAAGTGTCAAGCCTTTATCCAAGGCATATACTCCTGGCCTAAATACTGAACCGATAATTTCTACTCTGTTTTCAAAGCGATCGAGTATTGCTTCTACAATAAATTTATCTCCATTCTTAGGTTCGTAACTAGCATATTGCGAAGAAGGGACATCCTTTATTCTTCTTTCCCTATTGGTATTTTGAAAGGTCTTAATTTTAGCGGTATAAGCTTCTGCGGTAAATCCTTTAGCAAAATTGATGATGTCTTGTAAAGTTTCGTTAGGTTTTATCTCAAAAATAGCTGCTTCCTTCACTTCTCCTGATATCTCTACTCTTTTATCGTAGGCGGGAATATTGATGACATCTTGGTCTTGTAAACGAATATTACCCTGCTGAATGCCCTTAAGTAAAAAGTCATACACATCTATAGTGGCAATAGCCTTATTATTTCTAATTAACTGAATGTTTCTAAAAGTTCCATTCTGTGAAGGTCCACCAGACACATAAAGCGCTCTGTAAACGTTAGCTAAAGAGGGCAAGGTATAAGTACCTGCCTTTACTACCTGCCCTGTAATAGTAACCTGTATACTTCTTATATTTCCAAGATTAATCGCTACCGAAGTCCGCCCTGTCCTTAATGAAGGGTAGGTCTTTGACATTGAAGTTCTTATTTTTGAGCTTGCCTGTTCAATACTCAAACCTCCAACCGATATCCTTCCTACATATTCCAAGTTAATTACACCCTCTGGACTTACCTGTAAATTGTAGGTGCGTTCATTATCTCCTGTAAGATCTATAATCAACTTATCGTCAGGACCTATGATGTAGCTTTTTGGCGTGGCGATTCTAAGGTTAGGTTCGAAAGTTATACTACCATTTTTAAACAAATCTGACCCAAATATTTTAGACTGTATTTCTCCATCATCTTCTTTCTTCTGATTGGCAATAGAACCACCGACAGTAGTTTCACTATATTCCCTACCAGTACCAACCGCAGGTTTATCCGTTGTTTGTACACCTGCACCTTGCTTCTTTAATTTTTCTACCCTAGCCTTAAACTTTACAAGTTCTTCCTGCTTTATACCTTTAGATAAAGCTACTTGAGCTAATTGTTCTTCGCTCGTATAACCCATAGATTCTGCCTGCTTTACTAACTGCAGTATTTGTGCATCAGAGAGTTCATCAACTTTAATATTTGAACCCAATTGGGCAAAAGTTGAAATCGTAATGATGGCAAGTAATATGGAAAAGAAAATTTTTTTCATAAAATATTTGGCATATACCCTTTGGACTTATTTCAAAACAAAAAAATTATTCAAAATAATTTAACGTTTTATAATTCCCTTGCTTCAGATACTCATCTTTCTTCATTAAATTTAGATCAGACTGCATCATATCTTCAACTAGAGTTTGTAAATTATATTTAGGATTCCAATCTAACTTAGTTTTTGCCTTAGAGGGATCTCCCAGTAGCAAATCAACCTCGGTAGGCCTAAAATATTTAGGGTCAACTTTAACAACAGTCAAGCCAATTTTCAAAGTTTCCAGATTTAAACCTAACTCGGTTGCTTTGTCCGTATCTATATCAATGATTACACCTTTTTCATTCTCATCCTTCCCAGAAAACTCTACGGTAATTCCAAGTTCAGCAAAGCTAATTCTTACAAAATCACGAACAGTGGTGGTAATCCCAGTAGCGATGACATAATCTTCAGCTTTTTCTTGTTGTAGGATTAGCCACATCGCTTCTATATAATCTTTAGCATGTCCCCAATCTCTTTGGGCTGAAAGATTCCCAAGATATAAGCAGTTTTGCAGACCAAGTGCAATCTTACAGGCCGCTCGCGTAATTTTTCGTGTAACAAAGGTTTCTCCTCTTAATGGACTTTCATGATTAAATAAAATCCCATTACAAGCATACATATTATAAGCCTCTCTATAATTGACCGTAATCCAATATCCATATATTTTGGCCACAGCATAAGGAGATCGTGGATAAAAGGGGGTTGTTTCACTTTGAGGTACGGCCTGTACCAAACCATAGAGCTCTGAAGTCGAGGCCTGATATATTTTTGTCTTATTCGTCAAGTCTAAAATGCGGATCGCTTCCAGTAGCCTTAAAGTACCAATACCATCGGCATTGGCTGTATATTCTGGCATTTCAAAACTTACCCGCACATGACTCATCGCAGCTAAATTATAGATTTCGTCTGGCTGCGTTTCCTGGATAATCCGAATAAGATTTGTAGAATCAGTTAAATCTCCGTAATGCAGTTTAAAGTTCACATTGCTCTCATGTTGATCTTGATAAAGATGATCAATTCTATCCGTATTAAACAATGAAGACCTTCTTTTTATGCCATGCACAAAATAGCCTTTTTTCAGCAGAAACTCTGTTAAATAAGCACCATCCTGGCCGGTCACTCCCGTAATAAGCGCAACTTTCATTTATATTTTCAGTAAGACTTTATGCGTGCAAACATACACAATTAATTTATTTGTAATAAAAAAGTTGTATTCAGTTTCTGAGTCATTTCCTGTCCTTTTTTCTCAATTAACCTTCAATATACATCTTTTTATGACTGGCAATATACACAACTTGTTACAACATAGGGCCATGCTAACCTACATTTCTTTGATTGCTATAAGCAAGAATTATAGATGTACTATATATTTGCATGTCCAATTGTAATAAGAAGTCAAATTAGATTATTGGGACCGCCTATGTATATCGTTCAATTTTAGTTTTGTTAATGATTTAGTTTTAAACCATGTGATTACAGCAATGCCAATGGTCATGCTCCCACCAAACACTACTGCAGGCACAGTTCGCATTAATTTTGCCGTTAGTCCTGATTCCAAAGCGCCTATTTCATTTGAAGATCCGATGAACATGCTATTTACCGCTGAAACCCTTCCCCGCATTTCATCTGGGGTAAGCAGCTGCATAATGGTTTGGCGGATAATGACGCTTACACTATCGAAAGCTCCCTCACAAAACAGGAAGAACAAGGTAAGGTAAAAACTCTTAGAAAGCCCATAGCAGATAATGCTTGTTCCAAACCCAACAACGGCGATTAACAAGTTACGCCAAGGGCGGTTCATTGGAGAAAATCTGGTCATTAACAACATGGTCAGTATAGCTCCGGTAGAAGCTGCCGCCCTCATAAAGCCCAAGCCTTCAGAGCCTACGTTTAAGATGTCGTTTGCAAACACAGGCAATAGGGCAACAGCCCCTCCAAAGAACACCGAAAACAAATCTAGGCACATCGCTCCCAACATCATTTTATTTTTAAAAACAAACTTCAGACCTACAGATACACTCTGAAAAATATTCTCTTTAGGGATATAATGTGGGTAATGTTTCTTTAAGAAGAATATACAGATTAAAGCAATAAAAATGAAGGTAAGGATAACAATATAGGTTGCAGTTATTCCAAAAAAACCATAAACGAGCCCTCCTGTTGCCGGTCCTAATATGGAAGCCATTTGCCAACTGGAACTACTCCATGTGCTTCCATTTGGATATAGCTTTTTAGGTATAATATGTCCCATTAAGGAAAAGGTGGCCGGACCGAAAAAGCCCCTAGCCAAACCAATGCAAAAAACCATGGCATACATAATGGGAACGATATAGCTTGTGGGCACGTAACCGTGCATTTGCCTGGATGTAGAAACCAACATAATGGCCGAGCACAAAAATACAGCAAAGAAAATCTTCAACAACAACCCTCTCTTTTCAGATTTATCAGCTACATAACCACCATATAATGCGATGCTTATTGCCGGAATAGCTTCACACAATCCAATCAGTCCCAATGCAAGCGGATCCTTTGTTAAATGATAAATATGAAACCCTATCACAACAGCTTGCATCTGATAGGCAAAGGTGAAGAAAAAGCGCATACTTATATAAGATCGAAACTCTCGATAGCGTAACGCAGCAAAAGGATCTTTTTTTTCTATTGGTTCAGGTTCTAAATCCAAAATTTAAGGTTTAAAAGTAAATAACTATTTCAAATGGCTACATCAATTTGTCTAATACCTGTTGCCAGTTATCTACACGTTCATATTCCGTCAACAGGAGATTATGTGGCGAAGTAAACAATAAGGGTCTTCCTTTAAAGTCTCTAAAATTCTTTATCCTGTCATCGATCATGATATCTACATTTACAATTTTTTCTCCACAAAAAACAATATGCTTCCAATCTATAAAAGGGAAATATTCTGTTAACCAATCCATTTTATCTTCTAAAGAGTTTCTAAATTCCATGGCAGCAGAAACCACATATATTTCATATTTTTCCTGCAGCTGCCTCACCGCCTCAACAGCCCCATCAACAACGGGAAGGTCGCGAAAAAAACCTTTTTCGTTGATATACTCGAACCATCTACCATTAATCTCTTCGGGTACATTTTGAAAAATTTCGGTACCAGGTGCGATGATTAAATCTAAGGGAACTTGATGATCTCTATGATAGAGTTGTATGAACTTATGGATCGGATTGGCAAGGACTTCATCCATATCTATGGCAATTCTCATACCATCAAATATCTATAAAACCTATGTCTTTTTTGTAAAGTAAATCTAATTTTCAGAGTTAATTTATACAGATCATGTGTAAATAAACCTGATGAAAGCGCCTCTATCCCGATTAAAATTGGGAATGGTAGCAGATAACAGGACTGCATTTGCGGTGAAAAAGCCACTTTTTTTTCCAACTCATCTTTTAGCTGAAAATGGGCACTCCCATAATTTTCACCATAGCTTGCTAATTATTAACATTTTACTTAACTTTGCAGCCCCGCAACATGAAGTTCCGGGAACTATGTTGAATACATAAACTTAATAAAAGAATGGCAACCAAAATCAGATTGCAAAGATTCGGTAAAAAAGGGAAACCTTTTTACCATGTGGTAGTAGCGGATTCTCGCTCTCCAAGAGATGGAAAGTTCATTGAGCGTTTAGGTTCATACAACCCTAACACCAATCCAGCAACCATCGAACTTAATTTCGAAAAAGCTGTAAATTGGGTACTTAATGGTGCCGAGCCTACAGATACAGCTCGTGCTATCCTTTCTTACAAAGGTGTACTTTACAAAAAACACTTAGAAGGTGGTGTTAGAAAAGGTGCTTTAACCGCAGAACAGGCAGATGCCAAATTTGCACAGTGGTTAGAAGGCAAAACAGGTCAAATCTCTGGAAAAACAGAAGGTTTAGCCGCTAGCAAAGCTGAGGCGCGTAAAGCAGCTTTAGCAGCAGAAGCTAAGAAAAATGAAGACAGAGCAGCAGCTATTGCAGCTAAAAACGCACCTGTTGCGGAAGAAGTTGTAGAAGAAGAAGTGGCCACTGAAGAGGCTCCAGCAGCAGAAGCTGAGGCAGCAACAGAGGCTCCTGCTGAAGAAACTCAAGCAGAAGATAAAGCTGAATAATTAACTTTACTTCAAAAGAAATAGCGTTTCGGGTAAAATCGGAACGCTATTTTTATTAACATTAAAGTCCATGACCAAAGAAGAATCATTTTATATAGGCTACATTACCAAAACCAAAGGATTAAAAGGTGAGCTCCAAATTTTTTTCGAATTTGACGAGTACCAAGAACTGGATCTTGATGTTATATTTCTGGAGCTGAATGGAAAAATGGTTCCGTTTTTTATTTCAAACCATAAATTGTACGAGAACAAAACTGGTCTGTTTTATTTTGATGATATTGACCATATTGATAAAGCGCAACCCTTGGTAAAGAAAAAAGCTTATTTACCGTTGAATAAAAAACCTGAACGTGACGAAGACGAGTTTTTCTATACCGATTTAAAAGGATTTATCGCCGTCGATGAAACACTGGGTGAACTAGGTGAAATTATAGAAGTGAATGAATATCCCCAGCAATTCGTAGCAACAGTGCTTTATAAAGAAAAAGAAATTCTTTTCCCCTTAAACGAAGATTTTATTGTGGAAATAGACGATGAAGAGCACATTCTTACTTTAGATTTACCAGAAGGACTATTGGACATCTACCTTAATCCTTAGCTTAGCAAACAAAATTGGCCTTATTTCAGTTGTACAATCATGAAATCGCTATATCTATTTTGGATTGGAATATTTTTTATTTTAACTTCTAGCTGCCATAGATCGGATAAGTTAGCAGATTCTTCTTTGTCGACAGATACTATTAAAACTACAAAAATCACCGATACTGTAGCTAATGAAGAAACGTTAAAAACGATTGCTACAGAAATTCTCACTACCTTAAAGGCCAAAGATTATACTACGCTAGCGGCTTACTTCCATCCCACAGAAAAGACATTGTTTTCTCCCTACGGTTTTATAGATATCAAGACGGCCAAAAAATTAACCAAGACAGAATTCATACAGTTGGTTAAAGATAAAAGGAACATTAACTGGGGAAATTATGATGGATCTGGAGAGCCTATAGATTTAACCATAGCCCAATACATGAACAAGTTCGTTTACAATGTAGACTTCTTAAATGCAGAAAAAACAGCCTACAACCAAATTATAGGCAAGGGAAATTCCTTAAATAACTTGAACGAGATTTTCCCGAAGTATCCATTTATCGAATATTACTTTAGCGGTTTTGATGAAGAATATGCCGGCATGGACTGGGCAAGCCTTCGTTTGGTTTTTAAACTGTATCAAGGTAATTATTATTTGGTAGCCATTGTACATGATCAATGGACTACCTAGCATATCTGCTTTTAATGGGCAATAATTAAAGGCAACGAAACTGCCGGTTTATTGGTTTCTATAACTCGCACAAAATATAGTCCTGCAGCAAACAAGTCCACTGGAACCGTATACCATGACACCCCTCTAATTACGGCTTCAAAAACAATCACGCCAATGGAGTTAACGAAAACTACTTTAGCATAATTTGTTGGAATGTATCCTAAGTTTACAGTAACGTCTTTACTAGCTGGGTTTGGATAAATTAGTACAGACTGATTACTTAGAATTTTAACCACTTTCTCCACTGAGTAATCAAATTTACCATCTTCATCCACTGCTTTAAGGCGATAATAATTATTGCCCGTTACCGGCGAAGAATGCCTAGCTTGGTAAACGAACTTGTTTTCAACTGCCAGCTGCTCTGCCACTTTTTTATAATCAGTAAAATCTGTACGCCATTCTAGTTCATAACGCTTTACATTTACTTGCGATGCAACATGCCAATTTAAGTTTACCTGTTGTTTGTTATAAATGGCATTAAATGACAATATCTTTACTGGCAATGTATTGAAATAATTATAGGAGAAGGCTACCGCATTAGGTCCAACATTATCTTCATCCAACGCACTGATCAGAATTGCATTTTCTCTGTCATACTCATCTGCCCCAATATCGGCTACCCCATTTCTACCTTGACTTTCGTTATCTTTTAGAACATAACTAAACGAGCCGACCGAAGCATTAATCGCAGGACTAGCCGAACTTAAGCGTAAAACTTTATTGGTTTTTTTTAATTCGCAACCAGTACCATTACAATTAGGCTGCTCTAATAACGGATTGATATTTTTAATTTGTACTTCGGGGACGGTGATACCAATGGTAGCTGTATTAGTGGTATACATGATGTTATTACTAAAAGCCACGCCAGCTAAAGAAGCGGTACTGTAAGCCTTTACAATTTGAGTGGCATCTTCCACCACCACATTATTTGTGATCAAGCAATTAATCGGGGCCTTATCATATTTATAGCCGATCTCGATATTCGATTTATTGTTCACAAAAGTATTAAAGGCAACCACAACCTCTTCTGGCACATAGTGCTTAGCCAAATCTGTCGGATTTTCCACGTTAAATGCATCGCCATTGGTAATGGTAATTGCAGCATCGAAAACACTTCCCGTTAGACCTGAAAAATAGTTATTGAAAATTTTATGATTTTTGCCATAAACCCTAACACCACCACAGCCAATAATGCTGGTATTGCCATTCTCATTGGTATAACTTGCTGTTTTTCCCTCTCCGAAGAAATAATTTCCCTCTACCACGCTATTATTGCCCTGTCGCAAACATAACGTACCTAAGGACCTCCTGAAAGTATTATATCTTATGGTATTCGCAAAAGACTTTACCGATACAATTTCCGGATCGCCGTCACAATCTTCAAAAAGATTATATTCTACTACAGTGTAACCGTTACTTTGAGAAAGTGTGCTTACGCCGATACGAATGGTTTCCTTTTCATTTTCTTCCCTTGGGCCATTATTCCTAAAAATATTATAGCTAATCGTATCATGTTGGGTTTGCTGATTGATATTTCCATCTAACAGTATAAACTTGCCCGATTTCGTTTTCCCTTCGAATAAATTATAATCAATCTTGTTATGCCCAGATTTTAAGGGGGCTGTACTTCCAAAAGTATCGCCAATATAAAGCCAATTGCAGGAAGCTATATTTGTTTCATCAAGAGCAAAACTATTTCTCGTAATGCTAACCCTGCTGCAGTTTAACATTTTAATTCCCGTTCCAACATTTGCACTTTTAAACGAGAACCCTTGTAGGGTCAAATACTGGAGTCCATCTAAAACAAGAGCAGTTGCGCCATTTAATATCGCTTGCCCCTGGTTTTTAGCTTTGATGAGGATTGGCCGATTGGGACAAGCGGAACGGTTAATGGTTAAGCTGCTTAAATCATAGGTGCCGTTTTCCACCAAAATAACATCGCCAGGATTCATTGCCGAAAGCGCGGCCTTAAATTCGGCTACGGTACTTACGTTACGAGTGATTCCAGGTGTAGTGTTAATGTCCACCGTTGCCCCAATAGACATGTCGGAAGTGACGATAAACGTTTTTGATACCTGAGTACCAGATAAGCTTCCTGTCCAACCATTAAGCTGATAACATGACGCTGTCGTAATTGTAGCAGTAACTGTAGTTTCACTAGAATACTTACCATTTGTTGAAGTTGGCGATAAGGTGATCAAGCCATTTGAAGGTTGCACTACCGTAACGGTATAGTCTGCAGGAGGAGCGGTATGATCTACAGCTACATTGGCCCCAATAACCATATTGGTGGCAATGTTAAATGTTTTGGTCAATTCCGTGCCAGATAAATCTCCAGTCCAACCGTTATTAATATAACCTTGCGGTAAGGTTAATGTAGCGGTAACCTGATCATTAACCTGATAACTAGTCTGAGAAGGACTTAGGTTAATGGTACCATAGCTCGGTTGTTCAACATTAATAATTCTGGCTGTTGGCGATGATAAAAATGAAATATCGGCAATTGGATTTTTACCTATATAAACATCATCAATAGCGAAATCAGAACTGGCCACCTGCGTATCGGTGGTGTGATTAATTCTTAAAGCATGAAACTCCTTAAAAACAGCAGCCCTATTTCCGCTCACTGTTGGATTATAGGCTTCTCTTAACGAAAACTCAGTAGCATTTAACATCCCATTAAGAGCTATCCGAAATTTTTCGGATACAAGGTCTGTTTTTATTGAGATCCTGAGCCAGCTATTGCTTGCCCAAGTACCTACATCCACAAAAGAACTCCCATTTGATACCCTAATTTTATTATCGACAGTGAATTCAACCACGTAAATTCTTTTTAAACTACCTCCATACTGGTCATATGCGGTCAAGTAGATGCCTTTAGTAACAAAAGAAACAGGGTTGATCCACATATCCGTATAAAACACCTCTCTAATACCTGTTTCTACACCAGAATAGGCGTTGTAATTGACTAATAACGCAGATGATGCATTACTAAAGTTTAAACTATTAGTTCCCGTTTTTGCTTTTGAGTTGCTCACTATGGAATTCCCTGCCGCTACCGTCCATAAACCTTGGCCATTTATTCCCCCCAAAGCATAGATTGGTGATTCGAACGATGTTTTGATAACAGTTTGCGCCAGCGAAGACAACTGCAAAAACAGAAGCCCTGTTAAAAAGTAACTAATTGGTTTCATGAAAGGTATATTTGGTTGACCAAAAATTGGTAAACCAAATATAATGACTTTAACATAAAAACAAATTTATAATCGCTTTTAAAATATCGCAGCTCATCTCTTTACTTCTATCGTTAATGCTTTTTAGAAATTACGTTAAACTTCTTGCAATGCCGTATATTTGCCCCATGCGTTTTGATATTATCTCTGTATTACCCGACTTGTTAACCAGTCCTTTTGCCCATTCTATTTTACAAAGGGCCCAGACTAAAGGTATTGCCGAAATTGTAGTACACAATCTACGTGACTATGCCACTAACAAGCAAAAAAGTGTAGACGACTATCCTTATGGCGGTGGCAGTGGCATGGTCATGAGCATTCCTCCCTTTGCCGCCTGCATCGAAAAACTAAAGTGCGAACGCAGCTACGATGAGGTGATTTTCATGAGCCCTGATGGGGAAACGCTAAATCAGACCATCGCCAATGGCCTATCTATAAAAAAGAACATCATTATTTTATGTGGGCATTACAAGGGTATTGATCAACGCATAAGGGATATCTACGTAACTCGAGAAATCTCTATTGGCGATTATGTACTGTCTGGCGGAGAATTACCTGCTGCCGTTTTGGTAGATGCGGTAACCAGGTTAATCCCTGGTGTACTCAATGATGAGACCTCTGCTTTATCGGACAGCTTTCAAGGAGAATTATTAGATGCCCCCATCTACACTAGACCAGCAGATTGGCAAGGACATAGGGTACCAGATGTATTATTAAGTGGCCACGAAGCTAAGATAAATGAGTGGCGTCATGAAGAAGCCCTTAAACGTACCCAACAACGGAGGCCAGACCTTTTAAAGTAAAACATAAACCATTTGAAAAGAGGAAAATATACATTTTCAAATATTTTTAATATTCGCTTTTATTTTCAAAATATATTTCCTAATATTGCAGTCCGATTTTAAACAATACAAAAATCGGCTTAATAGCTTAAAATCATGGATTTAGTAAAATTTGTAGAAGAACAGGTAAGCACTAAAAAAGAATTTCCTTCTTTCAAATCAGGAGATACCATTAGTGTCCACTATAAAATTCGCGAGGGTAACAAAGAGCGTATCCAAATTTACCAAGGTGTTGTTATTCAACGCAACAGTGCTGGTGCCAACGAAACTTTTACAGTACGTAAAATTAGCAATGGCGTTGGTGTGGAACGTATCTTTCCTTTCAGTTCTCCAAACATAGAGAAAGTTGAAGTCAACAGTCACGGTAAAGTTCGTAGAGCTAAATTGTTCTATCTACGCAGCTTAACTGGTAAAGCAGCACGTATCAAATCTTTAAGAAAGTAATTTTTCTTAAAACAAAACATATAACCTTCACGATTAACTTCGTGGAGGTTTTTTTGTTTATATCTTTGCAGGTACCAAATAGAGACCAATAATAATGAAAGAACTTTTAAAAAAGTACGAAGAAAAACAACCGGAAATTGTTTTTGAATGGAAAGATAAAGAATCGGAAGCCGAAGGATGGGTTGTGATCAATTCGTTACGTGGTGGTGCAGCCGGTGGTGGTACCCGAATGAGAAAGGGCCTGGATAAAAGAGAAGTAGAATCCCTGGCAAAAACCATGGAAGTGAAGTTCACCGTCTCAGGACCACCCATTGGCGGTGCCAAATCGGGCATTAATTTCGACCCTGCCGATCCGCGCAAAAAAGGAGTGCTTGAACGTTGGTACAAAGCCGTAATGCCATTATTGAAAAGTTATTATGGCACTGGGGGCGATCTAAACATCGACGAGATACATGAAGTTATTCCCATTACCGAAAACTATGGCCTTTGGCATCCTCAGGAAGGTGTAATTAACGGCCATTATCAAGCTAGGGAAAATGAACGTATCCATCAAATTGGACAATTACGCTATGGCGTTTCAAAAGTCCTTGAAGATTTAAGCTATACGCCCGACATCAAGAGAAAGTACAAAGTGGCCGATATGATTACGGGTTATGGCGTTGCCGAATCCATTAAACATTTTTACCATATCTGGGGTGGTGAACTCCATGGGAAACGGGCCATTATACAAGGCTGGGGCAATGTAGCTGCTGCCGCAGGCTATTACCTATCACAACAAGGTGTTAAAATAGTTGGCATCATTGATCGCGTTGGCGGTTTAATCGACCCAAAAGGCTTCACACCATCTACAATTGCCGAATTATTCAATAATCGGGTCAACAACACCTTAGTTTCCGAACACTTACTTTCTTTTGATGAAGCCAATGAAAAAATATGGGGAATGGGTGCAGAAATTTTTGTACCAGCCGCAGCCTCCAGGTTAGTCAAACAAAATGAAGTAGATCAATTGATCAAAGGTGGCATAGAAGTGATCGCATGTGGTGCCAATGTGCCATTTGCAGATAAGGAAATCTTTTTCGGTAGTATTATGGAGCATGCCGACAATCACCTTGCCGTTATTCCAGACTTTATTGCCAATTGTGGCATGGCTAGGGTATTTGCCTATCTCATGCAACGTAACGTAGAAATGAGTGATGATGCCATCTTTTCAGATGCTTCCAACATTATCTACAATGCCTTAAAAGCAATACACCAGAATTCGAACAAAAAAATAAATTTATCAAGAACTGCTTTTGAAATTGCATTAAAACAATTAGTATAATGGAAGTTAACTTTTTCGAACAAATCTTTTGGGGCAATACCATAAAGCAGTATTGCATTTTTGCAGCTATCATCCTGATAGGTCTTTTCTTTAAAAGAATAGTATCCCGCTTACTTAGTAAGCTGGTTTTCAAACTCTTCAAAAAATTTGCCGACGAGGTTAATTCCGAAACCTTTATATCGCTGCTGTTAAAGCCAATAGAGTTTTTCATTACACTTTCTACCCTATACATTGCCATTAACCAGCTAAAGCATCCATTAGAAGTTACTTTTTTCCATTATAAAAAAATAGTAGATAAAGTAAAAATAAATGAAGCTTTTACCATTGGCGAATTCATTGACAAGATTTTTCTTTTCCTGATCATTCTGTCTATTTTCTGGATTGTACTTAGAATGGTCGATTTTATTGCCCATGTACTTTTGGTACGTGCCGCTAAGACCAAAAACAAATCCGACGATCAGCTTGTACCTTTTATCAAGGAGCTGTTAAAGTTCATCATCGCTTTTATTGGTTTCTTCGTACTATTGGGTTATGTTTTTGAAGTAAATGCAGTAAGTCTCATAACTGGCTTGGGTATTGGAGGTATTGCCATAGCCATGGCTGCCAAAGAAAGCTTGGAAAACCTGTTAGGTTCTTTCCTGATCTTTATGGACAAACCCTTTACCGTTGGCGATGTGGTAAAGGTAGATGGTGTTGAGGGCACTATAGAGCGTGTAGGCTTCAGAAGCACTGTGTTGCGTAGCACAGACAAAACAACCTATGTAATTCCCAATAGATCGATGATAGACGGTGTGCTAGAGAATATTACCATGCGCAACGCCCGTCGGGTAAAGTTCGATATCGGCCTAACCTACGAGACCAGTTCCGAATCCGTAAAGAAAATCATTGAAGAGATTAACCGTTATTTAAAGGAACATCCCGGTATTACGGATGGCACTGTTGCCCTCGACTCTTTCGGCGATTCATCATTAAAGGTGCAAATCATCTATTTAGTTCCAATGAAAAAAGAGTTTGACCTGTTAAAAATCAAGGAAGAAGCTAATTTTAAGATCATTGAGATTGTACAACGCAATGGATCTGAATTTGCATACCCAACACAACGTACCGTAGGCGAAAATACAGCGCCCGCAGGTAAGTAATCTTTTGTTTAGAAAGCCAATTATAAAAGCCCGATTAATTTTAGTCGGGCTTTTCGTTTCAATCTTTTTTACATTTTACGCCATTCCAAGTAACGGAGTAATTTTATGCAAAAGCATTTTCATGTCTATGACAAGCCCTAAAAATAAATTTATTTATAGCTCTTTGCTACAGGTCAGAGTGGTGTTACATTTGCAAAATCCATCATGCTGATCCGATACCTATCGGATTTATTTCAGCATCAGCTTTTAAACCAGCTTTAGCTCACTATTAATTCGAAGACCAAGGGAAACCACAAAAAAGCCTCTTGAGTTTCAAACTCACGAGGCTTTATATCGCTGCCGATTAATTTTTTAGCTTAATTCTCCAAGCACAGTAATGCCACCTTTTACCACTTGATCCAATTCTAGATTAACCTTAGTACCTAAAGGGAGGAAGATATCAACTCTAGAACCAAATTTGATAAAGCCGAATTGTTCATTCTGCACTACTTGGTCACCTTCTTTCACATACCAAACAATACGACGGGCCAAAGCTCCTGCAATTTGACGGAACAATACAGGTGTTCCATTTTGATGCTCCACCACCACTGTTGTACGTTCATTCTCTGTACTCGATTTTGGATTCCAAGCAGCCAAATACTTACCCGGGTGATATTTAAAAAACTTAACTACTCCAGAAATGGGATTTCGGTTGATATGAACATTTACGGGAGACATAAAGATGGAAACCTGTAGGCGCCTATCTTTAAAATATTCTCCTTCTTCAGTCTCTTCAATCACCACTACCTTGCCATCTGCAGGACAAATAATCAGGTTATTACCGTTGGTAAAAGTACGCTTCGGATTTCTAAAAAACTGTAGTACAATAACAAATAGCGCAAACGATAGAATATAGACAAACCATCTCAGCCAAGTAATATCTGCAAATTTGTAATCTACAAATGCATTGATTACAAATATAAAAAGTACGGTTAGCGCAATGGAGGTGTATCCTTCTTTATGTATTGTCATTTAATTCTTTTTTAGTTTAGTGCAAAACTCGTAAAAAATTATAATAAATCATTATAAATATAACGTATAGTTATATTTATAAGCGAACTGTTCCTGAATTGAAATACTGCCCCTTCCCTAAAAATGTCTACCTTTAAACCATGAACCCACAACTTTTGAAGGACTTGGTGACCATGCGAATGCCTTATGGCAAATATCAAGGCAGGCTGTTGTGTGATTTGCCAGAGCCCTATTTAGTATGGTACAATGAAAAAGGTTTTCCCGCTGGAAAATTAGGGATGTTGCTGGGTACACTTTATGAGATCAAACTTAATGGGCTAGAATATCTTTTGCAGCCGTTGAAGAAGTAACTTAAAAGAAAACCTCGTAGATCTAAAACCTACGAGGTTTATGGGTTTCTCGGCCCACTACTTTATGCTCGAAATGACGACCGCTCTATCAAACTAAAATTTCAAGTTCAAGCTCAACAAGAAATTACGTGTAGCTTGTGGGTAAAAGTACTTATATCGACCAAAATCTCCGTTCGATAAATAGGCCCCGCTTCCACCATTTGACTCATACCTTACATTAAAAATATTGTTCACCAAAAAGTTTAAGCCTACATTTTTAATACCAGGCAAAGATAGATTATAGGTTAAACGCACATCGTTCACGAAGAAGGCATCCAAAACCCGATCACTAGCAGAAGTATTATCTAAGTTCTGTTCACCTACATATTTACTGATTAAAGCTATCCCCGCATTTTTATACGAATAAGCAAATTCATTTGAAGCCACAATTTTTGGGGAGTAAGCAATATTGGTATTGTTATAATCAAAAGTCAACAAATCCCCATCTATGGTATCATCATAAACATATTCCGTAAAGTTTTTGATCTTGCTTTGACTTAAGGTAGCCGTTGCCGTCCACGAGAAGTTTTTAACGATCTGCCAACGGGCATCGAATTCTAAACCTATCCTATAACTGTTTGGCACATTTTGACGGGTTTGCCCTCCTACATCATTTAATTTGCCTGTATTGATAAGCTGATCTTTGTACAACATGGCAAAACCATTTATGCCAGCTGTTAGTTTGGCCAATTGAGTTCTATAGCCAAACTCAATATCGGTTAAATTTTCATGTTTGGGACGTGTATTTACATTCGAATCGGTAAAGTCTCTGCGATTAGGCTCCTTATTCCCCACTGCAACTGAAGCATATACATTGCTCTTGTCCGTTAGGTTATAGGTTAAACCGAATTTGGGGTTAAAAAATTCCAGACGGGCACGCTGTTGGCCAGGATCTGCATTTTCATCTAGGCCAAAGTAAGAATAGAAAATATTCCGGTACTGCAAATCAGCAAATATATTCAACTGGCCTAGCTGATAGCTTACTCTACCAAAAATATTGAAATCGCTCTTAAAAGCATCATTATCGTCATACCTATGTCTAATAGAACCACTTCCATTATAATTAGCAAACTGCGCCCAAATTACTTCATCAAAGTGTTTACCATCATAGCGATTATAAGCTCCGCCCAAAGTAAAATTCAAGTTAGTTTTTGGCGTGTATGTCAACGAATAGGTCAATCCATAAAAATCGTTGTCCAACCATAAACGACGCACCAAATCAGATTTAGAGATGGTGGTCCCTCCAATTATAACCGGATCTATCTGATAGTCTGACAACGTTCTATCTTTCTTAAACTCTTCATAATAGCCTCTACCATAGGTATAATGCAAAGCTGCATTAGCGACCAATTGCTTCGTAATATTACGGGTATAAAATAACTGATAGTGATCCTGTTGGTAGTTATCCGTTTGATTATCGTACGTAAAATCGTTATGCCTACGGTTAGTCTGCAACATTTCTTCACTAATACCATTCCAAGCTTGATAAGTTTTCTCCGTTCCGCTGAATACATTTAAACGTAAAATATCATTTTTACCATAATAAGCACCCGTTACAAAAAAAGATTTCAAGTTCGACGAAGCCCTATCTACATAGCCATCAGACTTAATCCTCGACAAACGTGCATCAAAACTAAACTTATTATTAATCAAACCAGTTCCTGCGCTTACCGTGTTTCTCCAAGTTTCGTACGAACCATAAGTATTATTCAGTTCAGCATAGGCCGAATCCCTACGCGTAGTCGTTTGTATATTTAAACTTGCGCCAAAGGCTCCTGCCCCGTTGGTAGAAGTTCCTACGCCCCGCTGGATTTGTATATTATCAACAGAAGAAGCCAAATCGGGCAAGTTGATAAAGAAACTACCTTGGCTTTCCGCATCATTTAAAGGAATGCCATTCAAGGTCACATTGATCCTTGTAGCATCGCTACCCCTTATCCTCAGACCTGTATAGCCGATTCCCGCACCCGCATCTGAAGTCACCACTACAGAGGGGGTTTGATTCAATAAATAAGGCAAATCCTGACCTTGATTTACCTTCTCTAAATCGGCTCTTGTAAGATTTTTATAAGTAAATGCTGCATTTTTGGCAACCCTTGTTGCACTGACCACCACTTCATCTGCCACAAAAGCCAAAGGGCTCAGGGTAAAGTCTGCCGTAACATGACCAGAAAGCTGAATATTCTTTTCTTGCGTAGCAAAGCCCAAATAACTCACTACAATCTGATAATTTCCTGCCGGCAAATTGCTAAACTCATAAAGACCTGCGCTATTGCTGGCTGCCGTAAACAATTTGTTTTTTAACCTGATACTTGCACCAGAAAGTGCCCTACCATTTGTTTCAGTAATTTTTCCTGAAATTTTGAATTGAGCCCACGAAAAAACAGGACACAAAACTACAGCTAACGCTGCGATCATTAATTTTTTCAACTTTTTGTTGTTTTTAGTTAAACCTGCCGACAGTAGGGGTTACTCCCGACTTTAGTTAAACTCCATAAACCATTCCCTACGCCAGCATTATCTGGATCAGGTGCATTTAAGTTTAAGGTTTAAAGTTCAAAGTCTGAGTTGTTCAAACTTTTTGCTTTTCACTTTTTACTTAAAATGGGTATGTTCTCAGCCTTTATTTGTGTTTTATGCAAAACAAGGCACCCCTTATTGATGCTACAAAGGTATTATTTTTTTTGAATAGCCAAACCGTTCCTGTTAATAAGGAGATTTAGCTACGTCTGTTCAGCATCAGTTAATCTACGACATTCAGCAGAAAGTGATCAATTGCAGCAATGGCATTATTAAATCGGTCATCGTCCAGACCCGAAACTACTTGATAATTGGCATTCAATACCTTTAGCTCGCGATGCCAAACCTCCATAAAATGTTCCCTTTGGTTGGGAAAATCCCTTAATGGGTCATCTTGCCAAGGCAGATCGATATCTAATAGCACATAAAAATCATAGGGCCTTTCTTTTAGCGCATCTAAAACAACCTGTGGTGTTTCCCCAAAAAAAGCATCACTCCAAATTTTTACGGTAAGAAAAGTGGTGTCGCAGATAATGAAATCTGTTTCTACCATAGACAGCACCGATTCCTCTAAAGCCACCTGTCCATGAAACATATTAACCTCATCCTGTAGCGTACAGGCCTCGGTAAGTGCTGCACAATAATATCTGGCATATTCCGGTACCCAGGCTACTTGATAGTATTTAGCCAATTGCGCAGAAATAGTAGATTTCCCTGTGCTTTCAGGGCCTACAATGGCAATTTTTCTAATTCTTCTGTTCACGATAAATTTTTCTCCAATCTCTATAGCCCATAGCGGCAATAAAAATATACACCGCATACATTAATCCCGTTGGATATAATCCTTTAGAGAAATATACACCTACATAAATAATGTCCACAAAAATCCAGATCAACCAATTATGCAATACCCTTCTTGCCAAGAACACCTGGGCTATTAAGCTGCAAGCTGTACAAAAACTGTCGATAAACGGAAAAGAGGCATCCGTTTGTCTATGCAGGGTGGTACCCAACAATATGGTAAAAATACCAATGGCTATTACTGACCCAAGCCATTCTTTCCTGCTCATTAAGCTAATTGGTCTTTCCAAACTTGGATCATCTTTTGTCTTACTCCAATAATACCATCCATAAATATTCATGGCAAAAAAGTAGAATTGCAGCCCCATATCAGCATAAAGCTTACTTTCAAAAAAGATAAAGATATAAATAGATACGCTGACAATTGCAATTGGCCAGTTCCATATGTTATTTTTCGCAGCGAGCCAAACGCATAAAAGTCCCGTAAAAACACCTGCCCACTCTAAAGCTCCAGTTCCTAAAAAAAACTGCTGTAAACTTTCCTTCATCGATAGTATAAGAAGTAACACGTACCAAAAGTATAAAATACTCTTGAGTTTAAACTGGAAAAATAAGGTCTATAAAAAAGAAATCCGGTAGGGAACAACCCCTACCGGAAAATAAACCAAACAAACTATTTATGAAGAATACCCTCTTTCGAGGATGCTTTAGATCAATTTTTCAAAATTTAATTGATGTCTCAACCATCAATCTGTTTTACTAACAATAATAAAACTCTATTTGTTTACTTTTATTACAACATTTTTGCCAATAATTTAAAAAGCCCCATTTCATGACGTTAACATGACCTTTTAAGGATAATGAGGGTGTTTAAAGCACACTATCCTATTTTTAGGTCAAGTTAATATTAACATATTATGTTAATTATGGCAGCACATTTTGGCATCTGGCGTACATGTGATAGCCCTATTTAACAGACAGTGTACAGTAAAACATACATAAATAAAAACCTAAAAACCAATAAGTTAAACAAAAAATCTCATCGCCACTCGCCAAATCACTCCTCTTACCTGGCCTGCCACGGGCAATATACCATCTGGCATTATGGCAACCCTTACGGACCTACCATAACCTTCGCTTTTAGCAAAAAAAGTTTGGTCGGTTTTATAGCATATATAGGCGGTTAAACAGCTTAAGCTCCTTTTACCGAAGATTTATTTATTGATTTGGCTATACTATATCTTCCACCAGAATATATTTTAAAATAATCATTAATAAATTAGCTACGAAACCGTATCTTTGCATCCCGACAGAGATGTTGGGATTTTCGTTTCTATAGCAAGAGGAATTCTCCCAGCTATCGGTCAATTAGACTATCACTTTAGACTTTTTTTTAAAAACCCACATGCCTAAAGACACTTCCATCAATTCAGTATTAATTATCGGATCTGGCCCCATTATTATCGGACAAGCCTGCGAATTTGACTACTCTGGTTCTCAAGCCGCACTTTCTTTAAAAGAAGAAGGAATTAAGGTTTCCATTATTAATTCCAATCCAGCCACCATTATGACCGACAAGGTAATTGGTGACCATGTTTATTTAAAACCGCTAACACTCGAGTCGATTGAAGAGATTTTAATTGAACACAAAAACAACCCTAATCTACCCACAATTGATGCAGTTCTGCCTACCATGGGTGGACAAACCGCCTTAAACCTTTGTGTTGACGCTGAGGAAAGAGGTTTATGGAAAAACCATAATGTAAGAATTATCGGTGTTGATGTTGCTGCGATTGATAAGACTGAAAACAGGGAGTCTTTCCGCCAGTTAATGGTCGACATAGGCGTTGGCGTAGCTACTTCTAAAATTGCCAACTCATTTTTAGAGGGCAAGGAAGCGGCACAGATCATAGGCTTTCCTTTGGTAATCCGCCCTTCATATACACTTGGTGGTTCTGGAGGCGGTTTTGTTCACAGAAAAGAAGATTTTGATGCAGCGCTCAAACGTGGATTAGAAGCTTCGCCAACTCATGAAGTTCTCGTAGAACAGGCCGTTTTGGGATGGAAAGAGTATGAATTGGAACTGTTGAGAGACAGTAATGATAACGTAATTATCATTTGTTCTATCGAAAACTTTGACCCAATGGGCATCCACACCGGAGACTCGATCACAGTGGCTCCTGCGATGACATTGTCTGATCGTTGCTACCAAGAGATGCGTAACCAGGCCATTAAAATGATGCGAGCCATTGGTAATTTCGCTGGTGGTTGCAACGTACAATTCTCGGTCAACCCAGATAACGACGAAATTATTGCCATAGAGATCAATCCTCGTGTATCTCGTTCATCAGCGTTAGCAAGTAAGGCAACTGGATATCCGATTGCTAAAATTGCAGCTAAATTGGCTATCGGTTACAATTTAGATGAGATTGAAAATCAAATCACCAAAACCACTTCGGCTTATTTTGAGCCAACTCTAGACTACGTCATTGTAAAAATACCTCGTTTTAACTTCGATAAATTTAAAGGTGCCAACATGGAGCTTGGCTTACAGATGAAAGCTGTGGGTGAGGTAATGGGCATTGGCCGCAGCTTTATCGAGGCCTTGCAAAAAGCTTGTCAGAGTTTAGAGATTGGCCGTGCTGGTATTGGTTCAGATGGTCGTCAGAAACGTGACATCGAAGAAATTATGTATGGCCTACAGCACCCAAGCTGGAATCGAGTATTCTTGATTAAAGATGCCATGAGCATGGGCGTACCACTAGAATCTATCCGCAAGGTAACTAGAATTGATAAATGGTTCTTAAATCAAATACAAGAGCTAGTCGCTTTAGAAACCGAACTAAAACGTTATTCGTTAACCAACATCCCAAGAGATTTCTTCTTCAACCTGAAGCAGAAAGGTTTCTCTGATATACAAATTGCCTTCATTTTAGGCAATGTAACTGAAGATGATGTTTACAACCGCCGTAAGGAGCTGAACATTAAAAGAGCTTACAAAATGGTTGACACTTGTGCTGCCGAGTTTGCTGCACAAACACCTTACTTCTACTCTACCTTTGAAGAAGCTCCTCAACAAATTTCTTTAGTTAGCGGAGAAGTTTTATCTGATGGAGATGAACTTGGCACTAACGAATCTATCGTTTCCGACAGGAAGAAAGTAATTGTGTTAGGCTCTGGTCCTAACCGTATTGGCCAAGGTATCGAATTTGATTATTCTTGTGTACACGGTTTATTAGCGGCCAAAGAAAATGGTTTCGAAGCGATCATGATTAACTGTAACCCAGAAACGGTAAGCACAGATTTTAACATGGCCGACAAACTTTATTTCGAGCCTGTTTTCTGGGAGCATGTTCGTGAAATCATCGACCTTGAAAACCCACTCGGTGTAATTGTTCAATTAGGAGGCCAAACTGCCTTGAAAATGGCCGAGAAGCTACATGAAAACAATATCCGCATTATTGGCACTTCGTACGAGGACATGGATATTGCCGAAGACCGTGGTAGTTTCTCCGATTTATTGAAAGAATTAGAGATTCCTTATCCGAGATACGGTGTTGCTGAAAATGCCGAGGAAGCAATCAAAGTGGCTAACGAAGTAGGCTACCCCGTATTGGTGCGTCCTAGTTATGTATTAGGTGGACAAGGGATGAGCATCGTCATTAACGACGAAGACTTGGAAAAAGCAGTAGTGAAGTTGTTGGGCGATCTGCCTGGCAACCGCGTATTGATTGACCACTTCTTAGATAGGGCAGAAGAAACCGAGTCAGATTCGATTTGTGATGGTACCGATGTACACATTGTTGGTTTAATGGAGCATATTGAGCCTGCAGGTATACACTCGGGAGATTCAAGTGCTGTACTTCCCCCTTTCAGCTTGTCTGACAAGGTAATTGCCGACATGGAAAACTACTCGAAGAAAATTGCAAAGGCATTAAATGTAATTGGCTTGTTAAATATTCAATTTGCAGTTAAAGATGATAAAGTATATGTAATTGAGGCCAACCCTCGTGCTTCACGTACGGTACCTTTTATTGCCAAAGCTTACGATGTGCCTTACATCAATATTGCAGCTAGAATTATGCTTGGCGTGAACAAGTTAAAAGACTTTAATATCGAGCGTAAGCTAAAAGGATTTGCCATTAAAGAACCTGTGTTCTCTTATGAAAAGTTCCCTGAAGTGGCCAAAGAATTAGGTCCAGAGATGAAATCAACCGGTGAAGCCATTCGTTTCATCAAAGATTTGGAAGATCCTTACTTCCGAAAACTGGTTAAAGATAAATCGATGTATTTGTCCAAATAAGCTGAAGGCTTAAAGCAAAGAGCTGAAATAGCATAAAGAATAAAGACCAAGTCCCTCAGCATATTGTTGGGGGACTTTTTTTTCATTCGGAGTGAAGTAAGGAATCTAAAAAGTTAGTTATTCCTCTATGCCCTACTTTTTTGAAGAGCAAAAACAGTAGTGCTATTTAATATATTCCTGCTTTTCGCTTTACTTGCCCATTATTTGGGCTGTATATTCGATCCAATCAGGTCTATTTTACCACTGCCTGATGTTCTGATTAAACACAACAATGGTAAAACAAGCATTTAAGACCAAATTAAACGCCAGTTGGAGATGGCAAGTAGCTAAGAAATTTCTTTTACCTTACGAAATAGGTCTTGAGGCTCGGAATAGTAGGCACCAACAATCAGCGAAAGCGAAGATTTAATATCTCTGCCCTAAAGCCTAAATTGCTCGGTAAATATGGTTAAGGTTTCTGCCCAAACCATCGTAATCTAAGCCATAACCCACCACAAACTCATTAGGAATTTCAAAACCTACATAAGTAAGCTCCTTTATCTCTTCTTTTAAGGCGGCAGGCTTAAACAGAAGAGTGCAAACCGCAACAGAAGCAGGAAACTGTTCATAAAGCCTACCGAGAATATATTTCATGGTCTGCCCGCTATCAATAATATCCTCTACAAGAACAACATCCCTATCTTTTAGGTTTTCAGGCATACCTAAAGCATCTTTGATCGTACCTGTACTATTGGTCCCATGATAGGAAGCCACCTTTATAAATTCCATTTCGCAGGAAATATTTACTTCCTTCATTAAATCGGCCATAAAAAGAAAACTTCCATTTAATACCCCAATGAATATTGGCCTCTTATTTTCATAGTCCATATTCAGCTGTATACCCATTAATCTGATGCGCTTGTAAATGGTTTCTTGGGTTAAGAGTAGTTCAAACTCCTTTTCATGAACAGCTATTCTATTATCCATTTTTCTCCCTTTGTCTTCTTCTTTCTTCCCTTCGCTCCTGCCTTAATTGTTTACGTGTTTTAACCGTATCCTGACCTGGCTGTACTTTTGTGACGGTATCTTTTTTAGAAGAGCCGAATAGTCTATCGAATAAACTCTTAGACTTATCGTTCATCCCTTCGGGGGTAATCATGCCATCTTCATCCACATCTACCGAGGCCGTATCTATGACGGTAGAATCTGGCAACAGGTATTGCCTCAAACCTTCTCTAAGGCGTACATCATAAAAGCCATAGCCAGCAGAATCTGCGGGAGTAAGTCCCCTTCTGGCCATTGTACCGCCAATAAACCTGAAATAAGGCAATAAATATTCTTTCAATCCTCCATTGCTCATGAATTTATATAAAGCAGCTTTGGGCTTCGGTACAATATTGGCTAAAAATATGCTTTCGCCAATATTAAGCTCAGCCGGCGATTTACCAAAATAATATCTCGATGCCTCACCGATGCCATAAACATTATTTCCCATCTCGATAATGTTAAAATAAACTTCCAACATTCTGGCTTTGCTCACCAATCTATTGTTCTCGATCAACCACACGATTAAAATTTCTTCTGCCTTTCTGACCAGTGTTTTTTTACGGCTCAGGAAAACATTTTTGACCAGCTGCATGGAAATTGTACTGCCCCCTCTTTTAAATTTCTTCTCTTTAAAGTTTACTGCAATTGATTTGCGGATCGACTCCTCTACAAAACCTTTATGCCTGAAAAATGAAGGATCTTCTGCTGTTAACAAAGCATTTTTAAAATTTGGCGAGATATTTTCCAACCTGGTAAAATTAGGATTTGATGGCCCTATGGTAATATTGCGCATTGGCTTACCATATTCATAAGGAGTATATATGAAGTCGGAATTTATCTTTTGCAAATCAGTTTTCCCCCATTGCAATACCTTAAAATTACTCGGTGTTAAAGTAGAACTAAATTTAACACTGTCAGGTATTGAAGTGTCCAGATAAAAATCTAAGCTGTACTTTAGTTTTCCTTGTACTTTTATCCCTTCCAATGATTCAAAAAGCCCTACCGGAAAAGAAGAAAAAATGGCTTGGGCATCTTGCTCTTGGGCATTAAGCTTCATTTCATAGATCTTGTGGGGTGACAAGGTGTATTTCAAATAGGGATGGATATAGGCATCTCTTAGATAAACCGTAGAGGTGCTATCTAAACAGACAAAATTCTCTCCAATAATCATATCCGCTTCAATCTTTGCATCGGGAACAATAATATCATCAGCCGAGATCCGCTTTTGATTGATAAGCAAATTCTTGATGGACCAAGACCCAACTATTCTATAGTCGCTTCCACTAAAACTCGCATCTTTCATCTCCGTCTTTACGGTATCAAAATTAATCTTGGTCTGCAGCTTACGCTCCAAATAGGGCAGTTCTACCTTTTTGCCCTCTGCAAATAACATGACATTTAACTTTTTGCTGCCAGGGTTTAACTTGCCATTCAAATGCCATATGGCAGCAGTATCATTTACCTTAATGGTCGACTGAAGATTTCCGCCATCTATAGTTGCTATTGTGGTATTAAACTTTACAAAGGCTGTATCGTTATCATTCAATCCCATTACAAAGTCTTTAACCACCATATCATCAGGAATTTTATAAAACACCTGATTCAGTAAATTGCTGGCAATTTCGCTCAATGCCACCTTGTTTGTGGTCGTTGTGCTATCTTTCTTTTTTCTCTTTAAAATAAAATCTATATTGGTTAGGGTGTCTCTCATCACCACATTGAGCTTGCCATGGTTAAGATCTATGGCCGAAAGTTTAACATCACCAAAAATCAATGGCCATATTTTCACGCCAATGGTAATATCACTTATGGTAGTTAAGGTATCCCTATCTTTAGGTACCACCGAGATCCCACTCATATGCACAGAACTCATCCCTTCAAACCCGAAAGAAGCTATTTTTACATTCAGCCCAAAATCTTTATCTGCTTTGGCAATGGCCTTTGCCACCATCTTCTTTAAAAGCGCTTCGCGTTTACTATAAGCTACAGCCCCTATCGATATTAATAAAAGTATAAAAATGCCCAGAACCCAGGCGCCAATCTTCAAGTATTTCTTCGGTATTACTATTTTGGGTAGCTGCATAAACTAAATGTAGGAAATATTGCTTTAACAAACGCTCAGGGCAAATGTTTATTTCGTGTTAAAATTACAACAAAAAGATAGATACAAAATTATTTATAGCTATGTTTTAGTAATTTTGGAAGATGATAATTACCGAAGAACAAATTTTAGCGGCCTTGCGCCATGTTGAAGATCCAGACTTAAAAAAAGACCTGGTGACCTTGAACATGATCAAAGACGTTAAAATCAACGATAAAAATATTCTTTTTACCTTAGAGCTTACTACTCCTGCCTGTCCTCTAAAAGACATGCTGAAAAATGCCTGTACCAATGCCATCAAACATTTTGTTGATGCAGAAGCAAATATCCAGGTCAACATTACCTCTAGGGTAACCAAACCTGTTGACACCAGTCAGTTAAAAGCGATTAAGAACATTATTCTGATTTCTTCTGGTAAAGGTGGGGTAGGCAAGTCTACCGTTTCCAGTAATTTGGCCGTTACCTTAGCTGCAGACGGCGCTAAAGTTGGCCTGATCGATGCAGATATCTATGGCCCGTCTGTACCCATCATGTTTGGATTGGTGGGTGCAAAGCCCAGTGCCAAGGAAACCTCAGATGGGAAAACCTTAATTCTTCCGATAGAGAAATATGGCATTAAGCTACTATCTCTTGGGTTCTTTTCCGATCCAGACCAACCTGTGCCTTGGCGCGGACCAATGGCTTCGAATGCCATTAAACAATTATTTAATGATGCCGACTGGGGTGAGTTAGATTATTTATTAGTGGATTTGCCTCCTGGAACTGGCGACATACATATTACCATTAGTCAAAGTTTTCCCATTGCTGGCGCTGTCATTGTAACCACTCCCCAACAGGTTGCGCTAGCCGATACCAGGAAAGGATTGGCCATGTTCGGCATGCCGGGAATAAATATCCCTGTTTTGGGCGTAATAGAGAATATGTCATACTTTAGCCCTGCCGAACTTCCGGAAAACAAGTATTACATCTTTGGCAAAGATGGAGGAAAAGAATTGGCAAAAAGCTTTAATGTACCTTTTTTGGGGGAGATTCCCTTAGTACAAAGCATTACCGAGGCTGGTGATAAAGGCACCCCTATAGCCATGGAGAAAGGCCATCCACAAGCCATTGCATTTGCAGAAATTGCCGGTAAAATTGCCCAACAAATTTCAATCAGCAATGCGCAACCAATGGCTAATTGCTAAATTTTTACTATTTTTATATTTTAAAAAAATAATAACATGGATTTAACAGCACAAGTAGAGCGAGCTTTAGAAACTATCAGACCTTATTTGATAGCGGATGGGGGAAATGTGGCTATTGAAGAAATTACGCCTGACCATATCGTAAAAGTAAAATTATTAGGTAATTGTGGCTCTTGCAAAATGAGCTTCATGACCATGAAAGCAGGTATTGAACAAGCGATCATGAAAGAAGTTCCTGAAATTAAGGGAGTAATTGCGGTTGATTTAGCTGAACAAGTATAACTTTAACACATTTTAACCAAAAATATAAACCTATTACATTTACATTTGTAATATATAAGCGTTTGGTTTAAAACCATAAATTGGCACTTTAAAGCAAACGTTCCAAAAAACAGGATATATACAGATGAAGTTTGCATTGACCATCATATTGCTTTTGTTTGTTGCAACGGTTTTTGCCCAAGACAAAACCAAGGCTAACAAATTGGTACAGTTTTCGGGCATAGTTACCGATGCTGACAGCAATATGGTTGTGCCTTATGTTACCATCACCAACCTGAGCAACAAAGGCCAAAAATATGCTGCAAACTACCAGGGTTTCTTCTCTTTTATTGTTAATCCTGGAGATACCGTAGTTTTCTCGGCTGTTGGTTTTACCAGTAAAACATTAGTACTGCCCAGAACAATTGTTGAAAACAAGTACACGGCTATGATCCAGATGAAGTCTGAGGTGGTTTATCTACAAACGGTTAGGGTTAATCCATGGGCTACGGTAGAAGAATTCAATAAAGACTTTCTTTCGATGAAAGTTGCAGATGACGATATGGCCATTGCAAAGAAAAATTTATCCCGACAAAGTATAAATGGCATGAAGCTCACCCTCCCTCGAGATGCGCAGGAAATTAGCAATAGCAATTATCGCTACAATTTCGACAGGATGATGAATGTCAACATGCGTCAAACTAACCCCTTGTTAAATCCTTTTGCATGGGGAAAACTCATGCAGGAAATCTTTAATGGCGATAAAGCCAGAAGTAGCGAAGACAAATAAGCATTTATGATAGCCTATAAAAAATCTATAATCATCTTAAGTACATTCGTTATATTTTTAAATGTATTATCATCCTGTAAAAAAGATAAAAAAGAAACTGAAAATACAATAATAGGCAGCTGGGAATTAAGCAGCATTACCTTTACAGGCCAAAATCAAATTGTGCTACCTATAGATTCCTTCAAGAATTTCATAGCTTGTAATATTACTTTTAATACCGACTCTTCGTTTCAGAGAACAGAACAATTTGGAAAAATATTGTTGGGACTTAATAACGATCTTTCAACCAGCATAGTTGAGCAATTTGTCACCAAATATAAAAATGCTAGATATTTAATATGGGAAGGTGATCAAAAAGATTTCCCTACAACTTCTTCAAAATTCAGCATCAGCAATAATACTTTATTTTTTATTGAAGAATTTAAAGATAACTACACCATAAGCGAAAGGAAATATTTTAACGCCTTTCAACTCAAAAATAATGGTACGCAGCTAGAAATAAGGAGAGAGGACCTGATAATTCTAAATACGCAGAATAATTCGCCTGTAACTTCTCAGCTTATATTCACATATAAAAGAAAATAGCTTCCAGCATTTAAAGACCTTGTTTTGTACATGATCAATTCCCTTGCTGTTTCCCTAAAATAGTAGAGCATAATCATTATGCTTTTTTATGTACAAAATTAATGCTTAAAAGCACAACCATCATTATTTCTTGAAGCATTAGCATTGACTAGCTATATTAAGCCTTTCTATAGTTTGATATCTGTGCTAACCCTAATTCTCATCCAGTACTCAGATTTCATTTTGACCAAATTTTATACATCATAAAACACCTTAAGCTGCAATAAAAAACCGCAAAAACACTTAAATAAACAATATTTTACTATATTCATTGCATAAAACCGCAAAAACCAAACTAACCGGCAATGAAAAGACTTTTAGTATTGCTTATTATTATCCTGCAATTTCACGAGGTGGCAAATGCACAAAATCCAAAAAGAGAGTTGAGGGCTGCTTGGATATCGACTGTTTACGGAATCGATTGGCCAAGCGCTAGTGATGCTCCTGCTACGCAACGAACAAAATTGATTGCTATTTTGGACAAGTTAAAGGATGTAGGTATTAATGCTGTTTATTTTCAAGTTAGGACAACGGGAGATGCACTTTATAACAGCTCACTAGTTCCATGGTCACATTGGTTAACCGGAACTTATGGCCAAAATCCCGGGTGGGACCCTTTAGCATTTGCAATTGACGAAGCTCACAAAAGGGGGCTGGAAATACATGCTTGGTTAAATCCATATAGAGCTGCGATTTCCTCCACCTATGCTACAACATACGCCACAAACCATGTAGCCAGAAACCATCCAGACTGGTTGCTTACCAGTGGCACCACCAAATATTTAAATCCTGGAATTGCAGGTGTCAGAAGCCATATTGTAGATGTAATCGAAGAGATCATCACTAAATATGATATTGACGGTATACACTTTGATGATTATTTCTATCTATCAGGCATTTCAGATGCTGATGATAATGCCCAATTTACATCGGACCCCCGAGGCTTTACTTCTAGAGCTAATTGGCGAAGAGATAATGTCACTTTAATGATCAGAGGTGTTGGTGAGAAAATTAAAGCCTTAAAACCATGGATAAAATTTGGCATCTCGCCCTCTGGAATTTATCGGAACTTTACGGTGCCTAATGTTAGCCCTACCACCAACACAACTGGCTCGGAGCATTATAGCGTTCAATATGCCGACACCAAATATTGGATGGAACAGGGATTAATTGATTACTTAATCCCTCAGGTGTACTGGGCATTTAGCCAATCTACAGCCAATGCCAAATTTAACTACATAAGCGACTACTGGAATAGGCAGAACTTTGCTCGACATTTATATATTGGTTTGGCTACCTATAGGGTAGACCCTGCAGATGGATCGGCCTGGTCGTCTACAATTTCCATCAACGAAATCAAAAATCAAATTAGTTATTTACGTACCAGTACCCCAAATATAATGGGCACCGCTCATTTTACTTCCCATGACCTGATCTCCACTAAAACAGGCGTTAAAGAAGCCATGGATCTAGTTCGTCAGCTTTACAATACACCTGCCCTACTTCCTGCCATGACCTGGATAGATAATGTTCCACCTGCCGAACCCACTGACCTAACACCTAGTCTGGCCAGTGGCAAAACCAAATTAACATGGACAGCCCCTGCCAGTACTTCTATTGAACTGCAGAAAGTAAAGAGATATGCCATTTATCGCTCTACTTCTCCAAGTGTCGACTTTAATAATTCTACCAATTTAATTGCAGTGATTTCAAGTGAAAATACCACCTATACGGATAATTCAGTGTCTCCGGGGCAGGGCACGCCCTACTATTATGCTGTTACTTCATTAGATCGCATAAATAATGAAAGCCTAGCCAGCAACATTGTTCCGGATGCCGTCACTTTACCCGTACAATTGATCGCTTTTAAGGCAAAGAAAAATGGCAATCGGGTAAAAATAGAATGGTCTACCGCCAATGAAACCAACAACGACTATTTTTTGGTAGAAAAGGCCGGAGCAAATGGCATTTTTGGTTTTCTGGATAAAAAACCTTCTGTAAAAACCAATACAAAGGAAATTAGCACCTATTTCACATGGGATTATAAGCCAATAAACGGAATAAATTATTATAAGCTAACCCAGTTCGACAATGACGGCAAAGCATCGACACCAGAAACTGCCGTTCTTAATTTTAGCGAACTGATTGTAGTTGATGCAAAAGCCTTTCCAAATCCTACACGAAGAGATATCAACTTTAACCTAGAAAACTTTACTGGAAAGTCTATTAAAACAAAACTGATCAGCTTGTATGGCCAAATAGTACATGAAGAAGAGTTCAATACCGCCTCTGGAGTTTCCCAATTTCAGTTGAACCTAAAAAGATCACTACCAAAAGGACAGTATATTTTAACCTTGGCAGACCACGATTTTAAAAAGCATATCAAATTGATTGTGCTTTAATTACTTTTAACAAAAAGGCCAAGATTAATCTTGGCCTTTTTTTATCTCCTTTTATACTGCCTTGGAAAACGCATTTTATAATCCGTACGGACTTCTCCTTTGGCAATCTTATCTAATTTCCCTTTAAGCAATTGTTTACGCAATAAACTTAGTTTTTCGGTAAACAGCTTTCCTTCTATATGATCATACTCATGCTGGATCACACGGGCCGAGAAACCGCTCACCTCATCTTCATGTTTCATCCAGTTTTCATCGTAATAGCTGATGACAATATTTGGTTTTCGCATGACCTCTTCGCGAATTTCAGGAATACTCAAACAACCTTCATTAAATCCCCAAGGTTCACCAGATTCAGATATGATCTGTGCATTGATAAATACTTTTTTGTATCGTTCTTCCTCATCATTATCGCCTGTGTCTACCACAAATAAACGAATAGGCAATCCAACTTGCGGTGCCGCCAACCCTACTCCACTTGCATTGTACATGGTTTCCCACATGTTTTCTATCAAGGTGTTCAATTCAGGATAACTTTCGTCAATTGGTCCACAGACCTTTTTTAAAACTGGATCTCCATAAGCTACAATAGGTAATTTCATCAGGGTATTTTAATTTTTTAATGGTCGATGAGCTATGATGGGCTTGGCAAATGATTTTTACATATAGTTAAAACCCTAATAGTTCATGATACAAAGGTAAGAAAAAGATTTTTTTTGGCGGCTAATGTTACCTATAGGCTCACTTCTTTAAATTAGAATGACCTATAAAATGCAACAAACCTAGTCTATTGGATTGAAAACCAAAGCCGTCAGCTTTTTTTCATCAAACACTTCATTTACAATATTTGCCATATCTTCCGTGCTTACTTCTCGAATCTTATGAAAAACAGTCTGTAGACTATCTATCTTGTCATAGTCTAACAGGCTTTTGGCCATAGCGATGATCAGTCCAATCCTATTCTCCTCACCTAAGGCAATCTGTCCTATAAATTTATTTTGGGCCTTATGCAATTGAACAGTCGTTAATGGCTTCTGTTTCAGCTTAGTCATTTCCCTACGAATGAGCTGCATGGCCTTTTCGGTCTTTTCCTTATCAGTACCAAAATAAATGGCAAAAATACCTGTATCAGATAATGGACTATAAGCCGATTCTATAGTATAGGCTATGCCATATTTCTCCCTCAACTGTAAGTTAAGAACAGAGCTCATTCCATTGCCCCCAAAAATGTTGTTCAGCAACAACAAACCTGTTTTGTAAGGATGATGCAAAGAATAAGCTTGTGTACCCATCATACAATGGCTTTGTGAAATTTGCTTATCTATCACCTGATGAAAAGCCGGATTTACCGTTGGGGCCATTCTTTTATTGGCAGAGGTTTTTTCCGGCACATCAGCATAATACTTTTCGCCCAACTTCGTCAATTTATTAAAGGGATAATTACCAAGCACGGCGATCACGATCTGATCTGTGCGGTATTCATTTTGAATAAACGATCGAATATCCTTTTTAGACAAACGGGACACCGTTTCGGGCGTACCCAATATATTTCGTCCCAATTGATGTCCTTTAAAGAGCATATCTTCAAAATCATCATTAATAGCCTCTTCAGGCTGATCTAGATAAGAAGTAATCTCGTCAAGTATGACCCCTTTCTCTTTTTCCATCTCATCTTCTGGAAAGGTAGAATGAAACACAATATCATTAAACAGTTCTAAAGTCCTGTCCAGATAGGAATGCAGAAAAGAAGCATGAACACAGGTGTATTCCTTAGTAGTATAGGCATTAAGATCTGCACCAACACTTTCTAGCCTGTTTAGGATCTGTATGGTGTTTCGCTTTTCGGTACGTTTAAAAATAAGATGTTCTATAAAATGTGCCAAACCCATTTGCGCATCTTCTTCATCACGGGAACCGGCATTAATTAAAATACAGGCATGCGATATTGCCGAAACTGCAGGAACATGCAAAATACGAATGCCATTCTTAAGTGTGTGTACGTTGTACTCCATTTGAAGCGGCAAAGATACGCATTGTTTTGTAGTTAAAACGTTGAAATATTGTAAGGTTATTATCCCTAAGCTAACTGATCCAATTGGAGAGTTCTACATATTGCACCCAGCCCACTTTTGTTTTTTTATAAATAGAAATCGTACCATATCCACATAAATTACCACAGCTATAGTCGTAAACAAATAAGCATAATTTTCCATTATCGAAAAATATAGGTGTATTAAATGCATAAAAACCGTGTATTCCTTTCTTATAGGCACTTTCCCAGAAAAGGTATCGTTGAGGAAGCGCTTTAATGGTATCTGGCGCTAAATATTGTAGCTGAGGCAAAATCTCTTTGGGCAACTGTTGCACGCCTAATTTTTTGATTTGATGACGTATGTAGGTTTTATCTTTTTTTGACAAGCATATAAATCGAGGTGTATCAGTACGGCTTTGCCTCATATGGTGCAATGTATCTTTGGAAAAAAGTTTTTCCAAACCCTCAATTTGGTATTTAGAAAACCCTGACAAGTAAAAATTACGCCCTTTTTTCAATTGAATTCCCTTGTTTTGGTTAAAAAACCAATCCAAAAACGCAATGCTCTTTCTATTCAGGTTTTGTGCATTTACAGATAGCGATATACAGAAAAAGCAAACTAATATTACCAAACTTATCTTCATATTCTCAGGATTAAATATTGCGCTAATTTCCATAAAATGTAAGCTATTTGTAAGAAACTTTTTTTTACAAACCCTTAGTTTAACAACCCTCTAGCAATGGAAATACTTTTACTATCACTGTTCTTGATATAATGTCACGTTGAATTTATCGAAGTATTGGCTACCAATGAAACAAATACTTTGACAAGCTCGGGATGACAAGCGTTGAAGCAAAAAGATGATAACGGAAAGCGGGACTATCGTACCTAAAAACCACTGTAGCTACTTAAAAAAATTAAAACTTCCTCAATTTATCGGATTATTGGATAAAAGCCATAAGGTTTGAGCGCCTCCACCTGTCATTTTGACTTGTATTTTATTTTGGAACAGGCATTGATAAACAAAGGTATAAGCAAAAAAAATAGTTTAAAATATGACAACAGAAAAAGGAAGTATTTCCATACACACTGAAAACATTTTCCCTATCATCAAGAAATTCCTGTATTCGGACAATGAGATCTTTTTAAGGGAATTAGTTTCTAACGCAGTTGACGCTGTACAAAAAATAAAACGCTTAGGTGCATTAGGGCAGTTTAACGGAGAGGTGGGTCAACCACTGGTGGAAGTTAAATTGGATGAAAAAGCAAAAACCATTACCATTAGTGACAATGGCTTGGGAATGACTGCCGAAGAGATTAAAAAATACATTAACCAAGTTGCCTTTTCTGGTGCCAGTGAATTTGTGGAGAAATTTAAGGACGCCAAAGATGCGAATGAGATCATTGGTAAATTTGGTTTAGGCTTCTATTCGGCATTTATGGTAGCTGACTTAGTTGAGATTAATACATTATCTTACCAAGAAGGTGCAGAACCCGCAAAATGGACTTGTGATGGCAGTACCGAATTTGAAATCTCTACGGGTACCCGAACCACGCGTGGTACAGATATTATTCTACATATCAATGCAGATAGCGAAGAGTTCTTAAGCCAATACAAGCTTCAGGAAATTTTAGACAAATATGCCAAGTTCCTTCCTGTTCCCATCAAGTTCGGCACCAAAACTGAACAAGAAGAAGATGGAAAAGATGAAGAAGGCAAACCCAAATATAAAAGTGTAGAGGTTGACAATATCGTAAACACGACCAACCCTATCTGGACCAAGGCCCCTGCAGATTTGTCAGATGCCGACTATCTAGACTTCTACAAGCAACTCTATCCTTTTTCGGAAGATCCTTTATTCTGGATCCACCTCAATGTAGATTATCCGTTTAACCTTACTGGTGTACTTTATTTCCCTAAGGTGAAAGAAGATTTCGACATGCAGCGTAACAAGATCAAATTGTTCAGTCGTCAAGTATTTATTACCGATGAGGTTAAGGACATTGTACCTGAGTTTTTAATGCTGCTTCATGGGGTGATTGATAGTCCTGATATTCCTTTGAACGTATCTAGAAGCTTCTTACAGGCCGACAGCAATGTAAAGAAAATCAACAACTACATCACCAAAAAAGTAGCAGATAAGCTTGGCGAATTGTTTAAGGCAGACCGCAAAGCTTACGAAGAAAAATGGAGCGATATTGGTCTTTTTGTAAAATACGGAATGATCAGCGAGGAAAAATTCTATGACAAGGCTAAAGATTTCGCTTTGCTAACCAATACTAAAAAAGAGAGCTTTACACTAGAAGAGTATAAGGAAAAAATAAGTCCTGTTCAAACCGATAAGAATGGCAATGTGGTTTATCTATACACCACAGATCCCGATAAACAAGACGGTTTTATACAAGCTGCAGAAAAGAAAGGATACGATGTACTGGTGATGAATTCCCCTATCGATGGGCATTTTGTAAGCAGCTTAGAGCAAAAACTAGAAAAAACCTTATTGAAACGCGTTGATTCGAGCGTAGTTAATCAACTGATAGAAAAAGAGGAAAAGCTAGAATCGGTATTAAGTGAAGAGCAGTCGACTACGGTTAAGGGAATTTTCGAGAAGGCCATTAACAAACCTGGCTATACGGTAGAAGTTGTTGGACTTCATCCAGAAGATGCTCCGGTAACCATTACCATGGACGAATTCATGCGTCGCATGAAAGATATGGCAAAAATGGGTGGAGGAATGAATTTTTATGGAAATATGCCCGACAGCTATAAGGTAGCCATCAATGGAAACCACAAATTAGTTAACAAAATTCTAAGTGCCAGCGAAGAGGAACAAGGTAAATTTGCCAAACAAGCGGTTGACCTGGCCTTGCTTTCGCAGGGAATGTTAACCGGAGCAGAATTAACTGCTTTTGTTAGTCGCAGCGTAGAGCTGATATAACAGAAAAATAACTGTAACACCGTCATTGCGAAGATAATGAACTCATCCCTATCATCGGATGGTCAAGTTGCTTCTCTTCACAATGACGGTTTTTATTTTAGAGATATGAGACTGTCTCTTATACACATCTCCGAGCCCACGAGACCTGCGTTACCATCTCGTATGCCGTCTTATGCTTGAAAAAAGGGGGGGGGGGGGGGGGGGGGGGGGGGGGGGGGGGGGGGGGGGGGGGGGGGGG
>NZ_JAELTN010000038.1 GCF_016428855.1 Pedobacter sp. ASV28
CCCCCCCCCCCCCCCCCACCGACGACAACTACATGGTGGCTCCATCGTCGGCAGCATCAGAGGTTTATAAGAGGAGAGACAGTCGTAATAGTCAAATGGCGCTAATTCTCTAAATTCTGGTCTAGCTAATGTGCGATAATATGATGCTCTTAAATTGGCTTTTTCTGTTAAGGCATAAGTTAAGTTTACCGAAGGAAGAAAATCTAGATAATCTTTTTTAACCTTAACTGGAGATCCATCATTGCCACGAGAATTCAATTTTAAATCGAATTTCTCTGCCCTCACCCCATAAACAGCTCTCAATTTATCTGTAATAGGTTGATCTAACATCACATAACCGAAACTAGTTAAAGAGTTAGCGTCGTACTTATCTGAATTTGATGTTATTTCAGAAAGCTCATACAAACCTTGATTGATTAAACTTGTTGAATATAGAGTCTCTATTGGTCGAGATTGAATATCTTGATCTGCTTGTTTAAGCGTTAATCCCATTAAACGAGCAGCAAAATTACGTTGACGATAATTAGAGCCTACTCCAAATTTAAAATTGGAGTTCTTTCCAAATAATTTCACGGTTTGTTGATCATTTACCGCACCGCCAACAAGTGTCTCATCCAAGTCGGAGAACAAACGGTTATTTTCTTTTGTAAGAGCAGTATTTACCGCTAAAAATGGGCTATTAGTATTTCTTAATCCTATATTTCTCAAGTAACCTATTTTACGCTGATCAGGTTGGCTATTGATAATATTTGCATAAGACACATTCCAATTTAACTTGTTATTTGCAGATATTTTATGATCCCCATCTAATGAAGACTTCAACACCCCTTTTTGAATTATATCAAACGCATAATATTTAATATCGCTAGACCTACCTACATCGGTTCCTTCACGATAAACAAATCTATCATCTAATATTCTGTTATAAAGATTTTTGAAACTGATCTTATTATTTCCTTTCACATAAGCAAAATTTGCCATGGCTCCTATGTTAGAAGAAAAAGTATTCACCCTATCTGCATAGTCATAAGTGTAATATTCTCTCTCAACAACTGGCCTCGTTTGTTCTGCATTCCGATAGGTTAAAGATATTATCGCACCAAATTTTGATTGGTCTTTAAAGTTTTTTACCCTACCTAGCGTAAACTGATGATTTTGGGTTAATGGAGATTTATGTTCTCCAATCTTCCAAACTTTCGGCAACTGATTTACCGCTGCAATCATCGCTTGTTCGTTACCTCTAAGGGCTTCTGTAGCCGCTGTATTTTTAGGAAAAGTAGATGATGATGGCAAATTTCTTTTAGTATCGAAACCAAAATAATTTTCCGTATAACGAGGACCATAATAGAAATCGTTAAAAGTAGATAAACTATTATATCCTGTTCCAAGACTTATTTCTGCAAAATTTTGATCTGGAATATCTTTTGTTATAATTTTTATAGAACCACCTGCAAAATCAGCTGCTAAATCTGGAGTGGCTGTTTTATTAACGACAATGTTATCTACCACGTTAGATGGTACGATATCAAAAGAAAATGCTTTTTTATTAGGTTCTGTACTTGGCAAGCTGGCATTATCTAAACTTGCATTATTATAGCGATCAGCCAAACCACGAACAACTACAAATTTATTATCTTGAATTGTTGTTCCACTAACTCTTTTTAACACGTCTCCTGTACTTCTATCCGGACTTCTCTTAATCATATCTGAAGAGATCCCATCAGAAATTAATGCACTATTTTTTTGCTGGGCGTATAGTGCATTTATGGATTCCTTTTTATAATTACCAGTAATCACTACTTGTTGTAAAGTTTGAGAAGAAGCTTCTTCCATTACTACATTTAAAGTCGTAACCGATCCAGCTTTTACTTCTACATCAGTAATTTTTTTGGTAGCGTAGCTTACGTAAGAAATTTCAATCGTATATTTTCCTTGGGCTAGACCACCCAATAGATATTTACCATCTACATCAGTTCCCACCCCTTTAGTTGTGCCCGCAAGCTTAACGGAAACACCGATCAGCGTTTCTCCGGTTTTTTTATCCGTTACAGTTCCCGAGATTTTCCCTGCTCCCTGAGCGAAAACAAGCACACTGGCTAACGCAAACATGATAGTTAGCAGTGCTTTCTTTAGAGTTAATTGTGATTTCAATTTGCCTTATTTTTGTTAGGGCAAAACTATTACCACAATGTTAGCTATTTGTTACGCCGCAATTACCATTTGTTTACCGTAACATTAACAAATTGTTAAATGGCTTTTCTACTAATACTTTAGCCCAATTTTTTTGCAAATAAAATGAAGAAGCCAAATTGGACCGATTAACAAAAACTTAACATCTTCTAAAAATGAGGGCTTTTTTCCCTCTATCTTATGGCCTATAAACTGACCTACCCAAGCCAGCACAAAAATGACCAAAAAAATCAACCATGCGGCAGGTCCGTCAGCAGCCTGCCAATACTCCAATTGTACTATACCATAACTCATCAGGCCAATAATCCATATCATCATAAAGAACAGCACAGGAGATAAAGTAAAATAATAATACAGGGCAAAGGCAATAAGAAAAGATGCCCAGTTAAAAAAAGTCTGGTACTGTCCTAAAAAGCTTAACTGGGGAAAAGGTATTTGCCAAATCAAGCCCAATAAACTAAATACGATCAGGGGTACACATATCCAATGGATGAGTTTATTGGTTTTGTCCTGATGGCTTTCTGCGTATTTATCAAATAAAATGTCAACTGGCTTTTTTGCTGGGGTTTGTGCAATTTTATTCATATCCGATTATTTTGGAATTATAAAAATAAGAAAAAAAAGAAACCGTCATTTCGAACGTATGTAAGAAATCTAACAATTTGCTAGATTTATCCTCCTTTGTCGTCGAAATGACGGTTTATTCAAGAAATTTACTTCGTAGCTGCTTCGCGGTCCTCGCTATGCTCGGAATGACAGGTTGTATTATTTCGCAAAAGCTACCGAACGGGTTTCTCTAATTACCGTTACCTTAATCTGGCCTGGGTAGGTCATTTCGGTTTGGATACGGTTAGAGATATCGGCAGCCAATAACTCTGCCTGCTGGTCCGTTACTCTTTCACTCTCTACAACCACCCTTAGTTCTCTACCTGCCTGGATGGCAAAAGTTTTTTCAACGCCCGGATAAGATAATGCGAGCTCTTCTAATTCTTTAAGGCGTTTGATATAACTTTCCACTACTTCACGTCTTGCACCTGGTCTTGCTCCAGAAATGGAATCGCAAGCCTGTATAATCGGAGAAATCATAGAGGTCATTTCAATTTCATCATGGTGGGCTCCAATAGCATTACACACTTCTGGATGCTCTTTATATTTCTCGGCCAACTGCATACCCAAAATAGCATGTGGCAATTCAGGGTTATCATCAGGCACTTTACCTATATCATGTAACAAACCTGCACGCTTGGCCAGTTTAGCATTTAAACCAAGTTCAGCGGCCATGGTAGCACAGAAATTGGCTACTTCACGTGAGTGGTGCAATAAGTTTTGGCCATATGATGAACGGTAACGCATACGCCCTACCATTCTGATCAACTCAGGGTGAAGGCCATGTATACCTAAATCGATTACCGTACGTTCCCCAATTTCGATGATCTCATCTTCAATCTGCTTTTTGGTTTTGGCCACAATTTCCTCAATGCGGGCCGGGTGGATACGACCATCTGTTACCAAACGGTGTAAGGCCAAACGGGCTATCTCTCTCCTAACAGGATCAAATCCAGATAAAATAATAGCTTCTGGTGTATCATCAACAATAATCTCTATGCCTGTTGCCGCTTCTAGAGCACGAATATTACGACCTTCCCTACCAATTACACGGCCTTTGATCTCATCATTATCAATATGAAAAATAGAGACAGAATTCTCGATGGCAGCTTCTGCAGCTGTACGTTGAATTGTTTGGATCACGACCTTCTTAGCTTCCTTACTTGCCGTTAATTTAGCTTCGTCAACAATGTCCTTTACCTGCATCAGAGCCTGAGACCGTGCCTCAGCCTTCATGTTTTCAACCAATTGGTTTTTAGCTTCTTCGGCACTCAAGCCTGCAATGGTTTCCAATTGCTGTACATGCTGGTTTTTAAGTACATCAACCTCTTCCTGCTTTTTAACCGCTACCATGGTCTGTTTTTCCAAGTTATCGCGTTGTTTATCCAGATCCTGCTCTTTTCTATTTAGATTTTCTAGCTTTTGATTTAGCGACTGCTCTTTTTGCTTAATGTTGTTTTCGCGTTGGCTCACCTCATTATTTCTTGACTGAACTTGTTGTTCATGCTCTGCTTTGAGCTGTAAGAATTTCTCCTTTGCTTCCAACAATCTATCTTTTTTCAAGATCTCTGCATTGCTTTCGGCATCCTTTAAGATCTTTTTTGCCTTGCTCTGCGCTGCAATCTCCTGCTGCTTTAACAGGTTACGCAACAAGTACCGACCTATTACTATGCCAACAATTAAGCTGGCCAGTATGCATCCTACTATTCCTAATATTTCCATTTTTGTTCTCGTATAAAAAAACCGTAACTAAATAATTATGCTTCATGCGCTGATTGCCTTAAATCCAATTAACTGAAACATAAAAATGTAGCCACGGCCCATTTATAGCTATGTACGATAATTACACCACATGGTCTATGCAGTGCAAAAATCAATAAAGAACGTCTTATTTCGAAAAAAACCCGTTTAACAAACCATCTAATTCTTCAACTTTTTCAGCTACAGCAGTGTCTTGATGCTGCACTTTATGCTCGGTTCTCAATACAGCCGTTGCATAGTGAAGCACTGCCATGGACAATAAATCCTGCTTATCCCTAACCGCATAATTTTCTTGATAGTCCTTTATACGTTCATTGATAATTTTGGCTGCTCGTCTCACAATTTCTTCTTCTTCCACATTTACCTTTAAAGGATAAATACGGTCTGAGATGGTTATTTTAATCGAGATTTCTCCCATTTTTTAGCTTTGTTTCAATTAATTTGCATTACTATTTCTTAAGCAACGCTACACACTTATCAATTTCACGCACAAATTCGTTAATTTTTTGTTTTATATCAAGTGTCTTTTCACTTGTTCCTTCAATACTCTTTGCTAATTTGAGTACCCTTATCTTTTCATCAAGGTCTGCTTGGTTGCTTTTAGCTGTCTCTAAAGCTACTTTTTGTTGCTGATTTTCAACTTTTAACAAATGGTTTTCTTCCTGTAAAGCGTTACAAAGCGCTATTAACCGAGATGTTTTTTGCAACACATGATTTAGTTGATCAGCAACAGCAGACATTTTTAAAACTTAATTTATGTTAATCTTTTTTAATCACCTTCTGAATTTTTCAGCAGTCTTTTTCATTTATGGAGCCCCAAAGTACCGTATAACTCGTTTCAGTTTCTCAAAAAGACACCAAATACAAGTTCAGCAAAACGTTTTCCCCTTTTATTATCTTATTTCTGCACCTGCAGTTTGGGCTAAGTTAGCAATAATCTTTTGCATAATTGCATCGATTTGTTTATCTGTCAAAGTTTGCTCTTCATCTTGAAGTGTAAAGTTCAACGCATATGATTTTTTGCCCTCAGGCAACTTATCCCCTTCATAAACATCAAACACCTGCACCTGTTTCACCATTTTTTTCTCTGCCTTGAAAGCAATGGTTTTCAACTCATCAAAAGTCACTTTCAAGTCTACGAGCAAAGAAAGATCACGTCTTACTGATGGATACTTGGGCACCTCTTTATTGATGATTTTGTTTTTCTTTAATGTCTCCAACAATAATGCCCAATCAAAATCTGCGTAGAAAACATCCTTACTTAAACCCACACGTTTTTTGTCGGCATTGGTCACTGCACCAAATGTAACCAAGGATTTATCTCCCCTAAAATATTTAAGTCCGTAAGCGAAATTTTCATCTTTCACCTCTTCGGTTTGGAAATTGACAATCCCCAAACGATTAACAATAGCGTCAACTGCAGCCTTTAGGTTATAAAAGGTTGAAGGACCACTTTTCTGGTTCCACTGTTCACCCTGCTTTGATCCATGTATCAAAAGCAACAAACGTGGCCTTTCCACATATTTTTCACCAATCAAGTGATAGGTTTTTCCAAATTCATAAAATTTGACATCTGAATTTTTCCTGTTCACATTATAAGCTACACTTTCTAGAGCTGGCTGTAACAAACTTTGCCGCATGGCATTTAAATCCGTACTTAAAGGATTGAGAATCTGAACAGCTTCATCTATATTTTTCGAGTTGGCCAAACGGGTTAAAGAATTACACCAGACCTCCATAAAACCATTTGCCGTTAGCATATCGGCTATGAGATTTTGAACATTTTCTTTATTAGGCTTAAGGGTATAAGCCAAAGAAGCATTCACCTTTGAAGGGATCTCTACATTATCGTAACCATAAATACGCAATACTTCTTCTGTAATATCGCATTCCCTAGTCACATCGACCTTATAAGCAGGCACCTCTAAACTTAATCCTTCTGTAGTTTCCTTAACCACCTGAATACCCAATGAAGTAATGATCTCCTTTATTTCTTCTGCCGGGATACTTTTTCCTATAAGACCTGTGATATTATCATACTTCACTTCAACAGAAAATGGTTCTGCCTTCACCGGATAATGATCAGAAACCGCAGAAGATATTTCTCCTCCAGCTACTTCTTTGATCAATAATGCAGCCCTCTTTAAAGCTGTTACGGTGATTTCAGGATCAGTACCACGTTCAAACCTAAAAGAAGCATCAGTTTTTAGCCCATGTCTTTTCGCTGTTTTACGTACAGCAACTGCATTAAAATAAGCACTTTCCAAAAATACATTTGTGGTTTTCTCGCTTACTCCAGAATGTACACCTCCAAATACCCCTGCAATGCATAGAGGCTTTTCTGCATCACAAATCATTAAATCTTCTGCAGAAAGTTTACGCTCTACCCCGTCTAAAGTAACAAAAGGCGTACCTTCCTCACATTTTTTAACCAAGATTTTATTTCCTACAATTTGGTCAGCATCAAAAGCATGTAAAGGCTGCCCCAACTCATGCAATACATAATTGGTTGCATCGACAATATTATTGATGGGTCTCAAACCAATCACTTTCAGTTTATCTTTTAACCAATCAGGCGATGGTTTTACCGTAACTCCAGCTATGCTTACACTACTGTATCGAGGGCAAGCTTCAAGAGCCTCTACCGTTACTGGTATGGTTAAGTGCTCGTTTTCAATTGCAAAAGCGGTTAAATCAGGCAACTGATAGGCTATTCGTAAATAGGCTGCCAAATCTCTGGCCACACCCAAATGTGAGGCTGCATCTGCTCTATTTGGCGTTAAACCAATCTCAAAAACATAATCATCCTCTATATTGAAATAGGTTTTTGCCGCGATACCGATAGCCGTATCTTCTGGTAAAACCATGATACCTGCATGGGAGGCACCAAGCCCTATTTCATCTTCTGCACAAATCATTCCTTCCGACACTTCTCCTCTAATTTTGGATTTGTTGATTTTAAATGGCTCCCCTTCATTTGGATATACCGTGGTACCCACTGTAGCCACCACTACCTTCTGTCCGGCCGCAACATTAGGTGCTCCACAAACAATCTGTAGAAGTTCTCCTGTGCCTACATCAACTTTTGTTACACGTAAACGATCTGCATTAGGATGTGGTATGCATTCTGTAACATGGCCTATAATCAAGCCTTCCAAGCCACCGGGAACGGCCTGTACTTCCTCTAAACTTTCTACTTCCAAACCTATATTGGTAAGAATAAGCGAAATCTCATGAGGGGTTTTACCTGTTTCTATAAATTGTTTAAGCCAACTATATGATATTTTCATTTTGGAGTATCAAGTATTTAGTATACAGTATCAAGGCAATTGCCGATACTTTCACATCTAAAAAATAAAATGCAAAGATATTATTATATAAGGAAAGGAGAAAGATAAAAAGAGAGGAAAGTGCCTATACCTATTAGATTTAAAACATAAGAAGTTTAACTTTTATGGATTAAATTTTTCTTTCAGAGGTAAAACAAGGGCTTTGTTGTTAATTTAAGGTTTGACCAAGACTTATGAAGTTTAAAAACTTCGTAAGTCTCCCTCGATAAAAGGAACTGAATAAAACGCCTTTAGCAATTTAGGGATTAAACAACAACCTAGCAAAAACTGGCAAATGATCAGAAAAATACCTTTGATCTTTGCTATCTGTCAATACCGCATATTTTAGCACTTTGAAATCTTTATTGACAAAAACATAATCAATTCGCTCTTTCAGCAGACTGTTAAAGTTAAATCCATTAAATGTTCCTTCTGGACCATAAGGAGCTTCTATGCTTACCTCTTTAGCATCATCCAAAAATGACTTAATGGTAGCGATAGCTTCGGTCTCTGGAGTTACGTTAAGATCGCCCGTATAAACCACCGGTAATTTGGGTGCAATTTCCTGTATCTTCTGCTTGATCAATTTAGCCGATTCGACCCTTGCCTTTACGCCCACATGATCATAATGTGTATTAAAAACCAAAAACTCCTTTTTATGCTGTTTATCATATAGCCTCACCCACGTACACACCCTATTGAACATTGCATCCCAGCCTTTACTTGGTACATCTGGAGTTTCCGAAAGCCAAAATACCCCTCCATCTTTTTTAACGAATCTATTTTTATTATAATAAATTGGAGAGAATTCACCTTTCCGAAGACCATCTTCCCTACCTGCACCCACCGCTTCAAAGTTCGAATTTTCCAATAGTTCATCAAATTGCAAGGCCAAAGCTTCTTGGACACAGAGTATATCGGCATCATGAAACTTAATCAATGCCTTCACATTGTCTTTACGATTTGGCCATGCATTTATTCCATCTTTGGCATTATTATATCTTACGTTATAAGTAATGACATTAATCGGTTGGCCTTTTTGGGCATTAACCTGAAAAGCTGAAACCCACCATAACACAACAATGAAGAAAAAACATTTCATAGATCTTTTTTTAAGGATAATTGAAGGATAAGTAAAATTCAAAGCTGAGGAATCACATCAGCCCTTCATCGGCAAGACTTAAAAATTTGTGGTCCGTTACGATAAGATGATCAAAAACTGTTATTTCCAATAACACACCAGCATTAACCAGTTTCTTGGTAATCCCGATATCAGAATCACTTGGCCTTAAACTGCCCGAAGGATGGTTATGTGCCAATATGATGGCCGAGGCACTATTTTCCAAAGCAATTCTAAATATGGTCTTTGGGTCCACAACCGTACCTGCCTGCCCGCCTTTGCTCACAAAGTATTTACCAATTACGAAATTACTTCTGTTTAAGAGCAACATCCAAAATTCTTCATGCTGTAAATCTGCCAGATCTGCTTTTAATAATTGATAGGCATCTTTTGAGGAAGCTATTTTATTCGGTTCTTCCGAAATAAGCTCTTTTCTTCTTCTACCGAGCTCAAGGGCTGCTACTATAGCAATAGCCTTGGCCTCTCCAATTCCCCTGAACTTTGACAGCTCCCTTACACTCAACTTGGCCAATTTATCAAGATCATTTTGACAAGTACTCAATATGCGCTTACTTAAATCAACTGCTGTTTCATGCTTACTACCCGATGCGATAAGAATAGCAATCAGCTCTGCGTCGGTCAATTGCCGCCTACCCTGAGCCAGTAGCTTTTCTCTAGGCCTATCAGCCTCTGCCCAAGCTTTGATTCCTAATTTATTATTATACGCAGTCATTTAAAACAAAAAAAAACGGCATCATCTTTCGATGATACCGTTCTAATATCGTTAAAAAAAAGTGACTATTTCAATTTGTTTACAAATTTAGTCAACTTAGCCTTATTGTTAGAAGCTTTATTTTTGTGAATAACGTTCTTTTTAGCTAAACGATCTAACATAGAAATTACCTTAGGCAATAATTCTAGTCCTGTTTTTTTATCTTCAGCAGCACGCAATCTTTTGATAAAAGTACGTGTAGTTTTAGCTTGATATCTATTACGTAAACGTTTTGCAGCGTTTGCTCTAATTCTTTTTAATGCCGATTTATGATTTGCCATTATTGTTTAGCCTTTTATTTCCTCTGTTTATTATTTTCGGACTGCAAATATAGGGGTATTATTTTTAATTTGCAAAATGCTTTTTAAAATATTTTCAATTAACATGGTTCTATTGAAATATTTGAGGTTTAACCTTTCTAAGCAGTGCCTAAACAAGCATATATTACGGACAATTTTTAAAAAACTAGCCCAAAAATATTTAGTTTAGCCCTAAAACACTATTTTTGGAAAAAACACGAAATTAGTGAAGAAACGTATAGCCATTTTTGCTTCGGGGTCAGGTTCTAATGCCCAAAAAATAATGGAGCATTTTAAGCGTAGTACAGAGGCAGAAGTTGTTTTGGTACTTACCAATAATCCAGATGCCTACGTTTTACAACGGGCAGATAGCTTTGAAATTCCCTCCCATGTTTTTGACAGGCACGAATTTTACCAAACAGACAATGTACTAGACCTACTAAAAAATCTTGATATTGATTTAATTGTGCTCGCAGGATTTTTATGGCTGATACCACAAAATCTTCTCAGAGAGTACCCAGGCAGAATGATCAATATACACCCTGCTTTACTTCCTAAATACGGAGGCAAAGGCATGTACGGCGATCATGTACACCAAGCAGTAATGGCCAACAATGAAACGGAAGGTGGCATTACCATCCACTATGTAAACGAAAACTACGATGAGGGCGAGTTTATCTATCAAGCCAAGTACCGCATTGACAAGGACGATAGTTTAGAAATGGTAAAATTTAAGGGTCAACAACTGGAACATTTACACTATCCAAGGATTGTAGAGAGTATCATTAAAAAGATTAAAAAGTAATAAGCTTAAATACGAAACACAATTTACGATACCGTAAAGCTAATAATTCTGGAAAACAAAAATTTTCGTCCAAATAAATCCAGCCTTCAAAAACTCTCGTAAATAAAATAGTCTGCCAATAAAGATTATTTTATGAGGGTAACTACCTTTTTCATATTGTCTATATTTCTGTTCTCAGCAGCAACGGTAAAAGCCAGTACAGCTTTGCCCAACAATACCTTTCCCTATTCCTCTATCTTACCAGTATCCAACAAATATGAGCAAATAGTCCTCGAGGAAGAAACCCCATTAGTGAATGAATACATAAAGAACAACGAGTTCATCTATATAGACTTTCACCTCTCCTTCCCAACCAGTGGACTTAAATTAAGGTTCAATTATTTAACAGCCATTGTTCCTTCCTCCTATTTTAACATCCCCGAAAGACCGCCCCAAAAAAGTTATTCATAAAAATATCTGTCACCATTTATTTCAACATAACTTTTAAAACCATGCTAAAAAATAAAAAAACATCGCTTGTCATACTTTGTATGCTTCTCTTTTTTACCGCATTCATTTCATGCAAAAAAGATAAAACCATCATATCCGAAAATTTAGTTCCGGGCCCCAACATCAATCTTTATGCTTTAACGAACGACAATAAAATCTTGTTATTCAATGCAAAAACACCCAATTTGATAACTTCCCAAGTTTCCATAATTGGCCTTCAAGCCGGAGAACTTGTTGTTGGCATTGATTTCCGACCTGCCACAGGCCAGCTTTATGCTTTGGGCAACAGCAGCCGTATTTACATTATCGATCCCAAAACCGGCGCAGCTAGGGCAATCAATAGTTCGCCCTTCTCTCCCTCAATTTCTGGGACATCTTTTGGCTTCGATTTTAATCCAACGGTTGACCGCATTCGTCTAGTCAGTTCAAATGGCCAGAATTTACGTTTAAATCCAGAAACTGGAACTGTTGCGGCCACAGATCTTCAGATTAACGGCATAACAAACCCCAAAATCAGTAGCGTAGCGTATAACCAGAATAGAGCTGGCGCTGCCACAACCGTACTCTTTGATATTGATGCCTCTAGTGATAAATTATACAAACAAGATCCTCCAAACGATGGAAAGCTTGTTGAAATTGGAAGCTTAGGCTATGATATTGACGAAGCTAGCGGATTTGACATCAGCCCTGACGGCAGTGCCGCACTTGCCGCCCTCAGCGTAAACGGAAAGTCTTCCTTGTTTACTATTGATCTTAGTTCAGGAAAAGCTGCTAAGATTGGTAATTTCACACAAAACATCATTGGTATCGCCATCCCTACCGAACCTGTTGCCTATGCTGTTTCTACCAATAACGAGCTACTTATTTTTAATCACACCAGCGCTACACCAACATTGGTCTCTAAATCTATTACAGGTATCCAAGCTGGCGAGAACATTCTAGGTATGGATATGCGCCCTTTAAACGGCCAATTGTTTGCTTTAGGAAGCACCAGTAGAATCTACACCATAAATGCCGCTTCTGGAACAGCTACAATGGTTGGCTCTGGACAATTAAGCACACTTCTTTTAGGCTCACAATTCGGATTCGATTTCAACCCCACGGTTGACCGTATACGTGTAGTCAGCAACCTCGGACAAAATCTTCGCATCAATCCTACGGATGCATCACTTATCGTTGATGGTTCAATTACCTTACCAACAGCATCCATAAGCGGGGTGGCTTACACCAATAGCTTCGCAGGTGCTACCACTACCATACTTTACGACATAGACGCTATGTCAGATCGATTGTACAAGCAGGATCCACCAAACAACGGAACATTAGTTGATGTTGGTTCTTTGGGCGTAAATATAGATAGCGTAAATGGCTTTGATATTGGAGGGACCAGCGGTATTGCCTATGGAATATTCACCGTAGGTACCTTACAACGCCTGTATACGATTAACCTAAATACAGGAATGAGCACTCCTTCAACCACCTTAACGCCAACCATGCGTGCTTTTACCTTAGGACTAGGTTTTTAGCAACAAGCATACCCCTTTCATCTGTTTTGAACGAAAGGGGTATGTTTCATCCGAAAGATAAACAGCCTTATATTTTAACAATCCAATAGAACACTGTATGGAACACAAATATAGTCGACCAATTTATTTTAAAAATACTCTCTAAAAATTTCTATTTTTCATACCTTTGCGGCTCAAAACAATACCCTCAAAATGAGCCAATCAGTAAAGATCAAAAACGCCTTAATTTCAGTTTATTATAAAGATGGTCTAGCGCCATTGGTTGAGTATTTAGGCCAGCAAGGTGTAACCTTGTTTTCTACCGGTGGAACCGAGCAATTTATTAAAGACTTAGGTCTTCCTGTAACAGCGGTAGAAGATTTAACAGGCTACCCTTCTATTTTAGGTGGGCGTGTAAAGACTTTACACCCAAAAGTATTTGGTGGAATTTTAAATCGCCGAAATTTAACTAGTGATCAGGAACAGATCTCACAATATGAAATTCCTGAAATTGACCTGGTCATCGTAGATCTTTACCCATTTGAAGAAACCGTTAAAAATGGCGGTACTGACCAAGAAATTATCGAGAAAATAGATATAGGTGGCATTTCGCTCATCCGTGCAGCAGCAAAGAATTTTAATGATGTAGTGATCATTGCCTCTAAGAATAATTACGGCACCTTATTGGAAGAGTTACAAAGTCAAGGTGGCACGACTACTTTGGCACAACGCAAATCTTATGCAAAAAAAGCATTCCATACTTCATCACATTATGATACGGCCATCTTCAACTATTTTAATAATGAAGAACCTTTAAACGTATTCAAACAAAGTATTGCAAGTGCGCAGACTTTACGTTACGGCGAAAACCCTCACCAAAAAGGCACTTTCTATGGTTATTTGGATGAAATGTTCACCAAGCTGAACGGCAAAGAACTTAGCTATAACAATTTGGTAGATGTGGATGCAGCCGTAAGTTTGATTGATGAATTTGAGGAAGCGACCTTTGCCATATTGAAACATACCAACGCCTGTGGTGTTGCGTCTAGGAGCACGATTAAGCAAGCTTGGATAGATGCCCTGGCCTGTGATCCTGTTTCTGCATTTGGCGGTGTATTAATTGCCAACAGGGAAATTGATCTGGCTACCGCACAAGAAATCAACAACCTATTTTTCGAAGTTTTAATTGCACCCAGCTATGAGCAAGCAGCCATAGACCTATTCAAGACCAAGAAAAACCGTGTGATCTTAAAACGCAATTATGTTGAACTGAACAAAAAACAGTTTAAAACTTTATTGAATGGCGTTATTGAGCAAGACAAAGATCTGATTATTGAAGGTCCTGAGCAAATGACCACAGTTACCGAGAAAGCACCTAGCGCACAAGAATTAAAAGACTTACATTTTGCCAACAAGATTGTAAAACATACGAAATCGAATACCATTGTTTTGGTAAAGGATGATGTTTTGATCGCTAGCGGCGTAGGACAAACCTCAAGGGTTGATGCATTAAGGCAAGCCATTGAAAAAGCAGCTTCTTTTGGCTTTAGTATAAAAGGCGCAGCAATGGCTTCAGATGCTTTCTTTCCTTTTCCCGACTGCGTAGAAATTGCTGCTGATGCCGGAATTACTTCAGTATTACAGCCGGGAGGTTCTATAAAAGACGCGGACTCTGTAGCTAAGGCCAACGAAAAAGGCATTGCCATGGTAACTACTGGAGTGAGACACTTTAAGCATTAAGAGGAGAAAGAGCAAAGACAACCTTAATTTTGAGTTTTTTACACAACAGGAGCAAATTTAAACCAGATTGAAGGGGAAATACTTTTTGTCTTACCTGTCATCCAGAGCGAAGGATCTGTAGTTTGCAGCACTATAGAAACAGATTCCTGCTAACGTCGGAATGACAGTAAGCTTAAAACAAAAAGATTACAGCGAAAAGCGGGGCTGGCTTGCCAAAAGGATTACCCGTTTTGATTTTCGAATAGAAAAAAGAAACTTAATATAATATTTTGCCTAATTTTACATTTAGGATATTAGACACATTTGTTAATACACACAATAACATACCTCTTACATGGGATTATTTAACTGGTTTACGCAAGAAGTTGCCATTGATCTTGGCACTGCGAATACCCTTATTATACATAACGATAAAGTAGTAGTTGACGAGCCTTCTATTGTGGCTTTTGACAGACAAACCAATAAAATTATAGCCATTGGCAGACAGGCCATGCAAATGGAGGGTAAAACCCACGATAACATTAGGACGGTAAGACCTTTGAAAGACGGTGTAATTGCAGATTTTAATGCTGCAGAGGCCATGATCAAGGGGATGATCCGCATGTTGAATGGCGGTAAGGGATGGATGTTCCCTTCGTTGAGGATGGTGATCTGTATCCCTTCAGGGATTACCGAAGTAGAAAAACGTGCTGTTCGGGACAGTGCAGAAATTGCTGGTGCCAAAGAAGTATACTTAATTCACGAGCCAATGGCTGCTGCCGTGGGTATAGGCATTGACGTAGAGGAGCCCATGGGAAACATGATTATCGATATTGGTGGTGGTACTACCGAGATTGCCGTTATTGCCTTGTCTGGTATTGTATGTGATCAATCTATCCGCGTAGCAGGTGATAACTTCGATTCGGATATTGTAAACTACATCCGTCGCCAACACAACATCATGATTGGTGACCGTACTGCCGAGAAGATCAAGATTGAAGTGGGTGCGGCATTGCCCGAACTGAGCGACCCTCCTGCCGATTTTGCCGTTCAAGGTAGAGATTTGATGACTGGTGTACCTAAGCAGATTACCGTTTCTTATACCGAGATTGCACATTGTTTAGACAAATCAATCTCCAAAATTGAAGAAGCGATTTTAAAAGCATTGGAGATTACTCCGCCAGAACTTTCTGCTGATATTTACCAAACTGGTATTTATTTAACAGGCGGTGGTGCTTTGTTACGTGGCCTCGACAAACGTGTGGCCGCTAAAACCAAGCTACCTGTTCATGTGGCCGAAGATCCTCTACGGGCAGTAGTAAGGGGTACGGGAATTGCCCTGAAAAATATTGGCAACTTTAAATTTTTAATGCAATAAGGGAGATTTACGAATGTAGATTTTAAATTTACAATTGATGAATAGCGATATTTTAAAAGCAAGAACCAAAGCATATTCTATATCGATTGGCAAGTTAATAATCAATCTTCCTAATAACATATTAAATAAAAACTATTCAAATCAGTGAGTTAGGTGTTCTAGCTCTGTTGGTGCAAACTATAGAGCGGCTTGCAGAGCTAAATCAACAGCTGATTTTTTGAATAAGTTAAAAATTGTTGAAGAAGAACTAGATGAAACAATGTTCTTTCTTGAGTTATTATTGGAATTCAATCCTAAATTGAAGGAGACCATTCAAGAAAATTTGCATGAGGCAAGCGAGCTTCTAGCTATCATTGTTGCATCTATTGTTACTATTCGAAAGAACGAACAAAATCGTAAATTGTAATTCTAAAATCGTAAATATAAAATGCGTAACCTTTGGATTTTCATCAGTAGATACAACGCATTTTTCTTTTTCATTATATTCTTTACTATCGGCATTGTATTGACCTTAAAGAATAATTCCTATCAGCGAAGTATAACCTTAAACTCTACAAATGAGCTTGTAGGTGACGCGTACAAACGGCTGAACATTATTAAACGATATTTAAACCTAGGTCAGGTGAACGATAGCCTAGCGGCCGAAAATGCGATATTGAAAACCCAATTGCTGGCACTCACCAATACCGACAGTACCAAAAAAGTATTGGTCAAGGATACCGTTTACCATCAGCAATACACCATTATATCGGCCATGGTGATCAAAAATTCTATTGCACTGGCCAATAACGTCATTACCATTAACAAAGGAAGTAATGAAGGCATTGAGGTAGGCATGCCCGTTATATCGCCCCAAAAGGGAGTGGTAGGTTTTATATTGGATGTATCTCCTCAATACGCCACGATAAGATCCTTATTGAACAAGGAAACTTCCATCAGTGTAAACCTTAAAAAGAATAATGCCTTTGGCAGTTTGGTTTGGGGCGATGGCAATTTCGATTTCAGAAAAGCTTATGTCAAAGAAATTCCCAACCATTTCAAGGTAAATGTTGGCGATACGATTATTACTTCTGGAGGGGGTTATTTTCCCAAAGGGATAGAAGTAGGAAAGGTAATTAACACCCAGGTAAGTACCGGTGACAGTTTTATGTCTATAGAAGTAGCGCTGTTCAATGACTTTAGCACGCTTCAATATGTGTATGTGGTAAAGGATAAATTTGCACAAGAACTTAAAACACTACAAACAGGGGCAAAAAATGAACAGTAAAACAATCTTGATCAATATTTTTAGGTGGCTTATACTTTTGTTTGTGCAAATATTCTTGTTGCGTAATTTAGCATTCTATAATCTTTCCACACCATTTATATACGTACTCTTTATATTGATATTGCCCTTTGGCATGCCCAATCTCCTACTATACCTCATTGCTTTTTTAACTGGGCTAACCCTAGATACCTTTTACGACACGATGGGCGTACATACTAGTGCTTGTGTGGCATTGGCTTTTGTAAGGATCTTATTTATTTCCATTAGTTTAAATCGGGAATCCATTGACGAGCCTGAACCTTCGTTAGGTAATATGGGTTTCAAATGGTTTTCTTTATATGCCGTATTATGTATTTTTGCACATCATTTGGTTTTGTTTTTCCTGGAGGCATTTAAACTTACAGAATTTGCCTATACCTTGGGCAGGGCATTATTAAGTGTGGTATTTACATTGTTTACTGTATTATTGGTAGAATTTATCTTCCATAATAGAAAATCAGCTTAATGGATCAGCTATTTAATAGGAAATATATTATACAAGGGCTGTTTATTGTACTTGCGCTTACTTTGCTGGGCAAACTTTTTTACATACAAATTGCCAGCGACAAATACTTTTTAGATGCCAACAATAATGCGCTTAGAAAGATTTTTGTTTATCCTGCAAGAGGCGTAATTTTAGATCGGAATAATAAGGTATTAGCTCAAAACCAACCTACCTATGACTTAATGGTTACCCCCAACCAAGTCAAACCTTTCGACACACTTTCCTTGTGTAACATCATTGGAATTACCATGGAAGATTTTAGAAAAAAATTCCATAAAGCCGAAGTCCAGTCCAAGTATCAGGCCTCTGTTTTCCAAAAATTGCTTTCGGTTGAAACTTATGCCACCTTACAGGAAAGAATGTACAATTACAAAGGTTTTTATGTACAGAAAAGAACCATACGTTATTACCCGGATAGTATTGGAGGTCAACTTCTGGGTTATATCAGAGAGGTTAACCAGAGAGAAATCGAAAAACATGAGGGTTATTACAAACCTGGAGATTATATTGGGAAATCGGGCCTAGAAAAGCAATACGAAGCCGACCTTAGGGGAAAAAAGGGCGTAATTAATATGTTGTATAATGCCCATAATGTTCCCCAGGGAAGTTATGCTGATGGCAAATTTGACTCATTGGCCATCGCCGGCGACCAGTTGACCACCACTATAGACATCGACCTGCAAAAGCTGGGCGAACAGTTATTGGCCAATAAGCTGGGCAGTATTGTGGCCATTGAACCTGCTACAGGTGAAGTTCTGGCTTTTGTAAGTAGTCCGGGCTACGATCCTAATAAAATGGTGGGTAGAGAGACGGGAAATAATTACATGAAAATTTGGTCTGACCCTTACAAACCTTTTTTCATCAGACCACTAAAAGGAAGATATTCTCCAGGTTCGGCATTCAAGCCCTTAGATGCGCTAATTGCTTTGCAGGATGGCGTGGTAGACGAATTTACTACAATTAATTGCCCTGGCTACTATATTGCTGGAAATAGAAGGTTCAGGTGTGACCACGCTAATGGTGATGGCAATATTGCTGTACGCAAGAGTATAGCAAGATCTTGCAATGTTTACTTTTATAACATCTTTGCAAGGATGATGTTAAAGAAAGGTGGTAAAAATCAACATAAAGCTTACGAAGAATGGCAGGAAAAGGTACGCAAGTTTGGTATTGGTGATACTTTAGGGATTGACTTTCCCGGTGAAAGTGCTTATAAATTGTTTAGAGCAGAAGACTACACCAAACGCTATAGCAAATATTGGGGCTACACTACTATTTTATCTGTTGCAATTGGGCAAGGTGAAATCAGTACCACACCATTACAAATGGCCAATATTATGGCCATTATTGCCAACAGAGGTTATTATGTTAAGCCCCATTTGGTAAAGGGGGTGGGCAATAATAAATCTATAGACTCCAAATACACTGAAAAACATTACGTAGGTGTTGATCCCATACATTTTGAACCTGTAATTGATGGCATGGAAGATGCGGTAAATACCTCTTGGGGTACGGCCACCGAATCGAGATTAAGCAATATACTCATGTGTGGAAAAACAGGTACCGTACAGAATAACCATGGTAAAAACCACTCGGTATTCATTGGCTTTGCCCCTAGGGACAATCCTAAGATTGCCATAGCCGTAATTGTTGAAAATGGTGGATATGGTGGTGCCTATGCCGCCCCAATTGCCAGTTACCTCACCGAAAAATACCTAACCGACTCCTTAAAAGGCAGAAAAATTAATGGCAGTACCATAGAGATGTATAAAGCCGCCAATCTCTTACCGGTACTTAAGGACAAAACACCCAAGCCAAAGGCTAAAATAGATACCCTTAACCAAGCAGATAAGTTAAAAAAAACATTACCAACCCAAAACAAAGTTGCGCAAAACGACTTTAACAAAGTAGCTACCGAGCCTAAAAAACATGCAACAGCAGAACAATAGATTTTTCTTCAATGTAGACTGGGTAACCATATTGATCTATATGGCGCTGTGTGCTATCGGCTGGGTCAATATCTATGCGGCCATCTATAATCCTGATAAGGCAGAAGGCTTTAGTCTTATGGCTGTCTATGGGAAACAATTGCTATTCATTATCACTGGATTAATTATAGGACTTTCTATTTTATTGTTGGATGCCAAATTCTTCAGCATTTTCGCGCCGATTGTATATGGAATTACCATGGTTTTATTACTTGCCGTATTGGTGGTAGGCAGAAATGTTGGGGGCAATCAGGCCTGGATACCAATTGGTAGTTTCAGGCTGCAACCCTCCGAGTTTGCAAAATTTGGAACGGCCCTGTTATTGGCAAGGTATATATCTTCTTTCAACCCCAAATTAAATACCTTAAAGCCCATACTCATTTGCATAGCTATTGTAGCCTTGCCCATGGCACTTATCATGCTTCAGCCAGACGCAGGATCTACCCTCGTTTTCCTTTCTTTCATGTTCCCTCTATATAGGGAAGGATTGCCCGGCTACTTGCTGATTATTTTTTGGGGAATGGTACTATTATTCATTCTGAACTTATATCTCAGCCCTGCTACGCTGATCACTGCCATCATTATTTTAGGGGCTTTGTTCATTTATAATTATAGAAAAAAACAGCAGAAGATGATAGGGATCGGAATGATCACTATCTTAGCTATTGGTTATTTATTTGTAGCGAAATATTTATTCAACAATGTACTACAACCACATCAACGTACCCGTATCGAACTCATTTTAGGATTAAAGACCGATAATAGAGGCGCAGGCTACAATGTGATACAATCTAAAATTGCCATTGGTGCCGGTCAGGTAACCGGAAGGGGGTTTCTTCAAGGTACCCAAACCAAATACGGATATGTTCCCGAGCAAAGTACCGATTTTATCTTTTCTACCATTGGTGAAGAATGGGGGTTTGTTGGTTGCCTTGTAGTGATAGGCCTTTATATCTTCCTGCTTTTAAGGATTGTTAATATTGCTGAACGACAGCGATCTGTTTTTTCAAGAGTCTATGGTTATTGCATTGCCTGCATCCTATTCTTCCATGTTTTTATCAATATTGGAATGACCATTGGCATTATGCCCGTAATCGGTATTCCTCTACCATTTATAAGTTATGGGGGATCTTCCTTATGGAGTTTTACTATCTTATTATTTATCTTTTTGAAACTCGATTCAAATAGAATGGGATTTATTTAAGAAACCAAGAATAAAGAAGCGAAGAACAAGGATAAAAGAGCCAGGAGCAAAGATTTTGGAAGTTTTTTAGCCTTATTCTTTTGGCTAAAAAAACTAGTCTTTAAACCTTCTGTTCAATAATAGATAAAATTTATCCACAGTAGCTTGTTTATCGGCCCAATGATTTTTAGCTGCATAATTTTTCTGGAAAAAGGCGTCTGCAGCTTCGAAATTAGGCAGTTTGTTGGCCAGGTCTATGGCCTCTGCATAAGCTAGATTATAACCATTAAACAAGTCTTTAATGTATAAGAGCTTATCATTTAAGCTTATAGCCTGTTTAAGATCGGTTACGGGCAAAGTTGTTCTATCATTTAAATTTGAGCTTGCATTTTTACCTGCTAAAATATCATTCAAAGTAGGCTTGTAATCATTTTCATATTTCAATTCTACTTTAGTCTCCTCTATTACTTTCTCTACCACTATACTAGCCGTTGCTGGTGGTGCAATCAAAGGCTCTTTCTCTACAGGTTTCTCTTTTTCGATAACGGGCAACTGTTCTTCTTCCTTATGTACCAAAAAAGGTTCGGGGCCAATTTCATCTTCCTCTAGCTCTTCCACATTTCTAATCAGGTGTTCCTTAACTTTTTTCTTTTGCTCAAGTATGCGCTCTTCTTCCTTGCTTAAGGGCCTATTGAATAGTTCATCAACACTTTTTTCCTCAAACTCAAATTTATCATCGTCTGAGTAATTATCATTTAGTATAAATTCAAATGTTTGTGTAGGTTCACTTTCTAAAACAAAAACATCTTTTTCTTCGGGCTCGTTTTCAACAATAGATTGTTCCTCATCTATCTCGTTCGCAAATGTCGGCATTTCTACCTGCTGTACATCGTTCAGGTCATCGGTAATTGGTTCCTTTTCTATAATCGCTTGGGGCTCTTCAGCTATTATAGGCGATTTTTCATCTAAAACTTCGTTAGGTACTGGTAGGCTATGGTTTATCTTTTTGATGATCTGAATATGATCTGTCAGAAAATTAGCATTTGCCAAAAAAAGTTCCAACTCTAATTCACTGAGTTGTGTCGGATTTTGAGACAGAAACTGATACTGTTCATTTAACTCATTAAGGATATTTCCTAGTTTCTTGAAAAGAGCTTCTTGCTTCATCATATTGGTGTAACGAAAAATTTAGCGTTTTATGTTAATAAGTGACAACCAAAAATACTATAAAAATCTTTTATATTTGGCTAAAAATACCTTACATGTTATTTAGTGAGCAAAATTTTAGAAGGGGAGAATTTTGTGGCAGCATAGAAGTAATTTGCGGCTCCATGTTTTCTGGTAAAACCGAAGAGTTGATAAGAAGATTAAAAAGGGCACAGATCGCTAAATTAAATGTAGAGATTTTCAAACCTAAAACCGATACTCGTTATGACGATACCGCTGTGGTATCTCATGATTCAAACTCTATACAATCTACACCTGTAGATAGTTCTGCTGCTATTTTATTACTTGGTACCAATACACAGGTGGTAGGTATTGATGAAGCGCAATTTTTTGACGATGAACTTCCCGAAGTTTGCAACAAGTTGGCCAAAAAAGGAATCAGGGTCATTATCGCAGGATTAGATATGGACTTTCTGGGTAAGCCCTTTGGCCCAATGCCAGCATTAATGGCCATAGCAGAACATGTAACGAAAGTGAATGCGGTATGTATGCAATGTGGGAGTCCTGCTGTATATTCTTATAGGACCGCAGCCAGCGAAGCAAAAATTCTATTGGGAGAAAAAGACAGTTATGAGCCTCGTTGCAGGGCTTGTTACAACAATATTGGATAGTTAACAGGCTATAAAAATATTCACACTTTATTATTTTCCTATTATCATTTTCATGGTCTTGCTGTAATGTGGTGTCTTTAGCTTATATAAATAGGTACCCGATGAAAATTTAGATACGTCAACATAAATACGATAAGCGCCCGCGCTCAAATCTTCATTAACAACTTGTGCCATTTTCTTCCCCATTATATCATAAATGGTTAAGGTTGTTAACGATTGTTCAGACAGATCAAAAGGAATATAGGTAAAACGATTTGCTGCATTGGGGTAGTTCTGTTTTAATGCAGAAATAGTAGGAACCACCTTTGTATCTACCGACGCTAGGTCATTATATTTCGCTTGTGCAGACATCCCTATTTCAAACAAATCATTTAGGTTATCTCCGCCCATAAAAGCATAGGCCACTTTAATGGATCCATTTTTGGGAATACGGTATGGACCACTTCCAATGGTAAACATCACATCATAACCATCAGCGGTGTTATACCCCAGCCCTATATCTTTAATACCTGAGGTTAGACTTTTGTATTTTTCGGCAATGGTGAATATATTATCTGAAAGTAAGCTATTTGGAAGCTGATAAGACAATGGATAGTAGGCAGCTGGTGCTGCATTACTCAGTAACCTCACCCCCGCATAAGGATAGCTCGCATTTTTTTTGGCATACACATAAGCTAGTTTTTGAGCATCATCATATTTTGTAGCATTGGAAGAAGCCTCATCCAAATCCCAATCGGTAAACAATCCTGTATAAATTCCATCCAGGTCATTGGCACTCTGGTTAGCTATCTCATATTCTACAATAACATATTTATCTTCATTGGTTTGGTTAAATGCTAATAGGCGTGATTTTATTTTTAAACCTATGGGTGTTGAACTTCCAGCATCTGTAAAAATACTGGCACCTTCAAAAGCTGCTGTACTATGCTGCACCAATGCTGCTGTTTGTTGTTTTTTAAAATCATTGCTGTAGTTTACATCAAATCTGGCATTATTTACTACCTGAGTTTCCGATTTAGCAATCATTAAAGCTGCTTCGTACAGCATATTCTCATCTTTATAAATAAAGCCCAATCCTGCCGTTGCATTGGCCTTGCTGTAACCTACCCTGCCGTTTGAACTTAGCGTAGTACTGACCTTGTTTACGGCTACATTTAAATAATCAAGTGCTACAACTGTGCTAAAACTCTCAAAATCGGTATATGTACCTCCGTTAGCAGTATATGTCAAATTAAAAACAAGCTCGTGATTCTCGGGAGCATTAGCCAATATCTTGACCCTTACAGGACCTATATTATTCTTTGTTTCTAAAGTAGCCAAGTTTCCAACATTGATCTGGGGATCTAGTATTTGTACATAGCTGCTAGTGGTCGATATGCTAACATTTAGTCCTGTAACAGGGGCCAAAAAGTTCTTCAGTACAAAATTAAGTGCAATTTCAGTACCTGGAGCACGATTGCCCAAACTTTGATCGGTTATGCTAATTGATTGATACCTTACCGAAGAAGCTGCTTCGGTTAATGCCCTATATACATTCAACCTTCCCTTACCCAGTTTATGGATGTAATCTGGATTTTGCTGATCTATATTATCGGCAGTAGCCCTTAACAATTCGCCTATCTGCAAAGCAGTATACTGTGGATATTTAGCCTTGATTAAGGCAGCAGCACTGGCCACCAAAGGTGCCGACATAGACGTGCCAGAGTAATAACCATAGCTGTTATTATAAACCGTATTATAAATCCCTTCTCCAGGCGCCGATAAATCTACATAGGTTCCGTAGTTAGAATATCTCCCTTTTTTATCGTTCTGATCTAGATTAGCTACAGCTAACACGCCATCATAAGCTGCTGGATAAATAGGAGTATCATTCGCTGAATTTCCGGCAGCCGCAATGATCAAACAGCCTTTGGCAATAGCGTAATTCACCATTTCCTGACCAAACTGCCCACCTCCTACACCGCCCCAAGAACAGTTAATAATATGGGCACCTTTATCTGCCGCATACTTAATTCCCTCATAACCCTTATAAATAGATTGACCATTATCATCTGCCCCTGCCTTCACAATAAGCAGCTTGGCATTGAAAGCCAAACTAGCTACCCCAATGCCATTATTGGAAACGGCGCTGGCAATTCCACTTACATGCACACCATGTTCTGTAGCACTGCTTTTTACATTCGGATCATTATCACCAATCATGGTACTGGCCGACTGTCCACAAAAATCCCAACCATAATAATTATCTATATAACCGTCGCCATCATCATCTATGCCATTAATAGGATCTGCCGTATTGAGGTAGATATTAGCGGCCAGATCTTGATGGGTGGTTTCCGAGCCCGAATCAACAATACCAATAATTACATTGGATGAATTTTTAATTACCTCCCATGCCTGTGGCGCTTTTACCTGGGGCAGGGAAAATTGGGCACCGTAGCTTGCATCATTGGGTGTATACCAAGTGGTATAAATATAACTTGGCTCAACATAATCGATATCATCATTTTGCAAAAGTGTATTGATTACCTGTTCTATGGCTGCATTACCATTATATTTAGCCAAAAAATAATTTTCGAAATGAAAAATATTTTCTTTTCCTTCAGCTTGTTCTACCACTGTTTGATTGGCATTTCGAAAAATAGGATCAATATCAGATAACGTTATCCCACTTTTCTTTAGTGCGTCCCCTGCGCTTTCTGTAATTACATTAAGCTTTTTACCACTTTTAAATTTAATGACCAAAGTATTGGGCAAATAGTCCTTAGCTGTTATTCCTACCGGCAATTTAAATATCTTCTTGCCAACGGGCAATTCTGAAGCATCCTGTTTGAATGCCAACAGGATAAAGAACAATAAAATGAGCAGGTAACTTCTTTTCATTAACAAGCGTTGATATGAACGAAGATATTGATAATGAAGCTGTCATACAAGAGCTTTTTTCTATTCCCTAGCTTACGGTCATCAAATTTATGGATGATGTAATTTCATTCGCCAAATCATGCCTAAATATTTTCGGTAGGCAAACCCAGGTCTTTTAATTTTTGACCCTATTCTGTTCCGTTTGTGCCCCATCTGCATTATGCTTACGCAGGTTATTGATGGCCTTGCCAAATCTATAGTTTAAGCTAAAAATAACCGTTGTAAAATCTCCCCTATTTCTCCAATTGGCTTCTGTAAGATTAAGATTGTTAATAATACCATTAACAGCCCTTGTTTGAAAAATATCGGTAGCACTTAGTTTTAAGGTGGTACTTGTAGTCAATTTCTTTTGTACAGCCAAACCAAAGTCATAAATATTGGCCAGCTCAAATTGTACATTTCTTAGTCTCGACTGGTATCTATAGTTCAATTCTCCACTCCATCCCTTATTAAACTTCAACTGTAGATTTCCATTACTTGAAAAAAATCCTCCTTTTGTGTTTAGAAACCCGGTATAAAAATCACTTTGGGAATGAATATAGGTATACTGGCCATACCAATGCAGGCTTAACCATTTGGTCATATCGGTATTGGCATCGATAGAGGCGTTATATACCTCTTGCTTACCAATGTTAGCAGGCCTGCTGTAATAAGTTCCATCTACAATCTCGATGGTTTCATTGACCTGGTCTTTGGTATAGTTATAACTTAGGGCAGTGGTAATTTTATTCTTATAGGTATGAGACAATTCTATGGTTTGGGTAAACGAAGGTTTTAAAAATGGATTGCCCACATAATAGGTGAACTTATCTAAAGGTGAATAGAATGGGTTCAAATCCTGATAAAAAGGCCTATCAATTCTCCTTCCATAATTCAGCCCGAGCTGATGGATAGACAGGGTATCCAACTTATAAGAGAAATAAAGTGTTGGGAAGGCGTTAAGATAGCTTCTTTTAAAGCTAGAATCTGATTTCATGATGTTGCCTAATTGGTTTCCTTTGGATATGGTACCCTCTAACCTTAAGCCGGCCTGTACCGAAAATCTTTTGCCTTCTTTGCTCAAATTCAAATAAGCAGCACTTATATTTTCACTATAAATGAAATGATTGCTTTTATCATAGTCAGGTACCGTAATATGGTTAGTGGTATAAAAATAGCTGGCTATGTTATTGGTCTTGATGTAACTTGTCTTTACACCAGCATCCAACTTCCATACCTTTGTTAAACTTTGGGAATAATCTGATTTCAGGCTATAGATATTAATTCTTCCGGGCAAATGACCTTCCAATAAATCCTGGGCTTTCAGTTGTCCATTTCCCAGAAAGGTATCATTAAAATATTGCTGATCTGTTTGGGAATTGTAATTGATATAGTCAGCATCCACCGTAATTTCCTTTCCTGTTTTTCCAAACTGATGCCGATAATTCGCATTTATACCCCCATTTCTAAAATCAATATCATCCATATTTTTGGCTACAATGCTCGAATCTTTAACCATAGCAGGATTGAATAGTGAACTGGTATTGTTATTTACGTTATTAGCATTTCTAACATTTCCTTTCAGTACCACTCCCCAAGTGGTAAAATCAGATTGATAAAAATCGAAGCCTGCCCTTCCATTAAAGGTGTCGCCATGTCGCCTAAAATAAGAATTTTGATTAAAGAAGTATTTTACACTTTCATCCGGATTTTTATATTTCCTGTTTAAGTCCAGATCGGTAAAGCTATTGTTTAAATTGTAACCAAAGTTGCCAAAGAAGTTGAATTTATTTTTTCTATAGTTAAAATTAAAACTATCGTTAGACCTGCTCAATTTACCTTGGTTAAGGCTCAAGTTTAATGAACCATTAAAGCCAACAGCCTTATCTTTTTTAGTCTTAATGTTAATGACCCCCGCATTACCTGCGGCATCATATTTTGCAGGAGGATTTGTCATCAATTCAATTTGATCCAGCATGGAAGAGGGTAATGATTTAAGATAGTTTTCCAAATCTGTTCCAGAAAGATAACTTGGTTTATCATCAATAAAAACAACAACTCCCTGTTTCCCCTTTAAACTAATATTCCCATTCTGGTCTATGCTAACACCAGGAGACTTTTCCAGCACATCAAGCGCACTGGTTCCCGCATTCGAGATCAGCGCATCAACATTTACCACGGTCCGGTCTATTTTCCTTTCTACAAAAGGTTTCTTTGCCACAATATTAACCTCTTTTAGTGTTTCTGTAGCTGCTGCAAGCTTAATATTACCCAAGTCAATGGTGTTACTATTTTCTACAACAATGATTGGTTCTCCCCTATAACTGGCATAACCTACCAATAAAACCCTAAGCTGGTAGCTGCCTGCCGCGATCTTATCAAAGCTAAACTTTCCATCTGCTTCTGTAAAAACGGTTTTGACCAGTAAACTGTCCGTAGACCTGAATAGTGCAACGGTAGCCAGATCAAGTGCTTTAAGATTAAGGTCAGTAATTTTACCATTAATAATTGCAGCATGCTGTTGTGCATGGACAAAAGTTGAGGCAATAGCCATCAGGCAGGTTAAAATAACCCTAAATTTAGCTTTCATTAAAAAGGAATTGATCGTAGTTTATTTTATCTGTTAACTTCCAATACGATATTGAGTATCGGTGTTTTTGATATACTTATCTTTATACTTTTGGTGTGTTTTATGATCTTGCTTAACCCCATTCACCAGCATCTCGTTGTAATTTAAAATATACTTAGGATTTTCTCCAATTACAATTAGACTATCATTGATCATGTCTTTTTGGATATCTGCTCTTGAATCCCGATCATGATAAACTACGTGACTGACCACTTTACCATCTATCTTAACCGTACTTACCGTAGTAGAAATAGTGGTCGACTTAATACCTCCATTATTCAAATCTACGGCTACCGTAACCAATCCATCAGTATGGATGACATTGGATACATTTGGCTTAACACATACGGCAGGTGCTTCAAGTTTATTGCTCATGGGCAATAAGCTCGTTTTCATAGGAGCCATTGAATGAAGTTGTTGCAATCCGCTCATCACCTGTAAACTACTTAAGGCTTTTGGCTTATCATCACCTAATTCCTTTTTTTCGGTTACCATAGGATGATCATTTTTCTCTATTGCTTCTTCATGTGAAATTTCCTTTGCTGTATTAGTAGGATTTTTTTTTGCTTTCGCCACCGCCACATGTCGATCATGTTTAGCAATAAAAAGTTGTTTTTTAAGCTGCGCATTTTTAAAGCCAACCGTCTCTTCCTTTGAATATCTTTTTACGTTAAATGCAACACCAACAACTAAGGTTAAAACCAAAGAAATGGTTAATGCCATTTTTTCAAATCCACTTAGAGAAGCCTTATTATTAAACGCTATTCTACGTATCCGGAATAAAAGTTGATTTTTATGGCCGGTAATGGCCATCCCCAAATCAGCTACTCCCAAATTAAACTCCTGGCAAGAAACTAAAGCTTTGAGATAACCATTTTTATCGTTGGTACAACAAATTGCTAAGTCATCACAACAGTTCTCTCTTTCTTCCTTTATCATCTTAGAAATCCATAAAACAGCTGGATTAAAGAAAAACAGCACCTCCAATATATTTTGAATGATATTTACCAAATAATCCCTACGCTTAATGTGCGCCAGTTCATGACTTAAAATAGCTTCTACTTCGGTTAAGCTCAAATGATTTAACATGCCGAGGGGCATTAAAATAATCGGCTTAAAATGTCCTATTACCATTGGTATTTTGGCCATACCAGACTGCAAGATTTGGACACTTTGCTTGATATACAACTGTTGTGAAAGTTCGTTCACCTTGTTTTGCCAGTATGTACCTGCATCAAAAATCTTTGTACGTTTTAGGTGATGAATGCCCTTCAAACCAGCCATCAACCGAACGAACTTGATCATAATAACGCCAAACCAAACGAGTATCAATTGATTGGTATAAGCACCCAGCACAATTAACATACTATCAATATCCTTAAAAAGATTGAACTTAAGAAGCTGATTTGTATTTGAAACATCACGATTTAAGTGATCAGAAAGTTGGTTAATTTTATCTAGTGATTGATAAAAAACGAAGATCGTAGTTAGTGAAAAAATCCCCAATAAAGCAGTGAGCAGATTATACCTCAAAGACGATGTGCTGTTTTGAGTACCGATAATAATGATACCTGCAACTAATGCCATTACCACACCTATCCAAAGCGAATGGAATAAGGTGCCATAAAGTGCATTAATCCAATCTGAAGATAAAAAGTTTAACCATTGAAATTCCATAACTGTGGTCCTTTAATTATTTTGAATTCGCCTATTTTCCTAACTCGTTCAGCATTTTTTTAATCTCCTCCAATTCCTCCTTCGATGTTTTTTCATTTCCCAAAAGCTGCATAACCAAATTGGCTGTAGAACCTTTATATAAAGTATTTACGAACCTGTCCAACAATTGATCTTTGGTTTTAAGTTCAGCTTGCACGGGCGTATAAATATGTTTCATCTGGCTTTCGTCACGCTTCAATATGCCTTTATCGGCCATAATTTGCATTTGCTTTAAGGTAGAGGTATAGTTTACATCTCTTTGTTTATTAAGTTCATCATTCACAAAGCGAACGGTGCTGGCACCAAATTCCCACAAAACTTGCAATATTTCCAACTCTGCCCGAGTAGGTTCTGGGATTGAATTTTTCCATTTATTCTCCTGCATAAAACAAAGGTAGGATAACTTTCGTACGAAACAAATTTTACATTAACTTTTTTTTAATAGACGAAAAAATAAATATTTTGTTGCATGACGATAAATATTTGCCACAGCATGAAAGATTTATAGATGGCCACTGTCTGTTACCCCCCTTTATTTGTCATTTTTAACCCCATTCATGTCAACCATTTTCATGAAATTTGGTTATATTTATTAAATAATCAGACCATGACAAAAGAAATTTGGCTCAATCTGCCAGTTAAAAACATCCAAAAAACTATTGATTTCTTTACCAGCATTGGATTTACCTTAAATACCCATGCTCCAAAAAACGATGCTATGGCTTCTTTTAAAATTGGGAAAAAAGACTTTATCGTTAACTTCTTCAAAGCAGAAGTGTTCAATAGTTTCACGCCTTTTAAAATTGCAGATTTAACTCATTCAACCGAATGTTTAATATCCATAGATGCAGAAAATAGAGACGATGTAGATCAATTATTAAAAAAAGCAGAAGAAGCAGGAGCTTTTGTCTATGCCAAAGGTGGAGAAAAAGATGGCTGGATGTACGGTGGAGGCTTCTCCGACCTTGACGGACATAAATGGAATGTGTTGTTTATGGATTTCAGCAAATTACCCCCAAACCTAATTAACCATGGAAGATCCATTTAAAATAGCGATAAATGCCGCTATGGAAAAAGTATGAAAGTACTTGGGAAAACATACTTACGAAGAATGGACCGCTCCCTTATCGGCAGGCTCTAGAAAAAGGTAGCGGGGCCCTCTTTCTTGATAATGCTGGCGAGGGAATGGTATCAAGGATTACAGAAAATATTCCAAATGAACACATGTCCATACGCCATTTGGGCCGCTATAAAAACGGCGTTGAAGATTACGATAGCGATGAGGTTAAAAAATGCAGCAATGCTTTTGAAAACTACACTTTAAGGAACAAAAACCAATTCAACGAACTAACGGTAGAGATAGATACCCAAACAGCACATAAATCCTATTTTGAAGAAATCTGGCCAACAGCCTTAGTCAAAGTTAAAGCATTGGCAGAAACTAGAGAAGGAGAAATCTAAGTACCTTATCAATAAAGCTACGATACTCGCTAAATTCAAAATAGATCATTTCTAAATTTCGTAATTTTTCATCTAGTCTAAGGGTTATTTAGCTTTGTTTCTATACTTTTGAAGCATTGAAAAGGTTTTTACATATATCATTCCTTAGCGTTTATATTTTTTCTTGTACCGGACTACAGGAATTAACCAAGTTGCCTATACTTTTTCAGCATTACTTTGAACATAAAAATTTAGATAAAGAGATTACCTTCCTAAGTTATCTAGAACATCATTATAACGATATTCCGCATACAGATGATGATGCAGATAGAGATAACCAGCTCCCTTTTAAGACGCCTAACTTTTCCACGGCCAACACTTTAAGTCCCGCATTACCTCCTTCATTTGGCCTATCACTTAAAAAAGTCTACCAAATTTTACCTAAACAAAAACTAGAGATCAACAACGATCATATTCCCCATTCAAACTATGCTGGAAAAATCTGGCAACCCCCTAAATCCCTAATCATTTCTTAATGCATTAAATTCAGCATTAAACATGCTGTTGTCCATTTATTAGAATTGATTGATATTCCATGTTAAATAGAATTATAGAGTTTTCTGTACAGAATAAACTCATTATAGGGCTATTCACCATTAGCCTTATCATATACGGTAGTTTCGAGCTCACCAAACTCCCTATTGATGCTGTACCCGACATTACCAATAACCAGGTACAGATTATTACTACTGCGCCTTCTTATGGCGCAACCGACATAGAAAGGCTGGTTACCTTTCCCGTAGAGCAGGCCAACAGTAATATTGCGGGCATTCAGGAGATCAGAAGCTATAGCCGATTTGGGCTGTCACTGGTCACCCTTGTTTTTAATGACAATGTAGATGTTTACTGGGCCCGTCAACAAGTGGCAGAACGGCTATTGCTGGTACAGGAACAAATTCCAAAAGGCATTGGAAAACCTGAAATGGGGCCCATTTCAACTGGCCTGGGAGAAATTTACCAATATGTGGTCAAACCCAAGAAAGGATATGAAAAACGTTATGACATTACCGAATTGCGCACTATTCAGGATTGGGTAATTAGGCGACAATTACTAGGGGTAAAAGGTGTGGCCGAAGTCAGTAGTTTTGGAGGCAGACTGAAACAATATGAAGTCACCATAAACCCCAGTAAACTTGCAGCGCACCAGGTCACTATTAGCGATGTCTTTAAGGCTTTGGAAAGCAATAACCAAAATACCGGTGGTGCTTATATCGAAAAACAATCTACCGTGCTGTACATCAGAAGTGAAGGGCTGATTGGAAACAAGGAAGACATTGAGAATATTGTCGTAAAAAGCAATGAAGCCTCTCCCCCCCTACTTATCAGGGATGTAGCCCAAATCAATATTGGTTATGCCACAAGATATGGAGCTTTGACCTTTAACAATGAAGGAGAGGTTTCTGGCGCCATAGTAATGATGCTAAAGGGCGCCAACAGCAATGTAGTGATTGACAACATCAAAACCAAAATTGCCAACATACAGGAGACCCTACCAGAAGGCGTAGAAATTGTTCCTTTCCTTGACCGTACCCATATGGTCAATAATGCCATAAAAACGGTTGAAACCAATTTGTTGGAAGGTGCATTGATTGTGGTTTTTGTACTGGTTATTTTCTTAGGCAATTTGAGGGCCGGTTTTATCGTCGCATCGGTCATTCCACTGTCCATGTTATTTGCCATTATCATGATGAACATTTTTGGGGTCAGTGGCAACCTTATGAGCTTGGGCGCACTAGACTTTGGCCTCATTGTAGATGGCGCCGTCATTATTGTGGAAGCGGTGATGCATCAGCTTAGCCATAGCAAGAAATTTTCCGGGCTCAGCATACTCAGGCAAGACGAAATGGATTCGGAAGTTAAGAGCGCTTCAAGCAAAATGATGAACAGTGCTGTTTTTGGCCAGATCATCATTTTAATTGTATACCTGCCTATTTTTAGCTTACAGGGCATAGAAGGTAAAATGTTCAAGCCTATGGCACAAACTGTGGCTTTTGCCCTGCTAGGGGCCTTCATCTTATCCTTGACCTATATCCCCATGATCAGCAGTTTATTGTTGAGCAAGAAGATAAAAATAAAAAACAATATCTCTGATAAGGTGATGGCCAAAGTGGAAAATAGATACAGTCAAGCCCTACAGAAAATATTGGGCATTCCAAAAACTGTCATAGCCATTGTTATCGGGTTATTCGTCAGTTCGGTCATTATCATTTCGAATTTAGGTGGCGAATTCATTCCGTCCATTGAAGAGGGTGACTATGCCGTAGAAACCCGTGTACTTTCTGGCAGCAACCTGAGCACCTCTATCGAAAATATACAAAAGGTAGCAGGCATACTCAAAAGTCGTTTTCCAGAAGTAAAAAATATTGTGGCCAAAATTGGAAGCAGTGAAGTACCTACAGACCCCTTGCCTATGGATATAGGTGATATGATCATCAATCTAAAGCCAAAAGACGAATGGACTTCTGCCAAAAGCTTCGATGAACTTTCCGAAAAAATGGGCAAAGTGGCCAGTGAAGTTCCCGGGGTAACCACCAGCTTTCAGTTTCCTGTACAGATGCGCTTTAACGAACTAATGACTGGTGCAAGACAGGATGTGGTCTGCAAAATATTCGGAGATGATTTTGATACGTTAGCCCTGTATGCCAAGAAATTGGGCAATCTGGCCAAACAAGTACAAGGTACCAGCGAAATGTACATAGAGCAGATTACCGGAACGCCGCAAATTGTCATCCAATTTAACCGAGCTGCCATTGCCCAATATGGTTTAAACATTGCAGACATCAATCGTAATATCAATACTGCCTTTGCCGGTGAAAGCACCGGCTTGGTTTTTGAAGGCGAAAAACGTTTTGATCTGGTGGTCCGCCTTCAGCAAGACAAACGGAAAAGTATAGAAGATGTAGAAAACCTGCTTATTCCCACGCCAAATGGCACACAGCTACCCCTTAACCAAGTAGCCAAAGTCAGCTTGGCCAACAGCCCAAGTCAAATACAACGCGAAGATACCAAGAGACGCATTTTAGTAGGCTTTAATGTAAATGGACGTGACGTAGAAAGCATTGTAAATGAATTACAGGACAAAGTAAAGGCTCAAATTAAATTGCCTACAGGTTATACGGTTACCTATGGAGGATCTTTTGAGAACCTGAACGAAGCCAAATCTAGATTGATGATTGCCGTACCCGTATCCTTAATCCTCATCTTTCTCTTGTTATATTTTGCTTTCGGCTCTATTAAATATGGCTTGTTGATTTATACGGCCATCCCATTATCTGCTATAGGAGGTGTTTTTTTATTGGCCATACGTGGCTTGCCTTTTAGTATTAGTGCAGGTGTAGGCTTTATTGCACTATTTGGCATTGCCGTACTTAACGGTATTGTACTGGTTGCAGAATTCAATAGTATTAAAAAATCTGGAGAACAAGACATGAAAAAAGTCGTCATTAGAGGAACAAAAACCAGGTTGAGGCCCGTTTTAATGACTGCCTTTGTTGCATCCCTAGGCTTTTTACCTATGGCCATAAGCAATGGAGCGGGTGCAGCTGTACAACGTCCATTGGCCACTGTAGTTATTGGTGGCTTAATGATTGCCACCCTACTTACACTTTTCGTACTTCCCATTTTGTATGTAAGTTTCGAGAAAGGTATAAAACTGAAAAGAGGTGCCAAAATTATTCCGATCATCATGCTGGCATTTGTTTTTGCCCCTGCCAAAGCACAGCAGAAGATCACGCTAAACCAAGCTTTGGATAGCCTATATCAAAACAACATTAGCCTAAAAAGCAGCACCCTAAAGGCACAGTATAATCAGGACCTTAGCAAAACTGCCGTTAATATTGCTCCGCTTAGCATTAGTGGAGAGTATGGAAAGTTTAATAGTAATCTCCCCGACAGTAAACTAAGCATCAGTCAAAGTTTCAGCCTACCGAGTGTTTATAACCGACAAAAGAACAAAATGTTGGCCGAATGGAAAACTAGCTTACTTGAAAAAGAACTTAATGAGGTAGAGTTAAAAAAAATAGCCACCACTATTTTTTATGAATTATTGGTTCTGGCACAAAAGAAAAAACTTTATCTCCAGGCCGATACTTCCTATCGCAAGTTACTTGAACTAGCACTTATCAGGTTGAAAACCGGTGAAAGTAATCTCTTGGAAAAAGCCAATGCCGAAAATCAATTGGTACAGATTAAGGCCAAGCTTAGCGGCTTAGCTATTGACGAAGCCCTGCTGCAACAGCAGTTGGCATGGCTATTAAACAGTAAAAGCACCTTCGTTCCTTTTGCCCCCCATATTAAAGCCGAATTTATAGCCTTAGATACCTTAAACTGGAGCAACCACCCCTTAATAAAGCTGCAACAACAAGGAGAAAAAACGGCATCTGCCAGTACAAAAGCAGAACAAGCTAAGTTGTTGCCTGAACTTAATATTGGGTACAACAATACTTCCCTTCGTGATGGCCTATTTGACAGTAACGACCGTTTTCATTCTTTTCAGTTAGGTTTAAATATCCCTTTATTTGGAGGTGTCCAGCGACATCGGATAAAATCGGCAAAAACCTATGAAGCATTTCGTAAAAACGAAACCGAAAACACATTGAAGCAGTTAGCTACCCAATTTAAAGCTGCCTACCAGCAATATCAACAACAGTTGGAAATGGTAAAAAACTATGAAAGTATAGGACTTAGAAATGCAGATGAAATTACCACTACCTTAACCAAACAGTTTAAAAGTGGCGAGATCAATTATATAGAGTGGACCTTACTCAATAATGAGGCCATCGCTATTAAGCAAAATTACCTCGAAGCCATTTCCAGTCTTAACAAGAGCATTATCGAATTGAATTATATATTATCAAAATAGCCATGAAGCATAAATCATATCTAGCCATTTCATTAGCCCTTATTTTCTTTGGCTGTAACCATAAGCCAAGCCTCCAGGAGCAACCTACTGCAAATAATGAAAATGAGGTAGAACTTAGCAATGAGCAGGCCAAGAACATCAACCTACAAATTGGCGAAGTACAATTCAGGGAAGTAAACCAGCATCTTAAACTACAGGGAAAAATAGATGTACCACCCCAAAACCTGATTTCCATTAGCATTCCTTTGGGCGGTTATTTAAAAGCAACCAACATGCTGCCGGGAACACGCGTAAGTAAAGGTCAGGCTATTGCCACCTTGGAAGATCCGCAGTACATCCAGCTTCAACAAGATTACCTTAGCATCAAAAACAAGCTCAGTTACGCCACTAAAGAACTGGCTCGCCAAAAAGAGTTAAACCTGAGCAAGGCCAATAGCGATAAAACCCTGCAACAGGTAGAAACGGAACATTACAACCTGAAGGTAGAACATCGTGCTTTGCTGGAAAAACTGAAACTCATTAACATTGATGCCAGCAAATTAAATGAAGATAGGATATCAAGGTCCATCAATATCTATTCTCCAATTAACGGATACATTAGCAAGGTAAATGTAAATATCGGTAAATATGTTACGCCCTCAGACGTTATTTTCGAACTCATCAACCCTACTGATATACACCTTAACCTTACCGTATTCGAAAAGGATCTCAATCAAATTTCCGTTGGCCAAAGGGTTATTGCCTATAACAATACCAAACCGAATATAAAATACGAAACAGAAGTGATCTTGGTAAGCCATAATATAGCTGAAGGGGGCCGAAGCGAAGTACATTGCCATTTTGAAAAGTACAACAAGGACCTCATTCCAGGTATGTATATGAACGCAGAATTACAGCTTCAGAATCTTAAAACACAAACCTTGCCCCAGGAAGCAATAGTCAGTTTTGAAAATAAAGATTATGTTTTTGTAGAACTTGCTAAAAACAAATTTATCATGACCGAAGTGTCAATTGGCAGCAGCGAGAACGGTTACACAGTGATCCAATCCAATCTTAAAGATAAGAAAATAGCTACCAGAGGAGCCTATTCTATCCTTATGAAATTGAAAAATACGGCCGATGAGGAATAGTAAATAAGTAGATAAGGTGAGTTTTGGGGCACATTATTCGGTATGTATGTTAGCGGCCCTAAGCAAAATCTTTTCTATCCTCATGCTGGGCATTGGCACCTCATTTTTCGGCTTGTTTATTCTTATCAGCGGTTCCCAAGAAACACTCCGCTTTTTTTGAGCGACCCAAAACTCACCTTAAACATTAAGAAAATGGCTAAAAAGACATCTTGGTTCTATTGAAAACCAGTCTGAGAATCAATATCCCTATTTCAAATGGCCCAATAAGTGCTGATGCTTTTAGAAGATGTTCTTTTTTTAATTTTATTTGTATTAAATCTAAATAGTGTTACTTTTGTACCTAATAATTAACAAAAGTGCAAAAACTACAAGAACCTTTATTTCCTGTTGCTACGTTTGAAGAAGTATTTGCTACAACTAGCGGGACTATCTTCCAGTCTGATTCGGAAAATTGCTGGTACATTGATTTTGCAGGAAAATTGGCCCGCTTTGACTACAGAAATCTTTTAAAATTAAAGAAAGCAGTTTATCAGGTTGACATCGAAGGCAAATTATTAAACAGTGTCCAATCTGCAGATGTAGAGATTATCTTCATTTGTGCTTGCGATCACTCTTACGTACTTTCTCTCTTAGAACTGATCAAACTGAAGGAATTGCTTCAGGGAACTTTCGTCATGTTAGAACTCAACCACATTATCCACGATTGTCTGTACCGCTTGGCTTCTTAAAACTAAGACTTAGACTCTTTCCATATTATTAATAAATTCTTTTCTAGGCTATTATAGCACTATTTTTGTGTCATCATTGTATGCAAAAGGAGGAAATTATGAAAGATATTATGCGAGTTAAGTGTTTGTTATCTTCAGATGTAGAAACACTAATCAACCAACAAATAAAAAAAGAAGCCCATTCATCAGCCATTTACCTATCTATGGCCTCATGGTGCAACAGAAATGGTTATGACTTTTCTGCAGATTATTTCTTTAAGCAAGCAGAAGAAGAAAGACAGCATCAATTGAAATTCTTCAAATATGTGTTGGATATGGGTGGAACAGCCATCTCTCCTGACATTACCAATGTTAAACAAGAATACAATTCTTTTCGTGAAGTTTTTGAAGAAGCCTTAGAACAGGAGATCAGTGTTACGCAATCAATTAAAAACATTGCCGCCCGTTGCCATAAAGAACAAGATTATGTAACCTTAGAATTCCTCAATTGGTTCTTTAGAGAGCAAAGAGAAGAAGAATACAAAGCTCGCAGGGCATTAGAGCTATTTGAAGTAATTGGAGAAGAAGGAACTGGCAGATGGCAAATAGACAAACATGTAGGTCAAATTAGCTACGATAGCGAAGCGTAGTGTCTTCGACTAATTGTTAACTAAAAACCGATAAACAAAAAGGTGCATACAACAAATATGCGCCTTTTTTGTTTAATTTAATAGTATTACATAAGGTGTCCAATAAATTCAGGCTGATGCTAAACGACGTTCCGTCATGCTGAATTTATTTCAGCATTGGTTTTAAAGTAAGACGGTTTAGTAAAAACCAGTATTGGAGCACCTGCTAATTTGCAGCATAAGCTAACTACAAAAAAACATGTCTAAAAAGGATAAAAAGAAAAAGGGTTCAAAGCACGACAAAAAAGATAAAAAAAAGAAAGAGTGCTGTGAAAAATACCTAAAGGGGAAAAGGTGCAAGAATTGTCCTTTAGCCTAATTTTTCGCTTGTTCATTGCTTATCCGTTCTATCTGTTGCATGTGCCTTTCATCATGCATGACCAAAAAGGACAGCACATCTCCTAATTTTAGCTTAACCAGTTTCTGTATTGAAATAGGAATCCTTTCCTTGCCGAGGTCTACTCCTTTTGCCTGTTGCAGACACTTCAACAACCTTTCCTTTTGATGAATAAATAAGGCTACCGCTTCATTAGCATCGGCCTCTAAGGGTAAATGTTGCTTTGCCGCCTTATACTTTTTATCCGATTTCTTAGCATCCATCATATTTACAAAATAAGTACCTAACCAACCAGGCACATAATTATATATAGAATTGCTTGTGTTCTTAAATACAATAGCTTCTATTTTGGGCAAATAATAATCACCATAAGAATTAAGATGGGTCAAGCATTGTGAAATACTCCAACCCTGGTCAGCGGCTGGCTGGCAAAGTAAATGGCTTGGTAAATTTTGATATTTGAAAATGACCACATCTAGGTAGCCCTCTACCCTTTCATACAACTGATCTAGAAATTGTTCTTTATTTATTGGCTTCATTATACCATACTGATTTGAGGCAAATGTATAAGCTTAGCAGGAGTTAAAACTTGGCATTTACCAAGATTCTAAATTAATGTTCTATTAAGCAGCTTACTAAAATTAGTGACATCAATACCTAAATAACTGGCCAGATACTTATGTGGAATTAACTGTAAAATATGCGGGCTCCTGGTCAACAACTTTCTGAACTTTTCTTCAGAGCTCATCAATTGCAATTCGGCCAACCTTTCCAACAAGCCGCCCAGGGCATTGCTAATTCCCTGAACCACCATCATATTAATAGCGGGTTCCTGCTCCATGATCCTTTTCAGATCTTTAACCGAAGCTCTCAAAAATGAAGAAGAGGTTAGGGTTTCATAAGTATAGCTAGACCTTGTTTCCGTCATCATGGAATTAAGCACGCCACCAAAAGAAGGCGCATAGGTAAAAACCAGTGTGGCCTCATTTCCTTTTTCATTGACAAAATAAATTCGCTGTACACCTTCCGTTACAAAGTATAGGTATTTTTCTACTTCTCCCGTCCTCGTCAGCATTTCTTTTCTTCTGGCAGAAAAAGGCTGCCAAATGGAGGCAAACAACTGCCATTCGGTATCAGATAGATTACTCATCAGATCCAAAGCGGCCCTTAATTGTTGTAGATCAGCTTCCATAGTTTATTTTATACACTAAAATACAAATATTTAAAGATTTGACTTCGGCAATCACTATGATTCTTTTTTACAAATTACTTGAATACCCAGGATAGGAACCATCCCAAAATAAAAAAGCTTCAGCATAAAGTTGAAGCTTTTGTGGGAATTACTGGGTTCGAACCAGTGACCCCTACCTTGTCGAGGTAGTGCTCTAAACCAGCTGAGCTAAACTCCCTCTATCATAACAAAGCCTTTCAACGTATGTTGAAAGGCTTTTGTGGTACCTGCTGGGATCGAACCAGCGACACAAGGATTTTCAGTCCTTTGCTCTACCTACTGAGCTAAGGTACCTCCCGTTTGGGATTGCAAATGTAGTTTCTTTTTTTGAAAGCAAAAATATTTTTTCAAATTTCTTTATAAAAAACTGGAAAACGCATGTTTCCCCTCTAAAAATCAGCCAATTAATTTTCCACTTCACTTGAAGACAATCCATATCCATTCTAAATTTATAAAATTATGCATGCATAATAATATATTTTAAAACTAAAACTTTTAACTTAGCCATACCATTACGATAAAGAAATTATGGCTTCACAGATTATATTTGTTATTCTAGCCTTAGCAGGCATTGGATTATTTAGTTATAATGCCCGAAAGATAGTTCGAAATATCAAGCTGGGTAAAGCTGCAAATCGTAGCGATCAGCCCCAAAAAAGATTAATCACCATGCTCAAAGTTGCTTTTGGGCAAACTAAAATGGCGGTAAGACCAATACCCTTCTTCTTACATCTCATTGTATATCTTGGCTTCGTGATCATCAACCTGGAAGTGTTAGAGATTATAGTTGACGGTATTTTTGGTTCTCACAGGGCATTTGCCGGATTAGGCAGTTTTTACAATTTCCTCATTGGTTCTTTCGAATTCCTGGCAGCGGGAGTATGGTTGGCCTGTGCCGTTTTTCTGATCAGAAGAAATATACTAAAATTAAAACGCTTTTCTGGAGTAGAAATGAAAAGCTGGCCCAAATCAGATGCCAACTATATCCTCATTACAGAAATCCTATTGATGTCTGCCTTTCTGACCATGAATGCCGCAGATGCCAAGTTACAAATATTGGGCGAAGCGCATTATATCAATGCAGGTGCCTTTCCGGTAAGCACTTGGCTACAGGCCCTATTACCAGATCAAATTAGTACCTTAATTTTTATAGAGCGTTTCTGCTGGTGGTTCCATATTATTGGCATCTTTGCCTTCTTGAACTACCTGCCCTATTCTAAACATTTTCATATTATGTTGGCCTTTCCAAACACCTACTTTTCTAATTTGGAACCCAAGGGTGAATTCACCAATATGGCCAGTGTAACCAACGAGGTAAAAGCCATGCTCGATCCTTCTTTTGTACCTGCAGAAGCTGCTCCAGGAAAATTCGGAGCCAAGGACGTCAACGATTTAAGTTGGGCAAACCTACTAAACGCCTACACCTGTACCGAATGCGGGCGTTGTACGTCGGTCTGTCCTGCAAACCTCACAGGTAAATTGCTTTCACCGCGTAAAATCATGATGGATACCCGCGACCGTATAGAAGAAGTGGGCAAAAACCTGGACAAATACGGCGCAGATCACCAAGATAACAAATCCTTATTGGACGATTATATTAGCAGGGAAGAGATATGGGCCTGTACCAGCTGTAATGCCTGTACAGAAGCTTGTCCTATAAATATTGACCCATTGGCCATTATTGTAGAATTAAGGCGCTATGCGGTGATGGAAGAATCGGTTGCCCCGGCCAGTATTAATGCAATGCTGGGCAATGTAGAAAACAATGGAGCACCTTGGAAATACTCACCAGCCGATAGATTTAATTGGGCAACAGAAGACTAAGTAAGAGAGAGAGCAAAGAGCAAAATTAAAAGAACAAAAGAGATCAGATCTTGATACCTGATCAATATTAATACAAGAATATGGAATTCAAAGTACCAACAATGGCCGAATTATTGGCCTCGGGAGAAGAACCAGAAATACTGTTTTGGGTTGGCTGCGCAGGTAGTTATGATGAACGGGCACAGAAAATCACCAGAGATATCTGTAAAATCTTACACCATGTAGGCATCAAATATGCAGTTTTGGGCACAGAAGAAAGTTGTACGGGCGATCCTGCAAAAAGAGCCGGAAACGAATTCTTATTCCAAATGCAGGCCATGACCAACATTGAGGTACTCAATGCCTATAACATCAAAAAAATTGTAACCGGATGTCCGCACTGCTTCAATACCATTAAAAACGAATATCCGGGATTAGGCGGAACTTATGAAGTCATCCACCATTCCCAACTTATACAAGACCTGATCAACCAGGGCAAGTTAAAGGCCGAAGGTGGTGAAAGTTTTAAGGGCAAAAAAATCACCTATCATGATCCCTGCTATCTTGGCCGTGGAAATGGCATTTATGAAGCTCCCAGAAAGGCATTAGAAATTTTGGATGCTGAACTGGTAGAAATGAAGCGTTGTAAGTCTAATGGACTCTGTTGCGGTGCTGGCGGAGCACAAATGTTCAAAGAGCCTGAAAAAGGAAATAAGGACATTAATATTGAACGTATTGAAGAAGCATTAGAAACCCAACCCCAATTCATTGCCGCAGGATGTCCATTTTGTATGACCATGCTCAATGATGGCGTGAAACTAAAAGACAAAGATCAAGAAGTTAAGGTACTGGATATTGCCGAAATTACGGTAAGGGCCAATGGCCTGTAAACTTATTGGCTGTTGAAACGACTTACGGCATTTTTAAAACGGCGAAGCCTCAACTTCACCTTTAAAACCCATAAAAAAAGTTAAGATTCGTTAAGTGTCAAGCGTTTACTTTTCTCACCTTTCACCTATTTATTCAAAGCCAATTGCGATTGTGTGATTTGCTTAAAGTGGGCGGCCAATTCGTTCAATTGTTCCGCGTCGATATTTTTCAAAGGCACTATCATATAAGTCGACATGCTATCAATGGCACCCGCCCTGTCATTTCTGGTCTGCACAATTACATCATCATTATTGGTACGCAGGTATAATTCACCACTACGAGTATCCCCGTAATAGTCCATCGATTTAAAACGGGCCAGGTTAAATGCGAAAAACTCTTCCTTCCCATTAGCATATACCTTCCTGTACCTACAAAAACCATTGTTGGTAACATTTAATTCATAGCGTTTCAGCGTCTCCACCTGCCCTTCCTTATCATAATATTTGTTCAATAGATGATGAATGAAAAGCCGACTATCCTCTGGAATAGCAAAACCAGAAAACAGAAAAAAAGCTCCGCCAATCAAAAAGAAAACACACTTTTTTAAGTTCAATGTAAACTTTCCCATGAGAGTCTCGTTTTAATAGTGTAAACTTAAATAATTTGATATTTTTGATCTATGATTTTTTCTCCACAATCTAAAGTTTGGATCTACCAGAGCAACCGAAAATTCACCCATCAAGAGGCGGTTGAAATTCAGCAGATACTGGATGACTTTACCAGCCAATGGAAGGCCCATGGCCATCAATTGAAGGCAAAGGGCGGAATCTTCTACCAATACTTTATTGTACTTACCGTAGACCAAGAAACAGCCCATGCTACGGGTTGTTCTATTGATGCTTCGGTAAAGACAATCAAACAGATCGAAAACAAATTTGGCTTAGATCTTTTCAACAGATTTAACATGGCCTATAAAATAGATGATGAGGTACACGTGGTTCCAAAGGAAGATTTCGAAACGCTTATCTCCATTAAGAAGATCGGCCTAGATACCATTGTTTTCAACAACTTGGTCCAAACCTTAATGGAATTTGAGCAAAAATGGGAAGTTCCACTGCAAAGCAGTTGGCATAAAAACATCTTTTCAGAACAGCTGGGCATCTAAAAAAGGCAAAGCCAAACAAGCTGACTTTTTTTTTGTTATCTTCATAACAAATACCATGTATGTCTCGTTGGCTTAAACTATCACTTAAAATTCTTACTGGTCTTATCATACTCATTGCGCTTATATGGATAGGAATCGCTTATTACATCAACAAGAACAACAAAGAAATTTTAGCTAAAATACTGGATCAGGTCAATACCAAAGTTAATGGAACGGTACAGGTATCTGGCATGGAAACCACTTTGCTACAAGGTTTTCCCGGTGTATCCGTATCCCTGAAAAATGTCTCCTTAAAGGACAGCCTATGGAGCAAGCACCATCATGAACTACTTAGGGCCAAAGATATCGATGTCACTTTAAATGCACTTTCATTGTTGATCGGGACCATTAACATCAGTAAAGTTAGCATCAATAATGCCAACATCTATCTCTATACCGATTCTAGTGGCTACACCAATACCAGTATGTTCAGAACTAAAAACAATGAAAAGGCCAGCGACAATAGTAGCTCGACTTCTTTGCAGATAAGAAAAATTGACCTGAACAAGGTAAACTTGATAGTGGATAATCAAAAACGCTTTAAACTGTTCAATTTCTATGTAGACGAGCTTAAAGGGAGAATCAAGTATCCAATGGGCAAATGGGATGGCCAATTTAAACTAAAAACCCAAATCAAAAGTTTTGCTTTCAATACCAGAAAGGGGAGTTTCTTAAAGGATAAGATCTTAGCAGGAAATCTGACTGCACATTATGACAATAACACCGAGGTGATTACCATTGACCAGAAGCCGTTAAAGATAGGAGACGATCGTTTTGATATTGGGGCCAATATCAATATTGCCGAAAATAATGCGGCCTTTGCCATTGCCATTAAGGCCGATCAAATCCTATACAGGAATATCTCCCTTTTATTATCACCCAACATTTCATCAAAGCTCTTAAAGTTTGGTATTGAAAAGCCGGTGGATGTAACAGGAAGTATCATTGACGATGGGAATAAATCACATAAAGACCCACTTATCAATGTTAAAATGCTGGTTAAGAACAACAAAGTATCCATTCCTTCGGGCGAATTAACCGACTGTAGCTTTACAGGTTTTTTCTCCAACCAGGATACCAGCGCAAGACCTATCGGTGATCCTAATTCTGCCATCAAATTCTACGGACTAACCGCCAACTACTACAATGCACCCATCAAGGCAGACACTTTTATCATCTCCAACCTTGAACGACCGCTGGCCAAAGGATTAGTCACTTCTCAATTTCCATTGGAAAGATTAAACAGCTCATTGGGAGGTGAAACTTTCGCCTTCAAAAATGGTACGGCAGATGTAAAGCTTTTTTGCCAAGCTGACATTGATAATTTTCTGTTCACCAAACCTGTTATACATGGCAATATCCTTATAAAAAATGCCGACATTACCTACCTTCCACGGGGACTAAAATTGGTCAACAGTTCATTAAACCTCAACTTTAACGAAAAGGACCTGCACATTACCGACAGCAGGTTCCAATTGGGCCGTAGTGTATTGAACATGAACTGCAACATTGCCAATTTTCTGAACTTTTATTATACCGATCCGGAAAAGATAGTGGTCGACCTAAAAATGAGCAGTCCTCAATTATACCTTAGTGAGTTCATTCCGTTCTTAGGCCCCAGGAAATCGACGAAGAGGAAAACAAACACCAAGAACACCCTTAAAGAGGCTTCTGAACAGCTCAGCAACGCACTAGAGGCATCCAAGGTACAAATTCAGTTAAATGTAGGCAGGGCTATATATAATAAGTTTGTAGCCAAAGACCTCAATGCCAGCATATCATTAATTGGCAATGGTGTATACTTCAACAAAATCACCGTAAACCATGCGGGTGGAAAGGTAAATGTAAACGGAAAAATAGAGCAGCAAGGTGCAATAAACAAGATGAAGCTGAATGCAACCATTAATAATGTAAGCGTGAAGGAATTTTTCTATGCCTTTGATAATTTTGGACAGCAATCTGTGACCAATAAAAACCTCAAGGGTTTCCTGTCGGCAAAAGTGAACGCTTCCGGCAGCATTACCGAAAAGGGGAATATAGTGCCCAGATCCATTTTTGGAAACGTAAACTTCACTTTGAACAAGGCGGCGCTGATGGGCTTCGAGCCGTTAGAAAAGGTGGGAAAGTTTGTATTTCGAAGCAGAAATCTCTCTAACATAGCATTAGAGAGATTAAATGGCACATTAATCCTTGAGGGAGATAAAGTGAACATCAGTCCAATGCAAGTAAACTCTAGCGCCATCAATTTTAATGTAAAAGGCGTTTATGGCTTTAATTCGGGTACCAACATCGCCTTAGACATCCCCTTGCGGGATCCTAAAAAGAGCGCTGGAATAGTAGACAAGGAAGAAAGGGAGCTGGCCCGCATGAAAGGCATTGTACTGCACTTAAAAGCAGTAGATGAAGATGGTAAAATCAAGATCAAATGGAATGGTAAAAAAGATAGGGAAGAGAAGTTGTGATGCCATATTACTATGGCTGGTGACAACTGATTATAGATTTAAAAAACATCATACTCCTCGGTCATGTCGACAACACCAACCTAAGGAGCAAGGATAGGCAAATTAATCTCAACCTACAATGTAGACAACCTATTTTAAATTGTTTAGTTTATCGCAAGCTTTTTCATTTTTTAAATCGCAAGCCTTTTGGTACCAATATTTGGCTTTTTGTAAATCGGTAGCCAATTTGCCTCCGTTATTATAATAATCACCCAAATGGAACATGCAGCTTACCTCACCTAAATTAGCACCCTTTATAAAATAATTATATGCCGCTTGAAAATCAGATTTGTTGCTATCGCTATTGTAGCCTTCTTCGCAAAGATGACCTAACTGATGGTAAACGCTTGCAATATCGCTGTAATTTGCACTAACTTTTGAATAATAATAGAATGCAATATTTTTATCAACTGTAGTTCCATGTCCGTTTTCATAGGCATAAGCTAAATCATAAATACCTATATCAGACCCTTTAGATGCAGCCATTTTAAAATATTTAAAAGAATTCGTATAATCTTTTTGCTTCCAGAAGTAAAAGCCTAAAGTATTTAATTCGTCTCCATTTAGTTCACTTACATGCGATAGCAGCAAATTTGCAGCTTTTCTATAGCCATCATCAGTGCCATTGTTTGCTTCCACAGCAGCTTGCTCAATGTAAGAAGTTTGAGTTTTAGCTTCCACTTCTCTTTGTTGTTTTTCTCTTTTTTCGGCTTTTGCCTTATCAAATGATTTTGCTAAATCCATTAAAGAACCTGAAATTACATTTAATGCCTGTGCTTGTTTTTGAGCTTTAGTTTGTTGAGGACTTGTATACGTTTGAGTATTTTGAACTGTATTAGAAGCGGTTGATGTTCTACTACCTGACAACGAAGAACTGGAATTAGCACAATCTGGGATATTTGGCGTCCCATTGTCACAAGGCGAGTAACATTCATCCTTACATCGTCCATCCGCACTAAAACATACACTGAATACAAAATAATTTATCTTGCTAGCATTTGGTAATGCTGTATTTCTATATACCTGATTGGCGGCTAATGTTTTCCTCATTGGTGTATTTCCAGAGCTTGCATCGCTTTCACTGAACTGGAAACTAAAGGCAACTTGTCTTCCGTAATTGTTCTTCACCTCGTACTCCCAAGTAAAGCCACCACTATTACCAGAATAAAAGCTCTGTCTAAACCGCCAAGCTATTCCTTTGTGGCAAGCCGTTGTTGACCAATTAGACCATGTTGTTACGGCATGACCAACCTCATCTCTTTGCTGAGCATAAGAAATTGTTATTTGAAACATGAATGCTAGAAGTAGTATTATATTTTTCATAATCAAAGTTTAACCAAAAATATACAAGACGGCTATTCTTCACCTACCTTTAAACTGCCTACCTTTTTGTAAACAATTTTATTAATCGTAACCTTATCTGCCGCAATGTTAACTTTCATATAAGCAAATAACGGTGTAGTTAAATTGACAATTAAAAGAAATTTGATAGGCAAATAGTAGCCGCTGCCATATTTTATACCATTTGTATTTATGTACGTATAGTTTGTGCTATTTATAGAATTTGTAGTATAGATTAAATAATCGCTATGGGATCTATTACCAAAAAACAGCGATGGTGAAAGTTAGGCATTAGCCTCCGCTTTATTAATAAAAGATATGCCATTAACGTTTTAGGGCATTAAAAACACAAAACTTGAGCCTTGCACGTCAGCCCGAATGACACAAAGCCCATGTTGACCGCAGTTTTTATTCATTTATTGGTATTAAGAAGTTATAAATTTTTTCTTTTTCCTTGTCAAAATACATAAGTGTAAAACTAGTTTTATTAAAGTTTATTAATTTGAATGAAGTAAACTTAACACCCTCAATTTTAGCATTTACATTTATTGCATTTTCTATTTTTACAACTTCAATAATTTCAACACTTTTAATACATTTTTCTTTATCAAAATCAGTTTCATTTATTTTGTATTTATAGCATTGAGAGGTTTTAAATAATTTATTTAGTTTAAAAGCATTTTCAACATCCCTATATTCAATGGGTTTGTTATTATAGGCAAATCCAAAAATTTCTACAACTGGCTTATCTGCAAGTATTCTTCTAAAATCAAGTGATTTTACAAATACAGTGTTTGCTCCAAAGAATGTCGCATTTATTTTGGTTGCTTTATAAACCTTAACTTTCACGTCATCTTCACTAACGAAAATTGTTGGGGATTTTCTTGTAATACTAATTGTTCCAAGTTTATTTAAATTAGAGATTTTTTTAGTAGTTAATGAAACATTTAAATAATCTTCGGGAGAATTTACTAATTCATTGTCGGGTTCAACATCCAATTTTGATAGTTCTACTATTTCTCTTTGCGCATCTTTGCCAACATTTATTTTTGCTTGTGCTTGTTGTTCAACTGCTAAATTTCCTAATGCACCCATTAGTTGATTTCCCGCTTTATAGATTGGGTCGTTAGCCATTGATGGTATGAAACCCCCAAAACCATTTGAATTAGGTGAAGAATTTGAGCTTTGCGAAGATTTGCCTTGGGTCGAGCCATTGCAACCAAGTTTAGAAATTCTATCCATTTCAATCTGCCAATCTTTATGTTCAGCTGCATAAAGTGGACAATTTTCTGTTACATAATCTGTCCAAGATTTCAATTCTGCATTAGGTGGTTGATTTGCTTGTTCACAAGTTTTTATATTTTTAAGAAATTGTGTCACTTTATTGTATTTGTCTATGCATTCTTTTGATTGTCCAAAAACAAATGTGATTTGAAATAATAAAATAGTAAGTAAAAATACTTTTTTCATTTTTGTAAATTTTAGTGCCTAGTAATTAAAAATTCGGATTTCGACTTTTCCCTCAGTTGTTCAATTCATATAAATATATTTTGTTATCAACTACCTTTTGATGTAATTTATAGCAGTATTCTTAGTTAATACATCATTAAAGCTCACTTGCCTTAGAGTAACTATTTTTCCACCAATAACTATTCGTACTTTTATTAAAGTCTAATTTCTGATACTGTACTGAATTCCTTTATAGCAAGAAACAGAAGTCCACGGTTCCCATTGCGGGCTTTGCCCAAAACAAATCGACAACCGAAGCAAGAATAGCAATAGCGGGAATGTTTTTTCATGATGGAAATTTCTAAATGCACATCATAAAATTAGACACTCTAAAAACATGAAAAAATAGCTACAACTAGCTATTTTTCTATACCCAACCTTCTTTAACAGACTTATTCACCAGTTCTAAAGCTGTTTTCACGCCCGCCTTGGCCAATATATTTTTTCTGTGGGCGTTTACGGTATGAATGCTAATGAACATTTGTGCTGCCATTTCCTGGCTGGTTTTTCCTTCTATAATGCCCTTTAGAATATCCCTTTCCCTTCTGGTAAAAAGGTCATACGATTTGGTAAAGACCTGCATGGGCTGAATATTATAGTAAGAGGCTTCGCCATCGAGGCCGATGATGGAAAAACAGGGTACTCCTTCTTGTTTAATGTGTGTAATGTCGGTCTCTAAACAAAGGGTCCGATAAAAGTTATCTTCATCATAGTCTATCTGCACGGCCTGGTGAAGTATTCTCAGGTATTGGCCATCCCTTTTTTTAATCCTGAAATCGTACTGCACTTTATAATAGGGTATCTTATCATAAGGTAATGCTTTAAAAAATTCGACTACCTTATATTCGAAATTCAAAAAATGGGTCTTATCATCTGGATGCATCTTATCCATCATAAATGCTGCAGAAATTTCTTCTTGTTCGTAGCCTAATATTTCTTTAACATCGCTGCTCACAAAATCCACATTTCCCGTGTACATGTTAAAGATCATATAAAAATAGTTGCCAGCCTGAAAAACGTTTAGTAAGCGCTTGTGGGCTTCTATTTGGGCTTGTAGCTGGGCCGGATCAACAGTGGTTTCTTTATCTACAACTGTTTTCCAAAACTTGTGGGCCGTTAGGAAAAAGTCTGAATCTATATTTTTCATTCATAGTTGGTTTAGCCGAAAAGACTGATAAGATGTGCTTAACAAAATACCAAACTCATTCTTCTACCAATTTAAAAATTAAAAACAACATAAAAAACTGGTTAGCAACATTTTAAAATCCTTAAAATTGCACCAGTGCAAAAGCGCTTTTGCGGATCAGGAAATACCGGCCTCCGCTTCGGAAGTTGTATTTTATGTACAGCCCTAAGTACAATAAACCAGATTGCAATGGCAGCCCTTGCGCAAAGCGAAGGGCTAAAATGGAAAGCAGGGCTAAGCATTAATAGCAGCATTACACTTGCTTTTCAGAAAATAGAAAGCTCAGATGATGAAATGGCGGCCTTAAAAATCCAGCGGCCCTAGCCTACGCATATTTCTCATAATGAGATATTGCCTATGTTTGATGTACGGAGTGGCTTTGTTGGGGTTCCAGCGTAACGGATTAGGAAAACAGGCCGCGACCAAAGCGGCTTCAGCCTTGCTCATTTTTTTGCAGGAATGGCCATAATAGGTCTGTGAAGCAGCCTCTGCGCCATAAATACCATCGCCCATTTCAATTACGTTCAGGTAAACCTCTAAAATCCTTTCCTTGCTCCACAACAGCTCAATCAGCAGGGTAAAGTACGCTTCAAATGCTTTTCTCACATAAGATCTGCCAGGCCATAAAAACACGTTCTTGGCCGTTTGCTGAGAAATGGTACTCCCGCCTTTTATTTTCTTCCCCTTATGATTATTGGCATAAGCCTGCTCTATGGCATTCAGGTCAAAGCCCATGTGCTTTAAAAAAAGCTGGTCTTCGGCCGAAACGGCAGCACGTTTCATGTTATCTGAGATCTCCTCAAAACCGACCCATTCCTTCTTTATCTTTGCTGGCTTACCATCAGCCTTGCGCTCCCAATTTCTTTGTACCATTAACAAGGTAATAGGTGGATTGATAAATCGGTAAGCGATGACCCAAATGATCGAAAACACAAAGAACCAGAGCAACACTTTGGCCAATAACATGCCCAGGCGTTTCCACCAAGGCTTTTTCACATTTCTTTCAGTAGATTTTCTTGCCATTATCATAAAGGTAAAAACATTTAGCGGAAAGCAGAAACTGAAATCCCTATCTTCTGCTATCTAACATCTCATGTCCAAACAAATCATCAATCGAAGCTCTAAAATCGTAAATCTAAAATCGTAAATTTCTATATTTGTTCATGCTAAAGAAAGAACGTTACCAGCATTTTGTTGAACATTTTACCAGCAAACAGCCACATGCCGAAACCGAACTGCACTACAATAACCCTTTTCAATTGTTGGTTGCCGTAATTTTATCGGCCCAATGCACCGATAAGCGCATTAACCAGGTAACACCTGCCCTATTTCAACGATTTCCTAATGCAAAAGCATTGGCAGAAACCACCCCAGATATTGTTTTCGACTACATTAGAAGCGTAAGTTACCCGAACAACAAAGCCAAACATTTGGTGGGAATGGCCAATATGCTTTTGCATGAATTTAATAACGAGGTACCTGCCGATGTTAACCTTTTGCAGAAAATGCCAGGTGTTGGCAGAAAAACGGCTAATGTTATTGCCTCTGTTGTTTATGATGCTCCGGCTATGGCTGTAGACACCCATGTATTTAGGGTGGCCAATCGTTTAGGACTTACCAAGGGGAAAACACCGCTTGCCGTTGAAAAAGACCTGGTAAAGAACCTGCCCGAACACACCATTGCCATTGCCCATCATTGGCTCATTCTACACGGCCGTTATATTTGTGTGGCACGAAATCCAAAATGTAATATTTGCGAGCTTACCAGCTTCTGTCAATATTATGAAAAGCTCCAAAAAACAGCAAAACCCAAGCTTCCAGAAAAAAGTTCAAAAAAATCCTAAAATAATTTGCATCAAACCAAAACATTTTGATATGTTTGCTAAAATTATTAGTTATACTATTTAATTATTTATTTGCCGAAACGTATTATTATATTTATTTCAAAGAATTACGAACATGAATCCAAACGCAGAAAAATTAAAAGCACTACAGCTCACCTTAGATAAACTTGAAAAATCATATGGTAAAGGTTCCATTATGAAATTAGGCGATCAGGCCGTAGAAAATATGGAAGCCATCTCTACTGGCTCTATCAGTCTTGATATTGCTTTAGGCATAGGTGGTGTACCAAAAGGACGTGTCATTGAAATATATGGCCCAGAATCTTCTGGTAAAACTACTTTGGCCACACACATTATTGCAGAAGCCCAAAAAAAGGGTGGTATTGCAGCCATTATTGATGCTGAGCATGCTTTCGATAAATTTTATGCAAAAAAATTAGGTGTAGACACTGATAATCTATTGATTTCTCAACCAGACAACGGTGAGCAGGCGTTGGAAATTGCAGATAACCTGATCCGTTCGGGCGCTATTGATGTGATTGTTATCGACTCTGTTGCTGCCTTAGTGCCAAAAGCAGAGATAGAAGGCGAAATGGGCGATAGCAAAATGGGCTTGCAGGCTCGTTTGATGAGCCAGGCCTTACGTAAGCTAACGGGAACCATTTCCAAAACTGGCTGTTGCTGTATATTCATTAACCAATTACGTGAGAAGATTGGGGTGATGTTTGGCAATCCAGAAACCACTACCGGAGGTAATGCGTTAAAGTTTTATGCTTCGGTACGTCTAGATATCCGTAGAACATCACAGATCAAAGATTCGGACGAGGTATCTGGTAACCGTGTAAAAGTTAAAATTGTAAAAAATAAAGTAGCTCCTCCTTTCAGGTTAGCAGAGTTCGACATCATGTTTGGCGAAGGTATTTCTAAAACTGGTGAGATCATCGACCTTGGTGTGGACTTCAACATCATCAAAAAAGCGGGCTCTTGGTTTTCATATGGCGATACCAAGTTGGGTCAAGGCAGGGACGCTGTTAAGCAATTATTGCTGGATAATCCAGAGCTAGCCGAAGAAATCGAAAATAAGATCAGGGCAGAAGTTACCGGAGAGCAATTGGAAGAGAAATAGTCAACTAACTATATTAAAAAAGCGCACCATGTATTTGATCATGGCTGTCTCTTATACACATCTGACGCTGCCGACGATCGAGCCATAGTGTAGATCGCGGGGGTGGGCGGGTCCGGAAAGAGGGGGGGGGGGGGGGGGGGGGGGGGGGGGGGGGGGGGGGGGGGGGGGGGGGGGGGGGGGGGGGGGGGGGGGGGGGGGGGGGGGGGGGGGGGGGGGGGGGGGGGGGGGGGGGGGGGGGGGG
>NZ_JAELTN010000039.1 GCF_016428855.1 Pedobacter sp. ASV28
GCATTAATTTTCGCTCCTCTTGTAATAATTAAAGTAGCTTTGCTTGATTTATCACCTTTAATGATAGTACCTGGTTGAATGGTTAACGTTGCACCATCAGTAACATAAACGAAACCTTTTAATTGGTAGATTTTGTCAGCAGTCCAAGTGGTATTTGTGCTAATATCGCCCTTAACTTCAACTGTTACTGGTCAAGAAGCTAAATATATTCAATTTGGAGGTACTGATGCTGCTGATAATTCGGGTGTTTTAAAATATGTTCGTGTAGAATATGCGGGTATTCCTTTCTCAGTTGATAATGAAATTAATGGTATTACATTTGGTGCTGTAGGTTCTGGTACTACTATTGACTATGTTCAAGTTTATCGTTCTGGTGATGATGCTTTTGAATGGTTTGGTGGTACAGTAAATGCAAAACATTTAATTGCAACTGGTACTTGGGATGATGATTTTGATACAGATAATGGTTTCTCTGGAAAAATTCAATTTGCTGTAGCTCAACGCTATCCTTTGATCGCCGATCAATCGGGTTCAAATGGTTTCGAATCAGATAACGATCCAGATGGAACTACAGCAACTCCACAAACTTCTGCAATTTTCTCTAACGTAACGATCATTGGTCCTTTAGCAACAGCTAGTACTAAAATTAACGGTTTCTTTCAACACGCTGCTCAAATTAGAAGAAATTCATCAATCAGTACTTTCAATTCAATCTTTACAGGTTTCCCTGATGGAATTTATATTGATGATACTAAAGTTTCTGTAGCTAAAGCAACAACTTTGAACTATACCTCAGGAAGATTGTCGTTTGAGAACAACTTGGTTTATGGAATTACTGGTCAAGATATTAAAGGAACAAATAAAGCTGATATTGAAGTAGGCTTAAGAGCAACAAATACTTTTTTACCAGGTTCTTGGGGTGATGCATTGATCAATGCCCCTTTCAAATACTCTTCAGATATCGCTACTGGAACATTTGCAGGTATACCCGATTTTACTTATAAAGCTGGTTCACCAGCAGCATCGGGCGCTTTATTTACAAATGCTAAAGTAACAGATGCTTTCTTTGATAAAGTAACTTACAGAGGTGCCTTTGGTACAGAGAACTGGGCTGCAGGTTGGGCTCATTTTGATCCTCAAAACTTACCTTACACCACTCCAGGTGCTGTAAAATAATACCTTAATTTAAAGGATATAAAGCCCTAAAGCAATTAAGCTTTGGGGCTTTTGATTTTATGGCCCGATATGATGATACGAACACTTGTTGTCATCTGGTAATTTTTGTTGCGGAACAAATAACAATATCATGAGTTTAGTGCTTCGGCTGGTAATTATATACTACTTCATATTGTTGGTTTTTAAGGTTGCGGGATAGTTCCCCAATTTTGAGATCCCGCTCTTGAGGCGTAGGTTCACAGATAGAATAAATCTTGCCATTATAATAAATTCCTGTGCCAATGGGCTTGTCAAAAGCAACAGCCATGGTAATATGCGTAGGGTAGAGCAGGGCCACCATAGGCAAATTATAGATTTCTTTCACCAAATAGAAAAAAAGTGCCGCTCTATCATCACAATCACTAAAGTTGTTAATCAGTGTTTGCTCTGGCGATAATCGTTTTTCCTTTCCAAAATTTTCGTCATCATTCTCATATAAAAAAGCATATCGAGTAAAGCGCATGAGGTAATCAACGCCCTTTTTGGTATTCATCCCCTTTACATATTCTTTCAGCGTAGGGATAAGCGATTGATAAGTTTCCCTGCTTAAGGGAATGTTGAAATAACTTTCAAAATCAACACCTGGATAATTGGTAAATATGCCATCTACTTGCTTGTTTATTTTTAGCTTAAAATGGAAGGTTTTATGCTTATACCTAAAGTTGATGTCTTTTTCCTCGTAGTTTTCTGGAGTGAAATCAGGCATTCGGGTAACCTTGTAGCTAAAAACATTTTTAGCCTCAGCAGGTTTGATATCTACAGGGAAATAAGTGTCTTCCCTTTGGAAAAGCTTGCCATAGTCGTGATAGTTTAGGCACATGTACTTTTTTTGATCAATAACAAAGAAAGGGATATCGGCAATATCTTCCTCACAACGTACATAAAATATAATTTGGTTGTTTCCAATGGCAATTTTTGCATCATAACCTGATTTTACCATGAAAAACCATTTATATAGAGTATAGCTGTTATAATTTTTGGCTTTTGGGCTCAGTTGTTCGGCAGTTTTTCTGATCAGTTGATAATAAAGCCAGTCATTTAATTGGTGCTTTTCTTTATAAGCTTTCAATGATTCGATTATAGGGGTCGAACTCAATGTATCAAGATGCCTATAAAATTCCTTGATGTTCGATGCGTCAAGAGATCCTTTGAAGTTGGTCAATAGGTTGGTATTGGCCATAAAATTGAAAGTGCCATCATAAAAATCGAAGCTGTACAATTGTGCCTCTGCCTTTATTGGGGCAGATATATTGAACGAAAATGTCAATAAAACAATAAGGCTATATTTCGAGATCACTTTCAATGACTTAACATTTGCTTAACTATAAATTTACATATAGTTAATCTTTTTTTAAAGAAGAAGCCACTGAATTATTAGGGAAATTTAAAACATATGGCAATCCATGTTAAGCCATTGTTAAATATAAAGGCTTTCACCATAGCTTAACATGGAAAATGATATGGTAAAGGTTATTTTAAGATTTCTCTGGCAATGACAATCTTTTGGATTTCGGAAGTTCCTTCGCCAATGGTACAAAGTTTGCTGTCCCGATAAAATTTTTCTACCGGAAAATCTTTGGTATAGCCATATCCGCCAAAAATCTGTACGGCTTCAGTAGCACAGGTTACCGCCACTTCAGAAGCATAATATTTGGCCATGGCAGATTGTTTGCTGACAGGTTCATGTCTGTTTTTTAAATCGGCAGCCTGACGGATCAATAATTCTGCTGCTTCAATTTGGGTAGCCATATCAGCCAGTTTGAAACTTATAGCTTGAAAGCTCGAAATGGATTGCCCAAACTGTTGCCTTTCTTTTGAATAGGCCAGGGCAGCCAAATAGGCACCTTTGGCAATACCTAATGAAAGTGCAGCGATGGAGATTCTTCCCCCGTCTAAAACTTTCATGGCCTGCTTAAAGCCTTCGCCTTCCACACCTAATAAGTTCTTTTTGGGCACTCGGCAATTGTCAAAGATCATTTCTGTAGTTTCAGAAGCACGCATGCCCAGCTTGTTCTCTTTCTTGCCAGCATGAAAGCCTGGAGTACCTCGTTCTACCACTATGGCAGATATGCCTTTGGAACTGCCAGATTCCCCTGTGCGTACCATCACTACCGCAACATCTCCAGACTTGCCATGGGTGATCCAGTTCTTGGCGCCATTGATTACATAGTCATCTCCATCTAAAACAGCGGTAGTGCGCATGCGTAGGGCATCAGAACCTGTATTGGCTTCGGTTAGTCCCCAAGCTCCAAGCCATTCGGCAGTAGCCAATTTAGGGAGCCATTTTAATTTTTGTTCATCATTGGCAAAGGCAAGTATATGGCCGGTACACAATGAATTGTGGGCAGCTAATGACAAGCCGATAGAACCGCAAACTTTTGAAATTTCTACAATAATGTCAACATACTCTTGATAGCCCAAGGCAGAGCCTCCATAGAGCTCGGGCACTAACACCCCCATTAAGCCCAACTCCCCAAGCTGTTTGAATACTTCAATGGGGAAGTGTTGCGCTTCATCCCAGTCCATTACATTCTTTCTGATGTTCTTCTCCGCAAAATCACTTACCATTTTTTTAATGATGGACTGATTTTCTGTTTCAGTGAAACTAAAGCCTAACTGCATAAAATAAATTGGTTTAAAAGAAAAAAACTGCTTAAATACGAGCTATGTTTAGCCATTGTATTTAAACAGTTTAGTAAGATTTATATTTGGTTGAGAACAATATTAAGCAAATAATATTATACTGTCAAAGTATTTTTGTTCTTTTTTGAGTAGAATGTTTTGGTTATTAGTTCATTTACTTGCTAAAAGTGGTAGAAAACAAACAATCGTAACCGTATTTTTTCACTAAAAAATATTTCGATATTTTGTTTTGACTTTAAGTTTGACCGCCAAATTATAAGTTTTTTAGAAGGTGGGCACCAAAAAAATCTTTTTCATATTGATTAATAACCAGCTAACGAAAAAATGTTGGGACTAAATTTGGTTAATCTTTGTTGTCCGTTTAAGAAGCCGAGATGGATAAGAAACGAATAGCCTATTACCTTAGCCCGTAGTTTATGAACCAACTCAGATGCAGCTACCACTGTGCCGCCTGTGGCTAAAAGATCATCATGTATCAACACATTTTGTTGAGGGAGAAAAGCATCTTCATGTATTTCTAGGGTGGCTGTTCCGTATTCTAGAGAATAAGATTGTTGTACCGTTTTATAAGGGAGCTTGCCCGCTTTCCTGATGGGGACAAAAGGTACATTTAAAATTTGGGCCAAAGCTAATCCAAATAAAAAACCTCTACTTTCAATGCCAGCTACCACGTCTATTTCTAAATGGGCCAACTGCCCAGCTAGGGAACGGGTAATTTCATTACATAAGGTTGCATCTTTTAATATTGGTGTAATATCTTTAAAAACTATTCCAGGTTTTGGGAAATTTGGGATGTCACGTACAGTTTGTTTGATTTTGTTTTCTATCATTTTAAAAGCTCAAATAAGGAGAGATGTTTTGAATGGTTTCTGGTGTTAAGATAAGTACTTTATTTAAATCTGCAATACCTTTGTAGGGGCCATGTTGCCTACGGTATTGTATAATAGCGTTTAATTGTTTGTACTTCAGGTAGGGATGGTTTTTGAGATCGTCAAATTCGGCTGTATTTATATTGATCTTTCTTATTGCCGAAACGTCTATTGCAATTTGGTCTTTAATTTCATCAAACTTGGCAGAATCTATTCCATAAACCTGAAAGAGTTGTTCTTTATGGGTAAACCCACCTAAACGTTCCCTGTATTTGATAATACGGCGGGCAAATGCTGGACCAATACCCCTTATTTGATAAAGTTGTATACTGTCTGCCAGATTAATTTCTACGATAACCCGTTCTTTCTGGGGAAATGCAAATGGCTTTTTCTCGGTTTTTTCGGGTTGGTTAATGGTAACGTAGGGTAACAGTTCTTCATATTTTCTTTCCGATAGGGTATACATTTTCTTTAAGTCGGTAGGTTGACGAAATTTCCCTCCCTTTTTTACATAATTGACAATGGATAAAGCCTGCCTATAGGAAAGCCCCAGTTGTTGCCATTGTTTTTCATCAATCAAGTTCGGGTCGAATGGAAAATAGCTGGTCGCCTTTGGGGTAGATGAATTTTCGATCTCATTTCGGACATCCTGTTTTGATTTTCGATCATATCTATCTGCCAAAACCAATTGTTGTAACGCTATTTTTTCTGCTTCGTTGGGAGGTTGATCGTTATCATAGAAGTGTTCGTACAGGTAAGGAAAAATTGATACGGCCAATGTAATGAACAAGAGAAAAAGCAGTCCATTATATTCTCTTTTGGAAAAGGAAAAAATACTCATTAACCAATTTTTCATACAAATAGGTTATTTACTATAAATATAAATCTTATTTTTGAAATTGCTTTATAAACTAACCTTATTGTTTCTAAATGAAAATTATTACGACCAAGGAATTTGCGCAGGCTACAAAGATTGATAAGTTGGGCGTACCGGGATTAGCAGCTTTACTGATGGAGGTAATGAAGCTAAATGACATTAATAAGGTATTTTCTATGAACCAGCATTTTGAAGGGTTAGAGTTTGTAGATAAGATTTTGGAGACCATTGGTGTTTCGATTGATTTTGATGAAGATGACTTAAAAAATATACCCAAAACAGGAGGTTTCATAGCAATAGCTAATCATCCATATGGGGGAGTTGAAGGGCTGGCATTGGTTAAGCTTTTATGTATGGTGAGACCAGAGGCCAAAGTGATGGTGAATTTCATTCTTAAGAAAATACCTAACCTAAGCGAATTTTTTGTTGCAGTTAACCCTTTTGAAAATGTACAGCATTCCTCTAGTATCAGTGGACTTAAAGTTACCTTTGATTTATTGCAAAGCGGTACACCAATAGGTATTTTCCCCGCCGGAGAGGTGTCTACCTTTAATTTGGAAAGTCAGGAAATTACCGATAGACTGTGGCATCCAGTAGTAGGCAAATTGGTGGCTAAGGCCAAATTACCAGTGGTGCCGATCTACTTTCATGGTAACAATGGGGTGTTGTTCAATATTTTGAGCTTTATACATCCAACATTAAGAACGGCAAAACTTCCTTCCGAGTTCTTGAACAAACAAGGCTTGAAGATTAAGGTAAGGATTGGTAAACCGATTAAGATTGAAGATATTTCCTATAATAAAGATACGAACAAGCTTTTAGACTTTTTAAGGGCAAGGACCTACGCTCTGGGTACCAGCTTGGAACAAGAAAAGAAGCTTTTCAACCCGATCAACCTATTTAAGATCAAGAAAAAACCTGCCCACATTGTAGAGGAAACAGATAAGGGACTAATTGTAAAAGAGGTTGCTGGTCTTACTGATTTTAGGGTTTGGGAAGAGAAAAATTACGAGGTGTATATTGTGCCTACCTCAAGTATACCTCATATTTTGAGGGAAATAGGGCGGTTAAGGGAAATCACCTTCAGAGAAGTAGGCGAAGGGACAAACAAAAAAATAGACCTTGATAATTATGATATCTATTATAACCACCTGTTTATTTGGGATAAAGAAGCAGAATTGATAGTAGGTGCCTATCGCATAGGTAAGGGCGATGAGATTTTGGATACGATGGGCAAGAGAGGTTTCTATATTTCTGAACTTTTCAAGATCAAAGAACCTTTCTATCCTATCTTGAGGCAGGGTATCGAACTGGGGCGCTCCTGGATTAGAAAAGAGTATCAGCAAAAACCTTTACCCCTTTTTCTGCTCTGGAAAGGAATCCTAAAATACCTGATCCTCAATCCCCAATATCGTTATATGTTTGGTCCGGTAAGTATAAGTAATAGCTTTTCCAAATTTAGCAAGTCGCTCATTGTCGATTTTATCACCAAGAATCATTTCGATTATGAACTGGCACATTACGTTAAGCCCAGGAACAAATTTAAAGCAGACCTTTCTCCAATAGATACCGATTTGCTTATAGAGAATAGTGAAAGTCTAAAAGACCTAGATAGCTTAATTGCCGATATTGAAAGCACCCATATCAAGATACCAGTATTATTACGTCAATATATGAATCTGAATGCAAAGATTATCTGTTTCAATATTGATCCAAAATTCTCAGACTGTTTGGATGGTTTCTTGGTGGTTGATACCGAAAAAATACCAGCAGAGATATTGGAGAAAATTGGAAAGAATTTTTAATGTGGTCAGGCAATTGCTTGTAATGCAGCTTTATAACCTTTTTTTAAAAGTAGAAAGCCTCGACATCCATCGAGGCTTTCTACTATCAACTAACCTAAACTGTATGATAAATACTAACCAAATATTTAACACTGCAAATCTAGGTCGTACATGTTAATTTTCTGTGAATTGTACATTATTTTATAATCTCTTCCTGTAAAGGGCCCTTGCTGGTTACGTCGTCCTATTTCTTTGATTGTTTATATCTATATAAGCAAAATTTAGTCTATTGATTTTGTTGTAATTGTTTGTTTATCAGTTGTATGGTAGATTGGTTTGTTATTTGAATAAAAAAAAGTAGCAGTAGGGGGTAACAAAAAATCAAGTTCATTGATATACTCATATAAAGCATGGCGAAAGCTGAAAAGCCTTAATAGAGTAAGCGAAAACTAAAAACTTTGAACGATGAAAAATTTAACTTTAATAGCAGTACTATTGATCACCTTTTTATTTGCCTGTAAAAAGGATAAAGGAACAGATAGCTCGAAACTTACCTTGGCCGAGTTTAAAGCTAAATTTACGGTACCTACCCAAAAATTTAATGGAACAGCAACAACAGCATTTAGTATAACGGGCGCAAAGGGTATGAAATTTGATTTCCCTGCCAATGCATTTCTGGATGCTGCAGGCAACGTGGTTACAGGAAATGTAATCATAAGCTTAACGGAGATTTTAAGTAAAAGAGATATCCTCCTTTCGGGAAAGGTCACCCAGTCTAATGGTCAATTATTGATTTCAGGAGGAGAGTTTCAGATTTTAGCTAGCCAAAATGGGCAGTTACTAAAATTAAATCCGGCGGTAAATGTGAATGTAAAAGTACCAACAACTTTTAATACCGACCCAATGAACTTGTTTGTGTTTAGTGGTACTACGGTTTCAGATAGCACATGGGTATTGGACCAAAAAGCAAGAGTGGCCACAAGTACAGATTTTTATCAGTTTTCCCTGCCAAACTTTGGTTGGATCAACTGTGATTACTTTTATAGTAATCCCAACCCAAAAACAACCATTACTGCAAGTCCAGTATATGTGGGCATGAACCCAAGTATAAAAGATCAAAGGGCCTATATGGTGTTCGATGATATTAAAAGTGTAGCGGGTTTACCCTTTGTACTGGCCATCAATAAACACCAGTCCTATCTCAATTCTATGCCAATTGGCCTGAAAGGAAAGCTGGTAATTTTATCAACTGACATGAACGATGTAATCTATTTTGGACATGTGAATTTTACGGTAAGTGCAGACCTACACTTAAATGTGCCGGTTTCTCCTGCCACGGCAAGCGATATAGACAATTATCTCAATACCATTAACTAATCTTACAAACGATATAAGGTCTAATTTAAGTGGGCGTTGGGAGAATATTAATTCTCCCAACGCCCACTGTTAGGAAAGACAGTAATTGCCATCTGTTGAACAAGGCATTTATGGGAGTGGGTCACGCATGCTTACAACACTGTCAACCACATATACGCTAAATCCCCGCCAAGGCAATGAGCCTTTATATTCTTTATAATGTAATTCAAAAGTTTTACCACTATTGGCCATCATTTTTTGTGCCACTGCTTCGTCTGAAACCGAGAACTCAAATTCGTTGGATTGTACAGTTCCTGTTTGCCTAGATCTGATGCCCGATTGTATGAGCTTGCCTTCATAGGTTTTGAAAAGATAGCCTTTTTTTACAATGTAGTTTAGGTCGCCGGCCTTAACCCCTTCGCCAAACACAAAATAATACCTATAATAGGTAATAGCCGCTAAAACTACCACTACAATAACTGATACTGCAATGGCTATTTTTTTTCCTGTGGTCATGATACGTTTTTATATTACTTAACATTTAATAAAAGAAAACAGTTTTATATGTTATTGTAAAAAGTAAGGTTTCTCTTTCAGAGCAAAATGTAGCAGGCTTATTTTTTTATAAAGAACTTTCTTTATTTCAATATTTTACCTACATTTGCATCCCCTAGTAAAACAAGGGATTTAAAAACAACGAGAGGAGGTATTTCAACGTTATGATTATAATAAATATTAAAGACGGCGAATCATTAGATAAGGCGCTTAAACGTTTCAAGAAGAAGTTTGAGAAAACTGGTGTTTTGAGAGAACTACGTAGCCGTCAAGCTTACGAGAAGAAATCCGTAACTCGTCGTACTGAAGTTAAGAAAGCAATCTACATTCAGAACTTAAATCAAGAAGGAGCTATTTAAGCCAACTTGATATGATAATATAAATATATAAGATGCCCCCAAATTTTGGGGGCATTTTTTTATAAAAAAATATTGGAATCAGATTTTTTTGTATATTGACTTTCGAACCAAATCTACCGGCCGATGCTTGTTAGCGATTTTATTAAATATCTTCAGTATGAAAGACGTTACTCGCTGCATACCCTGAAATCCTATGAAACAGATCTGCTACAATTTGAAGCTTTTCTTAAAGAAGATTTCGAGCTAGCTATGGAGGAAGCCGATTCGGCACACATCCGTAGTTTTATGGTTAAACAATTGGATCATGGACTGTCCGAAAATGCAACGGGTCGTAAATTATCTGCACTGCGCAGTTTTTATAAGTTTCTTCTTCGCGAAAGTATAGTCACTAAAAATCCTACTCAATTGGTTAAATCGCCTAAAGTACCTGCACGACTTCCTGTTTTTATAGAAGAGGTGAAAATGGATAGGCTGTTAGATGATGAAGATAGCTTTGGCGATTCTTTTGTTGGCCAGAGGGCCAGGATGGTGATCGAGATTTTATTTGGCACAGGTATGCGTTTGGCCGAACTCATAGCCTTGAAGGAAACTGATGTAGATTATTATGAAGGAACGATAAAGGTATTGGGGAAAAGAAACAAAGAAAGGATTATTCCATTACATGGGATGCTGTTGGCACAACTGAAAGATTTCACCGCTTTAAAAACTTTGCAAAATTTTGACAACAAAAGCCCATTTCTAATCGTTACTAATAATGGAGGCAAGGCATATCCAAATTTGATTTATCGGATTGTAAACGATTGCCTGAAATTGGTGTCCACACAGGAAAAGAAAAGCCCACATGTGCTTAGGCATTCATTTGCCAGCAGTTTGTTGAACAGGGGGGCAGATTTAAATGCAATAAAGGAACTACTTGGGCATGCTAGCCTAGCGGCAACGCAGGTTTATACCCACAATTCTATAGAAAGATTAAAGTCCATTTATAAACAAGCCCATCCAAAGGCGTAAAAAAGGAGGAAAAATGAAAATTAGAGTACAGTCTATCCATTTCAATGCAGACAAGAAGTTACTGGAGTTTATTCAAAAAAAAGTTGATAAGTTGGATCAGTTTTTCGATCAAATTATAGGCGGAGAGGTATATCTGAGGTTGGAGAATGTAGAGAGTGAAGAAAATAAAATCTCTGAAATAAAATTAATGGTACCAGGAGGTACCATGTTTGCCAAAGAACAATGTAAGTCTTTTGAAGAGGCTACCGATTTGGCCATTGAATCATTAAGAAGACAAATTTCTAAACATAAAACAAAAACAAGAACAAAATTAAGCGAACATAAAGAGGTGTTGAGTGCAGACGAACTGCTTGATTATTAATATGATATTTTTGATATGAGAATAGTATAAATTTAGCGGGCCACCACCCGCTAAATTTTTTTTAAAATAAATTTTTATCAAAGAATTATTTGTGTAGATTTGCATTCCATTTCGGAAAGGGAGTTGCTCCAAAAAGAAATGGTTGTTCTGTGAAAGACTAAAAAATATTTAAAATTTTCCGATTAAACTTAATTGGAAATGATTTAAGCCTCCTTAGCTCAGCTGGTAGAGCAACTGACTTGTAATCAGTAGGTCATTGGTTCGATTCCGATAGGAGGCTCTTTTTACTTGAGATCGTAGATTGACGATATTAGGTTGAATGATTTCAATCGTAATTCGAAAATTGATAAATCGTAAATAAAAAGAGGGGGAGATACCAGAGTGGCCAAATGGGACAGACTGTAACTCTGTTGTCGCAAGACTTCGAAGGTTCGAATCCTTCTCTCCCCACCAAATTGATTTTAGATTTTAGATCGACGATTTTGGGTTGAGTAATTTCAATCGTAATTCGCAAATCAAAAGTCTTCAGTCGAAAAGCGGAAGTAGCTCAGTTGGTAGAGCGATAGCCTTCCAAGCTATAGGTCGCGAGTTCGAACCTCGTCTTCCGCTCGTGAAAGTTCATTATTGAATTGGTTCACTGGTTCATTGTTAACTAATGAACAAATTGACAAATGAACTAATGAGCTAAAAAGTAAAAAAGCCGAAGTAGCTCAGCGGTAGAGCACTTCCTTGGTAAGGAAGAGGTCGTGGGTTCAAGTCCCATCTTTGGCTCAAAAATGAGATACTTTGTTAAATCTGTTGAATATACGGAGTGAACAAGGTTTTTTGTATTGAAAATTGTATCAAAACAATAAATTAAATAAAAAATTTAACCTACTAATAAGTATAAAAAATGGCAAAAGAAAAGTTTGACCGCAGTAAGCCGCACTTAAACATCGGTACTATCGGTCACGTTGACCACGGTAAAACAACCTTAACAGCAGCTATCACTAAAGTATTAGCTGATGCAGGTTTATCTGAGGCACGTTCATTCGATTCAATTGACTCTGCTCCAGAGGAAAAAGAAAGAGGTATCACAATCAATACTGCTCACGTTGAGTATTCAACTGCTAACCGTCACTATGCTCACGTAGACTGTCCAGGTCACGCGGATTATGTGAAAAACATGGTTACTGGTGCTGCACAAATGGATGGTGCTATTATTGTGGTAGCTGCTACAGATGGTCCAATGCCTCAAACTCGTGAGCACATCTTATTGGCTCGTCAAGTAGGTGTACCTTCGTTAGTAGTGTTCATGAACAAAGTTGACATGGTTGATGACCCTGAGTTGTTAGAGCTAGTTGAAATGGAAATTCGTGAATTATTATCATTCTATGAATTCCCAGGTGATGATATTCCTGTAATTCAAGGTTCAGCTCTTGGTGGTTTGAACGGCGATCCTAAATGGGTAGCAAAAATCATGGAATTAATGGCAGCTGTTGATAGCTACATTCCAATTCCTCCACGTTTGACTGATCTTCCATTCTTAATGCCTGTTGAAGATGTATTCTCGATCACTGGTCGTGGTACTGTAGCAACTGGTCGTATTGAGCGTGGTGTAATCAACTCTGGAGATCCAGTTGAGATCCTAGGTATGGGTGCTGAGAACTTAAAATCTACAGTAACTGGTGTTGAGATGTTCCGTAAGATTCTTGATTATGGTGAAGCAGGTGATAACGTAGGTTTATTATTACGTGGTATTGAGAAAACTGATATCCGTCGTGGTATGGTAATCTGTAAACCAGGTTCGGTAACTCCTCACACAGATTTCAAAGCTGAGATCTATGTGTTATCAAAGGCAGAAGGTGGTCGTCACACGCCATTCTTCAACAAATATCGTCCTCAATTCTATTTCCGTACTACAGACGTAACTGGTGAAATTTCACTTGCTGAAGGAACTGAAATGGTAATGCCAGGTGATAACGTTACCATCACTGTAAAGTTGATCAACGCTATCGCAATGGAAAAAGGTCTACGTTTCGCTATCCGTGAAGGTGGTAGAACAGTAGGTGCTGGTCAGGTAACTGAAATCCTTGCATAGTATCAATAAAAATAAACAATTAGCTAATTAGCAAGTTCGCTGATTAGCTAATTGTGTCTACGGGAATAGTTCAATGGTAGAATAGAGGTCTCCAAAACCTTTGATCAGGGTTCGAATCCTTGTTCCCGTGCAAATAAAATGATTGAATATGAAATGTTTAAATGAGTAAATTTACCCATTCAATCATTCAAGGTTTTTTCATTTAAAATTATTTAAATATGGCTAAGGTAGTTCAATTTATTAAAGAATCATACGAAGAAATGACCCAGAAGGTAACTTGGCCTACTTGGGGAGAGTTGCAAAATTCTGCAGTATTGGTTTTGGTAGCATCAGCTATTATTGCTTTAGTTGTGTTGGCAATGGATAAAGGATCTAACTATATCCTAGAAACTTTTTACAATTCACTTTCAAATTAGATTATTAGATGAACGATCAGCTAAAATGGTATGTGGTTAGGGCGGTAAGTGGTAAAGAGAAGAAGGTAAAACAGTATATCGATTCTGAAATTAGCCGTTTAGGTTTTTCTCATCTAGTTCCTCAAGTATTGATCCCAACGGAAAAATACTACCAAATGAAAGATGGAAAGAAAATTGCAAAAGAGCGTAACTATTATCCTGGCTATGTATTGATCGAAGCAAGCCTAGATGGTGAGTTGGAGCATATTATAAAAGGTATCAATAGTGTAATTGGATTTTTAGGCGATAAAGCAGGTAATCCAATTCCCATGCGCCAAGCAGAAGTTAACCGTATACTAGGTAAGGTAGACGAGATGAGCCAGCAAAGTGAGACCATGAATATTGCTTACTATGTAGGGGAGAACGTAAAAGTAATGGATGGACCATTCAACGGATTTACCGGTATCATAGAAGAGGTTAACGAAGAGAAGAAAAAACTGAAAGTTATGGTTAAGATTTTTGGACGTAAAACCCCACTTGAGCTTAACTATATGCAAGTAGAAAAAGAATAATTTTATTTTTCGATAAAAATATTGGAGGACTGCAAGATAATTTATATCTTTGCAGTCCTTTTTGCTTATATAGCATTCAAAAGGATCTTAAATGTTACATGCTTCCAATATTTAACATTGAGTATTACAATTAACAAATTAGAAAATGGCAAAAGAAGTCGGTGCACTTGTTAAATTACAAATCAAAGGCGGAGCGGCAAATCCATCACCACCGGTAGGACCTGCATTAGGTGCTAAAGGTGTTAATATTATGGAATTTTGCAAGCAGTTCAATGCTCGTACCCAAGATAAGCCAGGTAAAGTATTACCCGTTGTAATTACTGTATATGTCGACAAGTCTTTCGAATTTATCATCAAAACCCCTCCGGTAGCTATTCAGTTATTAGAAGCTACTAAATTACAGAGTGGTTCTGCTGAGCCCAACCGTAAAAAAGTTGGATCGGTGACTTGGGATCAGGTTAAGTCAATTGCTGAAGATAAGATGACTGATTTAAATGCTTTCACTATCGAATCTGCTATGAAAATGGTAGCAGGTACAGCACGCAGTATGGGAATCACCGTTAGTGGTGATGCACCTTGGACAAATTAATTAACAAAAAACAGTTTACAAAAGTGGCTAAGTTAACAAAAAATCAAAAAATAGCACACGCTAAACTAGAAGCCGGTAAATCGTATTCTTTAAAGGATGCGGCTGCTTTGGTAAAAGAGATCACTACAGTTAAATTCGATGCATCAGTTGATATTGATGTGAGTTTAGGTGTAGATCCACGTAAAGCCAATCAAATGGTTCGTGGTATTGCTACTTTACCTCACGGTACCGGTAAAACTGTTCGCGTTTTGGTGCTTTGTACTCCTGACAAGGAAGAAGAGGCTAAAGCAGCTGGAGCAGATTTCGTAGGTTTAGACGAATATGTAGCTAAAATTGAAGGTGGTTGGACAGATGTTGACATTATTATCACTACGCCTGCGTGTATGGCAAAAGTAGGTAAGCTAGGCCGTGTTTTAGGCCCACGTAACCTTATGCCAAACCCTAAGTCGGGTACAGTAACCAACGAAGTTGGTAAAGCTGTAACTGATGTAAAAGGCGGTAAGATCGATTTTAAAGTTGACAAAACGGGTATCATCCATGCTTCAATAGGAAAAGTATCATTCTCAGCAGAGAAAATATATGAAAATGCTTTGGAAGTACTTCAGGTAATTTCAAAACTAAAACCTTCTGCTGCAAAAGGAACTTATTTTAAGAGCATTCATGTTTCTTCAACAATGAGTCCTGGAATTGCAATTGAAACTAAATCAGTAGCGGGGATCTAATTATGAACAGAGAAGAAAAACAAGAAGTAGTTTTAGCTCTTCAAGAGAAAATGCAGGAGTATGGCAATTTTTATATTGCTGATACCTCGGGCTTATCTGTTGAGAAAGTAAATAACATCCGTCGCAAATGTTTCGAGAGCGGTATCGAAATGAAAGTTGCCAAAAATACATTAATCAAAATTGCGATTGATGGATTGGAAGGTGATTCTTCTGAGATATTTACAGCATTAAAAGGTCAGTCTGCCTTATTATTTTCTAAAGTAGGTAATGGTCCAGCTAAGCTGATCAAAAGTCTAAGAAAAGGAAAAGGTGAAGATAAGCCTCAATTGAAAGCAGCTTATATTGACACTGCAATATTTGTTGGTGATAACCATTTAGATTCACTAGTTAGTCTTAAATCAAGAGAAGAACTTATTGGCGAAATTATTGGTCTATTACAATCACCAGCTAAAAATGTGGTTTCAGCTTTGCAGTCAAGCGGAGGTAAACTTGCAGGTATTGTTAAAACACTACAAGAAAGAGGTTAACGAACACCTTAAGTTCGCAATTAAACAAAATTATTTTTACGTAAATTTTTAAAATCTTAATAAAATGGCAGATTTAAAAGCGTTTGCTGAGCAATTAGTAAACTTAACAGTTAAAGAAGTAAACGAATTAGCTCAAATCTTAAAAGACGAGTATGGTATTGAGCCTGCTGCTGCAGCTGTAGCTGTTGCTGCTCCTGCTGCTGGTGGTGATGCTCCTGCTGCTGAAGAGAAAACATCTTTTGATGTAATCTTGAAAGAAGCTGGTGGTCAGAAATTAGCAGTTGTTAAATTGGTAAAAGACCTAACTGGTTTAGGTTTGAAAGAAGCTAAAGACTTAGTTGACGGTGCACCTAAAGAATTAAAAGCTGGTGTTGCTAAAGACGAAGCAGAAGCTTTGAAAAAACAATTAGAAGAAGCTGGAGCTGTAGTTGAAATTAAGTAATCACTTAATTTAAGCGAATCTCAAAGGAAAAGACTCCGACTCTTAAGTCGGAGTCTATTCCCGTTTATAAACGTTTCATTTTGTTTGGTGGATGAAATGCCCCTTTTTAAAAACCAAAAAATAGTTTATTCTTAAACTAAATTAAATTTAGTCCCTTGGCAAATAAAGTCGACCAAAGAGTAAATTTTGCACGTAGTAAGCACATTATCGATTATCCAGATTTTCTGGATGTGCAGTTGCAATCATTTAGAGAATTTTTTCAAATTGAAACTACTTCAGACAACCGTCATACCGAAGGTTTGTTTAAAGTGTTCGCTGAAAATTTCCCAATCACTGATTCTAGAAACATCTTTGTTTTAGAATTTTTAGATTATTTTATTGACCCACCTCGTTATGACATTCCTGAATGTATTGACCGTGGGCTAACTTACAGCGTTCCGTTGAAAGCTAAATTGAAGCTTTCCTGTAACGATGCTGAGCACGAAGATTTTGAAACCATTATACAGGATGTATACTTAGGGACCATTCCTTATATGACCCCTAAAGGTACATTTGTAATTAACGGTGCAGAACGTGTAATTGTTTCTCAGTTGCACAGGTCTCCAGGGGTGTTCTTCGGCCAAAGCCGTCACACTAATGGTACCAAATTGTACTCTGCACGTGTAATTCCGTTTAAAGGTTCTTGGATCGAATTTGCTACAGACGTTAATAACGTCATGTACGCTTACATCGATCGTAAAAAGAAATTCCCGGTAACTACGTTATTGCGTGCCATTGGGTACGATTCTGATAAAGATATCTTAGAACTATTTGACCTTGCTGATGAAGTAAAAGTGAGCAAGTCTGGTTTAAAGAAATATATCGGACGTAAACTGGCTGCAAGAGTTTTAAGAAAATGGGTTGAAGATTTTGTAGATGAGGATACAGGTGAAGTGGTTTCTATAGATCGTAACGAAGTTATCTTAGATAGGGATACCGTTCTTGAAGACGACCATATCGATATGATCATTGATGCAGGTGTGAAAACGATTATCTTATCTAAAGATGATGGTGCATCTCAAGCTGATTATACCATTATATACAATACTTTACAAAAGGATACTTCAAACTCTGAAAAAGAGGCTGTAGAAAACATTTATCGTGCTTTGCGTAACGCAGAACCACCTGATGAGGAAACAGCAAGGGGTATCATTGAGCGTTTGTTCTTTTCAGATAAACGTTACGACTTAGGTGATGTGGGTAGGTACCGTATCAACCGTAAGTTAAAAATGGATACGCCTGATGATGTGAAGGTATTAACCAAAGCTGATATCATTGCGATCGTTAAATATTTGATCAAGTTGATCAACTCTAAAGAAGAGGTGGATGATATCGATCACTTGTCTAATCGTCGTGTACGTACCGTGGGTGAACAATTATACGCACAATTCGGTGTAGGTTTGGCCCGTATGGCCAGAACTATTCGTGAGCGTATGAACATTCGCGATAACGAGGTATTCACTCCAACCGATTTGATCAATGCCCGTACTTTATCGTCGGTTATCAACTCATTCTTTGGTACCAACCAACTATCACAGTTCATGGACCAAACCAATCCTTTGGCAGAGATCACGCACAAGCGTCGTCTTTCAGCTTTAGGTCCTGGTGGTCTTTCTCGTGAGCGTGCTGGTTTCGAGGTTCGTGACGTTCACTATACGCACTACGGGCGTTTGTGTACTATCGAAACGCCTGAGGGACCAAACATTGGTTTGATCTCTTCACTGTGTGTACACGCTAAGATCAACAGTTTGGGTTTCATCGAAACTCCATATAAAAAAGTGGTTGATGGTGTTGTAGCAGTTGATGAAGATGTAATTTATCTATCTGCCGAAGATGAAGATGGTAAGACCATTGCACAGGCTAATGCTCAATACGATGATAAAGGAAACTTTAGCACACCACGTGTTAAGGCCCGTTACGAAGGTGACTTTCCAATTATCGAGCCTGAGAAATTAGACTTAATGGATATTGCACCTAACCAGATCACCTCTATAGCGGCTTCATTAATTCCTTTCTTGGAACACGATGATGCGAACAGGGCATTGATGGGATCGAACATGCAGCGTCAGGCCGTACCATTGTTACGCCCTGAAGCGCCAATTGTAGGTACAGGTTTGGAAGGTCGTGTAGCACGTGACTCTAGAACCTTGATCAATGCAGAAGGAAACGGTGTAGTAGAATACGTTGACTCTAATGAAATTATCATCAAATATGAAAGAAACGATGATGATCGTTTAGTTTCTTTTGAAGGTGATAGCAGGAAATATAGGTTGACCAAATTCAAAAAAACCAACCAGAATACTTGTATCAACTTGAAACCAATCGTTAAGAAAGGTCAGAAAGTAGTAAAAGGTCAGGTATTGTGCGAGGGATATGCAACCCAAGATGGTGAGCTGGCATTAGGAAGAAACTTGAAAGTTGCTTTCATGCCTTGGCAAGGATATAACTTTGAGGATGCGATTGTAATTAACGAGCGTATTGTTAGAGAAGATATTTTTACCTCTTTACACATCGAAGAGTTTGAATTAGAAGTACGTGATACCAAACGTGGGGAAGAGGAGTTAACACCAGATATCCCTAACGTTTCTGAAGAGGCTACTAAAGACTTGGATGAAAACGGTATCATCCGTATTGGTGCCGAGGTTAAAGAAGGTGATATCCTTATTGGTAAAATTACACCAAAAGGAGAGTCTGATCCTTCACCAGAAGAGAAATTACTACGTGCTATCTTTGGTGACAAAGCGGGCGATGTAAAAGATGCTTCATTGAAAACTCCACCATCAATTAAGGGTGTGGTAATCGATACCAAGTTATTCTCTAGAGCTAAAAAGACGACGAAAGCTGAAGAAAAATCGGCTATTGAGAAGTTAGATAAAAAATATAATATCGCCGTTGAGAACCTTAAAAACGAGTTAGTTGATAAATTGTTCCAAATTGTAAATGGTAAAACCTCTCAAGGGGTATTTAATGTTTACAAAGAACTGTTAATTGCTAAAGGCGCTAAGTTTACCCAAAAGATATTGGCCGATTTGGAATATGCTCACATCAATCCATATAAATGGACCACTGATGAGGATAAGAATGACCAAATCAAAATGTTGTTGCACAATTATGGTATTCGTGTAAATGAAGAACTAGGTGCTTACAAACGTGATAAATTTGCGATCAGTGTAGGTGATGAGCTTCCTTCCGGAATTGTTCAAATGGCAAAGGTTTACGTCGCTAAAAAACGTAAACTAAAAGTGGGTGATAAGATGGCGGGTCGTCACGGTAACAAAGGTATTGTTGCCCGTATTGTACGTGATGAAGATATGCCTTTCTTAGACGACGGAACACCTGTTGATATTGTGTTGAACCCACTGGGTGTACCTTCACGTATGAACTTGGGCCAGATCTACGAAACTGTGTTGGCTTGGGCTGGTAAAGAATTAGGCGTTAAATTTGCTACGCCAATTTTTGACGGTGCTAAGAGTGATGAAGTTGAAGATTGGATTGCTAAAGCAGGTTTGCCAGCTTCTGGTAGAACTTACTTAAATAATGGTTTAACTGGCGAGAAATTTGATCAGCCGACTACAGTAGGTATTATCTATATGCTTAAACTGGGGCACATGGTTGATGATAAGATGCACGCCCGTTCTATCGGACCATACTCATTGATTACGCAACAACCTTTGGGTGGTAAAGCCCAGTTTGGTGGTCAGCGTTTTGGTGAGATGGAGGTTTGGGCATTAGAGGCATTTGGTGCAGCTAATATCCTTCAAGAAATCTTGACAGTGAAGTCGGATGATGTTATTGGAAGGGCCAAAACTTACGAAGCCATTGTTAAAGGCGAAAACCTACCCACTCCAGGTGTACCAGAATCGTTCAATGTATTGGTACATGAGCTACGCGGTTTAGGTTTAGATATTACGTTAGACTAACGTTGAAAAGTTGTAAGGTTGGAATGTTGAAGGGTTAGCCCAACACATTCCAACTTTTTAAACCTTCCAACATTTAAACACATTAGTATGTCTTACAAAAAGGATAATAAATTAAAAAGCAATTTCACCTCGATTACCATTAGTTTGGCATCGCCTGAGAATATCTTGGAGCGTTCAAGTGGTGAGGTGTTAAAACCGGAAACGATCAACTATCGTACCTACAAACCTGAACGTGACGGTTTGTTCTGCGAGCGTATTTTTGGTCCGGTTAAAGATTACGAATGTCATTGCGGTAAATATAAACGTATCCGTTATAAAGGTATTGTTTGTGACCGTTGTGGTGTGGAGGTAACGGAGAAGAAAGTACGTAGAGAGCGTATGGGACACATCAACTTGGTGGTTCCTGTGGCGCATATCTGGTATTTCCGTTCTTTACCTAACAAAATCGGGTATCTTTTAGGTTTACCTACCAAAAAATTAGATCTGATTATCTATTACGAACGTTATGTAGTTATTCAGGCTGGTTTAATGGCAGAGCAGGGAATCCAGTTTATGGATTTCTTAACTGAAGAAGAATATCTAGATATCTTAGATAAGTTACCTAAAGAAAATCAATATCTTGATGATAAGGATCCTAATAAATTTGTGGCTAAAATGGGCGCAGAGGCTTTAGAGGATTTATTGAAACGCATTGATTTAGATAGTTTATCTTATAATCTACGTCACCAAGCAGCTAACGAAACTTCTCAACAACGTAAAAACGAAGCGTTAAAACGTCTTCAAGTGGTAGAAGCTTTCCGTGGTTCAAGGGCAAATATCGAAAATAATCCAGAGTGGATGATCATCAAGATCGTTCCGGTTATTCCGCCAGAGCTGCGTCCATTGGTTCCATTGGAAGGTGGTCGTTTTGCTACTTCAGATTTAAATGATTTATATCGTCGTGTGATTATCCGTAACAATCGTTTAAAACGTTTGATTGAGATTAAAGCACCGGAGGTTATTTTGCGTAACGAAAAACGTATGTTGCAGGAAGCTGTAGATTCGTTATTCGATAACTCACGTAAGGTAAACGCTGTTAAAACTGAGGGTAACCGTGCCTTGAAATCACTTTCAGATATCTTGAAAGGTAAACAAGGTCGTTTCCGTCAAAACTTATTAGGTAAACGTGTTGATTATTCGGCCCGTTCGGTAATTGTTGTAGGTCCAAACCTTAAATTACACGAGTGCGGTTTACCAAAAGATATGGCTGCAGAGCTTTACAAACCGTTCATCATTCGTAAGATGATTGAAAGAGGTGTAGTAAAAACGGTGAAATCAGCTAAAAAAATCGTTGATAGAAAAGACCCATTGGTTTGGGACATTCTAGAAAACGTATTGAAAGGACACCCTGTATTGCTTAACCGTGCGCCTACATTGCACCGTTTAGGTATTCAGGCCTTCCAACCTAAATTGGTAGAAGGTAAAGCCATTCAGTTACACCCATTAGTGTGTACCGCATTCAACGCCGATTTTGACGGTGACCAGATGGCAGTCCACTTACCATTAGGTAATGCTGCAATTTTGGAAGCCCAAGTATTGATGTTAGCTGCACACAACATCTTGAACCCTGCCAATGGTACGCCAATTACGGTACCTTCTCAGGATATGGTTTTGGGTCTTTATTATATTACTAAAGGCCGTAAGACTGATGAGAATAGAGTGGTAAAAGGTCAAGGTATGAGTTTCTACTCAGCAGAGGAAGTGATCATTGCCTATAATGAGAAACAAGTAGACCTACATGCTTTTATCAAGGTAAAAGCTAATGTAAAGGAAGCTGATGGTACTATTGTTAACAAATTGATCGAAACTACTGTAGGTAGGGTATTATTTAACCAAATGGTACCTGAAGAGGTCGGTTACATCAACGAACTGTTAACCAAAAAATCTTTAAGAGATATCATTGGTGAAGTGGTAAAAATGACTGGTATGGCACGTTCAGCTAGGTTCTTGGATGATATCAAAGAGCTTGGTTTCAAAATGGCTTTCCAAGGTGGTTTATCATTTAACTTACAGGATGTTAATATTCCGGTAGAGAAACATACTTTGCTAGAACAAGCTGCTAACGAAGTTGAAGAGGTAAGAAACAACTATAACATGGGTTTCATTACCAACAACGAGCGTTACAACCAAATTATCGATATCTGGACTCGTATCAACAACCGTTTAACTACGTTTGTAATGAACCAGTTATCATCAGATAACCAAGGTTTCAACTCTGTTTACATGATGCTTGACTCTGGAGCCCGTGGTTCTAAGGAGCAAATTCGTCAGTTGGCAGGTATGAGGGGCTTAATGGCTAAACCTCAAAAATCTGGTTCTGGTGGTGAGATTATCGAGAACCCAATCTTGTCGAACTTTAAAGAAGGTTTATCGGTATTAGAGTACTTTATCTCTACCCACGGTGCCCGTAAAGGTTTGGCGGATACGGCGTTAAAAACTGCAGATGCGGGTTACTTAACTCGTCGTTTGCATGACGTAGCGCAAGATATGATTGTTAATGATGTAGATTGTGGTACTTTAAGAGGTATGTACACTACAGCATTGAAAGATAACGAAGACATTGTTGAGCCATTGTACGAGCGTATTTTAGGTCGTACCTCGCTACATGATGTATTTCATCCATTAACTGGAGATTTATTGGTAGGTGCAGGTCAGGATATTGAAGAGGATATTGCAAAAGCAATCGAAGAATCTCCGCTAGAAGGTATCGAAATCCGTTCGGTATTAACTTGTGAGAACAAACGAGGTGTTTGTGCTTTATGCTATGGACGTAACTTGGCTTCTGGTAAGCGTGTTCAAAGAGGTGAGGCTGTAGGGGTAATTGCTGCACAGTCAATCGGTGAGCCGGGTACACAGTTAACACTTCGTACTTTCCACGTGGGTGGTACGGCATCTAACATCGCCAACGAATCTCAAATCAATGCTAAGTTTGATGGGGTGGTTGAATTTGAAAACTTACGTACCGTACAAACGACTACCGATGATGGTATCATCGATATCGTATTAGGTCGTTCAGGTGAGTTTAAAATTGTTGAGCCAGGAACGAACAAGGTCATCGTTACGAACAATATTCCTTATGGTGCGTTCTTATATGTTAAAGAGGGTGATAAAGTAAGCAAAGGCGATAAGATCTGTTCATGGGATCCATATAACGCGGTGATCATCTCAGAATTTGGCGGTAAAATTGAATTCGACGCTATTGTTGAAGGGGTAACTTTCCGTGAAGAATCTGATGAGCAAACTGGTCACCGTGAGAAAGTAATTATTGACACTCGTGATAAAACTAAAAATCCTTCAATTAAGGTATTAGATAAAAAAGGCGAAGTGATCAGAACTTACAATATCCCGGTAGGTGCACACATTGCCGTTGATGACGGAGATGCTGTACAAACAGGAGAGGTATTGGTAAAAATTCCTCGTGCTACTGGTAAAACCCGAGATATTACGGGTGGTCTACCTCGTGTAACAGAGCTATTCGAAGCACGTAATCCTTCTAATCCAGCAGTAGTAACCGAGATTGATGGTGTGGTAACTTTGGGTGGTATTAAACGTGGTAACCGTGAAATCACTATCGAGTCAAGAGATGGAGAAGTTAAAAAATATCTGGTTCCATTGTCAAAACATATCCTGGTACAGGATAATGACTTTGTGAAGGCCGGTATGCCATTATCTGATGGATCGATTTCTCCTGCTGATATCCTAGCTATTAAAGGACCTGCGGCTGTACAAGAATACTTAGTAAATGGTATCCAAGAGGTTTACCGCTTACAAGGGGTGAAAATCAATGATAAGCACTTTGAGGTAATTGTACACCAAATGATGCAGAAAGTACATATCGAAGATCCGGGAGATACCCGTTTCTTAGAGAATGATTCTGTAGATCGTTGGGACTTTATGATTGAGAACGATGAAATTTACGATAAGAAAGTAGTCATTGAAGCTGGAGACTCAAATACAGTTAAACCTGGCCAGATTATTTCTCTACGTAAGTTAAGAGATGAGAATTCTCAATTGAAACGTCAGGATTTGAAGCAGATTGAAGTTAGGGATGCACATCCAGCTACTGCAAGTTCAGTGTTGCAAGGAATCACTCGTGCTTCATTGGGTACTAAGTCATTTATCTCAGCTGCATCGTTCCAAGAAACTACAAAAGTATTGAACGAGGCTGCTATTGCAGGTAAGAAAGACAAAATGTTGGGCTTGAAAGAAAACGTAATTGTTGGTCACCTGATTCCTTCAGGTACTGGTGTACGTGGCTACGAGCGCATCATTGTAGGTTCTCAAGAAGAGTACGATAAATTGTTAGCTTCTAAACAAGAAGAAATAGAAGCTTAATAAGCATAACGTTTCTAACAGAAACTTAAACCTCCAAGATTAATTTCTTGGAGGTTTTTTATTTTGAATGTATGATATTAAAAAATTAGCTTTGCTATATGGAAGAACAACAAAACGAAAATCAATTAAATATAGAATTGGCAGAAGAAATTGCTGAAGGAATTTTTTCTAATTTAGCCATCATTACGCATTCAAATACAGAATTTGTATTAGATTTTATTAGGGTAATGCCGGGTGTACCCAAAGCAAAGGTGAAATCGCGTATTATCCTGACCCCTGAACATGCCAAACGTTTAATGCATGCCATGCAAGATAATATAGAAAAATTTGAAGCGGTAAACGGACGCATCAAAACTCAGGATGAAGTTTCAGGTTTCCCGATGGGCTTTGGTGGTCCAACGGCACAAGCCTAAGTTAGTGGTAAAATTTTAAGTGTTGTGGTTTAAAGCTAATAAAGTTCGAATAAATATGTTCGGACTTTTTTGTTTCGAACTAGATAAATATATGGGTTTATGGCCAAATGATTTTTTTATGAAAAAATATTTTAATGTCTTGCAACCTTTTCGAATAATTACCCATCTACCCTATACAAACAAACAATGAAGGTGTCGAAAACTTATACTATAGATGAATTGATGGAAGGCTGTAAAGCTGGAAATAGGCAGATGCAGGAAATGTTGTATAGGCAAACCGCATCGAAAATGTTGGCCGTTTGTATGCGTTATGCGAAAGATAGGATGGAAGCTGAAGATGTATTGCAGATGGGGTATGTTAAGATTTTTCAAAAAGTGAAGGAATATAGAGGAGAGGGTTCTTTCGAAGGTTGGATCCGTAGAATTATGGTGAATACGGCCATAGAAAGCTATCGTAAAAATTTGCGCATGCTAAGTGTTGTACCTATTGAGGATGCTTATGAACAACCTTCGAATGGATTTGATTTTAGCAGTTTAGGAATGCAGGACCTCATGAAGGTTATTCAGAAACTGGCAGATGGCTATAGAATGGTATTTAATATGTACGTAATTGAGGGCTATTCCCACAAGGAAATTGCTGAAACCTTAGGGATTACAGAGGGGGCGAGCAAGTCTCAGTTATCAAGGGCAAGAGCAATATTGCAACAAGAAATTTTAAAAATGGAGGGCTTTAATTATGCCACACATGCAGGATAAAGATTTTGATAATTTGTTTAGAGACAAATTCATAGATGCAGAAGTTGAACCTTCTACAAACTTATGGTCCAGTATAGAACAACAACTGGAGCCAAAACGTAGACGTTCATTGCCTATCTTTTGGATGGCGGCTGCAAGTGTTGCAGTAATTGCCTCGGTAATGTTGTTTACTCAAAGAACAGAAAAGCTGTATTTACATGCTCCTGAACAAGAGGTAGCTAAGGCACTTACTGCTCAGTCTGCCCAAGAAATTTTACCGGTAGTAAGCGAAATGAAAACTACGTCTTCGAAGGTATTGGCACTTGAGGCATCTGACCGTAAGGCAACCAAAGTAGAAACGGCTAAAGTAAAATCAGCCTTATTTGTAGAGGATGAAAAAAATATTCAGGTGGTCGTGCAACCAAATGTTAAAGAAGAACATCTACCTATTAAGAAAAGCGAAGTAAGACCTTTGGAAATTAACCCGATCGTTGCTGTACCAGAGGAGAATACTACTAAGATGATAGCTGCCAATCCTCAAAATAATAATACCGATGAGATTGGAGTAGAGGCCATAGAAGAGCTAAATAACAACAAAAAAGGCATACGAAACATGGGCGACTTGATCAATTTTGTAGTAGAGAAGGTAGATAAACGAGAAAAGAAGCTAATTAAATTTGATACAGACGATGATGATAACTCCTCAATAATAGGATTGAACATTGGTTTTGTAAAACTGAACAAGAAAAATAAATAGGAGCAGGATTTTTGGATTTGAGGGTTGATAGGATAACATTATAACTTTTCAACCTTCCAACTGATCACATTAAACAAACACACAAATGAAACATCTAATTTTAAGAGCAGTATGGGTAAGCGGGCTTACTTTTCTGGCAGCAACGAGCATAAAAGCTCAAGAAGATAGTGTTAAACGCAAAAAATTTGAGATTAACTATGGCGTAGGTATCACTATTGGCGAGAAAAAAGATAGTACAGGTAAGGTAGACCAAAGTAAAGGTCGCTTTGTGGGAGGTATTACCTTTACTCGTTTAGATATTGGTTTTGCTAAATTAATTGATAATGGTAGTTTCTCATTATCGTCAGCTAACAACTTCTTAGACTACAAACCTTGGAAAACCAGTACCGTTTCTTTTGATGTATTGCAGTTTGGATACAGATTTAACAACCACTTTAAGATTTATCTGGCAGGAGGTTTCGATTGGACACATATTCGCTTAGATAGGGATATTACCATAAAAAAAGATGCACCTATCTTAGATTATGAAACAACCGGTGTTATCTTTAGCAAGAACCGTTTTTCCAGTAGCTATGTCCACTTTCCTCTAAACTTTGAGTTGAGAACAAAAGAAAATGATAAGGGTAAACGTTTTAGGTTTGTGGTAGGACCGGAAGTAGGATTTTTACTAGGCGGTAAGGTAAAACAGATCAGTGATGAAAATGGCAAGGTAAAAATAAAAGATGATTATCATTTTGCTCCTTTTCGCTACGGAGGTACAGTTAGAATTGGCTATGGAGGTTTAGGTTTATTTGCTAAATATTATGCAAATGATATGTTCGATACCGATGCGCAGAAAGGCCTAAAAAATATGTCATTTGGTTTAACCTTTGGACTAAATTAAGCAAAGAGGAAACTAAAGAAAACTGACCCGCTAATATATTACACACACAAATTAAATCTGATCCTGCCTCGTTTACCGAGACAGGATTTTTTGTGTATATGTATACATTTGTAAACCAGTATGATAATTGTTGAAGCGAATGCTGAAAATATTTTATTTCGTGATTAATTGTTACATGGTTAGCTGTTCATACCAAGCCGCGTTGCTATTTGCCTTTATGGCTTCCCTATCTTCTTGGCCTAATCCCATTAAAAAGCTTTTATAGATCGACATATAGCTAGCTAAGGATTTTCCAGAACAATAAGCATTGAACACATTTGTGGAATAGGGTTTGGCCATTGTGGTTAAGTTATTTACGCAAGGGAAAACCTGGTTCCAGTTCGTAACGACCATTCCTCTAACCTGATTCCAAATGGGACAATTTATTTTTTGACCAGCTATTAACATGCGATTGCTTTCGGTCGTGATTTCACTGGTAAAGGCATCATTTTTTCTCTTGTATTCATTAGCCTTTTCAAGATATAGCTTTTTTGCACTAGCCAGTGTGAGCACTGCTGCATTTTCAGATTCTCTGGCAGCTGATTTTTTTTGATCAAAGGATGGTTTAATTTTCAAAATCGCCAGTTCCTGCACTTTTGGAAGGTTAGTATTCAGCTGAAAAATATCCCCCTTAAGTTTTAGTATGATGTTTTTTAAGGCAACTATTTTACTTTCTGCTTCCAACGTATAATCTTTATTGCTCTTTTCTAGCACAGCTATTTTCTCTATTACCTGTTTCTGATTTGAGGTTTGAATGGATTTAGTACTATCGGGCAGACTTTTGCTCAGCTCTCGTTCAATCTCAACCTTTAATTGATGAAGTTTTTTCAGTTCTATGTCATTGGTGGCAATGTACTTATTTTTAGTTTCGGTAATAGTGTTGATCTGTTGCTCATTAGTGGCTATTGCATTATTTTTTTGATCAACAGCGAGTTGGTTCTCTTTTTTAACCAATTCTCTTACTTTTTCACCTTCCTTTTGAAACTCTTTTTCATAGCGAATTACCTGATCTTTAAAGATGGTGATCTTATCATCAGCAATGAGAATATTTGTTGCATAGTGTAATAAGTCTTTTGTCCAAAGGTCATGTTTACTTTTGCCATCTGCCAAAACGCTTTCTTCATAACCTTTACTAAGCTCGGTCATGTCTCTACAGATTTTTACATTTGCTTTTTCCAGTTCTTCAATCTCTTTCAGTTTTCTAAGCATGGCCTCATCTCCTTTCTCAAGATTTTGGAGCTGCACCTTTTTTATGGCAATTTTTTCTGCAAACTGTTTTCGTGTAGTTTCTAATTCGGAAGTGGTGGCTGGAATGGCGTAGCCTTTAACATCGCCCAAATGTTTTTCAAAGTTTTCGCCCTTTTTTTCAAAATCAGACTTCCAACCATTACATTGACTGCATCTGGCCCCAACTTTCATGTCGGCAATTAAGGCATCTCGTTCTTTGATCAGGGCGGAAATTTCATCTTTTACTTTTTGGATTTTTAATCTCCATAACCTTTCCAACTCAGGGATTTCAGATCTGATTTGAAAGATTTTTGTCTTGTTTTGATCATGGGTAAGGGACTTTGCTTCAATTGATCTAACATAGGAAATCCCCACGGTTTGTGAATAGGATCTGATTTGAAAGAGTACCATGATCAACAGTCCAATAGTAAAGGTCTTCATTGCCTGATTTTTATGGGCCAAATGGATCATCTTCTGCTTTTAATAGGTCGCGTAGATATTCCAATGCCTTCTTTATTTTGTTGAAATTAGTATCATCTGCTTTTAGGTAAGAAATATATATGGTGTTTGTTGATTGTGAGTCTGATTGCTCTTTAAAGTCCACGCACCGACCATAGAAATCAGAATTGGGATCAGTGAACTTTGAGGTTACGCTACCAGCTGTCCGTTGAAAAATACCAGTATTGGATTTTAAGGTAATTTTAGCACTGCCAACAGGCTCACCTGCTACATCTCCATTGTAACTTTCTATTTTTAAAATGTGTGCAGGATTGAAAGTTAACTGGTCAACTATGGTAAGATAATCACATGGATAAAAATATTGATAACCATGACCGCTTACCCATGTTTTTTGGGCATATTGTTTTTCTTTATAGTTAGCCCTCTCTCTAGAAAAGGTTATTTTATCGCCTGAGAGGCTTACAGAAGAACTCCAAAAGTAGAGGGTCTTTTTGCCTGCTGTACCTCCAAAATCTACTGTAATATAGTGTCCAATTGCTTCTTTAACTTTTTTATTTAGATAGTTTACCGCTTCTTCTTTAGTAAGCGCTGTATTTTGGGCATAACTTATAATGCTACAACCTATAAGTAGAATGGGAATGAGTAGTTTTTTCATGAGCAAATGGATCTTTGTTTAACTATATCTATTGACTGTTAATGCTTTCTGTACCAAGTTGTATTTTTAAGATTGATTGAAAGGTCGAAGGATGTTTAGTTTATGCAATACCTTAAAATTAGGTGGCATTACCTGATAAAAAAATACCTATTTATAGGTATTTTTAGAGGCATGTAGGCTGTTTGGGGAAATGAATCGCCTATATGGATTTTTCGACCTAAAATGGCTTCCATAATTTCTCTTTTTTCCGAACGTCATTATCTCTATCTTTACCCATGTGAATGAGCAAATGATTAGCGTTAAAAACCTAACTAAACAACATCAGGCCGAACAGTTATCTGGCATAAACAACATCAGTTTCAATATCGCTAAGGGAGAGATCGTGGCCATTATAGGCGAAAGTGGTAGCGGTAAATCGACCTTGTTAAAATCTATTTATGGCTTATTGAAGGTAGACGCGGGAGAAGTGATGTTCAATGAAAAAAGGGTAAAGGGACCAGATGAGCAATTGATACCGGGGCATCCAGCAATGCGAATGGTGACCCAAGATTTTTCGTTGAATATTTATGCCAAGGTATATGATAATATTGCTTCTATGCTTTCTAATACCAATGTGGCCTTAAAGCAACAGAAAACTATGGAAGTGATGGAACAGTTGCATATTACCGCACTCAAAGATAAAAAGATCATTGAACTGAGTGGAGGGGAGCAGCAACGTGTAGCCATAGCTAGGGCTTTGGTAAGCAATATCCAGGTGCTGTTGTTGGATGAACCTTTTAGCCAGGTAGATGCGATCTTAAAAAACCAATTACGTGCAGACATCAAACGATTGGCCAAAGAAACCGGGCTCACGATCATTATGGTTTCTCACGATGCTACGGATGGGCTTTTTATGGCCGATAGGTTGGTAATCTTAAAAGATGGGGAATTGCTACAGCACGACCGACCTAAAATAGTCTATGAGCATCCAAAACATATTTATACTGCCAAGATGTTGGGCAATGCTGTTATTTTGAACAAGAAAGAGGCCGAGCTATTGGGTATTAAAACTGTTGGCGATCATGTTGTTTTTTATCCAGAATGGGCCGAGATTAAAAATAATTGGGGCAGTAGGCGGTTCGAGGTAAAAGATATCTACTATAAAGGTTTTTACGATGAACTTTTGTTGGAAAGAAATGGGGTACTGATCAGGGCGTTGCAGTTGAACAGCGATGAGCATAAAAAAAACGACCACGTTCAGGTGAACATTGGTCGTTTCTTGGAGTTTTGATACCTAATCTAAGTTACGTTCTTAGAATAAACGAGTACTAATTTAAAACGTACTTTTGTAGTTGGTTTAATAGGATCTATATTTTGGGTATCGGAATTTTGTATATAAACCTCAAGTCCACCATTATAGACTGTAAAGCTATATGAAGACAGGTTATAAACAAACGGAAGGGCAGAATAATCTGTGAAATTACCATTATTGTTAGGGTAAGAAACATAAACTAAAGTGCCGTCATTATTGATATGGCTTGCATTAATTTCTGGAAGTTTGGCAATTTTTTCTAATTGAACATAATAGGTATTTCTAGAATTGTCTAAAATCCAATCACTTGGTAGCACATCAACAAAAATTGTTTTGTTTTGCGTTTCAGTAATGTAAGTGTCTTTCTTGCAGGATACCATACCTAGTGTGGTAAAGCAAAGTAGGAGTAAGGCTAACTTTTTCATTTTGTGTGTTTGTTTTTAAGGTTTATGGGGTTATTCGACTAACCTTTGAATTGATCCCATAATTCAAGTTAAATTTTTGTGTTGTTATGCGTATCACAAAACTATTGCCAAAAACATGGAATATTTATTAAATCATAAAAAATGTAGCAAACAAAAACGCCAAAACATTGTTTTTGATTGTTTCTGCCTATTTTTATATTTGTTTTTATTAAAAAATAAAAATGAAATTTTGTTCAGAACTATATGTAATCAATGAAAATGCCTACTTTTTTGGAGGTGTAAAATAAAAATAGGAGACAATGATTGCCTCCTAGCTAACATATGCATGTCGTCATTGCTAGCTTTGCGAAGCAATCTTAATGCGATAGTTTTATCAAGTAAAAGTAGTAAGATTGCTTCGTACTTTGCAATGACGGGAAAGAGTTAAACCAAATACTCAAACAAAGTGGCGTCTTGGTTCAATTCAATGACGTCAAACTTGAATTCTTTCAAACGTTGTAAAATACCAGCGTAATCTTCTTTTTTCGCTAGTTCGATCCCTACTAACGCCGGTCCATTTTCACGATTGGTCTTTTTGATAAATTCAAAACGGGTAATATCATCATGTGGTCCTAAAACTTCATTCACGAACAATTTCAATGCGCCTGGTCGTTGTGGAAAACGTACAATGAAATAATGTTTCAATCCTTCAAAGAGTAAGGATTTCTCTTTGATTTCCTGCATACGCTCGATGTCGTTGTTACCACCACTCACTACACAGACTACCGTTTTACCTACAATTTGGTCTTTTACCTGTTCCAAAGCAGCTACAGATAAAGCTCCAGCAGGTTCAACTACGATGGCATCTTCGTTGTACAATTTTAAAATGGTAGTGCAAATTTGCCCCTCTGGAATTAGATAAGTAGAACTCAATAAGTCGCTGCAATATTTGTAAGTAATCCAACCCATTCTTTTCACTGCGGCGCCATCTACAAAGCGCTCAATGTTTTCTACCGTTACAGGCCCTCCATGTTTTAAGGCTTCACTTAACGATGGCGCACCTAAAGGCTCAACACCAAAAACTTTAACGCTAGGTTTAACCGTTTGCAGATAAGCAGTAACACCAGATGCCAAACCGCCTCCGCCAATAGGAACCACGATAGCGTCTAAATCAGGTAAATCCTGATAAATCTCCATCATTACCGTAGCTTGTCCTTCAATTACTTTTTCATCATCAAAAGGAGGAATAAAAGTAGCTGATTTTTCCTCGCAATAGGCCAAGGCTTCTTTTAAGCAATCATCAAAGGTATCGCCCACTAAAACAACTTCTATATGGTCGTCGCCAAACATGTTCACCTGTGTGATTTTTTGTCTTGGCGTAATTTCGGGCATAAAGATGACACCTTTAATACCCAATTTCTTGCACGAATAGGCTACACCTTGTGCATGGTTGCCCGCACTGGCGCATACCACGCCGTTCTTTAATTGATCGGCATTTAAGCCACTAATTTTATTGTAAGCACCGCGTAGCTTATAAGAACGTACAATTTGTAAATCTTCTCGCTTCAAATAAATATGGGCATTGTACTTTAACGAAAGTCCTGCGTTATACTCCAGTGGAGTTCTTTTTACCACCCCTTGTAAGGTGGCAAATGCTTGTTCGAAGTCGAAAGTATGTTCTGTTGTTGTTTCCATTTTCTAAACCCAAGAGGGCTTTTAAATTTTATTTTTTGAAAAGCAATTTTAGCTTTCCATTGGTTTCGATAGTCGTGCATGCCCCAAATTTACTTCGAGGCTATTCGTTGCAGGCTTTTTGATTTTAACCTTGTGCTGTCATTCCGAAGAACGAGGAATCTATCTTTTCATTGTTTGCAGATAGATCCTTCGTTGCGCTCTGGATGACAAAGCCTACAAACAAAACCTGTTCACTACCATTAGGTTTAGTTGACCTAAACCAATTTCTCTATACGGGTTTACCTCACCTCGCTTTAAGATTGCTTTCCCAAATTGCAGGGACAAGCTGTCGTTCCTTCTCGCAATGACGACAATTGTAGCGTCACTGCGAGCTATGCGAAGCAGTCTCCTTAATTCAACTTCGTTGCCAAATGCACGGCAACCAACTCATTTAAGTCGTTATCCTCAATGCCCTGTTTTTTATCGGCTAAATCTAAAAATGCCGTATAGGCAATGGCTAGTTGTTCTTTATCTAAAGTATGCCCTAATCTATCTAAGTGATGTTTCAATGCATGTCTGCCACTTCTAGCTGTTAATACAATCGTAGCATCAGGGAAGCCTACATCTTCAGGTCTAATGATTTCGTAGTTTTCTCGGTTTTTCAAGAAACCATCCTGATGTATGCCCGAACTGTGCGCAAATGCATTGGCACCCACAATAGCTTTGTTAGGTTGTACTGGCATGTTCATTAAATTGCGTACTTGATGGCTAATTTCATAGAAACCTTGTGTGTTAATGTTGGTCTGAAGTCCCAAAGTTTTGTGGGTTTTCAAAATCATGACTACTTCTTCCATCGAAGTATTTCCGGCACGTTCGCCAATACCGTTAATGGTACACTCTACCTGTCGGGCACCATTTTGTAAACCAGCAATTGAATTAGCCGTGGCTAAACCTAGATCATTGTGGCAGTGACAAGAGATAATTGCTTTATCAATGTTTTTTACGTTTTCCTTTAAGTAAAGGATTTTAGAACCATATTGGTCTGGTAAGCAATAACCGTTGGTATCTGGAATATTGACTACGGTGGCACCAGCCGCAATTACGGCCTCAATCATCTTAGCTAAATATTCTATATCTGCACGGCCAGCATCTTCCGCATAAAACTCAACATCCTCCACATATCTTTTGGCATATTTTACCGCTTCGATTGCCCGTTCCAAAATCTCTTCCCTTGTGCTATTGAATTTGGTTTTAATATGCATATCAGAGGCTCCAATACCCGTGTGGATACGGGGTCTTTTGGCATAACGCAAAGCATCGGCAGCCACATCAATATCGTTTTTATTAGCCCTGGTTAATGCACAAATGATAGGGTTGTTAACCGCCTTCGATAATTCGATGACACTATTGAAATCACCGGGGCTAGAAACAGGAAAACCTGCTTCTATGATATCTACACCTAGTAGCTCCAACGATTTTGCGATTTCAATCTTTTGCGGGGTGCTTAATTGACAGCCCGGCACCTGCTCGCCGTCACGCAAGGTGGTGTCAAAAATGTGTACTCTATTTGGATCGTGTAACATAATATTTGAATTAAAAAGTAAAAATTCAAAAGGCAAAAGCCTGTTTACTATTTTACTCTAAGGTTCTAACTTTTTTAATTTTAATTTTTTACGTTTATCAAACCAAGAACTTTATTCCCCATTTCTTGGGTGCCTAATACCTTAGTCGCTTCGGTATTTTGGTCGGCAATATCTTTGGTTCTGAAACCTTCTTTCAAAGCTTGGTCAACTGCGTTTACCAATGTTTTTGCTTCTTCCTTTAGTCCGAAACTAATTTCGAGCATCAGCGCTGCCGATAGGATAGAGGCGAGTGGGTTTGCTAAGTTTTTTCCTGCAATATCGTGTGCCGAGCCGTGAATTGGCTCATAGAAACCAACACCGTCGCCAACTGAAGCAGAAGCTAACATCCCCATTGAACCAGCGATTTGAGAAGCCTCATCGGTAAGGATATCGCCAAAAAGGTTAGCTGTTAATACGACATCAAACTGTTTGGGGTCTTTGATTAATTGCATTGCCGCGTTATCGATAAACATATGTGTAGTGGTTACCTCTGGATATTGTTTTGCAATTTCCTGAACGGTTTCACGCCACAAGCGAGAACTTTCCAAAACGTTAGCTTTATCTACCGAACATAATTTTTTACTGCGTTGTTGTGCTGCCTGGAAGGCTTTATGTGCAATACGCTCCACTTCATATTTGTGGTAAATCATCAGATCTGAAGCCGTATTTCTATCTTCTGAGCGAGATTTCTCACCGAAGTAAACGTCGCCGGTCAATTCTCTGAAGAATAAAATGTCAGTGCCTTTTAAAATGTGGGATTTAATGCTTGAGGCTTCTAGTAATTCATCGAACAACAGAATAGGGCGCAGGTTAGCATATAAACCTAGCTCTTTTCTAATTTTTAGCAAACCTTGTTCTGGTCTAACTTTCAGCGAAGGGTCATTGTCGTACATGGCATGACCAATGGCGCCGAATAAAATGGCATCACTTTTTTGCGCTTTTTCTAGTGTTTCATCAGGCAGGGGATTACCGGTAACTTCAATAGCTGCATGTCCCATCAAGGCCTCGTCAAAAATAAATTCGTGACCGTAATTTTTTGCAATTTGATCTAGGGTAGCTTTCCCCCATTGGGTTACTTCTTGGCCAATGCCATCTCCAGATATTACTAATATATGCTTTTTCATTGTGTACGTTTCTTTTTCATGTGATAATTACTTTCAATTCAGATGAGATTGCTTCGTTGTTCCTCCTCGCAAAGACGATAATAGCTACGTCACTGCGAGGCACGAAGCAATCTTTAGGGCCTATCTGATTCCGGAGTTTTAAATCACGCTTTCTAATTCTTTTTTTTGTTTATAAATAAGGTTTTGTATCACTTCTCCCTTGCTCAGTAACAACTGGTGGCTTAAGTTTTTAGGTAATTGATCGTCATTGTGCGACACGTAAATCAGCGTTCTGTTGGTGTTACACAAGCCATCAATTAAGGTGTTAAATTGTAAGGTCTGGTGGGCGTCCAAACCTTGACAGGGTTCGTCCAATACCAACAACTCTGGGTTTTTAATTACGGTTCTAGCCAACAAAACCAAACGTTGTTTTCCTAAGGGTAGTTGGCTAAGCAAATCGTTTTTGTTGGCCATTAATCCGAAATATTCGATTAGCTCATCCACCTGACTGCGTTTGTGCCATCCAATTTCTTTGTATAGGCCAATGCTATCGAAAAAGCCAGAGGCGATGCTTTGCCAAACCGTTGCGTTGAAATCGAAATACCAATGCAACTCTGGTGAGATTAAACCAATGTGCTGTTTGATATCCCAAATGCTTTCTCCTGAACCACGTTTATTACCAAAAAGGTAAATCTCGTTGGCGTAAGCCTGTGGGTGGTCGCCATTAATTAAGCTCAGCAAAGTTGATTTGCCAGAGCCATTATGCCCCTGCAATAACCATTTTTCGCCTGCTTTAATTTCCCAGCTTACATTTTTAAGCACTTGCTTTTCGCCATAGTTGATATTGATATCAACCATTTTGATTAAAGTTGCACTACTTGAAGGCGGCGCTTCATGCAGAAACTCGGGAATAGCGCGCTCTTCAATAACGATAGTACTTCTGGTACAAAACGTAAAATGTTCTATCAATTGACCATTAACTATTTCTCCAAACCTATTGATACAAGCTGGAATTTCTGCTTCATTACTCACCAAGATGATTTGTATGCCATCGTTGGTTAGTTCATCTAATAAGTTATTAAGGTTTTGACGAGATTGGCTATCTAAACCCGTATAAGGTTGGTCTAGCAGTAGTAATTGCGGTTTTAGCCATAAGGCCTTTACCAATTGTAGCTTTTTGTGTTCGCCGCTTGATAATTCTATCAATTGGGCATTTCGGAGGGCAGCAAAACCCAATGCATTTAAGATGGGTTCTACTTTTGTTATGGAGAGGTTATGTTCTTTACCATAATGCACCAATTCGGCATTGACGGTAAAGGTATCTTTTACTTGTTGTACATTGTAGCGTTGCTGGTAATAGAAATTGGCAATTCCTTCTACATTTTTAAATTGATACCATTGGGCAATATATTGGCAGACGGGTTTAGCCACGCCTGCCTTATTAAAGACGACGACAATGTCATCTGTACTTTTTTCTAAGCCAGCAATGGCTTTAAGTAAAGCTGTTTTTCCACTACCACTAGCACCAGTTAACAACCAGTTTTCTCCTTCAGAGATAGTCCAATCCAAGTCTGTTAACACAGTTTTATTACCGTATTTTAGACTGAAGTTAGATATTTGAACTATTGGATTACTCATTGTTTTATTTTTTACCGTCATTGCGAGAAACGCAATCTTAAGGCTTTTGTTAATCGTTGTAAGATTGCTTCGTCATTCTTCTCCGATAAAAAATCGGAGTAAACTATCGCAATGACGAAATGCGTATTAATAAAATTTAAAAACTTTGTTCTCTTCAAATGCCTCAATTAATTCAATTTGACTGCGAACGAAATCGATATCGTCATAACCATTAATTAAGCAAGATTTTTTGTAGGGATTAATCTCAAAACTTTCTTGACTGTCCGTAGCATCTATAGTAACAGTTTGCGCTTCTAAGTCTACAGTTAGCTTAGTGTCCGTATTTTTTTCCACTTCTTTAAAGATTTCGGCTAAAAAAGCATCGCTAACTTGAATAGGTAATAAGCCATTGTTTAAGGCATTACCTTTAAAAATATCGGCAAAGAAGCTGCTAATGACCACGTCAAAACCTGCATCTTGTATTGCCCAAGCGGCGTGCTCACGACTACTGCCACAACCAAAGTTTTTACCAGCAACCAAAACCTTGCCGCTGTAAGTAGGATTGTTCAATACGAAATCTTGTTTCGGTTGGTTATTGCTATCATAACGCCAGTCACGGAAAAGGTTTTCGCCAAAGCCCTCACGAGTAGTGGCTTTTAAAAACCTAGCTGGAATTATCTGGTCAGTATCTATATTCTCAATTGGCAAAGGCACTACCGATGAGCTTAATGTTTCGAATTTTTTCATTTACTAGTTACTTAGTTGATTAGTTTTTTGGTTTGTTTGTTGTTTGGTCTCACAACTTATAACCCAAAACTTATTACTTTTTAATCGCTTTTATCCTTAATCTTTTATAATCTGCAGTCCACTCACTATCTTTAAAATAGTTTGGTTTTAAAATTTCGATAGCCAAATTGGTTACTGCGTTGGCTTCTTCTTCATTTAGGCCTATAAAGGCATGTTGTGCAAATTGATTAATCCAGTTTAGCATGCCATCTTCGCCAATCAATTTAGTAGGTCTTTCAAACAGCCATATTTGCTCCGTTTCGAAACCTGTAGATTCTAGCAAAGCGGCATAATGACCAATAGATGGGAAAAACCAAAAATTGGAAATTACCCTATGCTCCAGATACAGCTGTTTAGCAGCATTTTCTATCGCATCAACAATAGACTTGATGTTTCCTTTGCCTCCAAATTCAGCAACTAAGCGACCACCGTGTTTCAAGCTTTTGTAAATGCCTTTTAACAATCCTCTTTGGTTTTCTATCCAGTGAAAGGTGGCATTACTAAAAACAGCATCAAACTCACGGTTATAATCCAATAGGGTTGCATCTTTTTGTTCAAATTGGATGTTCGGATAATTTTGCTTGGCCAATTCCACCATATCTGCCGAGGCATCTACCCCTAAAACGATTGCTCCAGTTTCTTGTATTTTAGCTGCTAAATCACCAGTGCCGCAACCTACATCTAAAATAGATTCACCTGCTTGTGGCGCCAACCATTGCAAAACATCGGCACCATAATCTGATACGAAGCGATGTTGTTCATTATAAAGCTTACTGTCCCAATATATTTCTGGCATATGGCTAGGTTTTTAGTTGTTTCGTTTTTTTGTTTTTTGGAAATAGAAAGTCCTTGTTCCTTGCTCTTTTTTCCTTACTCTTTAAACCAATTATCTTTTTACCTCTATAAAATGTTCTACCGTAGGAAATGGTTCATAAAAATGATGCAGTAAAGCTTTCCATTCCTGATATGCTGCAGAACTTCTAAAACCTATGGTGTGTGCTTCTAAATCTGTCCAATTAACCAATAAGATGTATTTGGCAGGCTCTTCCATACACTTCTGAAGTTGATGAGAAACGTAACCATCCATACTGGCAATAATTTGTTCAGCCTTAGCAAAGGCAGTTTCAAACTCTGCTGTCAGATTTGGAATTACATTTAATATGGCAACTTCTAAAATCATTTTTTTGTTGGTTAGTTATTTCGTTCGTTGGTTTTTTAGAAACCAGTGTAAATGTCTTTATTCTTTACTCCTTGTTCTTTGTTCCAAAAAATCCTAAGCTTCCAACAATTCCCTTACATCGGTAATTTTACCTGTAACTGCTGCTGCTGCTGCGGTTAATGGACTTACTAATAAGGTTCTGGCATTTGGTCCTTGGCGTCCTTCAAAATTTCTATTAGAAGTAGACACACAATATTTACCTGCCGGAATTTTATCTTCGTTCATGCCCAAACAGGCCGAGCAGCCTGGTTCACGTAATTGGAAACCCGCACTTTCGAAAATTTTATCCAAACCTTCTGCCACGGCTTGCGCTTCTACCTGTTTTGAGCCTGGAACAATCCAAACTTCCACATCAGCAGCTTTCTGCTTTCCTTTTACAAAAGAAGCCACTTCACGTAAATCCTCGATACGAGAATTGGTACAGCTGCCAATAAATACATAATCTATGGGTTTGCCAATTAGCGAAGCATCATCATCAAAGCCCATATAGTCCAATGCTTTTTGATAAGATAGTTGCTCGCTTGTAGGTTGCGCTGAAGTAGAAGGAATTTTATCATCAATACCAATCCCCATACCTGGATTAGTTCCGTAAGTAATCATCGGTGCAATATCTGCCGCATTGAAAGTTAAAATACTATCAAAAGTAGCATCAGCATCGCTGTATAAAGTTTTCCAGTAAGTTAACGCCTCCTCCCATTTCTCACCTTTTGGCGCAAATTCACGACCTTTAATATATTCGAAAGTAGTTTCGTCAGGTGCGATTAAGCCACCACGAGCACCCATTTCTATACTCATATTGCAAACGGTCATACGAGCTTCCATACTTAAAGAACGGATAGCAGAACCCGCAAATTCTACAAAATAACCAGTACCACCAGCCGCAGAAATTTTAGCGATGATGTAAAGAATGATATCTTTTGCGCTAATGCCCTTACCTAGCTCGCCATTTACCTCAATTTTCATGGTTTTAGGTTTCGATTGTTGTAAACATTGCGTTGCAAAAACCTGTTCCACCTGAGAAGTACCGATACCAAAAGCAATAGCACCGAAAGCGCCATGCGTTGAAGTGTGACTATCGCCACAAACCATTGTCTTTCCTGGTAGGGTGATACCCAACTCTGGGCCAATAACGTGCACAATACCTTGGTAACGATGCCCTAAACCATATAATTCAACACCAAATTCTGCACAGTTCTTGGTTAACATATCCACCTGATATCTTGAAAGTTCTTCCTTAATCGGCAAATGCTGATTAAGCGTAGGTACGTTATGATCTGCCGTAGCCACAGTTTGCTGCGGACGGAAAAGTTTCAAGCCACGTTTCCTTAAACCATCAAATGCCTGAGGAGAGGTCACCTCATGAATTAAATGCGTATCAATGTACAAAATATCAGGGAAGCCTTCTTCACGCTTTACCACATGTGCATCCCATATTTTTTCTACTAATGTTTTCGCCATCTTTTTATAAGTTATTTTTAGTTAGTTTGTCAGTCTGAGCTTTCCGATAAATTGGAACAAATAGTCGAAGACTTTCCTATAAAATTAGAAAAGAATTCCTTCGACAGGCTCGGAATGACATTCTTTTTTGTAAACCTTGCAGGTTTTTAAAGCCTACAAGGTTTGATGTTGTTCCTTAAATTTTCCTTTAGTGCCTATCCCAATTATTCGGGAGGCTTTAGGGATTATGCGGTTTTAATTGACTTCATAGCAGTCATTGCTTTGCGCAGTCTTCTGCCTACTACCTCAACTTGATGATCACGTAAAATCTCGTTAATGGCTACCAATTCGGCATTATCTACCGAACCATCTTTACCTTCATTAAAATTTTTACCTACTAAATCAGTATCCACCGTTTTCATGAAATCAGTTAATAAAGGCTTACAAGCTTGATCAAATAGGTAACAGCCATATTCCGCAGTATCAGAAATTACACGGTTCATTTCAAATAATTTCTTACGAGCAATGGTATTGGCAATTAGTGGCGTTTCGTGCAACGATTCGTAGTATGCCGATTCTGGTTTAATACCCGCTTCTACCATGGTTTCGAAAGCCAATTCAACGCCAGCCCTAACGAAAGCCACCATTAAAGTATAGTTGTCGAAATATTCTTGCTCACCAATTTTCACCTCGCCGGCAGGCGTTTTCTCGAAAGCCGTTTCACCAGTTTCAGCTCTCCATTTCAATAAGTTCGCATCGCCGTTAGCCCAGTCAGCCATCATGGTACTGCTAAATTCACCACTCATGATATCGTCTTGGTGTTTTTGGAACAATGGACGCATAATGTCTTTCAGCTCCTCAGAAATTTTGAAGGCTTTTACTTTGGCCACATTGCTTAAACGGTCCATCATACCACTTACACCACCGTGTTTCAAAGCTTCTGTAATTACCTCAACGCCATATTGTACCAATTTAGAAGCATAACCAGCTTCAATTCCTTTTTCAATCATTTTATCGAAAGATAGGATAGAACCAGTTTGTAATAAACCACATAAAATCGTTTGCTCGCCCATTAAGTCAGACTTAACCTCAGCCACGAAAGATGATTTCAACACACCAGCCCTATGGCCGCCAGTACCCACGCAGTAAGCCTTAGCTTGTGCCAAACCTTTACCTTCAGGGTCATTTTCTGGGTGAACCACAATTAAAGTAGGTACACCAAAACCTCTTAAATATTCAGCCCTAACTTCAGAACCTGGACATTTAGGGGCCACCATAATTACAGTAATGTCCTTACGGATCTGCATGCCTTCTTCCACAATATTAAAACCGTGCGAATAAAGCAAAGTAGCACCTTGTTTCATTAAAGGCATTACCGCATTAACCACCGAAGTATGTTGCTTATCAGGTGTAAGGTTAATGACTACATCAGCAGTAGGAATTAACTCTTCGTAAGTACCCACTTTAAAATTGTTGTCGGTAGCATTTTTCCAACTGTCTCTTTTTTGCTCGATAGCTTCCTTACGTAAAGTGTAAGATACATCCAAACCACTGTCTCTAAGATTTAAACCCTGGTTTAAGCCTTGAGCACCACAACCTACAATTACCAGTTTTTTGCCCTTAAGTGCATTTACACCATCTAAAAACTCATCGTTTTCCATGAAATCGCATACGCCTAATTGGTTCAGTTTTTCTCTAAGTGGTAATGTGTTAAAATAATTTGCCATTGTTTTTATTGGTTAATTTTTATGTGGTTTACTTCTTTAGCAGCCACATGATTGATATTTCTAATTTTTTATTTTTTTCTTGAAAAGCAATTTCCTATGCTCTTCGCCTGCCTGCCGCAGGCAAGGTTATTCTTGTCCCGCTTTTCGCTTCTGCCGATGAAAAATTGGCATTCGTTTCAATCGGGTTTAGCCAACAAAAGTCAGAAGACCGATGTCTGATGACCGAAGTTTAAGACTGTTTATCTTCGGACTTCCGTCTTCTGACCTCCGACTTTACATCGTAAAAATCTTATCGCCCTTATCTAAGAACTCGTTTTCTACACGTTCTTCTCCTGGTTCTTCAGCTTCAAACTCTTTCAGTTTTTCGTGGAAACCAGCGCTATCTTTAATAATGGCCACTCTAGCGCTTCTAACAAACTCGATCAATTCGTAAGGCTCAAGTGCTTTTACTAAAGCATCGGTTTCTTCTTTATGACCAGTTACCGAGAAAACCGTATAATCTTTTCTAATCACTACAGCAGTAGCTCCGTACTGTCTCAACAAACGCTCTACCGTTACTTTTTCTGTAATCTCTTCGGTAGAAACCTTGTAAAGGGCCAGCTCTTGCCAAATTACTTCGCTGTCTGTATTGAAGTACACTTTTAGCACCTCAACTTGTTTTTCTATCTGACGAGCTAATTTCCTTACCACTTCATAACTTTCGTTAATTAAAATGGTAAAGCGATGTATGCCTGCAATCTCTGACGGAGAGGTATTTAAACTGTCGATATTGATTTTCCTTTTTGAAAATATAATCGAAATACGGTTCAACAAACCAACTCTGTCTTCGGCGTAAACAGTGATGGTGAAGTCCTGCTTGCCTTCGTAGTTTGCATCCCCAGGGATATATTTTATGGTGTCGTTACTCATTGTCTTTGTGGATTAAGGAACAAGGAATAAAGATGAAAGACTTTCGTCTTTGTTCTTTTGTCCTTATTCTTTGCTCTAATTATTTCAATCTAATTTCACTTACGCTCATTCCTTGCGGAACCATTGGAAAAACATTGTTCTCTCTGCCCACCATTACTTCCAATAGGTAAGAGCCTTCGTGGTTAATCATGGTTTCTAAGGCTTTTCTCAAGTTTGCACGTTCGTCAACTTTATCAGCAGCTATGTAATATGCTTTAGCTAAGGCCACAAAATCAGGGCTGGTGATGTTCACAAAAGAGTAGCGTTTGTCATGGAACAACTGTTGCCACTGACGAACCATGCCTAGGAAACGATTGTTCAAAATTAGGATCTTAACTGCAGCACCAAATTGCATAATGGTACCCAACTCTTGTGGAGTCATTTGGAAACCGCCGTCGCCAATAATGGCAATTACCGTTTTATTTGGTGCACCATATTTAGCACCAATAGCTGCAGGCAAACCAAAGCCCATGGTGCCTAAGCCACCTGAAGTGATATTGCTGCGGGTATTATTAAACTTGGCATAGCGGCAAGCTACCATTTGGTGCTGACCAACATCGGTTACAATAATCGCTTCTCCGCCACAAATTTCGTTGATGTTTCTTAGTACTTCTCCCATGGTCATTTCTTCACCAGAAGGGTATAATTCTGGTGTAATGACTTGGTCTATCTCTTGTTGGTTGTAATCTCTAAATTGAGCTAACCATGTTTCGTGTTTATTTTCTTTTGCCAAGTTGGTTAAGATGGGCAAGGTCTCTTTGCAGTCGCCCCAAACACCAACTTCAGCTTTAACATTTTTATCAATCTCGGCGGGGTCTATATCTAAATGAACAATCTTAGCCTGTTTGGCATACTTGTCTAAACGCCCGGTTACACGGTCATCGAAACGCATACCAATAGCAATAATCACATCTGCTTCGTTAGTTAATACGTTTGGACCATAATTGCCATGCATGCCCAACATTCCAACATTTAAAGGGTGGTCGGTTGGAATAGCGCCTTCGCCCATGATGGTCCAGGCGGCAGGGATACCTGTTTTTTCGATAAATGCTTTAAATTCTTTTTCCGCATTGCCTAAAATCACGCCTTGACCAAATAATACAAATGGTTTTTGGGCGCTGTTAATCAGTTTAGCCGCTTCTTCGATAAACTCAATCCTTACTTTTGGTTTAGGTCTATAGCTGCGGATATGATTACATTTTACATAAGCTTCAAATTCTTCGATTTGCAACTGCGCATTTTTGGTAATGTCGATCAATACAGGACCTGGTCTGCCACTTTTAGCTATATAAAAAGCTTTTGCCAATACCTCAGGAATTTCTTTTGCATCGGTAATCTGGTAATTCCATTTGGTAACTGGGGTAGTAATATTAATCACATCAGTTTCTTGGAAAGCATCTGTACCTAAAAGGTGTGCAAATACTTGTCCGGTGATACAAACTAAAGGCGTACTGTCTATTTGAGCATCAGCCAGACCGGTTACCAAGTTGGTTGCCCCCGGGCCGCTGGTGGCAAATGCCACACCTACTTTTCCGCTGGTTCTCGCATAACCTTGAGCAGCATGGATCCCACCTTGTTCGTGGCGTACCAAAATGTGCTCTAGTTTGTCAGCATAATCATAAAGGGCATCATAGATGGGCATAATTGCACCACCTGGGTAGCCAAAAATAGTGCTTACACCTTCTTCAATAAGTGCATTCAACAACATTTGTGAGCCCGAACCTTTAAAAGTAGGGGAGGTTGTCGTTGCCTTTTTGGTCTCTATATCTTGTAAGGTTTCCATAGTTTCTTAATATTTATGAATGGAAGTTTTCAGTTTAGGTTAATTGTTACATTTCGTCGGTTACACAACCTTCAGAAGCATCGGATACGGTTTTTGCATATTTATACAATACGCCCTTGCTGACTTTCAGTTTAGGCTGTTGCCATTTCGCTCTACGTTCTGTGATGACCTCGTTACTGACCATAAGGTTGATGGTATTGTTTGCAGCATCGATTACGATAAGATCGTCATCTTCCACTAAACCAATGGTTCCTCCTTTATAAGCTTCTGGAGTAATGTGTCCTACTACGAAACCATGGGTGCCTCCAGAAAAACGACCATCAGTAATTAAAGCAACACTCTTGCCTAAGCCAGCACCAACAATTAGGGATGTTGGTTTCAGCATTTCGGGCATGCCTGGCGCTCCAACTGGACCTTCGTTTTTAATGACCACCACATCTCCTTTCTTGATTCTTCCAGAAGCAATTCCAGCCACTAAATCTTGTTCACCATCAAAAACTCTTGCTGGTCCTTCGAACTTTTCGCCTTCTTTACCAGAGATTTTCGCCACCGAACCTTTTTCTGCTAAGTTTCCGTACAAAATCTGTAAGTGCCCGGTAGCTTTAATTGGGTTGTCTAGCTTTTGTATGATGGGTTGGTTATAATCAATGATAGATTTTACGTCCTTTAAGTTTTCAGCAACAGTTTGTCCGGTTACCGTTAAACAATCTCCATGTAAAATACCTTCATTTAATAAGTATTTCATCACTGCAGGTGTACCGCCAAATTGATGTAGGTCTTGCATTAAGAATTTACCGCTTGGCTTAAAGTCTGCCAATACAGGTGTAATATCACTCATGCGTTGGAAGTCGTCTTGCGTAATTTCTACACCTACAGCCTTTCCAATGGCGATGAAATGCAGTACTGCATTTGTACTTCCGCCTAAAACAATGATGGTACGAATAGCATTTTCAAAAGCCTTACGGGTCATAATATCTGAAGGCTTAATGTCTTTTTCTAAAAGGATACGGATATACTTACCAGCGTCTAAGCATTCATTTTTCTTTTCTTCGCTGATAGCAGGATTTGATGACGAGTAAGGTAGGCTCATTCCCAAAGCTTCAATTGCCGAAGCCATGGTGTTTGCGGTATACATACCACCACAAGCTCCAGCACCTGGGCAAGTATGTTTGATGATCCCCTGATAATCTTCATCAGATAAATTACCAGATATTTTTTGACCTAGGGCCTCAAAAGCAGAAACGATGTTCAATTCTTCGCCTTTATAATGACCAGGTGCAATAGTGCCACCGTAAACCATAATAGATGGGCGGTCTAAACGGGCCATTGCCATAATAGCACCCGGCATATTTTTATCACAGCCAGGGATGGAAATTACACCATCATAATATTGTCCACCACAAATGGTTTCAATACTGTCTGCAATCACATCACGGCTAACCAAAGAGTAGCGCATCCCTTCCGTTCCATTGCTCATACCATCACTTACACCAATGGTATTAAAAGTAAGACCGACTAAACCATTATTCCAGACGCCTTTTTTTACGACTTGGGCTAAATCGTTCAAGTGCATGTTGCAGGTATTACCATCATAGCCCATGCTGGCAATACCTACCTGGGCTTTCTCCATATCGGCATCGGTTAGGCCAATTCCATAAAGCATGGCTTGTGCTGCTGGTTGGGTTGGGTCTTGCGTAAAAGTCTTACTGTATTTGTTTAATTCCATTTATTATTGTTGTTTGTTCTGTTCAAATCAAAAAAAAACCGCCTCTTTTTGGGAGGCGGTTTCGCTATAGTATCTTTTCACTATATACAACGATTGCCATCCCCCTGATGAGGAATTAGGATAATGTTGTTAATAATGACTGTGTTCAAACGCATGTTTTGTTCTTTCCAGCCAAACATACTAACAAATTATCAAGAAGAAAAATTAAATGATCACTTCATAGTTTACTTTTTCTAATACCAGGTTTTTATATGCTCTTTGTAGGGTAGCGCCAATGCTATCTCTCCATCTCTGCCTAAATACCACGTCATCAATGGTGTGTATACCAGCAACTTCTACTGCTGTTCCACAAAAAAATGCACTATCGGCTTCTTTCAAAAAGGATACACTTATTTTTTTTTCAATGACCTCAATGTCAAGTACATTACAAAGTTCGATAAGGGTGGCCCTGGTAATGCCCGAAAGAATATTACCTTTTGCCGGCGTATATAACTTGCCATTTTTTTCAATGAAAAAGTTGGCCCCAGGTGCTTCTGCTACGTTACCTTGCATATCTAACAATAAAGCCTCATCAAATCCCCTGTTTTTGGCATCGGTAGTCGCCAATATAGAGTTGACATAATTTCCACTAATTTTTGCCTCGATGAAAGTCGACTTTGGATTTGGGCGTTCAAAGGGGGAAATGCTTACTTTTAATTGGCGGTCTCCTAAATAAGCTGCCCATTCCCAGGCGCAGAGCATAATGGATACTTTTTCAGGTGCTACCAGTGTCATTTGCGGTTCGCTAAATACCAATGGTCTTATATAGGCATCTTTAAAATTATTCAGTTCGAGCAGCTTGTAAGTTTGTCTAATTAGGTCCTCGATATTCCAATTAAATGGAATGCCAGTTAATTCGCATGAACGTTTTAACCTTTCATAGTGTTCTCTGGCCTTGAAAATTCGGGTAGCATTGTGGGTTTTGTAAGCCCTAATGCCTTCAAATGCAGCAAAGCCATAGTGTAAAGATTGACCATATAAATCGGTCTTTGCTTCACTGGCTTTTACAAATTGGCCATTTAGATAAATTACCGTGTTCGAATTGTAATAATTCATTTTCATCTGTATTTACTTTTTCTTCAATTGTGATGAAGCTATTATGATCTCTATAATCATAATGGTTTGTTTTGTTTTAAAAAAAGCGTCCCATTTTTTGAAGAAAGGGACGCTTTTTTTGATTTTACATCAATATCGTTATAACGAACCCTTGCATTGCTTTAGAAATAGCACATTAAGCAGCAGTACTTCGGTAAAACCAAAGAGGTTGACATTGCTATTTAGTGTGTTCACTTTCATGTTACTTTAGGTATGATTATTTCGATGGTTTTTATAAATACCAATTTAGTATTTGGTTCAAAAAATAGCAATAGGTAAAATGAAATTATTCAATTAAGTATAATATTTTGTTTTGTTCTTTTTTTAAAGAATAAAATATTGTTAATTTGGGTTATTAAGGTGTAAATATGTGATAATTGTATACCGAATATGAAAACGGTATTCGGTACAGATATTATGCTTGCATTGTATTTAGGAGAATTTCGGCGTGAAAGTGAGAAATGTCATAAAAAGATGAAAGATGGAGGATCAAAAAAATACCAGAAATTTAAGTGAATTTAGATAGACACATACGGTTATAATGATTTGGTTAGTCTTGCCTATTAAAAAATTTTAGGTATTTAGATGGAACTAATCTTTTCCATTCAGTATGCCTTTTAATGTAGGCAAATACCAATGGGCATAATGGTACAAGGGAATAGGAATTTTCTTCCAGGTAATTCAATGTTTTTTCAATAAGTGCTGTTGCTGCACCTTTTCCTGCTAAAGCTGCTGGACTTTCTGTATGAATGAGTTTGGTGATCTTGTCTTCTTCTTCATAATCAATAAAGGCAATATGGCCATCTATTTCTAATTGGAAACGTTGTTTTTCTTGGTTTTTGACAAGTGGTAGGTTAAGGTATTCTTCTTTCATTTCGTTCAACTTTTAAATGATCATAAATAAAGTTAGATAGAAAGCTTTAACTTATTGTTGACTTATGGTAAGTTAATCTGATAATATAACGTGGCTGCTATAATCATAATCAACTTCTTGGGCGATCGACATTTTGCTCAAAATGTAGGTAAGATATTGCAAAACAAAAAAAGCCCTGAACGAAAGTTCAGGGCTTTGAGTAAACTGTAATTTTGACTTAAGCTACAACGGCCTCTGCCAAAACAATAATTTTATTATCCAGTACTTCAACAACGCCACCTTTGATATTGAATATGTTCTCGGTGTTTGTAACTTCTTTTACCACAACAGGCCCATCTTCTAAGGTAGAGATGATAGGCGCATGATCTTTCAAAATTTGAAAAGAGCCTGAAGTGCCAGGAACTGTAACTGCAGTTACTTCGCCTTCAAAAACTTTCTTGTCTGGAGTTAATATTTCTAATTTCATTTCTCTCTAGTAGTTAGTATTTAGTAATTAGTAGTTAGAACCAATTCACTAAATAAATTAATGAGGTAGTACTTAGGCTAAAGACGGTAATCTATAAACTAAGCACTAACTACTATATCCTAATTATTAGCCTCTGCTAATAATTTTTTACCTTTTTCAATGGCATCTTCAATGCTACCAACCAAGTTAAATGCAGCTTCAGGATATTCGTCAACTTCACCATCCATGATCATGTTAAATCCTTTGATGGTATCTTTAATGTCAACTAGTACACCTTTTAAGCCTGTAAACTGCTCGGCTACGTGGAAAGGTTGAGATAAGAAACGTTGAACACGACGAGCTCTAGATACGACCAATTTATCTTCCTCAGATAATTCGTCCATTCCTAAGATCGCGATGATATCTTGTAATTCTTTATAACGTTGTAAAGTTTCTTTCACACGTTGAGCGGTGTTATAGTGCTCATCGCCTAAAACAGCAGGAGAAAGGATGCGTGAAGTAGAATCCAATGGGTCCACCGCAGGATAGATCCCTAACTCAGCAATTTTACGGGAAAGTACAGTAGTAGCATCCAAGTGGGCAAAAGTTGTTGCCGGAGCCGGGTCAGTTAAATCATCCGCAGGTACGTAAACGGCCTGTACTGAAGTAATTGAACCACGTTTGGTTGAAGTAATACGCTCTTGCATTAAACCCATCTCAGTTGCCAATGTTGGTTGGTAACCTACTGCAGATGGCATACGACCTAATAAAGCCGATACCTCGGAACCTGCCTGAGTAAAACGGAAGATGTTATCTACGAAGAAAAGGATGTCTTTTCCAGCGCCTTCACCATCACCATCACGGAAATATTCTGCAACGGTTAATCCAGACAGGGCTACACGAGCACGTGCACCTGGAGGCTCGTTCATTTGACCGAAAACCAATGTTGCTTTTGATTCTTTTAATTTTTCTGTATCAACCGCGTTCAAATCCCATCCACCTTTTTCCATAGAGTGCAAGAATTCATCACCATAGTTGATTACACCAGATTCGATAAACTCACGAAGTAAATCATTACCCTCACGAGTACGCTCTCCAACACCGGCAAATACTGATAAACCAGCATATGCTTTAGCGATGTTGTTTACCAGCTCCATAATTAATACAGTTTTACCTACACCAGCACCACCAAATAATCCAATTTTACCACCTTTTGCATAAGGCTCTAATAAGTCGATCACTTTAATACCTGTAAAAAGTACTTCGGTTTCTGTAGATAAATCTTCAAATTTAGGAGGATTAGCATGGATCGGGCGACCATCAGTTTTGTCAACAGTATTGATCCCGTCAATCGCTTCGCCAACTACGTTAAATAAACGACCTTTAATTTGGTCGCCAACAGGCATTTTAATCGCTGCGCCAGTATCCACCACATCCATTCCGCGAACTAAACCATCAGTAGAGTCCATTGAAATTGCACGTACACGATCTTCGCCTAGGTGTTGTTGAACCTCAAGAACGATTTTTTGACCATTTTCTTTGGTAATCTCCAGAGCAGAGAAAATTTTAGGTAAAGTGGCATCGTTAACAAAGCTTACATCGACTACCGGTCCTATAATTTGCGCTATTTTTCCAATATTAGGCATATTTTGTATTTGGTAAAATTATAAAAATCAAAATGTTAAAGGCGGTTTTGTACGCCTGCTTTTCGGTTTGCAAAGTTATAATATTTTCATGTAATTTTTACATATAAATAAAATGTTTTTCAACAGTTTATTAAATGCTAATTTAGTCTCGATGAAAACAGTTTTGGTTACAGGCAGCAACGGTCTTTTAGGTCAAAAAATTACCGAGAAAATTATAGCAGGAAAAAGCATTCATTTGATAGCTACAAATAGGGGCGTGAATAGGTTCCCAGAGCATACAGGCTATGTTTACGAAGAGATGGATATTACTGATGGGCATAGGGTAGAAGCATTGTTGCTAAAATATAAACCTAATGCTATTATTCATACCGCTGCCATGACCAATGTAGATATCTGTCATCAGGAGCGCGAAGCCTGTTTGAAACTAAATGTAGAGGCTACTGCGCAGCTGGTATCGCTCTGCGAAAAAATGCAGATACATTTTATATATATATCTACTGATTTTGTGTTTGATGGCTTGAACGGTCCATACAGGGAAGAAGATGTGCCCAGCCCTGTAAGTTTTTATGGAGAAAGCAAGCTACAGGGAGAATGGTTAACGCAACAGATGAAAGGTAAGTGGTCTATATTGAGAACGATATTGGTGTATGGCATTTTGAAAGATATGGGCCGAAGCAATATTGTGCTTTGGGCAAAAAATGCCTTGGAAAATGGGAAACCAATTCATGTGGTAAATGATCAATGGCGAATGCCCACGCTTGCAGAAGATTTGGCCGAGGCTTGCTTATTGGCCGTTGAACAAGAAGCAGAGGGGATTTATCATATATCTGGTCGAGATATGATGAATGTTGTAGGATTGGTAAAACGGGTAGCCGATTTTTGGAATCTAGATAAAAACCTTATTAAGGAGGTCAGCTCGGACAGTTTAGGCCAAGAGGCCAAGCGTCCCAAAAAAACAGGATTTATTTTAGACAAAGCGATGACCGAGTTAAATTACGAACCACATAGTTTTGAAGAGGGATTGGAAGTGGTTAGGCGGCAACTAGGGTAAGGATAAAGGAGCAAAGAATAAAGAACAAAGATAAAGCGTATATGGATCGGTCTTGCGAACTTGCCTGCAATTAACCGATTAACCAAATTAAACAGTTAAACATTTAACAATTATAATATGTCATTACAAGTAGGAGATCAAGCTCCAGATTTTAAATTAAATAATTCAGAGCTTAAGGAAGTTTCTTTGAGCGATTTTGCAGGAAAGAAAGTGGTGCTTCACTTTTTTCCCTTGGCGTTTACTGGTGTTTGTACTACGCAGCTTTGCACCATGAGAGATAATTTCGGTTATTACGATGGTTTGAATGCGCAAATTTTAGGAATTTCGGTCGATTCTCCGTTTGCTTTAGCAAAGTTTAAAGAGGAACAGGCTTATCAGTTTCCATTGTTGTCTGATTTCAATAAAGAAACAGCGGCAGCCTATGGTGCTTTGTATGCAGATTTTGTACTTGGGCTAAAAGGTGTGGCCAAAAGATCGGCTTTTGTAATTGACGAACGAGGCAAGATCGTTTATGCCGAGGTACTGGAAGATGCCGGTAATTTGCCAGATTTTGCAGCGATTAATAAAGTAGTTGCAGGATAGATCCTCTTTGTCTTTGGCTACTCTCCCTAGAGAGAGTAGCCAAAATTCAAGGCCTGTGCAGAATGCTTAAACTTCGTAAGTTCTTTAAAACTTACGAAGTTTGGTAAAAACTTAATAAAAAGTATTACCACTTCAATCCGGTTTAGGGAACTTTAGTGTGCGCATAGTACCTGCCAATTAAACCCGATATGGGCGAAACCAGCCTTGTGGCTAAGATCTGTGTGGTATAAGCCTGTAGCGGAAGTGAATTAAATAGCAGTAAATGAATTGTTTTTCAAATAATTAAAATTTGTTTAAATTATCTGCATAAATAATTAAAAGAAAAAATTGCAAATTTAATTTTCAAGCATTACCTTTGCAGTCCGTTAACAATTACGGAATTGCATTTGTAGCTCAACTGGATAGAGCATCTCACTACGGATGAGAAGGTTTGGGGTTCGAATCCCTACAAGTGCACAGAAAAAAGAGGATGGGAAACTATCCTCTTTTTTGTTTAGCCATTTCACCATCCTCTTCTTTTATTCCAAATTTCATGCTAAAATGGATCAAGCGGAAAAGTTGGGGGGAATGAAATAATTTGTTTCTTTTGTAGTTTACAACAGTTACGATTCCCTTGAACCAAGCCGAACAAACCCTTATCAGTTTTTTATTGCCAGATGGTATTCT
>NZ_JAELTN010000003.1 GCF_016428855.1 Pedobacter sp. ASV28
CCCCCCCCCTTTTTTCAAGCATAAGACGGAATACGAGATGGTAACGCAGGTCTCGTGGGCTCGGAGATGTGTATAAGAGACAGTGTTCATCCAGTTCGGTATGAGACCCTTCTTCCGCACGTATTACACCTGAAAAATATCTAAAGTGGTCTACGCTTAAGGGTAAGTCGGCATTTAATGTTTCTCTAATGGCTTTTCCGTTATCTATGGTCTCAACTGTAGCAAGGTACTCTAGGTTATCTTCCATGCGTTGGGCAATTTTATGGAGAATAATGCTCCTCTCAGTAGCGGAAGTCTTGCTCCATGTCTTAAATGCTTCTGCTGCGGCATTAACTGCGAGCTCCAGATCCTCTTTTGAGGAATGGGCTACTTTTGTAAAGACCTTGCCGTCAATAGGGGAAATATTGTCAAAATATTTTCCGTTTATCGGAGCTACAAATTGACCGTTGATATAATTGTCATATTGGGATTTGAATTCAGGTTTTTTTACGATTTGTTCCATGATTTTACGATTTGGTTAATACAAACCTAGTTAACATCGAACCTTTTGGATAGTAAAATCGTTTCAACCGATAGCATTATTGTTTCATGAAATGTAATAGATTTGAAATAATCCTATCTTTATCCTAACAGTGAATGAATTAATACGTTATCTAGATCAAAGCATTTTGATATGAACCATAAACTTGATTTGGTAAAGCTAAGCAGCGAATCGAAGTTGCAGACTTTAGTAGAGAACAGGACCTCTTACAGTTTAGAAAGATGCGAGCTAAATATATTTGAAACCTACACCCAATCTTACAAGGTACCTTTAACATTTAATGATTTTGTGATTACCAGTATGCTACGTGGTAAAAAGGTAATGCATTTGAATGAAAAAAAAGAGTTTGAGTATTTGCCAGGCGAAACGGTGATTGTGCCGCCTGCTGAAACCATGCGGATTGATTTTCCAGAAGCTACAGACCTAAATCCTACGCAGTGTATTGCACTGGCCATTGATAATGGGCAGATCAGGCAGACCATTAGGTATTTAAATGAATATTTCCCAAAAGAAAGCAGTGATGAAGAATGGAAATTAAACTATGACGAATACCATTTTTATAACAACGAGGAGATCGCTTATTTAATTAATAAGGTAATTAAGGTTTGCTCAGATACTTCTAGAGAGAAGGACGTGTTGGCAGATCTGACTTTAAAAGAATTGTTGGTGAGAATAATGCAGACCCAAAACTTGAACATGTTGCAGGGAGAAATGATGGACCACAATCCATTGGCCCATGTTATTGGTTATATTAAGTCAAATCTTAACGAAAAGATCAGCATAGAAAGCCTAAGTAACAAAGCATGCATGAGCAAGGCCACTTTTTACAGATTGTTTAAACGTGAACTTGGCGTAAGCCCAAATGATTTTATTTTGGCCGAAAAAATGAAAAAAGCTAAAGAAATGCTGTTAAGACCAGGCACTAAAATTGCGGTCATCAGCTATGAACTAGGTTTTAGCGATTCTAACTATTTCATTAGGGCATTTAAAAAGATAGTAGGCATCACTCCAGGTGCTTTTCAGTCGCAAAGTATGATATCGAGATTGAGTTTTTAATAAAAAAGCATAACAGTTACTGTTACGCTCCACACAAATCGTTTAGTTAGTTACTAAAATTCTTTTTCTTTCTTCAATTTTTCTTCGTCTCTGTAGTAATCATAAAGACTCCAAATTAATAAAACTACTCCTAAAGCTAACAATGGAAATTTTACCCAGTTGGCTCCATCGTTGAAGCAAATTACAGTAATGAACAAGGCTACTACGCTCAGTCTTTCTTTATTTTCTATCGTTGTCATAATGTTTTTGTTTTAAAGTTTATACCCTATTAGTATAAGGAAACAGAAAACGTTACAACATTTTATTTTTTTAAGAAAGCTCCTCTATTTTCATTTTTAAATCCGCTACCGGTTTTTTAAAAATGCTCCTGTTCATTACTCTTCCTAAAAGGATAATTAAAATGCCTATTGGAATGAGGATGTAAACTTGGGTAAGGAAATTAGATTGGGTTGTTATGTTGTCAAAAGTTTTGTGAACAGTAAGTTGGTAGCACAATAGCCCAATAGGGGCGGCAATTGGTGCGACAACATAGCCCCATAAATTCTCTATCGCTAATATTTTGGTAATGGCCTTTAAATTACCTTCCAGTACTTGTTTGGTGCTCGATGAATAGTCGATACTTGTTTTGATTTTCCGAAAATGGAGTACGGCGAACAATCTGAAAACCTCATATAAGACAAAGATACCTATCAATACCATCTTTAAATCTCTTTCGGCAAAAAGTGCTAAAGCCAAAATCGGTAAGTCAATGATTCTAATCCATCTTAACTTCCATTTGAGTTTAAAAGCTAAATCCTGTAAAAGACTTTTCGACTGATTGTCTAAGGTGAATTTCGAAACCAATTCATTCTGTTTTGCCTTCAGTATTTCAGCCGACATTTGTTGCCATTCTTGTTGTAAATCCATTTTATTTTTGAGTTAAAATAGTGGTCAATTGTTGTTTGATGCGATGAAGTTTAACGGTGGCATTGCCTTTAGATAACCCCATCATTTCGCTGATTTCAGTATTGTCAAAGCCATCGAGATGTAGTATGATGATACTTCGGTCTATTTCTGCCAATTGTTTAATGGCACGATATAAAAAATCAGCTCTTTCCGACAGTTCCGCTGACTCAAAAGCAATATCCTCTTGTAAAGTGGTATTTTCTTTAATTTGATTAGCTTTTTTACGCTTGCTCAGAAAGGTGAGTGCTACATTTAAGCTAATTCGGTATAGCCAAGTCGAAAATTTAGCTTTGCCTTCAAATCTTGAATAAGCACTCCAGCTTTGCAGTACAACTTCCTGATAAAGGTCTTTACGGTCCTCAAAATCATCGGTGTATAAGTTGACCACCTTGAGGATAATTCCTTTATGTTCTTCAATTTTTTGGAGATAAGCTTTCTCGGTCATTATTTTTTAGCCTTTGAAATTCGATTGGCTTTAAATTCATGGTATAGCTGAACCGCTACAATGATAAAAGAAATAGTAGCGATTGCCAACATTGGATACTTCAATATTGGCGGCATTTCTGTAGTGGAAAGGATAAGGATAAGAAATGCTGTTAAAGCAATTCTGCTGGGTTTTTTCTCTGTTGTGCTCATGTTGCAACTGTTTAATTTATACAGTTAGTGAGCGAAGGGGCTAAAAAATTACAGAGAATGAAAAAAATATGCCACAAATACAAAGGGTATTGATTTTAAACCTTTGCGTCATTTCGCGAAATCTTTCAAAACCTTTGCGGTTAAATTTATTTCTCGCAAAGAAAAAAAGAGTGACACTAAGAACGCAAAGATTTTTTTTCAGCTATAGTAAGCAATTAATTCGCAGCTGGACTAAGGTATCTTTGACTATAAGTAATCCCCATTAAATCATAGCGTTTAAACTGATTTTTTAGCCTATTTAAAAAGTCTGCATAATTCTTCTGCTCTTTTTGCGACCATTGTATTTCACTTAGTGCATCCATTCTTGGAAACAGCATATACTCAACTTTGGCAGGGTTGGCAATATACTCCGACCATAAATTACCTTGGGCACCCCAAATGTATTTTGCCTGTTCTGCATTAAGCTCTGCTGGCACGGGCTCGTAGTTGTAAACGGTTTCAAGTGGTAAGAATTTATTTGCGGCTAAACTATCCTCTTTCATAAATTGCTTATGGTTGAGATATAGTTTTTCTTCGGGGCTCATGACGACCTTTTGTTTTACTTTTGCAGCAGCAATACCGCCCTTTTCGCCACGCCAGCTCATCACCACGGCATTTGGTGCCAGTCCGCCATCTAAAATTTCGTCCCAGCCAATAATGGTTTTGCCCTTGCTGTTCACAAATTTTTCGATTCTGTGAATAAAATAGCTTTGGAGGGCAACTTCATCTTTAATGCCTTTTTCCTTCATGATTTTCTGCGTTTCTGCAGATTGTTTCCACCACACTTTGGAAGCCTCGTCGCCGCCAATGTGTACATATTTAGAAGGGAATAGGTCCATTACTTCAGTGAGTACATCTTCTAAGAAAGAGAAAGTTTTTTCGCTAGCTTGAAAAACGTTGTTGTATTTATTCATCATTCCCCAGGTTTCGGCTACTTGGTATTTTTTGTTGGGGTCTGTACCAAACTCTGGGTAGGCTGCCAATGCAGCCATGCTGTGTGCAGGCATTTCAATTTCAGGGATAATGGTAATATACCTCTCAGCAGCATATTTGATCACGTCTTTAATTTCTTCTTGGGTATAATAACCGCCATGACGAATGCCATCTGTTTTAATTACAGCATTTTCGGGCGTAATTTTAACGTCGTTTGTTAAAACCTGATATTTAATATTTTCATTTCCTTTTCCTGGCCAAAGCCCAATAATACTACCATTTCGCCAAGCACCTATTGCTGTAAGTTTCGGATATTTCTTTATCTCAATTCTCCATCCATGATCATCTGTTAAATGCCAATGGAAATAATTCATTTTATGTAAGGCTAAATAATCAATATATTTTTTTATAAAGGTCACCTCGAAAAAATGGCGACTTACATCAAGGTGCATGCCTCGATAATCAAACCGAGGATAATCTATGATGTGAACAGCAGGTACAAGTAATGGGGCCGTTGTGGAAGTCGGTAATAATTGTATCAATGTTTGCACGCCGTAAAAAATACCTGGTGCTGAAGTGCCGACAATAGAAACGTTGTTCTCCTGTGTCGACAATACATAGGCATTGTCAAATTTACTGACTTTTGCATTTAGCATTAGCTTTATAAAGTTTTTGCTAGGCGCAACGGTAGTGACATTTAGCTTTAAATTAAAATACTTTTGCAGATAGTCGTTAAGGAAATTAGCCGAATTAATTAAAGAATCATTCTGGATGTAAATTTGTGTGTTTGCATTTATCGTAAATGACTTTTTTAGGTGCTCTACTTTTACGTCTACCGGCTGCGGAATAAGGCTAATTTGCGCATTAGCTGTATAGGTTATCGTAATAAGGAAGGTGATCAGGATAAGTTTCTTCATACTCAAAAATAGCATTTATTTAGTTTGTTGCCATTCTTTTTATGAGGTTTTTTGAGTTTTTATGCTGTTTTTTGCGGTAATTTTAAAAAATTAAACCTCGACTTTAAATTTTGATTTCATTTTAAGCTATTGCAGAGACTTGCAAACTTTATATTATGTATATTTTTAATAAGCTGCCAAATTATGCTCGTCACATGGGCTGGTCAGTCCGTAGGCGCGATGTAATGGCGCCAAAGCCATAAGTATAAGTAGGGGAGGAATAACCTATGAGCAACGGTATTGATGGGGTATCTGTAAATCTTAAATACCCTAGAAGATTGCTTTGCTTTACCTTCTACAAAACAACAATGAAGTATGGGAAATAAAAAAAATCCCCAGCATTTGCTGGGGATTTCATATTTAAACAAGAGGGAGGAGATTAGCCTTTAGCTTTTTTCTCTTCGCCTTCCATTTGTGATTTCAATTGAGCTAAAACGTCAAGATCTCCTAAAGTAGATTTCTCTACAGAATCTTTAACTTTTTTAACTGCTGAATTAGCTGCTTTGGCATCTTTTTTCTTAGCTGCTTTTTCTTCAGCTACGGCTTCAGCTTTTGCTTCTTCCCAGATACGAGCATGTGAAACTACGATACGTTTAGCATCTTTATTGAATTCAATGATTTTGAATTCGTTAGTTTCGTCAGCTTTGATTACAGAACCATCTTCCTTAGCCATGTGCTTGGTAGGTACGAAACCTTCTACACCATAAGGTAAAGCAATAACAGCACCTTTGTCAGTCACTTTAACTACTGTACCTGTGTGGATTGAATCCAAGGTAAAGATCGTTTCGAAAGTATCCCAAGGATTTTCTTCCAATTGTTTGTGACCTAGGCTTAGTTTGCGGTTATCTACGTCAAGCTCTAATACAACAACATCTAATGTATCGCCAACTTTGGTGAATTCGTTAGGGTGGTTGATTTTTTTGCTCCAAGAAAGATCAGAAATGTGGATTAAACCATCAATTCCTTCTTCAATCTCTACAAATACACCAAAGTTAGTCATGTTTTTAACTACCGCTTGGTGTTTGCTTCCAACTGGATATCTTTCAGCAACATTTTGCCAAGGATCTTGAGTTAATTGTTTAATACCCAAGCTCATTTTGCGCTCATCACGGTCTAAAGTTAATACTTCAGCTTCGATTTCGTCACCAACTTTCAAGAACTCTTGTGGAGAACGTAAGTTTTGTGACCAGCTCATTTCTGAAACGTGGATCAAACCTTCAACACCAGGGATGATTTCTAAGAAAGCACCGTAATCTGCTACAGTAACAATTTTACCTTTTACTTTAGAACCCACTTGAATGGCAGTATCTAAATTCTCCCAAGGGTGAGCAGTTAATTGTTTTAAGCCTAAAGCGATACGTTTTTTCTCATCATCAAAGTCTAAAACAACCACGTTGATTTTTTGATCCAATGCCAATACTTCTTTTGGATGCTCTATACGGCCCCAAGAAATATCAGTGATGTGCAATAAACCATCTACGCCACCAAGATCGATGAATACACCGAAGTCAGTGATATTTTTAACAGTACCTTCAAGTACTTGTCCCTTTTCTAATTTAGATACGATTTCAACTTTTTGGCTTTCTAAATCGTCTTCAATTAATACTTTATGTGATACAACAACATTTTTGAACTCATGGTTAATTTTAACCACTTTGAATTCCATGGTTTTGCCCACATAAATATCGTAATCGCGAATAGGTTTGATATCGATTTGAGAACCTGGCAAGAATGCCTCAACGCCCATGATATCAACAATAAGGCCACCTTTAGTACGGCTTTTAACAAAACCATTGATGATCGTATCATTATCCAACGCTTCGTTGATGGTTTCCCAGCTGCGTTGTGTCTTAGCTCTTTTGCGAGATAAGATTAATTGGCCATTAGCGTCTTCTGGTGCTTCAACAAAAACATCCACTTTGTCGCCAATTTTCAAATCAGGAAGATCCCTAAACTCAGAGGTAGATACCAAACCGTCAGATTTAAAACCAACGTTCAATACCACGTCTTTGTTGTTGATCGATACTACTGTGCCAGCAATGATCTCTCCTTGAGTGATTTGGTTGAAAGTATCGGTGTACATTGCTTCAAACTTTTTACGGTCTTCGTCATTGTAGTTACCAAATACTTTATCGTCTGCGTCCCAATCAAAATCTTGATCTGGAGTAGCCAACGATGATTTAATTTGTTCAATAGAAACCGAATCAGCTTCTGACTCGATAGTCTCTTTTTGGTTCAAACGGGCGTCTGCACCTTGTAGTTCGGCTGTTTTAGCCTCTAGTTCTTTTTCTGCTACTTGTTTTTTAGCCATTAATTAATTATCTCCTTTGTTCCCCATTTGGGGACTGCAAAGGTAGAAATTTATTTTTTAACAGAAAAGATTTTTTTAATAAATGTTGCTGATATTTAATGGATTAAATTTTGGTTTGGTCATTTTTGTCCTTATCTCTATAGGTGTCATTTAGATGTAGGCCTAAATCTTTTCAATAACAGCTAGTGATGAACTAAAAATATATGTAATGTGTCTAGCGATCAAAAACTATATTAAAATGTTCTTTGGAAAACAAGGTTGCTGCAATAGGACAACTGTAGTCCCGCTATCCGTTCCAATCTTTTTGTGAAGGGGGAGCAAAACTTCGGAAGTTTAATTTTTACTTGTTCTTCACTGTTGGAAATAAGCGGTTTAAAAACTTAAGAAATTTAAAAACGGCGCATCAAAAAGCATTTCAACTTTTATCGGGTTTATGCGGCAAGTGTAGGTGAAAAAAACTCGTAGGTTTGGATACTTTCTATTTTTTTGTCATCCCGACCATAGGAGGGAGCTACTTTTGAGGTAAGCTACTGATTTTTAAATTTCCACAATTATTCTTTTCTTAACTTTTCCAATACCTTCTCCAGTTTATTCTTGTCATTGGCATAAGGTTGCAAATCGAAAAGCTTAACCGTTCTAAACTCTATGGGATGGCTTTCACTCTGTAGGGAAATGTAACCTCCAGTAAGGGCCTTGCCGTCTTGTTTAATTTTAGGATCAAAATTGCTGACATTGCCACCGCCAATTTTAGGCTTGGTATAGGTTAAAACGGTATCGCCATTTATAATGTGCTTAATGATCGAATCGCCAAGTACTAAAAACTCGGAAGTTACCCATTGATCTCCATGATAAGTTTTTGAGCTACTGTTTAGACAATGTGGAGTAAATAGACTGTCTTTAATTTCTATAGTGGTACCTGGAGTACATACATTGCCAGTAGGGCGCTCATCTTTTCCATTGCCTCCCAAAAGCTGGCCCTCTATGGAGATGGGAAAGTCTTGGTCCTTGAGCATGGTGCTTGGATCTTGGCAGTGTAACATAGCGCCACTATTCCTATATGCCCAACCTTCACCGCCTTTGGCCTGCTCGCCTACAAAACGGTATTCTATTTTTAACAGGTAATAAGAGAAAGGTTTTTTATAGAAAATATGACCATATTGTTTATCAAAGTTTTCGTAGTTGTCATATTTCACTTTCATCAAGCCATCTTGTACATAAAAGGTGTTGCCAAAGTTTTCGTTGTATTGATGTTTAGAAATTTTAACGTTCCAATCTTTTAAATCTTTGCCATTAAAAAGGTTTATCCAACCCTTTTGGGCATAAGAGCTTAAACTGCTAAATAATGCTATAGAGGCAAGTAAGGTTTTATAGTTGCGCATTTTCAAAATAATTAACGGAATTGATATACCCGAAGATAAGATATAGACTTGTTAATTCCACTTGCTTTCAGATAAAATTCTATCTGGGTTGTTTATGAAAAATGTTTATACTAATTACTCAGGATTGTGAAATGCTATATCGCCTTGCTACTGTAAGAATGAGGAAACTTAAAGTTGCTACCGATAGGGTTTGGGTTTTAAGCATCTTTGCTAAGTGTTAGGCAGGTAGAAATGGCCGGACTTTTTCTAGCGCAAAAGTCAATTGCTCTTCCTCTGTAAGCTCGGTATTGTCCAAAATAATTGCATCTTCTGCACGTGTAAGCGGGCTTTCTTCCCTAGTGGTATCGGCATAATCACGATGCGCAAGGTTTTCGAAGACTTCTTCCAGTGTAATGTCAGTATCGCCTTTGGCCACCATTTCTTTGTATCTTCGTTCAGCTCTGATCTTTGGATCGGCAGTCATAAAGAACTTGACCTGGGCATCTGGAAATACTGCAGTACCAATATCGCGACCGTCCATTACCATATTTTTTGATCTGCCCATTCGCTGTTGTTGTTTTACCATTTCCCTACGTACTTCCTTAATGGCCGAAACTGGACTCACGGCTTCCGAAACAGGCATCTTTCTAATTTCTTCTGAAACTTCCTCGCCATTTAAGGTAATATGAGATTGGTAATCACGGGCATGGAAGTTTAGTTCGATGTGTTGTAGCGCATCTTTTACCACCTCATGATCATTCATGTCAATTTTATTGCGCAGAAAATAAAGAGTTACCGCTCGGTACATAGCACCACTATCAATGTAAATAAAGCCTAGTTTTTTAGCTAAAGCTTTTGCCAAAGTGCTTTTTCCACATGATGAATAGCCATCAATTGCCACGACCAAATTTTTTCTCATATGCGGCAAAGTTAATGTTTTGCATCAGTTTTATGGAAAGCTTTGCAATAGTTTTTAGCTAAAAAAGCAAAGTATTACATTTGTGCCATGGTACTCGCAAAAGAAGAGCTAGCTAAGGAAGTAGTGGTCAAAACCTCCAGAAGTGGGGGCAAGGGAGGGCAAAACGTAAATAAGGTTTCTAGCAAGGTAGAATTGATTTTTAACATTGCCAATAGCGCCTTTTTTAACGACGAGCAGAAAATTCTGCTCCAAGAACGCTTGGCATCGAGATTGGATACAGACGGCAACCTGCATATTGTATCGCAAGAGGAGCGTAGCCAATTGCTAAACAAACAGCGTGCGCTCCTAAAACTAAACAATCTATTGTCTAAATCTTTATGGGTACAGAAAAAACGTAAGCCAACAAAAATACCTAGGTCGGTTATTGAGAAAAGATTACAAAATAAATCTGCTAAGTCCGAAAAGAAGAAAAATAGAAAATCTCCTGATTTTTAATGGGTTAGTTGCTGACTTAGATTAAGCCCGGTCCTTGTGCCTTATGATCTGGTAGGATGTCTTTAAGGCGCTAAATTTTGATGTAAATGGCATTAAATTATTAGGCGCCCGATTTTCCAAAACGATAGTACATAGAAATGGTACCATATTGATGGGCCTTGGCAGTACTTTTGATCTCTTTTGATTTAAAGATCAAACTATAATCAAAGGTAAAACGAGGGCTGCTATAATTGAAGCCTATTTGCTGGGCAAATACAAAAGGCTTTGTGCCAAAGGTTACCGGGCTATCATTATTGAACAGACTCCCCTGTACCGTTGCATCGTAGGCTACGAAATTAATTTGGGGCTTGGCATAGAAAAAGAATTCGTTTTTGGTCAGTTTTTGGGTTTTGCTATTATGGCTAATCACAGCATTGGTATAGGCCGAATTGAACAATTGGTTTATTTTTCCGGCCCTGAACAATATACCGGCACCAGCTCCGCTAAAAGTTGTTCCAACATTGGCATAGCCTTCCAACGAGAAATCGGTATGTTTGTCTTCTGCACGATGCAATAATTGAGTGTACTGTGTGGAAAGGTTAACAGCCATTTCATTTTTGATTTGGTATTGCCAACCATTTATTTCATAAAAACCTACGATCTTATGTAAGAGCTCTTGGGCATCTTTTCCCAAAGCATTGGGCCCAACCGTACCTACTTCGAGACCAACTTTTAGGATACGCTCATTCTTATAAAAGAAATTTACATTACCACCAGCATACAGGTATCCGGCAAAGGGACGATCTTGTGTAGCTGGATCAGGCCTGTAGCCCGATATCGGGTTATACATTTTTTGTCCGGCACTGATTTCGTAAGTCAGTTTTTCTAAGTTGCTGCTCAATTTTTTTTGGTCAATGGCCCTGCGGAAATAAATGAACAAACCATTAGTATAATACCTATCTTGTCCGTAGAAAAGATAGGCATCGTTGTCGCTTTTGAACCCAAATTCATTTTTATAATCTTGCGAAAAAGAGCTGTGAGAAGAACAAACTATAGCTAAAAATAGCAGTGTGAGTTTTTTGAGCATCTTAATCGGCTTTAGGTAGTGTTCTGGCCTTTAAATCAATGGCATCTTTAACTTTGTCATGGGTGAGGGCCAGATCAATCACTTCTTTCATCTCTGTTACGTAATGAAATTTCAAGTCTTTGATGTAATCTTCCTTGATCTCCAAAATGTCTTTACGATTGGATTTACAAAGAATGATTTCCTTAATATTAGCTCGTTTTGCAGCCAAAATTTTCTCTTTAATTCCTCCAACGGGTAATACCTTTCCACGAAGCGTGATTTCGCCTGTCATGGCCAAATTGCGTTTCACCTTACGTTGGGTAAATGCCGAGGTTAATGCGGTAAGCATGGTAATTCCTGCAGATGGTCCATCTTTAGGGGTAGCGCCTGCTGGAACATGGATATGGATATCATAATTGTCAAATATGGTATCATTAATATTGAATAAGTTGGCATGAGCTCTTATGTAGGCCAAGGCGATAACTGCAGATTCCTTCATCACATCACCTAAATTACCAGTTAGGGTCAACTTACCTTTGCCCGGGCTTAAGCTTGCTTCAATAAATAGAATGTCGCCACCTACTTGTGTCCATGCCAGTCCAGTTACCACGCCGGCCACTTCATTACCTTCGTATGCATCTTTGTCATAAATGGGAGCACCTAAAATTCTTTCTATATCATTCACGTCCAATACGGGCTCGTAAGGTTCTTCCATGGCAATTTTTGTAGCTACGCCGCGTACCAGTGAACCGATTTTTTTCTCTAGGCCACGTACACCACTCTCGCGGGTATAATCTTCAATTACCTTTTCGATCAGGTTACTTTTTAGGGAAATGTCTTTGTTTTGAAGGCCATGTACCTCTTTTTGCTTAGGTAGGAGGTATTTTTTGGCAATCTCTATTTTTTCTTCAATGGTATAACCATTTACCTCGATGATTTCCATACGATCTAGCAAAGCAGGCTGTATAGTGCTCAAAGTATTAGCTGTTGCAATAAACAATACATTGGACAAATCGTATTCTGCTTCTACATAATGATCGTTAAAAGCATTATTTTGTTCAGGATCCAGAACTTCTAATAAAGCAGATGAAGGATCTCCTCTAAAATCAGAGCCTACCTTATCTATCTCATCTAAAACAAACACTGGATTTGACGCGCCCGCCTTTTTAATAGATTGTATAATACGGCCTGGCATAGCCCCGATATAAGTCTTACGGTGTCCACGAATTTCGGCTTCATCCCTTACGCCGCCCAAGGCCATTCTCACGTATTTACGGTTTAAGGCCTTTGCAATTGATTTGCCTAAAGAAGTTTTTCCGACCCCCGGAGGGCCAACTAGACATAGGATAGGTGCCTTCATGTCTCTTTTTAGCTTTAATACAGCTAAATATTCGATAATGCGCTGCTTAACCTTTTCCAATCCAAAATGGTCCTTGTCCAAAATTCGCTGTGCCCTTTTAAGATCAAAATTGTCTTTTGTAAAGTCGTTCCATGGGAGGTCCAAGAGCAATTCCAGATAGTTCATTTGTATAGAATAATCTGGAGCCGCTGGATTCATTCTGCCCAGTTTTTCTAGCTCTTTATTGAAGTGTTCATCTACAGACTTGCTCCATTTTTTCTTTCTGCCCCTGGCTTGGAGAGCTTCAAATTCCAGGTCTGTAGAATTGCCGCCCAATTCTTCCTGTATGGTTTTCAGTTGTTGGTTTAGGAAGTAGTCCCTTTGTTGCTTGTCTAAATCAGTTCTAACTTTCGACTGGATCTGGTTTTTCAGTTCAAGCATCTGTAGTTCCAACATCAACAATTCCATGACCTTTTCTGCACGTTTTCGCAAATTGCTCATCTCTAGCATTTTCTGTTTCTCGGCTACATCTGCATTCATATTTGAAGAGATGAAGTTGATAAGGAATGAAGTGCTCTCGATATTTTTAAGCGCTATACCCGCCTCACTTGGAATATTTGGAGATAATTGGATGATCTGGCTAGACATTTCTTTGATGGAGGCCACCAAGGTCTTGAATTCCTTATCATCCTTATATTTTGATTCGGTAAACTTGGCCACAACTACCTTGATAAAAGGTTCAGACTGTACTTCCTGTACCAATTGAAAGCGCTGTTTGCCCTGTATGATCACCGTGGTGTTCCCATCGGGCATTTGCAGCATTTTGATAATATGCGCAACGGTACCAACGCTATTAAGCTGTTCAAATGTAGGATCTTCAATGGACACATCTTTTTGCGAAACCACACCTATAATCCTGTCTCCTTTGTAGGCTTCTTTGATTAATTTTATAGATTTATCCCGACCTACGGTAATGGGAATAACTACACCAGGGAAAAGTACAGTGTTTCTCAGGGGAAGAATGGAAAGTATTTCTGGGGTTTCTTCATTGTTCATGTCATCCTCATCTTGCTGAGACATTAACGGAAAAAACTCGGTGTCTTCGTTTATGATAGGTAATGCGTTACTAAAATCAAACGGATCTTGTTTGCTCATTAAGTTTTATTTAAATATTCTGTGAACGACAATATGACAGCATTGCCGTTTATATAATCTATTATCTGTAGTTGATGATATAATTTCAACTCCTGTGCCAAAAACAACAGTTTTTAATTTAGCTGTTAAAAAGTCAGTGTTAAAAATATTAAATAAGAATATCATATTTGAAATAATTGCACGTTAAATGTTATAATTGTACATTCATGTTTAATACTAGACATGGGAGTTAATATACAGATTGTTTATGCTAGCCTACACTTATAACTAAAAAGAACGCTTAATGAGATACTTAACCAAGTCATTTTTATTGTTAATTACTTTTTCCATTACTGCAAAGACTTATGCCCAAGGTAATTTTGAAAAATTAGGAACCCAGGCATGGATGAAAGGTGACTATAAAACTGCTGTAGTTCAGTTAGAAAAGGCGGATGACAAGGATCCTAATAATTCTAGCGTACTGAAAATGTTAGGCTACTCTTATTTCCAATGTGGAGATTTTGAGAATGCCATCGAAGTATATACCAGGCTAATCACTTTAAAACCTAATGATTATTCTGCCTTTTACTATAGGGGTAAAGCTAGGCTTAATGTTGCCAATACCCCGAAGGAGGCTTTGAATCAAATGCGTGAAAACTTTTATACTTCTGCCATTAAAGATTTTACAAAAGCCTTGGAGATTAATGGGGAAGAGGATATCCAAATTTTACAAAATAGGGGGGTAGCCTATAAGGATTATGGTATTTTCAAGTCTTATAAGATTAAGAAAAACGTAGAAAAGAATGCTTGTGTAGCTGTTTTTAATAGCTCTATTGCTGATTTTCAAAAGATCTTGACCATGCAGCCTTTGAGAAAAGATATTATCTCTTTGATTGAATATGTAAAGGCACAAATCACCAGCTTGAAATAATTTGATGCTTATTTCAGGAATTTTCCGATTACCTGATATTCCTTTGCTTTAAGAAGCCTGATTTTCTGGTAGCTTTTGATCAAGTAGAGACTGTCCGGATAATAGCACAAGGTATCAGTGGAGGAGTAAAGATAATTGTCACTTGATTTATAGATTTTGATGGCCAGAACTTTATTGTTTTCCTGAACAATGATCAGTTTTTTTATGGGTATTTTTTTATCGCTGCTAATGTAAGTAGTGGTGTTTTTGTTGGTGCTTTTGCTAAATAGGCCTCGCCAAGCCGCTTTGTTGATGTCGGCATTCGCAAAACTGCTGAGTTCTGTTTTCCAGTCGGTTATTTTTAATGATTTTTCTTCAGATCCGTTTTTTACCGATACTTTTTTAGCTATGGTAGGTTGTGTCCCATTCAATCGATCTACTTGTTTTGCAAAGTAGGCCTCCATATCAAAATAAGTTTTAATGCTTGTTTTTTCTTCCATTTTATGGCAGGAAACCAAGTAAAAGAACAGCATGAGCATGAGTAATTTTTTTATCATTACAGATTTGTGTTTAAAGGTGATGGAGTTTGCATGGTTTAATTCATGTCTTTTTTTGAATGGGAAACTCATGCCACTTTCATTAGGATTTGATTGTCATTATCAGTAAGAATGGATATGATTTGTTATGGAAATGAAGCTAGGATATAACCAGTTCCTGTTTTAAAATAGGTGGAGATTTATCCCGGCTTCATTTAAAAATAAGTAGAAATAGATTAAATATTATACCAGGCAGTTACCTGTCATAATTTCAGGTGCCGGTATACCCATAATTTTCAAAACGGTTGGTCCAATATCGCCTAATTTTCCATCTGCTATAGAAGTGTAGTCATTATCAATTAGAATGCAAGGGACCAAATTGGTAGTATGTGCTGTATTTACAGAGCCATCATCATTCAACATATACTCAGAATTGCCATGGTCTGCCAAGATGATAAATGAATATCCATTTGCTAATCCGGTTTCAACGACTATTTGTGTACAGGCATCGGCAGTCTCTACTGCTTTTACAACGGCTTCGAAAACACCGGTATGGCCTACCATATCTGGATTGGCAAAATTGAGACAAACGAAATCTGGCCATCCCGAGGCAAGTTCTTTGGTAATGGCTTCGGTAATACCTGCGGCACTCATTTCAGGCTGTAGATCGTAAGTAGCCACTTTAGGAGATGGAATAAGTATTCTTTTCTCATTTTCAAATTCTTTTTCCCTACCTCCAGAAAAGAAGAAAGTAACGTGTGGATATTTTTCTGTTTCTGCAATGCGGATCTGGTTTTTATGATGGGCCGCCAATACTTCGCCCAAGGTATTGGTCAAATCATCTTTGATAAATATAACATTCACCTGTTCAAAGCTTTCATCATAGGTCGTCATGGTGACGTAATAAAGCGATAATTTTTTAAGTGAATACTCGGGGAAATCTTTTTGGCACAGTGCTGTGGTAATTTCTCTGCCTCTATCTGTTCTATAATTAAAACAAATGACAACATCCCCATCCTTAATGGTGGCTGTAGGATTTCCATAGCCATCGGTAATGACTATAGGTTTGGTAAACTCGTCGGTAATCCCTTCTGCGTAAGAATGCTGTATGGCTGTTTCGGCATCGGTAAATTTTGCTCCAATACCATTCACCATTACATCATAGGCTAGTTTTACCCTTTCCCATCGGTTATCCCTATCCATGGCATAATATCTGCCAACTACACTTGCAATTTTACCGCAAGATGAGCTTAAATGTTTATCTAAATCCGTAACGAAACCCAATCCAGAATTGGGATCGGTGTCCCTTCCATCTAAAAAAGCGTGTATGAATACATCTTTCAGTCCATTTTCATTAGCCGCATCACATAAGGCTTTTAAATGGTTAATATGTGCATGCACCCCACCATTAGATACAAGACCGATAAAATGTACAGCCTTATGGTTGGCTTTTGCGTAATCGAAGGCATCGACCAATGTTTTATTGTGGTGTAAAGTTCTATCTTCTATCGCTTTATTGATCCTGCCGAGTTCTTGATAAACTACCCTTCCTGCGCCTAAGTTCATATGGCCTACCTCAGAATTTCCCATTTGCCCCGCAGGTAAGCCTACAGCTTCTCCAGATGCTTCAAGTTTTGAATTAGGGTATTTTTGTAACATTGAGTCGAAAAAAGGGGTATTGGCTGCATATGCCGCATCAGATTTGTCCTTTTTTCCGTAGCCCCAACCATCCAGAATTAATAGCACCAGTTTTTTAGCTTTCATTATTATATTAGTTTTTTGTTTCTACTTTAATATTACAAATATAAGTTGAATCGTAGCTTAAATGAAAGATTTTGGCTTAATTTGAATATTAATGGCATAGTTTTGGCGGCAGGTTAATTTTATTTACGAGATGATGTTGAAATCTATACTTTCGCTCCTGGTTATATTTTTACATTTTCCACAGCATGAGACCATCCAGGCCGATATAGCAGATGATCTATCGAATAATTTTAGGATGGGGAATTCCAAGGAGATTGCGAAAAATTTTTCCGCTTCTGTAGAATTAATTATCATTGATCAGGAAGATGTATACAATAGAGCACAGGCAGAACAAATTCTTAAAGATTTTTTTCTAAAAAATCCACCGAATAAATCAAACATTATTCATAAGTTAAATAATAGCCCTAACTATAGGCTTACTATTTTGTCATTGGTTACAAAAAATGGTAAATTCAGAATTACCATTACCATGAAAAAAGTTTCTAATTTGTTTTTAATCAATGAGTTAAGGATAGAGCCAGAGAGATAATTCTATATTGATGAGCATTTTGTTATTTTTGTGACAAAATCATATCATTTTGGATAAGAAATTAGTTGATCTTTTTATAAAAAATGCAATTGCCGAAGATGTAGGAGATGGAGATCATACTTCTTTATCTACCATACCATATGGTACACAGGGAAAGGCAAAGCTCTTGGTAAAAGAAGCAGGTATATTGGCGGGTGTAGAATTAGCCCTGGAGATATTTCACCAGATAGATGCTGCTCTAGCCATAAATGTCTTATTGACCGACGGTCAGGAAATTAAACCGGGAGATATTGCCTTTACGGTAAGTGGTAGCACTCATTCTATTTTAGTTGCCGAAAGATTAGTACTGAACTGTATGCAACGTATGAGTGGTATTGCCACCAAAACGCACCGTATAGTAAAACTTTTAGAAGGGTACAAAACCAAGGTACTTGATACGAGAAAAACAACGCCCGGATTAAGGTATTTGGAAAAATGGGCTGTTAAAATTGGTGGGGGTGTTAATCATCGCATTGGTTTATACGATATGATATTGATCAAGGATAATCATGTTGATTATGCGGGCGGTATCAGCAATGCAATTCATGCTGCAAATGCTTATTTGAAAAGCACTGGTAAGCAATTGCAAATTGAAATTGAAGTAAGAAGCCTTAATGAACTGAAAGAAGTTTTGGCGATGGGAAACATAGATCGGATCATGTTGGACAATTTCGAACTGTCAACATTAAAGGAAGCGATAGAACTGATAGATGGCAGGTTTTTAACCGAAGCTTCTGGAGGAATTGTAGAGGCTAACGTTCGTGATTATGCAGCGTGTGGAGTAGACTATATATCTATGGGGGAGTTAACCCATTCGGTAAAAAGCCTAGACCTTAGTTTAAAGGCTTATTAGCACGTGATAATTTCTGACCATTCAAAACCGATTTTTTTATTATCATTGTAGGAAATGATTTCAATCTATTCTATTTCTGCGCTTATTGCTGCATACCTTCTTGGATCGATACCCACTGCTGTATGGCTTGGGCAGGCTTTCTATGGCATCGATGTAAGAGAGTATGGAAGTGGTAATGCAGGTGCAACCAATACTTTTAGGGTGTTGGGCAAAAAGCCAGGTATTGCAGTAATGGTTATTGATATCTTAAAAGGATATACAGCAACAAAACTGGCCTATTTAATAGGCCTTTCTGTAACTGGGCCAAAATACTCTGCACAGTTTGTAAACTATGAACTGGCCTTGGGGGTAATTGCGGTAATGGGACATTTATTTCCAATTTTTGCCGGATTTAGAGGAGGAAAGGGCGTGGCAACCTTGTTTGGCATGGTGTTGGCCGTTAATCCTGCTGCGGCATTACTTTGTGTAAGTGTATTTATTATAGTATTGCTTGTATCTAAATACGTTTCACTGAGCTCTATTTGTGCCGGTTTTACTTTTCCTTTGGGCATAGTTTTTGTTTTTCAATCTTCCGTAAAATCTGAAGTATTGTATGGCATTTGTGTTTGCGTACTGATATTGGTTACCCATCAGAAAAATATTGAAAGACTTTTGAAAGGAAAAGAATCTAAGGTATATCTATTTAAGAAAAAAACTTCTTAGCAGATGCAATTGTTTAATCATCGAGTATTAAAATTAAGATCATGAGAAAATTAATGATTTTTGGAGTGTCGACTGTCTTATTAGCGATTTCTTCTTGTTCAACTGTTCCCCTTACCGGACGAAGCAGGTTAAGTTTGGTAGATGAAAGTCAACTTCAGCAACAAGCGGCTATTGGTTATTCGCAGCTGTTGAGCGATCCTCAAACAAAAGTAGTTTCCTCAAGTAATGCTAATGCCGCAATGGTGAAACGCGTTGGACAAAAGATAGCTGCGGCAGTTACTCAATACATGAACCAGAATGGCTATGGAGATCAGATCAAAGATTACAAATGGGAATATAATTTGATTGATAGCAAAGAAATTAATGCTTGGTGTATGCCAGGTGGAAAAATTGCGGTTTATACAGGTATTTTGCCCGTAACTAAGGACGAAGCAGGGTTGGCAACTGTAATGGGACATGAGGTCGCTCATGCTATTGCACAACACTCTGCGGAAAGAGCATCGCAAATGACGGTTGCACAAGGTTTAGGTGCTGCGGTAGGCGTAGCGAGTAGTAACTCTAAATATGCGCAATATATTAATGCCGCTTATGGTATAGGTGGGCAGTTAACTATTTTAAGTTACGGAAGAAACCAAGAGCTAGAAGCTGATAAAATGGGTCTTTCTTTTATGGCAATGGCCGGATATAATCCTAGCAGTGCCGTAGGTTTTTGGCAAAGAATGGCACAAGCGAGTGCAGGTTCTCAAAAACCTCCAGCTTTTTTAAGTACGCACCCTACCGATCAAGCCCGTATTGCACAGATACAAAAAGATTTGCCAGAGGCAATGAAATACTATAAAGGGAAATAGAAAATGGTGTAAGGTTTAAAGTATAGATAATTTATATTTCAGGCTTTTTAAAACCTTTTTTGTTTAGAAAAATTAATCCTTAACCCGTAGAAAGTACGCCCATAATGGCTGATGCTTTCAATAAACATTCTTCATATTCTTGTTCAGGATCTGATTGGTAAGTAATGGCGCCGCCAACCTGGAAAGAAAGATATTTTGTGCTGCTATTGTAAAGTATGCTGCGAATAATGACATTAAAATCGAAGTCGCCATTAGGACTGATGTAGCCAAATGAACCTGAATAAACCCCTCTTTTGCTGTTTTCATAGGTGTCTATAAGCTGCATGGCTCTTAGTTTAGGCGCTCCTGTCATTGAGCCCATAGGAAAAGTATTTTTTATGGCATCCACAAAATGTATTTTGGGGTCTAATTCACAACTTATGGTCGATATCATTTGATAAACCTGGGGGAAGCTATAAATGCCGAAAAGTTCATCTACCTTTACCGTTCCTTTTTTGGCGCTTTTTGTCAAATCGTTCCTTACCAGATCAACAATCATCACATTTTCTGCCTGCTCTTTTTTGTTGGCCTTAAAATCCTGTTTGATGCTTAAATCCTGTTTTGTATCCGTGCTTCTTTTGGCAGTTCCTTTTATGGGCTGAGAGATAAGCTTATTGCCTCTTTTACAAAGAAACCGCTCCGGAGTAGCAGATAATATATATTTATCCTTTATCTTAAAAAAGCCCGAGAATGGTGTAGGAGATATTTTCGATAATTCACTATAAACAACAACGGGGTTGATTTGAGCGTGTTGGGCAAAAAATTCTTGACAAAAATTTACTTCATAAATATCACCACGTTTAATATGTTGTTGTATTTTTTTTACCTGTTCCAGATAATTGTCCTTACTAAACCTACTTTCAATGGAGATCTTTTCAGAGCGTGATTCGATGAAAGAAAACTGTTCAATAGCCGAAATCATTGTTGGACTTCCTTTTAAGACTTCAATTTTTCCCTCTTTAATTCCAATTATATGCTGAGGAATAAAGAAATACAGGTCTGGAAAGTCAAGTTGATCGGTCTGTGTAGTAGAAAGGTCTTCCACTTCGTTTTTTAACTCGTAGCTTAAAAAGCCGAATAACCAATCTTTATATTGCTCATAAAAAGATTTTAGTGTGCTAAAGGCTTTCCCGGTTTGTGCATGAAGTTCATTTTCGTTTCCAAATGCAATAATACATTCATACTGTCCATATCGGTCTGTATACTGATGGGAATTAAGAAAACAGCAGGTTTCAAAAGTTGCTGCGAAATGTAAGGCTTTCTGCTTGAAAATATGGTCTTTTGAATGGATCATTTTACTAGCGTAAAGGTAAAAAATGTAGGTAGTTCAAAGGCCTTAAATAAAATATTTTTTATGTTCATTGATAAATTATTTAGTAAATGAATATGGCTATAGTTCGGGTTTCATGTAAATCTAAGTTGGTTTGGACTTGCTTATTTATTCACCAATGCATATAAAAGTTAGTTAAGGATCCTCATATTGATTCTACATATAGAATTATGAAAGGTACAGAAAAGTTGATCGAGAAAACCAAGCTGTTATTTTTTTAGGAGCAAGCCTAGTTAAGAACTAACAAGCAACTAATTTTTAACCTTGTATAAAAGTCCAAAGGAGCTAAAGCCTGTTGAAATACTTGATACCGAGCTCAAACCTTTATCAAAAAAATGTGTTAGCTTATTTGATGATGAGTATAATGCTTGTCGATAATTAATTTGATCTTTTAACAATACTTGGTATGCGTGTAGCTCATATTATTTTGGTAAATGAAAATGCTGCGCAGATAGAAAGAATGATTAGGAAACTAGCCCATCCTGAATTTGATTTTTATATTCACCTTGACAGAAAGTTGGATGAGGAAGAGTTTATACACTTGGCCTGCTTGCCTAATACCTTTTTTATAGAGAATAGGATAGAGGTAATTAAGGGAGGTTATAGTCTGCTAAGGACAATATTGACAGCGACTTCATATGTGCTAAACGTTGGAAAGGACTACCATTATATTAATTTATTAAGAGGGCAAGATTATCCGATAAAAAGTGCAGCGTATATTTATGATTTTTTAAATGCTCATCAACGTTATTCTTTTGTATCCTATGACGAAGACCGCAGAACAAGTTGGTGGAAAGACTTTCCTCCTCTATATGAGTCCTATCATCTTACCGAGTTTAATTTTTGGGGTAAAAGTAAAATTCAGATGGTACTGAATGCAGTTCTGCCAAAAAGAAAATTTCCAATGAAGGTTAAATTATACGGTGGGAATAAAGGTGCATGGTGGACCTTGAGAAGTGATGTGGCAAAATATCTAGTGCATAAGGTGGAAAATAATTTGAAGCTTCAAAAATTCCTAAAATGGTGCAGGAGTGCTGATGAATTTGTAGTGCCTACATTGTTAATGAATTCCTCTTTTAAATCTTCAATAGTAAATAATAATTTTCGATATATCGATTGGACTAAAGGAAGGTCAGATCTTGAAAATTTATTGTTGACAGATTTAGATGAATTCAGACAGGCGGAAATATGGTTTGCCGGAAAATTCGATAGCAGGGTAGACGAAGTAATACTAACGGCCATTGACCATATGAATATTCATGAAAAAAGGCTTTCTGTATTATAGAAAGCCTTTTTAGTTTTAATATAGAATGGGAACGTTACCTTAAGGTTAAGGTTTGTGTTCTATCTGGGCCTACAGATAAAAATTTAATAGGCACTTCTAATTCTTTTTCTAAGAAAGTAATATAGTTCTTTAATGCTAAAGGGACCTGTTCAATCGAAGTGATTTGGGTAAGGTCTGTCTTCCATCCTTCAATCGCCTTAAGAACTGGTTTCGGCTGAACAGAAATAATGTCATAAGGCATGTAATCAATGGTTTCGCCATTATGTTCATAATGTGTACAAGCATAAATGGTCTCAAAACCATCCAATACGTCTGCTTTCATCATGATCAGTTCAGTAACACCATTCAGCATAATAGCGTATTTTAAAGCCGGTATATCTATCCATCCACAACGACGGGCCCTTCCGGTAGTGGCGCCAAATTCATGGCCAACTTTACGTAGGGTTTCACCTGTCTCGTCAAAAAGTTCGGTAGGGAAAGGGCCACCGCCAACACGGGTGCAGTATGCTTTAAAAATACCATATACGTCGCCAACCTTATTAGGGGCAATACCTAAACCTGTACAGGCGCCTGCGGTAGTGGTATTAGAAGAAGTTACAAATGGGTAAGAACCAAAATCAACATCTAATAAAGCACCTTGTGCTCCTTCTGCCAATACTTTTTTACCTTCTTTAAGGTAACCGTTTACAAAATGCTCACTGTCTACATGAGGTATAGATTTGATGAACTCAATGGCTTCGAAAAATGCGGCTTCTTTTTCTGCAAGATCATACTCAAATTCGTAATGAGACAAGATGTCTTTATGTTTTTCTACCAATTTATTGTATCTCGCTTTAAAGTCTGGTAGGGTAGTATCGCCAACACGTAGGCCATTTCTGCCAGTTTTATCCATGTAGGTAGGTCCGATACCTTTTAGGGTAGAGCCAATTTTACCGGCTCCCATTTTCTGCTCATTAGCAGCATCCAGTAACTGGTGGGTAGGTAAAATTAAATGCGCTTTACGGGCAAGGACCAGTTTTCCTTTTCCAACAGGATCGTGTCCTGCATTCCTTAAATTATCTAATTCCCTTTTTAAAATAATGGGATCGATGACCACGCCATTTCCGATAAGGTTCATGGTTTTCTCGTTGAAAATGCCCGAAGGGATGGTGTTCAGTACGAATTTTTTGCCATCGAACTCTAAAGTATGTCCAGCGTTAGGGCCGCCTTGAAAGCGAGCTATTAAATCATATTGTGGACTAAGTACGTCAACAATTTTTCCCTTGCCTTCATCGCCCCATTGCAGGCCTAGTAGTACATCTACTTGCGTCATTATTTTAAGTTAAAGATAGATTTGGTTATGTAAATTAATTAGTTGCTTTTTTATTTGCGGATGCGGTCTTGATGGCTGCAGCTGCACTGCAATCAAAGCATATCCCGTAGAGATTTAAAGAATGGTGTTTGATGTCGAATTTGAGCAAGTCGCCTACCATACTTTGGATTTGGTGGATGCGTGGATCACAGAATTCCACTACTTTGCCACAATCTATACAAATGACGTGATCATGTTGATGATAGCCATAAGATTTTTCAAATTGAGCCATGTTTTTGCCAAACTGGTGTTTGGTGACCAGATCGCAAGATACCAATAGCTCTAAAGTGTTGTACACAGTAGCCCTACTTACACGATATTTTTGGTTTTTCATGTGTATGTAAAGAGTCTCTACATCAAAGTGATCATCTCTAGAGTAGATTTCTTCTAAAATAGCAAAACGCTCGGGGGTTTTTCTTAAGTTTTTATTTTCGAGATAGGCTTCAAATATCTTTCTAACCAACTCGCTTGTGTTCTGTTCAGACATAGTTTTAAACTCCACTCAAAGGTAGTTAAATTGTTTGATTGTTTGATGGTGCTAAGGTCGAATTCTTGTAAAGTTTCTATCCACATTAAGATAGTTTGTAAACATTTAGGTATCGAATCTGGTCACCCCGGTTACTCCTTTTACTTCCAACAGATTTTTGATCAGATGGTCTAAATGTTCTCTGTCATTCACAAAAATTTTAATCGATCCATCAAATATGCCATCATTGGTATCTACGGTAATGGAACGCATGTTCACCTTAAAATCGTTTGATATGACCTTGGTGATATTATTGATAAGTCCAACATCATCTATGCCTACAATGTGTAGCCCCGTTAAGAAGGTAAGTTCCTGTTGCCTGTTCCATTTGGCTTTAACCACACGGTAACCATAGTTGGCCATTAGCTGTGCAGCATTTGGACAATTGGTTCGGTGTATTTTTATGCCTTCGTTCACTGTAACAAAGCCAAATACATCATCTCCTGGAATAGGATTACAGCAGGCTGCCAAGGTATAATCTATCTTTTGTAAATCTTCACCAATTAACAATACATCAGACTCTGGGCCTTTTACCTTGTTGAGCAAGGCATCTATGCGTTCGTTATCTGCAGTTCTTTCGTTGCCTCTGTTTTCGATTTCCTTTTCGCTGGCAAGATACTCCTTCAGGTCTTTAAGCTCTATTTTACCCTTTGCAACGTTGATAAACAGGTCTTGGGTAGATTGGAGCTTGAAGAAATAAGTGAGCTTATTTAGGTTGTCGGTGTTATAAGTGATCTTAAGAGATTTTAGTTTGCGTTCCAGCAATTCTTTTCCATCTTCTGCAATTCTTCTTTTTTCTTCTTTTAAAGAAGATTTGATTTTAGATTTTGCCTTGGCAGTGACCACAATGCTTAACCAATCTTCCTTGGGTGTTTGCTTGCTAGAGGTAATAATTTCTACCTGATCGCCATTTTGGAGCTTATAGGAAAGGGGAACAAGTTTGTGATTTACTTTTGCCCCAATACATTTTGCGCCGACATCTGTATGTATCTCGAAGGCAAAATCTAAGGCCGTAGCACCTAATGGAAGTTGTAAAAGTGCTCCTTTTGGAGTGAAAATAAATATTTCATCAGAAAATAGGTTCATTTTAAAGTCATCCAAGAAATCTAGGGCATTGGATTCGGGATTGCTGAGCATTTCACGTACCTTTTGTATCCATTGATCTAGGCCATTATCATTGCTGGATTCTTTATATTTCCAATGTGCGGCAAAACCTTTTTCCGCAATTTCATTCATGCGTTGGGTACGTATTTGCACTTCTACCCATTGGCCTTTGGGCCCCATTACGGTAGTGTGTAACGATTCATAACCATTTCCTTTAGGGGAAGATACCCAGTCGCGCAAACGATCAGGGTTGGGGCGGTATAAATCGGTTACAATAGAATAAGCCTTCCAACAATCAGCCTTTTCACTTTCTGGTGAGCTATCTAAAATAATCCTAATGGCAAAAAGATCGTATACTTCCTCAAAAGGGATGTTCTTTTTCTTCATCTTATTCCAGATGGAATGTATGGATTTTGGACGTCCGTAAACATTGGCAATTAATCCTTGTTCGGCCAGAATTTCATTGATAGGTTCTACAAAGGCCTTTATAAAGGCATTTCGTTCGGCTTTTTTCTCATTTAACTGTGTAGCAATAAATTTATAGGTATCTGGCTCTAGGTACTTCATTGACAAGTCTTCGAGTTCCGATTTTATAGCATATAAACCTAAACGATGTGCCAACGGTGCATATAGGTAAATGGTTTCCGAGGCAATTTTAAGTTGCTTCTGTCTCGGCATAAAGTCCATGGTACGCATGTTGTGCAACCTATCGGCAAGTTTGATAAGAATTACCCTTACATCGTCTGCAAGGGTGAGCAGCATCTTTCTGAAGTTTTCAGCCTGTAGAGAGCTATTATAATCAAAAACACCAGATATTTTGGTAAGTCCGTCTATAATTTTAGCGGTCTTCTTGCCAAATTCACGTTCAATATCTTCTAAAGTAATATCCGTATCTTCCACTACATCGTGAAGCAGGGCACATACAATAGAGGTGGTACCCAATCCAATTTCTTCTGCTGCAATTTGGGCAACGGCAATGGGGTGATAAATATAAGGCTCGCCCGATTTGCGACGCATATCTTTATGACTTTCCAAAGCCATATCGAAAGCCTTACGTATTTCTTTTTTATCTCCTTTTTGTAGCGTTGATTTACAGGCACGTAGCAATGCCCTGTACCTTTTTAAGATTTCTTTTTTTTCAGCTTCAATATCTATTACCAAAGTGTTCTTCATTTGTGTTTTCTAGGTAAAATTATAGTAAGTTATACTATAAAGTGCTATATTAGATTGTAGTTAAAACGAATATATAAAAATAGCTTTAACTTTGTATAGGCATAAATTTATGAAATATTATCGTTTTTTTGCGCTGTTTATTGTCATGTTTGGTGCTTTTCAGGCCAAATCGCAAGATAGTACCGCCGCGGCTATCTATCCTAAGTTAGGCAAAAATGATACCATTCGTGTAGCAGCTACCAATGATAACGGTTATATGATTCCATGGATTGGCTTGAGGGAAGTGATCATCTACGGGCAGCGGATATGGAAATCACCACAAGATCAGGCAGCTTATAATAGGCTGAGGTATAATGTGCTTAAGGTAATGCCCTACGCTCTGTTTGCCAAACGTAGGTATGAGAAGCTGGAAAGAGATTTGGCAACAGTAGCGGATAAAAAAGAACAAAAAAGACTGGTGAAAGAGTGTGATGCAGAGATCAAGAAAATGTTTAATACCGAGATCAAGGAATTGACAATTACCCAGGGACAAATATTAACTAAACTAATTGATAGGGAAGTGGGAAGAACCACATATGATGTAGTTAAGCAAACAAAAGGGAAGTTCGCAGCGTTTTCTTACCAACTGGTGGCAAGGGTTGTGGGACATAATCTAAAAAGTACCTACGATGCCAAAGAGGATAGGGATATCGAATCTATTATCGTCAATTCCGGTTACTATCAGTAGATTTGAAACATGAATTTAGACACAACAGTGTATCCGTTTAAAGCTAAATTGATTAACGGAACAGAAAAAAACTTGGCCGATTATAAAGGCAAAGTATTGTTGATTGTAAATACAGCCTCAGGTTGTGGTTTTACACCTCAGTTAAAAGAACTTCAAGAAATAAGAGCAGAATTTTCGGCTAAAGGTTTTGAGGTTCTTGGCTTTCCCTCTAATGATTTCGGAAAGCAGGAGCCTTTGAATGGTAAGGAAATTAACGAGTTTTGCGAGGTTAATTATGGGGTCAAATTTCCTATTTTTGATAAGATCATGATCAGGGGAAAGGAAGCCCATCCATTGTTTAAATTTTTGGCCGATAAAAAGTTGAATGGTCATCTGAGTTCTACACCACGTTGGAACTTCCATAAATACCTGATCAATAGGAACGGAGAGGTTGTAGAATATTTTTATCCCTTTACCAAACCGACCTCATCAAAAGTAAAGAAGAAGATACAACGTCTTTTAAACGAGACCATTTAATAGCCATTTCAATTTTATCATCGTTGCCATACTGAATTTATTTCAATATTGGATTTAAACAACATAATTACATATTATAATGAAATTAGATTTATTGGTTTTAGCTGTTCATCCTGATGATGCAGAATTGGGATGCTCGGGTACCATTATCAAACATATTGCTCAAGGTAAAAAAGTAGGGATTGTAGATTTTACCAGGGGCGAACTGGGAACAAGGGGGACTACTGAGACCCGAGCGGAAGAATCAAGAAATGCCTCAAAAATTATGGGCATCCATACAAGAGAAAATATTGGAATAAGAGATGGTTTCTTTAAAAATGATGAAGCTCATCAGTTGGAAGTAGTGAAAATGATTCGCAAATATCAACCAGAAATTGTGTTAACCAATGCGCTATATGATCGTCATCCCGATCATGGCAGGGCTTCCGAACTGGCAAATGATGCCATTTTCCTTTCAGGATTGAGGAAAGTGGAAACGCTTTCAGAGGGCGTTTCTCAGCAACCTTGGAGACCTCGCTTGGTGCTGCAGTATATTCAAGACACCTATATTAAACCAGACATCATTGTGGATATATCTGAGCAAATGGATCAGAAAATAGAAGCGATTAGGGCATTTAAAACCCAGTTTGATAGCCCTGATGAAAATGAACCCCAAACTTATATCTCTACACCGGCCTTCCTGCAATCGGTTATTGCAAGGGCAAGAGAAATGGGTAAAAATATTGGCGCAACATATGGCGAAGGTTTCACTTCTAGAAAATTATTAGGCGTAGAGAGTTTATTTGATTTGAGATAGAAAAACCTATTGCCAACAATTTTGACCATTTATTGTTGTTTTAAGTATTCAGGAACAAAAGCTATTTATCTGTTCTTGAATTTTAACTTTTTACTTAAATCTATGGCCAGTATATTTTCGTCTTTAAAAAATGCATACCAACTTTTTAAGAATGTAGATTTCGAGAAACTAGATCAGCTCTCTAAAAAAATTGATCTTCCCAAAATGGTAGAAACCATTTCGAACTTAGATGATAAGCAGCTTCAGGGGATGATGAAAATGATGGGTGGAGCTGGAAGAAAAAAAGAAATCCCCGCTATAGAAGGAGATTTTTATCAATTGGGAGAGGAAGCGCTTAATGATGAAGATAGGGCATTGCAGCTCAAGGTTAGGGCTTTCTTGGAAAAGGAAGTAAAGCCGATCGTAAACGAGTATTGGCTTAAGGCTGAATTTCCTCATGAACTTATTCCTAAAATTGCCGAATTGAATATCTGTGGCTTAACCTATAGTGGTTATGGCTGTGCTGGAAAATCTAATTTAATGGAAGGTATCCTTGCCATGGAAATGGCTAGGATAGATACTTCTATATCCACTTTTTTTGGGGTACAAAGTGGATTGGCCATGGGTTCTATTTATCTGTTGGGTTCGGAGGAACAAAAACAAACATGGTTGCCAGCCATGCAGCAGCTTAAAATAATAGGAGCATTTGGATTAACAGAGCCGGAAGTAGGCTCTGGTGTGGCAGGAGGTTTAAATACAACGGTAAAGAAACAGGGGAACAAATGGATAATTAATGGACAAAAAAAGTGGATAGGGAATGCTCCATTTGCAGATGTTACCATCATCTGGGCCAGAGATGTAGATGATAATCAAGTGAAAGGTTTTCTGGTAAGGAAAGGAACTCCAGGGTTTTCAGTAGAAAAAATGCATGATAAAATGGCCCTTCGTATTGTGCAAAATGGTTTAATTACGTTAACAGACTGTGAAGTAGAGGAGGTGGACAGATTGGAGCATGCCAATTCATTCAAAGATACCGCAAAAGTGTTGCAGATGACAAGGGCTGGTGTAGCCTGGCAGGCAGTAGGCTGTGCCAGGGGAGCCTATGAGGCTGCTTTAGCCTATACGCAAAAACGTAAGCAATTTGGTCGGCCTATCGCTTCCTTTCAGTTGATACAGAATCATTTGGTGGAAATGTTATCTAACCTAACCGCCATGCAAACCTTATGTTTTCGTTTATCACAGCTGCAGGATCAGGGTTTGCTTACAGATGAACACGCTTCATTGGCTAAAGTATTTTGTTCTATGCGCACTAGGGATGTAGTAAGTAGGGCAAGGGAAGTAATGGGGGGAAATGGTATTTTGTTAGAATATGATGTGGCACGTTTTGTGGCCGATGCGGAAGCCATTTATTCTTATGAAGGCACAAAGGAAATTAACACCCTTATTGTAGGAAGGGCCATTACAGGTTATTCCGCCTTTGTTTAGTACGAAGTGCATATCCTCCTCTTTGAGGCGGAAGGGGGAGGAATTTAATAGAGATTGCTTCGTCGTGTCTCTCCGAAAAATCGGAGTAAACTCTCGCAATGACATGAGGTTAGCCCAAAATAATCGTTAACTATTTAAACGGCCATTTGACCAATCCTACATTGCCCATCGCACTTTTCTCATACAGGGCAAAGCAGTTTTCATTAAATTGAGAATCGAAATTGATATCGCCAGGAGACAAATTGGAGGGTGCTTTTTTACCTTCTAGAAAATAATAAATTTTGGTATTCCCATATTTGGTGTGTGGCATCAAATCTCCATACGCTTGCAATTGAGCATGGGTAGTATCTTTAACTATTACTGCATAGATGCGCTGTATTGGACCCGTATTGTTGTCATTTCTATAGCTAGCAACTTCTTTAAAGCCTCCTTTTAAATCTTCAATACCCGATTGTGTGAAAGTGTCTTTTAACATCCAGCCGATAAGTGCTAAAGCAAGTAGTGCAATCCCGAGTTTTTTCATCTGTATAAAATTGTTTTTTCATTAGTTCCCATTGTTTTTCAAAGGTATTCAAGCTGCATTTGGTGATTGAATTGTGATGAAGTTATTATTATTTAAGCCAAACTGCTGGTGAAATAAATCCTGATGGTCTCATACATCGAATTTAGGCGATATGGCTTTTGGGTTTGTTGTATGGAAGTCATGAAATGATAAATTGCATCGTCATTTGGAACGGAAGGTAGAGAAGCCTAGCTTTTAAAGGATTAAATTTGATGAATTGCTAGATTTTTCCACATTCTTTATCAAAATGACGATGACCTATCTTCTGGTAGTTAACTATAGTTGTGGTAATATTTTATGCATTACCTCAATTCCTTCGTCAATATGTTTTTTCTCGATACACAGTGCTGGTCTAAAACGAATGGTTTGATGGCCACAGCCTAGGAACATCACATTATTGGCCATTCCTTTTTCAATGAATTTGTTTCTCATTTCCTTATCAGGAAAATCAAAAGAGCATAACAAGCCTCTGCCACGTACATTACTCATTTTATCATATTTGTTGGCCAGTTCATGTAATCGTTTCTTGAGATATTCTCCTACTGTGGTGGCATTTTCACAGAGTTGGTCTTCTTCCACTATACTTAAAATTTGCGTTGAACGTATCATATCTACCAAACTACCACCCCAGGTTGAATTGATGCGGGAAGGGACCTTGAATACATTAGTGCTTACTTCATCTACTTTATGGCCTACCAAAATGCCACATACTTGCATTTTTTTACCAAAAGCAACAATGTCAGGTCTTGCTTTCTCGCTAAAATGTTGGTGGCACCAAAACTTGCCCGTTAAGCCTACTCCAGTCTGTACCTCATCATAAATTAAAAAAGCTTCGTTTTCATCAGCCAATTGTCGTAACTGAATAAGGAATTCTTCTCTAAGATGATTATCGCCCCCTTCAGATTGAATAGGCTCAATAATGATGGCACAGATCTCATCCTTATTGTTGGCAAAGACTTTCTTTACCTGTTCAATAGATATCGCCTCAGTTTCTTCCGCTATTTTTAGATTTTCTTCGTTTAGGGGGAATTTAACTTGTGGGGTACTGACTCTCGGCCAATCAAATTTGGCAAACCATTTGGTCTTGTCGGGTAAAGTGTTGGTTAAACTCAAAGTGTAACCACTTCTGCCATGGAATGCCTTTTCAAAATGGATTACCTTAAAACCCTTTTCTTCTTTGTATCCTTTAGCAAAATTCTTTTGTACTTTCCAGTCCATCGCTACCTTTAATGCATTTTCGATAGCTAATGCTCCTCCGCTAATGAAGAAAGCATGTGGTAGATATGAAGGGATGCCAACCCTGGAAAAGGTATTTACAAATTGTGCATATTGTTGAGTGTACACATCGGAATTGGACGGATTGGCTATTGCAGCGAGTAATAAATTGTGCTTAAAAGCTTCATCATTTGCCATTTTTGGATGGTTGTAACCTAAGGGTACCGATGCAAAACAGGTAAAGAAATCTAAAAGTTTGCGATTGTATTTAGAGTCGTAAATGTAAGCGCCATTACTTTTTTCCATGTCGTAAGTAAGGTCGTAACCATCAGCCAGGATATGCTTCTTTAATACTTCGTTAACTTGATCTGCAGGAATGCTTAATTGGTACATATAGTTGAGTTTTGATGTTACTCAAATTTAAAGAAATGTGCCAAATTAACAAATTTGGGCACTATTTAGAGCTTTAGTGCAAAAACTAGGTTTAAACTGTTTAAAGTTGGTTTTGTGGTAAAATTATTTGGTTTGCCAGAAATGTGGAAAAATAAAAAAAGTAAAAAATGGGAAATTTCTGCTTTTTGATGGTTTAATTTCTAATTTATTTCAAGAGCTCTAATATAAATTAGGAAACCAGATTTCTAGTGTTTTTTGCTGTTTATTGAGGTGCTGAAATAAAGATAAAAGCATTTAAAATATAATGCTTACCTTACGATCATGAGATACGGAGTAGTAATAAGTTTTAATTCCATAAAAGGAATAGGTAATATTAAAGATAATACCACCAATATCACCTATAGTTTTACAAAGGCCGATTGTCCTCATGAAGTGGAAATTTTAGATGAGGTGGCGTTTGAGGTAATGACTGAAAAACATAAAATGCGGGCTATAAAAGTAAAGCTTTCCTAAAGTTCATTTAGCTTTTGTTTCATGCCCAATAGACCTAATAATCCGCCGGTATGAATGGCCAAGATTTTCGATTCCTTTTCTAATTTGTCTTTTTGTAACAGGTCATATATGGCATAGAACATTTTGGCCGTATATACGGGATCTGTTAAAATTCCTGTTGAACTGGCAAATGATTTGATGAAATGAAGTAGTGCTGGAGTGGTCTTGGCATATCCGCCAAAATGATATTGGGTATGCATATTCACCTGATCGAGGTTGCTTTCATATTTGCCCATTTCGTTGGCAATAAACTCGCCTCCTTTTAAAACTGGAATGACATGTAGCTGGGTTTGTAGTTCATGTTGATGGATGCCCCTTAATAGGCCAGCTGCGGTAGTACCCGTACCTGCGGCGCAAAAAATGTAATCGAACTGTTCTTCATGGAGCTCATCTATGATTTCGCTGCACCCTCTTGTGGCTTCTTCACTCGCTCCGCCCTCATCTACAAAGTAAGTTTGTTCATCGTTTGAAAAATATTGATGATAAAGAGATTGCTTATTTTTATAAATTTCCCGGTCAACAAATATAAGCCTCATCCCATACAAGTTACAGAGCAATAAGGTTTCATTGCTTACTTGCTCCCCTCTTACAAAAGCACTGGCTTTTAGGCCAAACCTAGCTGTAGCAGCTGCTGTTGCCAACAAATGATTAGAGTAGGCTCCACCAAAAGTGACCACATGCGTCTTCCCTTTCAATTGCATGTCGTGTAAAATCCATTTTAGTTTTCTCCATTTGTTGCCAGAGATATAGGGATCGATCAAATCATCTCTTTTGACCCAGATGGATGGATAAGCTTGATAAGATATTTTTTGTAGAGGACTGAATATTTCCATAAAAACAAAAAGCTTCCCCAAAGAGAAGCTTTTTAAGTGTAATATATAATTTTATTTGCCCATGCCAAAGCCAATACCCGCATTTACATACCCGTATTTAGCTTGCGAATAAGAGCCATATAACCTAAAAAAGCCTAAATGCAATTGGAAACCTAACGATGCACGTAGACCATTAACATCTGTTTGATCGAAAGTAAAGGGATCTGTATACGTTTGTTTGCCAGTAGGGGTTGAAGGGGTTACAGGAACATCAAATTCATAAGTTCCTAATGCCCTAAGGTTGGTTTTTGATTTTTGGTATCCTAAGCTAAAGAATGGGGTAAATATTGCAATAGTTTTAGAAATAATGGCATCAGCACTTAAGCCTTTAACCTTAGCAGATATAGCTTGATTAGCGTTGGGGTTGTTGCCAACGTCTAAAGGCAGGCTATAGTTTAATCGAGTAAAGCCCACCGCTACCGCTACATCTAGTGGAATTAATTTTTCTGTTTTTCCCAAAATAAGTGGTAGAACTTCAACTTTAGCACCAGCGCCAAACAGATCAACTTTTCCATAATCTTTCATGTCTATTTTTGGGATGTACCTTAATGAAACATCGATGTTTTTTGGAAGTCCAACTGTAAGTTGTATTTGTGGCGAAGGAACTATATTTATCCCTTCACCTTTGGGTAGGTTAAAATCACTAGAGGCATTGGGTACACCATTAAGGCGCATAAGTGTACCTTGGGTTTTACTTCCTGAAAATGTTGGGGATATTGGATTTGCTCCGCTTGCTGGTGCCATACTGGTTAAGCCTAGTTGGTTAACATCAAAACTTTTGTCATTGTTAGGGACAAAAGCTATGGTACCTGTAATCCTCAGGTCAAAACGTAAGGTGCTCTTTGCTTTTGCAGAAGTGTACCAACCAGAGTTTAGCCCCACGCCAAAACCTTTAAAAAGTGGAGAAAGATATGCCTGGGTTAATTTTGAGGCATCTTCTGGAGCACCTTTAAATGCTGCACCAATTTGATCTTGAGCTATTAAATTTAACGGCAACAAAAAAGCGCTAAATAAGGTGATATATTTTAGCGCTCGTAAATTCTTTTCCATGTCTTATTTGTTTGATTTTCAACTACGAAAATAGATTTTTCTAATCAAATAAGGAAAAAAGTTCATTACTATTTTAAGGTTTTGAGTAAAGTTTTTCATAATTAGAGCAATTTATTAACATACACACTACAATAAATAAGCCAATCTGTTTTAAAAAAATATCAAATTGATAATTTACTTTTGCATCATGGAAAATATCGCAATAGAACAAGAAGAAGGGGAACAGGATTTATTCGAACATTTCAATATTGTTGTAGATAAAGGACAGTCTCTATTACGAATTGACAAGTTTTTGATGCATCGTATAGTAAATGCTTCAAGAAATAGGATACAAAATGCTATTGATGCCGGAAATGTATTGGTGAATAAGCAGTTGGTTAAAGCTAGTTACAAAGTGAAGCCCTTAGATGAAATATCTATCGTATTTGCCCATCCACCAAGAGATACAGAGGTTTATCCCGAAAATATTCCGATAGATATTGTTTATGAGGATGATGATCTGCTGGTGGTAAATAAACCAGCGGGTATGGTGGTACATCCGGGATTTAATAATTATACAGGTACATTGGTCAACGCATTGGCCTATCATTTCGAGAAACTGCCCACTTTGCCTGGTAATGATGGGAGGCCAGGCTTGGTACATCGAATTGATAAAGATACTTCAGGACTTTTGCTCATCAGTAAGAATGAAATGACGATGACCAAGTTGGCCAAACAGTTTTTTGATCATAGCATTACCAGAAAGTATTTGGCTTTGGCCTGGGGAGATATTGAAAAAGAGGGTAGGATAGAGGGATATATTGGCCGTAGCCTTAAAAATAGAATAGTGCAGGATGTTTATGAGGATGAAGAAAAGGGAAAATGGTCAGTAACCAACTATAAGGTTGTAGAAAGATTGCATTATGTAACCTTGATCTGTTGCCAGCTAGAGACAGGCCGTACCCATCAGATCAGGGCTCATATGAAGCATATTGGACATCCGCTTTTTAGCGATGCCAATTATGGTGGGGATAAGATTTTAAAGGGAACAACGTTTACAAAATATAAACAATTTGTAGCAAACTGTTTTGAACTCATGCCAAGACAAGCTTTGCATGCACAAACCTTGGGATTTGTTCACCCAACAACAAAACAATATATGGAATTTGAAGCACCATTGCCTGCCGATTTCGAATCGGTTTTGGTGAAATGGCGTAACTATGCTTCACAACCACAATCATAATGGCACAATATATCTTATTTAACGATGAGTTTTTTTTGGATGATAGTGCCATCATCAAATCTAGCAATAGAGGGTTCAAATTTGGAGATGCCCTGTTCGAATCAATGTGTTCAAGCAATGGTAAACTACAATTTGCAGAACTGCATGCAGATCGGTTAACAGCGGGAATGAAAGCACTTAAAATGGAAGGTTATAACCTTTTGGATGAGTATTTTCTGAAACAAAAAACCGCTGAGCTAACAAAGAAGAATAAATGGACTGGAAATGTACGTTTTAGACTTAGCATTTATCGAGATGGAGAAGGCCTATATATTCCGGAAACCAATAAGGTAGGTTACCTTTTGGAAGCAAAACCTCTTGAAAAACTAATGTACGAGCTGAATAAAAAAGGTCTGATCATTGATGTATATGATGAAATTACTAAACCAATCAATAAACTTTCCAATTATAAAACAACCAATGCCCTGCCTTTCGTGATGGCGGGAATTTATCAAAAGCAACACCGACTGGATGAAACTTTTTTGTTGAACCAAAATGGGTTTTTATGTGAAAGCACCAGTTCTAATATATTTGTAGGTTATCAGAATAGCCTCTACACCCCAGCATTGTCTGAAGGTTGTGTAGCTGGTGTAATGCGGAATGTAGTGATGCAATTGGCCAAACAAAATCAATTGCCCCTAGTAGAAGCGCAGATTAATCCCGAAATATTAAAAGAAGCAGATGAGGTATTTGTTACCAATGCTGTTAATGGTATTCGTTGGGTAATGGGTTATGGGCGCAAAAGATATTTTAACGAAATGGCTAAGCTATTAAGTGCCAAATTAAGTGTTTTGTAAATAGGTTGTTTTTTCTGATCGCTAGTGATGGCTTTGGTGTACCATGAGATGAAAATGATCTTCATGTATTTTATTGCTTACAGAAGAATTTTCGGTTTGAATTTTGTGTATTATTGGGTACACACAAATTTAAACCGATATGAAAAAATTACTCATTGTCGTCATGGCTTGCTATGCCCTGAACGCTCGTTCGCAAGTGAACGAAACCCAAAATTTTCTTTACCTCTATTCGGATTCTGTAATCCATGCGCAAAATATCAGATTGCGTCCCGATTTTTCAGGCGCTTGGATACTTAGGGCCGACTCTCGGCGGGTACCCATAGGAGGGGTTAAATTCTTTAGTAATGAAGATGGTTTTTTTGCCAATACTAGAAGGCTGAATTATTTTGGCGAAGTATCATTCTCAGAAAGGACTATAGAAGGAAAGATTAATCTTTATCAACAGATAATTTATGATCCTATTCTTTTTGAAGTCGATTATTACAGGTTTAGGAATACGAGGAGGCAAACTGTAGATACGCGAATGTTCTATAACAAGGGATTTTCCGATCTGAAAAAGGTAAATTATGCTAACCTGAGTAAAGATATGGCAGATCATCCAAAAAGCTTGGATTTCTTAAAGAGTTACAGGAAAAGTAGGAGAGTTGGTACGGCCATGTATGTGGCCGCTGGAGCAGCCATTATTGCCAGTGCGGTGACCTTTCTTTCTGGTACAGGTATGAAACAAGATGGTACTACTTTTGGGAATATGCCAAACTATAAATTCAAGGACGATACTGGAAGTTTTGTGTTGATGGGACTTGGTGCAGGCTTGGGTATAGGTGGATATTTTATCCAAGCATCTGGTTCAAGAAATATAGGAAGAGCTATTGATGCTTATAACCAATAATCTCTGTAAAAGGATAGGTAACAGGCAGTGCTGTAATACGCCTGCCTGTTATTTTTTAAGTTTATAAGCGCATCCCTCTCAAAAATTCTTCAACAGACATGCGCTTTTTACCTTCATACTGAAGGTCAATTAATTTTAAAAAACCATCTTTTGCGGCAAATTTCAGGTAAGTTTTACCATCGGTCAAAAAAGCCCCAACGGGAATGTCGGGTTTTTTAGTTTCTAATTCAGCTTTAAAGATTTTTAAGCCTTTATCATTTAAAGTACAAAAAGCTGTTGGATAAGGGCTGAGTCCGCGGATAAAGTTGTATATAGTTTGACTGGGTTGGTTCCAGTCAATTTTGCAAAAGTCCTTAAATATTTTTGGTGCTTCCTTTAGCTCACCGCCCTGTGGTTGTGGCACCTCATTGTAAGTATTGGTTTCTATGGCCTTCACTGTTTTTACCAGTAAATCTGCACCAAGCACCATCAATTTATCATGAAGAGAACCAGCAGTTTCATCATCTGCAATGGGAATGGAATCTGAAAAAATAATATCACCCGTATCAATTTCCTGTTTTAAGAAAAATGTAGTGACACCGGTTTCTTTTTCTCCATTGATGATGACATGGTTAATGGGGGCTGCACCGCGATATTGGGGAAGTAAAGAACCATGCAGATTAATTGTACCTTTTGTTGGCATATTCCATACTATTTCGGGCAACATCCTAAAAGCAACTACTATAAACAGATCGGCCCTTAACGATTTCAGGTCTTCTATGAACACTGGATCTTTTAGCTTTAAAGGTTGTAAAACTTTTAACCCATTTTCTACGGCATATTTTTTTACTGCACTCTCATTTAACTTTTGCCCACGTCCGGCAGGTTTATCGGCAGCAGTTACTACTCCTGCAATATCGAAGCCCGAATTTTTCAAGGCGCTTAATGAGGCGACTGCAAAATTTGGGGTGCCCATAAAAACTATTCTCATCTTCTTTCTTTTACAATTTTAGATTTATGAATGACCGATTGAACAAGGTATACTAATGTTTTAAGTCTGGTTTCGGCCGAGGTATTTTTAATGAATTTGTGGACTAAAACTTCATCGCTCTATCCAATTCTCTTTTGCTTTCTCTTTCTTTGATCGTGTCTCGTTTGTCAAATTCTTTTTTACCTTGGGCCAAGGCAATCTCAATTTTGGCAAAACCTCTTTCATTAATGAAAATTCTTAGTGGAACAATGGTGTATCCCTTTTCCTCCCCCTTGGTGCTCAGTTTTTTAAGTTCTTTTTTGTGAAGTAACAAGACCCTGTCTCTTTTAATATCATGGTGATAGAAAGAGCTATGACTATATTCTGAAATGTGTAGGTTGCGGATATATAGATCGTTGTCAATAAACATACAGAAAGCATCCGTTAGATTTGCTTTCCCTTGTCTTATCGATTTAATCTCGGTACCAAGCAAAGCAATTCCCGCTACGTACTTATCTAAAATGTGGTAGTCGAAGAAGGCCCGCTTGTTTTTTATTTGTATATCGTTAGGCATAGCACAAATATCAACAATTCTTGGAGATAAGTATAAAATTAATCCATAATAGATTACATAAATGCAATTAAGATGCATTTATGTCCATGAATTTATATTTGCAACAAATTTGCATTAGTGGTAGTTTTTAGATTTGTAAAATTTAATTTTAAATTAACTTTAAATTATTTTTTAGATTAATCTAAATTTATATTTTTGTGAAACTAATTTTTGAACATGAAAAGATATATACTATTGTTTCTGGCTTACTTCTTATCTGTATTTTATGTTAAGGCCCAAGATTTTGTAATAAAGGGAGTAGTAGAGAGTGGTGATGTTAAAGTACAAAAGGCTACACTTCGCTTAATAGAGCTGCAACGTTCTAGTCAAACTAATGAATATGGAGAATTTGGTTTTGTAGCCATAAGCCCCGGTAAATACCAATTACGTATTAGTGCTTTGGGCTATAAAACTCAGTTAAATACCATTTATATAACTGGCGACACCATTTTGAATTTTAATCTGGTTGAACAGAAAGAAGATCTTAGCGAAGTGGTCGTTACGGGCACTTATAAGGAAGTGAATAGGTTGGAGAGCCCGGTTCCGGTAGAAATTTATACGGCAAAGTTCTTCAGGAAAAATCCAACACCCAGTATTTTCGATGCGCTACAGAATGTAAATGGCGTAAGACCCCAGTTAAATTGTAATATATGTAATACGGGCGATATTCACATTAACGGTTTGGAAGGACCATATACCATGGTGTTGATTGATGGTATGCCGATTGTCAGCAGTTTATCTACTGTGTATGGTTTATCGGGTATTCCTAACTCATTGGTAGAAAGAATAGAAATTGTCAAGGGACCCGCCTCTTCTTTGTACGGAAGTGAAGCAGTAGGTGGCCTGATCAATATCATTACCAAAAATGTAAATCATGCACCCCGATTTAGTGCTGATGTGATGAGCACAAGTTACTTGGAAAACAACATAGATGTGGGATTCAAGACTAACTTTGGAAAGAAAAGCACAGTGCTAACAGGCCTGAATTACTTTAAATATGGCCATAAGGTAGATCATAATCATGATGGTTTTACAGATGTGACCTTGCAGGACCGCATTTCGGTTTTTCAAAAGTGGAACTTCGACAGAAAAGAAAATAGATTGTTTTCTTTAGTTGGCAGGTTCTTGTATGAAGATAGGTGGGGAGGCGAAATGGGATGGAACAAGCATTTTAGAGGTGGTGATGAGGTATATGGCGAGAGTATATACACTAAACGTTTTGAGCTGCTGGGTAATTACCAGTTGCCTATCAAAGAAAAAATGTTCTTTTCTTTCTCTATGACAAACCATGACCAAGACAGTAGGTATGGTACGACCTCTTACATTGCGCAACAACAAATTGCTTTTTCTCAGCTTACTTGGGACAAAAAGATAGGGAGGCATGATCTCTTATTTGGTACGGCTTTTAGGTATACTTACTACGACGATAATACGCCTGCAACAGCGTCGGCCAATTTGCTAAATGAAGAGAATCAACCTGAACGCACCTATTTGCCTGGCATTTTTATACAAGATGAAATTAAACTTGCCTCCAAACATGCACTCCTGTTGGGGATGAGGTATGATTATAATTCTATTCATGGTCATATTTTTACTCCGCGTTTAGCATATAAATTCAATTTTGATGAGACAAGCATACTTAGGTTAAATGCTGGAACTGGTTTTAGGGTGGTCAATATCTTTACGGAAGACCATGCCGCCTTAACTGGGGCAAGAGAAGTAGTTGTTGCAAATGAGCTGAAACCAGAAAGGACTTATAATGTGAATTTGAACTACCTGAAAAAACTTTTCTCTACAAATGGTTCCATATATACTTTCGATCTTTCTTCGTTTTATACGCATTTTAAGAATCGGATTGTAGGAGATTATGAAACCAATCCGAATGAAATAAGGTATGATAATCTAAAGGGTTATGCCGTAAGTAAAGGCATAACGGCCAATATAGATGTGGCTCTAAGGGCTGGGTTAAAAATTAACGCAGGCATTACTTATCAGGATGTTTCACTGATGGAAGATGGCGTGAAAACCCAACAAATATTAACAGAGAAATTCATGGGGACCTGGGCGATTTCCTATCGTATTGAAAAGCTTAATCTTGGCATTGATTATACAGGAAATATTTATGGGCCCATGCGATTACCTTTAATTAGTGAATTAGATCCACGTAAGCCTTATTCGCCTGCTTGGAGTATTCAGAATATTCAGTTTGTATATAATGGCTTTAAGCATATAGAGCTTTATGCAGGGGTTAAAAATCTTTTGAATTTCACGCCAAATAAAGGTAATCCATTTATCATTGCCCGAGCCAACGATCCATTTGATAAACAAGTGCAGTTTGATGGCGAAGGAAAGGCAATGGTCACACCAAATAATCCGTATGGTTTAACCTTTGATCCGAGTTATGTATACGCCCCAAATCAGGGCATTAGGGGGTTCTTTGGGCTGAGATTGACATTTAATTGATGAGATAGGTTTAAGGTTTAATTGTTGAAAATATGGGCGGTTCTATATCGCCCATATCTATTTTTTTATTGATGAAAAAGTTGCTTTTCTGTATCATGATGTTTTTTAACCTCTTGACATATGGTCAACAAATAAAGGAGCAGCTTAAAAGTTATAAAATTGATCAATTAGAGAAATTACAAAAAGTGGAACCAAGAAAGGTATTAATCTACGTTTATGCCAGTTGGTGTAGTTACTGCAAGGCTATGGATCAGGTAGTTTGGAGGGATACATCTATAATCAGGCTATTGAATCGGTCTGTATACTTTGTAAAATTCGACGTTGAACAACAAGATGTGGTTTTTTTCAATGGAGCAAAATATGATTTTAAGGCAAGCAAAGGTGTTCATGATTTCGTATTGGAAATTACCCGTAGTAAACATCAAATAGCCTATCCAATGTTGGTGCTTTGGAGCGAGGATTATAAACCACTTATTGAATATCACAGTTTTCTTTCGGCTAAAGAACTTAAGGAAATATTACTAGCGTATTTATAGGACGCTCATCTTTCTTATTATATTGTGGCCTTAATTTTATAAATCGTTTTAGCTATTGATTTTGTGGGTTTATCCATATCATTTATGGTAAAATCAACAGCTGTTCTTATTAAAGTTTCCACTTTTGGATGGTTATAGTCGTTTTGTTCTTTTACATCGATATGTCTGACCAGGTTGCCTGTTCCTAGTAAGTAAATGATCGGGATCTTTTAGAAGGGGGGCTTTATTAAAGCGAGCTTTAGATGTTTAGTGTAGATGGGTAGCATGCAGAACGCATCAGATAGCTTCTCAGATATGAAAAACAACGGTCAGTGCATGGGTATGGTACGGCATCTGGGTAAATTTTTAAGATAGAGGAGCTTAAATCACAAAACAGTTCGATAACTTTTGCGGTTTCAATTTTAATAGCGCTTGAAAAGCTGCGTGTTTTTTAGATCGAGTTCAAATAGAGATTTTTTATCGGACAATTAATACCGGAATATCCACTTTGTGCCTTACCGAGTCTACGGTTGTGCCAAATATCAAATCTTTTAAGCCTTTATGGCCATGAGCACCCATTACCAATAGCTCTATATGGTTTTCCCTGCTAATTTCGGCTATAGCTTTTGAAGTACTTCCAAAACCAATATGCGGTGTAGCAGAATAGCCCAATTCTTTTAAGTTCTCTTGGTATTTCCTTAGATTATCTGCATCTGATTGTGTTTCGTGATCCAAAGCGGTTTCACCATGATAGCGTGCTGCTGCGGTCTCCACCACATGGATAAGATAATAATGGGCCGACTTTCCTCCTTGTATCAATGCATGGCGAATGGTATTTCTATCATTTTTAGAAAAATCGACAGTAATGCCAATCTTGCTGTAATTGATTTTTTCAATATTGGCTATGGCCAAAGCATTACCATGAGGGACATTGCCCAATCTTTTCTTTTTATTGATGAGGGGGTACATAAAGATATAGACCAGGAGTAGTCCAATAAGGATAGCCATAGGGACGACAAGGCCATAGATATACCAAGCGTTCGATTCAGATAGCCAACCGTTAATTTCCTCGATAACCAGTTTGATATTTAAGCTTACAATAACTAGGGCACTTAGCCAAGCTAAGATTTTAACCCAAGTTTTAATGGTAAACTCTTTCATTTCTTCCTTATCTGAATTGAGATGGATAAGCGGTATGATAGCAAAGCCCAGCTGTAAGCTCAATACCACCTGACTTAAAATCAAAAGACCTCCCAAGGCCCTATCGCCAAAGTAAAGTATGGTAAAGAATGCGGGTATAATGGCCAGTAGTCTGGTAATTAAACGTCTCAGCCAAGGTTGTATCCTCAAATTTAAATGTCCTTCCATTATAATTTGTCCGGCAAGTGTACCTGTAACCGTAGAACTTTGTCCGGCTGCGATTAGGGCAATAGCAAAAAGAGCTGGAGCCACATCGCCAAAAATATTGCTAAGCAGTTCGTGGGCATCTTGGATTTCGGCTACTTCATGAAAACCGTTTTTATAAAAAGCTGCAGCTGCTAAAATCAGTATAGCGGCATTCACAAAAAATGCGAGGTTTAAAGCTACGGCAGTATCTATAAAATTGAACTTAATGGCCTCTTTAATCCCGGGCGAATCTCTTTCGAATTTACGGGTTTGCACAAGAGAAGAATGTAGATATAAGTTGTGGGGCATTACCGTGGCACCTATAATACCTATTGCAATATATAGCGCTTCTCCTCCCAACATAGAGGGTTCAAAACCTTTTACAATTTCTTTTAGGGAAGGTTCCACAATAAACATTTCCACCAGAAAGGAAAGGCCCACAATAAACACCATGGAAACAATAAAAGCTTCCATTTTTCGCATGCCTTTGTTTAAGAGAAAAAGCAATAATACGGTATCGAATATGGTAATGGAAATGCCCCATATGAGCGGTAGGCCAAATAAAAGATTTAATCCGATGGCCATTCCAATAATTTCAGCCAGATCGCAAGCTATAATGGCTGTTTGCGCCAGTATGAACAAAGGAAAATTTACCCATTTGGGATAAGTGTTTCTAGATGCCTGCGCTAAATCTAGTCCCCTTACAATACCCAGTCTGGCACTTAGCGACTGTAACAATAGGGCAATAAGGTTCGACATCAATAACACCCAAATCAATTGGTAGCCAAATTTACTGCCGCCTGCAATATCTGTCGCCCAATTACCAGGATCCATATAGCCAACGCTTACTAAGTAAGCAGGACCTAGAAATGCTAATATTCTTCTCCAGCCTTTACGTTTGTTGGTGGCTATACTCTGATGTACTTCGCTTAATGATTGTTTTTCGGTCATTAGTACTTGCTGATTAGTATATGTTTGGCAACTTCCCTGCTGATATTGATTTTTTGCTGTTCTACATCCAATGCTACCGAGCCATCAAATTCGATCACTTCTAATACTTCTATCCGTTTGCCTAAAGTTAATCCTAGTTTTTCCAAATGCTTTAAAAAAGCAGAAGAATGCTCGCTTACTCCAGTGATGGTACCTTTTTCCGAAGGACTTAATTTACTTAATTTAACAAAAGCTAACTCCGCAAAATTACCATGTTGGTCGGGAATGGGGTCGCCATGGGGATCAACTTTGGGAAACTCTAAAAATTCATCCAATCTTTCGATCAATAAGGAAGATTGAATATGTTCCAGCTCTTCGGCAACTTCGTGCACTTCATCCCATTTGAAGTTAAGTTTGTCTACCAAAAAAACCTCCCATAAACGATGCTTTCTAACAATATTGATGGCGGTAAGCTTTCCTTTTTCCGTTAAGGTTACCCCTTGGTATTTAACATAATTGACCAATTCTTTTTCCGAAAGCTTTTTGATCATATCAGTTACAGATGCTGCCTTGGTTTGAATACGCTCGGCTATAGCATTAGTTTGAACCGGATTGCTTATTTCTGATAAATGGTATATGACTTTTAGGTAGTTCTCTTCGGTATAAGATTGCATTTTGCTTGATCTAATTATTATTTTAGACAAATCTAAAAATTTTAATATAAAATAAAAGCTAATTTTTTACATTATTTATAGAATAAAATTTTGTGAATAAGTGTTTCTGTTCTACCTTTGGGCATTGAATTATAAATAAGGTATGGCGTTAGAACTAGATAAAATCGATTTCAAAATCTTAAAGTTGTTACAGGAAAATGGTAGAATAACCAATTTGCTCTTATCGCAGGAAATAGGCTTGTCTCCGGCTCCAACTTTAGAACGGGTGAGGAAATTGGAAATGTCTGGGTATATTAAAAGTTATCATGCCCTGGTTGATGAAGAAAAATTAGGATTGGGCATTAAAACCTTTATCCAAATCCAATTGGATTTTCACAAGAACAATACCATTCAGATTTTCTTAGATGAAGTGAACCAGATTAAAGAAGTGACCGAATGCCATCATGTTACTGGGCAGGCAGATTTCTTATTGAAAGTTTATGTAAATGATATTAAATCATACGAGCGCTTGATCATGGATAAGATCAGCAAGATTTCGGTAGTGAAAACTTTTCAAACCATGATGATCATGTCTACCACCAAAAAAGAGCCGATTGTTCCATTGGAGTATTAATATTTGCCTTTTTACTAGTAACTATATCTCCTCAAAATATTAGGAATTTTGGAAAACGCCTTGGATAACTAAGGTGTTTAGAATGATAATTCCACCACCTGATAAACCCTAGAGCATCTAAGGCCATATCTGTAAATGGAATATTAGTTCTTGGGTGTCTAAGGTAATGTATGCTGGATAGATATTTGAGGTGGTAACTGGCTATTTTTGATAATTATGTGAGCTGCCAATTGATCGGTTCCTTTCCTTCTCGTATTAAAATCTCGTTCGTTTTTGAGAAAGGTTTGGAACCAAAAAAGCCATTATAGGCAGAGAAAGGAGAAGGGTGCGCAGATTTAATAATAAAGTGCTTATTCTCATCAATTAGGCTCTCTTTCTGTTTAGCATAATTTCCCCAGAGAATAAATACCAGCCCACTTTTTAGTTGTGAAAGCTTAGCTATAGCCTGGTCTGTAAATTGCTCCCAGCCTCTCTTCTGATGTGAGCCCGCTTGGTGTGCTCTTACGGTTAAAGTGGCATTAAGCAAAAGTACTCCTTGATCTGCCCATTGGGTCAGGTCTCCATGATTGGGTATTTTAAAGCCGACTATCTCATCTTCAAGCTCCTTGTAAATATTTTTTAGGGAGGGAGGGGGTATAATACCTTTTTGAACAGAAAAAGAAAGTCCGTGGGCTTGTGCTACGCCATGATAGGGGTCTTGTCCTAAGATGACAACTTTAACCTTGTCAAAAGGGGTATGTTTAAAGGCATTGAATATATCAGTACCTTTTGGATAAACGGTAAAACCTTGTCGTTTTTCGTTCTGAAGAAATTCTTTTAAAGCTTTCATGTAGGGCTTTTCAAATTCGCTGCCCAGTACATTAAGCCAACCAGGTTCCAAGTCTACGGCCATAGGTTATTTTTTTGCAGTGAGCAGGTCAATCATATCCAATTCTAGGCTTTTCTTGGGGCTTTCTACAATTCTGCCTATTTCTTTTCCATTTTTATCTGTAAAGATAAAGGTAGGTACCCTTTCTATGTTAAGTCCATCAAGTAATCCATTTTCAGCTTGTTTTTTTCCGTCAACCGCAATAAAGGTGACATCACTCTCATGAACTTTAAGCGCGTCGATTATTTTCAGGAAATGGGGAACCTGAAATTTGCTATCTCCGCACCATGTTCCAAGTACGACCCTGATCTTTTTGTTCTTTAACAATTTTTCCAGGGCATTAAAGGAGGTAGAATCTGGATTATATGCCGCATAGTTGGCATCATAGCTGTCCTTAAATTCAGGGAAAGAAACCAATCCGTCTCTTGAACATTGATTTAACATGATCTGTTTATGTTTAATTTGATCTTCTAATTTTTTATTTAATTCTTGGGCATTTGCTGTAATGGCAAATAAAGCGGTGAGTAAGGTAAATAGGTATTTCATACGTATCTAATTTTTGATGAAATTATAAATTAAATCGCTATTTTCTGCTATATAAAACCGATATTTGCAGAAATATTGAAAAACTATGTCAAATTTAGTACGCTTAATTATAGGTTTTGCTTTAGTGGGTGCGGCGGTAGCACTATTTATTTTCGGTCATTGGGGATGGGGCATACTTACGATCCTGTTTAGTATATTTATCTTCATTACCTATTTCTATAATGAAAACATGCTGATCGCACAATGGTACCTGCGTAAGGACAATATGGAAAAAGCGGAGAGGTTTTTAGGTAGGATAACCAATTATGAGAAGCAATTGGCCCGTTTACAACATGGCTATTATAACCTTTTGTTGGGCTTAATGGAATCAAGAAGAGCCCCAATGAAATCAGAAAAATATTTCAAAACTGCTTTGAGCTTAGGCTTGCATATGGATCATAATATTGCATTGGCTAAATTAAGTTTGGCAGGCATTGCTATGGCAAAACGCAATAAACGTGAAGCAACCATGTATTTGGCAGAAGCTAAAAAAGCAGATAAGAATAAATTATTGGCAGATCAGATCAAGCAAATGAAAGATCAGATGGGGATGATGGATAAGCAACAGCAAGTACGCTATAGCCATAGGTAGTCGCATTTTCATAAACATATTAAAACCTCGATATAGTATTATCGAGGTTTTTTGCTTTTTGCAAGCCTGCTTTTATAATATACCAATTAAAGTGCATGATGCGAACTCGATCATTTGTCGCATAGGCGATCAAAATTCTCATCAAAACTGGTTGTGTCATTTCTGCTGATGAGATCTTCTTCAATTTCATTTTTTCTGCTAAAGAAAAGTTCCTCGGCCTGTATGCGCTTGATCAGCTGGCGAATCAATGATAAGTCAAAGGTGTCTTTGCTTAGTTTAATGCAATATTCGTTTTCCGTAATTTCAATACTTGAGCTATTCATAACATCAATGATTTAATACAAGTCTAAAATAGAAAAAGCTTATGATAACAAAATAGCGAATACTTTAACTTTTTGTTATGCTTTTGTTAAGGTAGTGGCATTTGTTGGTCAGTTGCTTTCTAAGAAATCGCATAGATATCAATGAAAGAAAATACCCGGAGGGGTGGGGGACACTCGCCTAATACCTTTTGCTAGTGTTTGGTTTCTCCACTAAACTCCTCTGCCAAATATTTCAGTCATTTTTGGACAGTTTCTAAGAAAAATCCGCTATTAGAAGAAAGATTTCGTCATTCATTACATTTTTATCGTACTGTTTCTTAATTTTAAGCATCTATTTGTTAAACTACCTATAAAAAACACATTCTTAATGAAAAACGTACTTTGCTATGTGAAAAGGAAGACAGGTATTCTCCTGTCGTTTACTTTTCCTTTATTGTTTGCAGCCCTACCTGTGCAGGCGATCAACAAAAGAACTATCCACAAAAGATGGACAGTTCCACTTCAAAACATTATTGGTGCCAAAAAAATAAATCCCACTACTATTGAAATCTTATTTTCCGACCAGCAGAGATTGACTTTAGATTTCTATGGGGAGAATATATTCAGACTTTTTCAGGATAATGAAGGAGGCATGATCAGAGAGCCTCAGGCCAAGCCTTCTGCACAGATCTTGGTAAATAACCCAAGGAAAGCCCTAAGCAAATTAAGCTTAACGGAAGAAAATACACAATTCTCTATCGCTACGGGCAAGATCACCGTATTTATTGATAAGCAGACTGCAGTTATAAAAGTTGTTGACCAAGCTACTCAAAAGGTGGTATTGGAATATGCTAAACCTGTCCAGTTTGAAAAAGATAAAGTAACTCTTTTGTTAAAGGGAGATGAACAAGAATATTTTTATGGTGGAGGGGTACAGAATGGTAGATTCTCACATAAAGGTAAGGCGATAGCCATTGAAAATCAAAACAGCTGGACAGATGGGGGGGTAGCCTCTCCAACTCCATATTACTGGTCTACTAAGGGCTATGGAATAATGTGGTATACCTTTAAAAAAGGAAGATATGATTTTGGTGCAACTGAAAAAGGATTGGTGAAATTGTCTCATGAAACCGCTTACTTGGATGTTTTTTTGATGGTCAATAATACACCATCGGCATTATTGAGTGATTTTTATCAATTAACGGGAAATCCAGTACTACTGCCCAAGTTTGGTTTTTATCAAGGACATTTAAATGCCTATAATCGTGATTATTGGAAAGAAGACGATAAGGGCATATTGTTTGAAGATGGCAAGAGATATAAAGAAAGCCAAAAAGATAACGTTGGAGTTAAGGAATCGCTGAATGGTGAAAAGAACAACTATCAATTTTCTGCCAGGGCTGTAATTGACCGTTATAAGAAGAATGATATGCCATTGGGTTGGGTATTGCCAAACGATGGATACGGAGCGGGTTATGGGCAAACTGAAACTTTGGATGGCAACATTCAGAATTTGAAGAATTTTGGTGATTATGCCCGAAAAAATGGAGTAGAGATTGGTTTATGGACGCAATCTGATTTACAGCCTAAGGCAGGTGTTTCGGCTTTATTGCAGAGAGACCTTGTCAAAGAAGTGAGAGATGCTGGAGTACGGGTGCTAAAAACCGACGTGGCATGGGTGGGTGCTGGCTATTCTTTCGGATTGAATGGTGTGGCGGGTGCAGGTGAAATTATGCCCTATTATGGAAATAATGGTAGACCATTTATCATCTCCCTTGATGGTTGGGCAGGTACCCAGCGTTATGCGGGTATTTGGTCTGGTGATCAAACAGGAGGAGCTTGGGAATACATTCGCTTTCATATTCCTACCTATTTGGGCGCAGGCTTGTCTGGGCAGCCTAACATCACTTCAGATATGGATGGTATTTTTGGAGGCAAAAATGCGGTAGTAAACACTAGAGATTTCCAGTGGAAAACCTTTACGCCAATGCAATTGAATATGGATGGATGGGGCGCTAATGAGAAATATCCCCATGCATTGGGCGAACCTGTTGCCTCCATCAATCGCAACTATTTAAAGTTAAAATCGGCATTGATGCCCTATGCATATAGCATCGCTAAAGAAGCTGTGAATGGATTGCCAATGATCAGGGCTATGTTTTTGGAATATCCCAATACCTATACTTATGGTACATCTACCCAATATCAGTTCCTGTATGGCCCGTCCTTCTTGGTTGCTCCAATTTACCAATCCACAAAAGCAGATGAAAAAGGGAATGATATACGCAATGGCATTTATTTGCCAGAAGGTACTTGGATAGATTATTTTTCGGGAGAGAAATATCAGGGTAATACGGTTATCAATTATTTTGATTCACCGATTTGGAAACTGCCAATTTTTGTAAAGGCGGGTGCTATTATCCCCCTAAACAATCCAAATAATAATCCTTCGGAGGTAGATCAGAAGCTGCGCATTTTCGAAATCTATCCTGACGGCAACAGTAGCTTCACTTTGTATGATGATGACGGTATGACCGAAGCTTATAAAGATAAAAGCGGTGCTAGTACTAACATAGAATCAATTGTGGAAGGTAATAACGTTGTGGTTAATGTGCAACGTACACAAGGAAATTTTGATGGATTTGTAAAGGAAAAATATACCCAGTTTATTATTAATGTAACCGAAAGACCAAAAAGCTTGGTTGCTAAAATAGGAAGGCAAAAGATAAATTTGACCGAGGTCAATTCCTTAAAGGCATTTCTAAATAAAGAAAACGTTTTCTTTTATGATGCAAAACCAAATCTTAACCGATTTGCGACCAAAGGAAGTGAATTTGAAAATTTAGTAATTGCTAAAAATCCGCAGGTGTTGGTAAGGTTGGCTGCTACTGATATTACCGAAAATGAGATGAGTTTAGGGGTGAAGGGCTTTAAGTTTGAGCCCACTAATAAATATTTGGTGTCTACAGGGAAATTAGGCGCTCCAAATCATGCTCAGGTATCAGCGGATAGGGCAGAAGCCTATGTGCTTAAGCCTACTTGGGACAAAGTAGAAAATGCAGATTATTACGAAATAGCATTTAATGATATGCTATACAGTACCATTAAAGAGAATACCTTAGAATTTGATGGCTTAATGCCCGAGACAGATTATCAATTTAAGGTAAGGGCAGTAAATAAAGAAGGCGCATCGAATTGGGCTATCTTTAGTGCAAGAACAAAAAATAACCCGTTGGAGTTTGCCATAAAAGGTATTGTAGCTGAAACTTCGGTGCAAAACCAGGGAGGAGAGGGTGTTAGCAAGTTGTTTGACTTCGATGAAGGAAACATATGGCATACCAAATGGGATAATAAAGCAGTCCCTTTTGATTTGATCATAGACCTGAAGTCATTTAATCAGTTAGATAAGTTTCAATACCTGCCTCGCTTAGGTGCTGGTAATGGCACTTTGTTGTCGGGTAGTATTTCCTATAGTACCGACAAACAGAATTGGACAGCTGCGGGTGAGGTGACCTGGCCAAAAAATGATAAGGTAAAAGAGTTTATTTTTGCCAGTCATCCTACTGCGCGTTATATTAAGATTGCAGTAACGAAAGGTGTAGGAGATTTTGGTTCAGGCAGAGAGCTGTATGTATTTAAAATGCCTGGAACGGAAAGCTACCTGCCGGGTGATATAAATAATGATAAACTCATAGATCGGAATGACCTTACGTCTTATATGAACTATACGGGTTTGAGAAAGGGAGATTCTGATTTTGAAGGCTACATTAGCAATGGCGATATTAATAAGAACAACCTGATTGACGCGTACGATATTTCAGTAGTAGCTACTCAACTAGAGGGAGGGGTGAAGCTTGGTAAAGAAGATAAAGTATCTGGCCAACTAGACATTAGTACGGCGAAACAAATTTATCACAAAGATGAAATCATTGAAGTGAAGGTGAAAGGTGTGAATTTAAAGGGCGTAAATGCTTTAAGTTTTGCGTTGCCTTATGATGCCCAAGATTACGAATTCGTTAGTGTACAGCCCGTTAATATAGGTGGAATGGAAAACTTAACCTATGATAGGTTGCATACAGATAGGACTAAAGCGCTGTACCCAACTTTTGTAAATGTAGGTAATAAAGATACGCTTCAGGGTAATCAAGAACTTTTTGTGATCAAGTTGAAAGCAAAACGTAGTGTGAAATTCAATTTGAAGGTTGCAGAAGGCTTATTGGTAGACAAAGCATTGAACGTTATAAAATTCTAATATTTAGCTTAATTATTAACAGAAAGGCTCTGCACTTGGATAAGTGCAGAGCCTTTTGCTTTTTTAGTTTTCTTTCATAGCTCGTTATGCTGCATGTATTTCAACATCTGTCATGATATTTTTTAATAAATACTGATCCGAAATAAATTCAGGATGACGATGAGCGCATAAAAAATCCCCAGTTAAAAGCTTTGGATTTAAAGCTTTCGTCATTGCGAGTTTACGAAGCCATCTTAAAACGTTTTTGCTACTTAATAATCGTTTTAAGATGGCTTTCCCAAATGGTCGGTACAGGCTGTACCTCTCAATAACGTGGCTAACTTATTTATGCTCCAAAAACAATCCCTCGTCGGTTTTGCTTACTTTAAGGATATTCTTTCCCGTCAATCCTTTAAGCGTAGTGTCCCATTTTTTGTTGCTCCAGTCTGCTAATTGTGCTTTAATATCACTTAATAAGCATTGCTCACCTTCCTTTACCAAAGCAAATAATTCAGTTTCTTCAGCGGTAAGCTCAATTTTCTTTTTCTCCGGGCGCATCTGCGGGAAAAATAATACTTCCTGGATGGTGCTTTGGTTAGTCATTAACATCACCAAACGGTCAATTCCAATTCCCAAGCCCGAAGTAGGGGGCATGCCATATTCTAGGGCACGCACAAAATCATCATCCATCGCCATAGCTTCATCATCGCCTCTGGCAGCAAGCTTTAACTGATCTTCGAAACGTTCTTTTTGATCTATAGGATCATTTAGCTCAGAATAGGCATTGGCAATTTCTTTTCCATTCACAAACAATTCAAACCTTTCTACCAATCCTTCTTTGGTACGATGTTTTTTAGCCAAAGGTGTCATTTCAATAGGATAGTCGGTAATGTAGGTAGGCTGTATTAGATTGGCCTCTACTTTTTCTCCAAAAATCTCATCAATTAGTTTGCCCCTACCCATGCTTTCGTCAATTTCTATGCCCAGATCCTTACAAGTTTTGGCAATTTCAGTTTCGCTCATGGCCGATACATCTATACCTGTATATTTCTGTATCGATTCGTACATGGTTAGACGTTCATAAGGACCGGCAAAATCAATTTCATATTCACCAACCTTAACAGTAGACTTGCCATGTATAGCCACAGCTACCTTTTCTAAGCATTCTTCTACCATGGCCATCATCCAAACGTAGTCTTTATAAGCCACGTAAATTTCCATAGAGGTAAACTCTGGGTTATGCGTACGGTCCATCCCCTCGTTACGGAACATTTTTCCAAACTCATATACCCCATCAAAACCGGCTACAATTAATCTTTTTAAGTATAGTTCATTGGCTATGCGCAAAAACAAAGGCATATCCAGTGTATTGTGATGCGTAGCAAATGGACGAGCAGCTGCACCGCCATGAACAGCTTGTAAGATTGGTGTTTCTACTTCCATCCAGCCTTGACTATCGAAATAATTACGCATGGTATTGATCACCTTAGAGCGGTTGATGAAAATCTGCTTATAATCGGGATTCACCGTTAAATCTACATAACGCATTCTGTAACGTAATTCGGGATTGGTAAAGCCATCGTATACATTTCCAGCCTCGTCACGTTTTACAATAGGAAGAGGACGTAAAGATTTCGATAATACTGTTAATTTCTTAACATGCACAGAAATTTCGCCTGTTTGAGTGGTGAAGACATAACCCTCAATACCGATAAAGTCACCAATGTCCAATAACTTCTTGAAAACAGTATTGTATAAGGTCTTGTCTTCGTCAGGACAAAGCTCATCACGCTTCAAATAGATCTGGATACGACCAGTAGAATCCTGAAGTTCGGCAAAGGAGGCGGCCCCCATAATATTACGGCTCATAATGCGGCCGGCAATGCTAATGGTCTTATAGGCCGTTTTATCTTTTTCGTAGTTGGCTAATATGTCGGCTGCGTTGGCATTAATCTCGTAAGCTTCTGCAGGATAGGGGTTAATACCCAATTCGCGAAGCTGCTTTAATGATTCGCGTCTTAAAATTTCCTGTTCTGATAGTCCTATACTCATTTATAGTATTTTTTGCAAAAATAGTAATTTTTTTGAGGAGTAAGGAGTGGGGATATAGGGTTTTAAGCTTTAAACGCTAAGCTATTATGAGCTATGCGAAACAATTTAATAACGGAGTGCTAAGAAATTTTTAGGAAAGCAAATGGCGGGTGCTATTAAAGTTAGCCAGGCTATACGCTGCTCCCTATGAAAAATCGGGATTCGCTGCTATCCCATTTATGTTAACTTCTTTATTGCGCAACATTCATTTTCCCTTGGAATAGGGTCAAATCCTGTTAAATAAGGTCATTATATAGGTACTTCAATTATTTAATTGATTATTGTTCATTCTCTTGGGCACATCTGTTCTTAATGTAATAAAAGGGCTATTGGTGTTTTTGGATTTTTATTTTGACTTCATCGCTTTGATTAACTCTTCATTGCGTTTATCAGCTCTTGCATTTTGCAAAGAGATGACTGCCCAAACGGCGGCGGGAATCCAGCCAATTAAAGTTATTTGTAGCAGGAGACAAATAATTCCGGTGATAATTCTTCCCCGAAGCAAAAAAGAAAGAAATGGAATAAAGATGGCAATTAATGTCATGCGTTTTTTGAGGTGAAGGATTTAACTTTTTTGGGTCGCGAATTAATCTGCTTCCACTTCCTTGGTATACATCTCTGCAATTGCCGGTGCATATTTCTTCTCTACCACACGGCGTTTTACTTTTAAGGTAGGTGTAATCTCACCTTCGTCAATGCTAAACGGATTTCTTTTGATTTTGAAGTGTTTAATCCTTTCGAACTTCGCCAATTCATTGCTGATTTTTTTGATGTCCTTCTCCATCCAATCATAAATTTCTTTATCTTCTATAAAGTCACCTTCTTTTTGAAAGAAATCATCCTTTAGGTTGAAAGTTTCCTGTAGTGTTTCCCTGTTTGGAATAATAATGGCCGTAATGTACTCGCGCTTATCGCCAATAAGGAAAAGCTGATCTATTTTAGGGCTTTTCAGATAGATATTCTCTACTGGTGTTGGGTACACATTTTTGCCGTAGGCATTGACAATCATGTTTTTCAATCTATCGGTAATCTGTAAATTACCTTTGTAAAAACGACCTATGTCTCCAGTATGAAACCAATTGTCCTTATCTATGGCTTCGGCAGTTTCCGCTGGTTTATTGAAATAACCTTTCATTACGCAATGGCCTCGAACAATAATCTCTCCTTCCTCGCATTCGAAATTTTCATTAAAAGTATCATGTGTCTGAATATTGATGATTTTTTTGGTGTCCACATTTTGGATGCCTATTTCGATTCCTGGTATTACACGGCCTACAGTGCCATAAACCTGACGATGATATTCGGTTACCGACATTACGGGCGACGTTTCGGTCAGGCCAAAACCTTCCAGTATTTTAATACCCAGATCACCGAAGAATTCTCCTACATTTTTAGGAAGTGCAGCACCGCCAGAAATCATAAACTTTAATCGTCCACCGGTCTTCTCTTTAATCTTGCTAAAGACCAGTTTTTCGGCAATACCTTTTTGAGCGGCTAAAATAATTCCGGGATTTTTGCCTGCTTCTTTTGTTACCCTGTACTTATTACCTATCTCAAGTGCCCAAGTGAAGATTTTGGCTTTTAGCCCTCCCGCTGCAGTGCCAGATTTGATGGCCTTATCGTGAATTCGTTCTAATAATCGGGGTACACAGGACATGACCGTAGGTCTCACTTCACCCATATTCTTGGCCAGGAGCTCCAAACTTTGTGCAAAAGCTATTTTACATCCCTGTGCACAACACACATGATAAGTTGCCGTACGTTCAAATACGTGGGAAAGTGGGAGGAAAGAGAGGAAAGTCTCTGTTTCGTCAATTACGGGAATTTGTTGTAGGCATACCTTCACGTTTTCTACAAAATTATAATGGGTAAGCATTACCCCTTTGGGGGTGCCAGTAGTACCTGAAGTATAAATAAGCGAAGATACGTCCTGTGGGAGCACTTCGGTTCTTCTTTTATCTATTTCGGCTAGTTCTTCACTGGAAACGAGCCTATTTAAAACATGGTTATAATCTATAATTTCTATGTTCAATCCTTCCGGAATGGCCACTTTTTCAAAATCTGAGAAGGCAGGAATGATGTATTTGAGTTCCTTACAGTTCTCCGCTACTTTTAGAATTTTTCTAAACAGAAATGGATTGCCTACCAGTATAGCTTTTATGCCAGAATCATTAATAATGTACGCTACTTCGTGCTCGGCCAGGGTAGGATAAATGGATACATTAATGACACCGATCTGCTGTATACCTTGATCATAATAAACATATTCAGGAGAATTTTCGATCATTAAGCCTAACCTATCCCCTTTGGCAATGCCTTTTTCCAAGAAAAAAGCAGAAACAGCATCCGCTCTCGATAAGGTAGTCTGAAAGGAAATTTCTTCCCAGTCTGTCCCCTTTTTATGGATTAAAAAAGTTTCCGTAGGTTGATGAATATTTTTTACAACGTTACGCAATAGCGTTGGCACTGTAGAAAATTCGCTGAATGATACCATGTTTTATTAATATTTGGATTGCTTTAAACCGACAATGATAAACTATTGCGCTTAATAATACAAAATGAAAGGAGGATTGTTGGGAAAAAAATGCATTATGGGGTGCCCAATAATGCAGAAGGCACCGATTTTTATCGGTGCCTTCTGCTTATATTTTTAAATGATTATACTGAAAAGCTTTCACCACAGCCACAAGAACGGCTTGCATTAGGGTTATTAAAAGCAAATCCTTTTCCGTTCAGGCCGTCTGAAAAGTCAAGCTCTGTACCTGCGAGATAGAGGAAAGACTTCATATCTAAGGCGATCTTAATTCCACGATCTTCAAAAAATTGATCTCCTGTTTTCGTTTCGTTATCGAAGTCTAAGTTATAGGAAAGTCCAGAACAGCCACCTCCTTTAACAGAGACACGGAGAAAATAGTCGGATCCTAATTCAGAATCCTGCATTAAGTGCTCTATTTTATCTTTTGCTTTATCGGTTATAGTAATCATGATATTTACGACTTTAGATTTATATCCGCTATTATAAATTCTGTTTGTTAAAGATTTGACAAATCGTCAATCGTAATTCGTCAAATCTAAAATTTCCTAGTGGTGTGATTTTGGCAGTTCTAATGCTTCTAATCCATTTTTAACACGGTAATCGTTAATGGCAGATTTAATAGCATCTTCTGCCAAAACTGAACAGTGAATTTTCACTGGAGGCAAAGCAAGTTCTTCTACGATATCCATATTGTCAATGGCTAAAGCCTCATCAATAGATTTGCCTTTTAACCATTCTGTAGCTAAAGAAGAAGAAGCAATGGCAGAACCACAGCCAAAAGTCTTGAACTTGGCGTCGGTAATTACATTGTTATCGTCAACTTCAATTTGTAAACGCATTACGTCACCACATTCTGGTGCACCTACTAAACCTGTACCTACAGATTTACTGTCTTTATTTAAAGTACCAACGTTGCGGGGGTTGGTATAATGATCAATTACTTTTTCTGAATATGCCATTTTATTTTAGATTGTAGATTTTAGATTTACGATCTTCCAAAATCAATGTTCTATTAATATTTTAAAATTGTAGAATGCTAAATCGTACTTCGTCAATCTACAATCGTAATTTTGCTTAGTGTTCAGCCCACTCAATTTTACTTAAGTCAACACCTTCTTTGAACATTTCCCAAAGTGGAGAAAGATCCCTTAAGTGGTTAACTGCTTTTTTCGTATTTTCTATTGCATAATCCACCTCTTCTTCTGTGGTAAACCTACCAAGTCCAAAACGTATCGAAGAGTGTGCAAGGTCATCGGAAAGACCTAATGCTTTCAATACATATGAAGGTTCTAAAGAAGCCGAGGTACAGGCAGAACCTGAAGAAACAGCCAAATCTTTCATGGCCATCATTAAACCTTCACCTTCCACATATTTAAAGGATATATTAGCTACATGAGGCAAACGGTGATTTACGTTTCCATTTACATAGCTTTCTTCCAAAGTAGTTAAAGCGCTTTCCAATTTATCGCGTAAGCCAGATAAACGTTTGGCCTCCTCATCCATTTCTAAACGACAAAGTTCACAAGCTTTACCTAAACCTACAATGCCAGGTACATTTAAAGTGCCAGAACGCATACCACGCTCATGACCTCCGCCATCCATTTGTGCAGTTACTTTTACCCTTGGTCCTTTTCGTCGTACGTATAAAGCACCAACTCCTTTCGGGCCATACATTTTATGGGCACTAAATGCCATTAAGTCAATGCCGTCTTCGTTTACATTCACAGGGATCTTACCCACTGCTTGTGTAGCATCGGTCATAAATAAAGCACCATGTTTGTGGGCAATGGCAGATATTTCTTTAATGGGTTGTATTACACCAATTTCATTGTTTCCATACATGATGGTTACCAAAATGGTTTCTGGTGTCATTGCGGCTTCAAGTTCAGCTAGATCAATTAATCCATCTTCTTTTACTTGTAGATAGGTAACTTTTGCACCTTGTTTCTCTAAATGCTTGCAGGTATCCAAAACCGCTTTATGTTCTGTAGTAGCGGTAATAATATGATTACCTTTGTCAGCGTACATTTCAAAAACACCTTTAATAGCCAAGTTATCAGCTTCTGTGGCACCAGAGGTGAAAATGATTTCTTTTTCCGTACAACCAATTAATTTCGAAACCTGCTCACGGGCATAATCAACACCTTCTTCTGCTACCCAGCCAAAAGCGTGGTTACGGCTAGCAGCATTACCAAATTTATTGGTGAAATAGGGCAACATAGCTTCTAATACTCTAGGGTCTAGAGGAGTAGTAGCATTATTATCTAAGTAAATTGGAAGTTCCATCTAATGTTTATATTTTAAAAAATTGAGCTTAAAGTTTAAGATCCAAAGCTAAAAGCATTATTGATCTAAACTTTGCTTTTAGCTTCAAGCTTTCGCCTTTATGCTTTATCATAGTACAAAGATACGAAAAAAGTTTCCGAACAATTATAAATAATAGCTATGAAGCTATAGTTAAAACCTGCATTTTTACATTCTGATAACGAGATGTGAGCATTATGGGCTGTGAGTACGAGTTATACGTTTAGACCTGTAACTGATTAACCTCATCCAATTAGAAAAGATGAACAAGATAGAACATATTGGTATTGCCGTGGCAGATCTAGAAAAAGCCTCGAGCCTTTACGAACAATTGCTGGGGGTTACCTGCTATAAAACCGAGTTGGTGGATACAGAAAATGTAAATACTGCATTTTTTAAATTAGGTGAAAGTAAGATAGAGCTCTTGGCCAGCACTGCTGATGATAGTGCCATTGCTAAGTTTATCGCCAAAAAGGGAGAAGGCATACATCATATTGCTTTTGAGGTAGATGATATTTATGCCGAAATGGAAAGGTTAGCAGGTAAAGGTTTTGTGTTGTTGAACGAGCAGCCCAAAAAAGGAGCCGATAATAAACTGATCTGTTTTGTACATCCTAAATCTACAAATGGTGTTTTGATTGAACTTTGTCAGGAAATCAGATGAAAAAGATTGGGCTATTGGGGGGAATGAGCTGGGTTTCTACCATAGATTACTACAGGTTAATTAATGAAGGTATAAATGAGAAATTAGGTGGTTTACAATTCGCAGAGTGTATCATCTATTCGTTAAATTTTGCTGATATACATCAAAATGGGTGGGAGCACTCCTTTGAACTGTTAAAAAGAGGTTGTGAAAAGCTGAAGTTGGGTGGTGCTGAAGCCATTGTACTTTGTGCGAATACGGCTCATCTCTATGCTGATAAACTGCAAAATGAAATCAAATTGCCCATCATTCATATTGTTTCTTCAACTGCTGAAGAAATCCTTAAATATGGGCTTAAAAAGGTTGCTTTGCTGGGTACGAAATATACAATGGAAATGGGCTTTTATCAGCAAAAACTTCAGGAATATGGAATAGATGTAATAGTTCCCGCAAGTATGGACGAAAGAGCGTTTATTCAGCAGACCTTACGTGATGAATTGGGTAAGGGTATTGTGAAGCAAGAAACCAAGAAAAAATATATTTCAATGATAACAAGGTTGCTTAGGGAGGGTGCACAGGGAATTGTGTTAGGTTGTACAGAAATCCCATTATTAATGAACCAGGAAGATTTTTCAGTTCCTGTTTTTGATACCACGTCCATTCATGCCAACGCCATAGTCAAATTTGCATTATCATCATATGAAGGAATCTAATCAGGTATTAATTAAAATGATCAGCAAGGATTTCGATATAGCGGACAATCTTTCGGAAGATCAGTTGAGGGAAGTGTTGGTTAAGGCATTTGAATACTTAGTAGCAGATGATTTCTCTAAGTTATTGCAAATACTGTACAGGGCTGACGTGGACCAATATAAACTAAAAGAGTTATTGGAGCATACAGAAGGCGCTAGTTCAGGTGCGGTTATTGCCGATGCTTATATGGCCAGGCAAAAGGCGAAGCTGGAAACCTGGAAAAAGTACAGTAAGTCTTAATAACACACACACACAAATACCTATTTTTTATTACTCGACCACCAATTTAGTGCATTAACTATTTTGTCATGCGATGGTCTCATAAATTCGTATCTCCATAGTTATCAGATGACGCTTTTTTGTCATTTGTAGGACGAAGCGCCTTAAAGCCTTACGAAGTTTTTAAAACTTCGTAAGGCTAGAGGCTTATTTATTCGTAAAATTATTCTAGTCTTCTTCTTTAGAAAGCGCCCTTTTGGCTACTTTTCCAACTGTTAAACCTTGTACAATAATAGAGAATACCACTACAAAATAAGTTACAGCTATAATTAAGGGTTTGTTTGGTCCTTCGTCAATAGAAAGTGCCAAGGCAATGGAAACGCCACCCCTTAGGCCGCCCCACACCAGTACCTTGATCGTTCCTTTGCTAAATTTGTTTTTAAAAGGGATAATCAGTACGGGGATGTAGATAGAGGCGAATCTGGCCAATAACACAATGAAAATAGTGGCCAAACCTACCAGCCAATAAGAGGTGATGTTCTGGATAATGAGCAGTTCAAAGCCTATGAATAAGAAAAGGATGGCATTTAGGATTTCGTCAATAAGCTCCCAGAATTTATTTAGATAATCCTTGGTCGTGGCAGACATTGCCGTTCTTTGTCCATAATTGCCGATCACTATCCCTGCTGCCACCATGGTCAGTGGTCCGGAAATGTGCATGGCATGTGCAATAAGGTAACCGCCCATCACTACAGAAAGGGTGATGAGTACCGATACCTTATAATCATCTATTTTGCGAATGGCATTTGAAGCACCAAGGCCTAATAATGTGCCTAAAATGAACCCACCAGCCGCTTCTTTTATTAATAGCCACGAGATATTGCCCAATGAAATGTCCATTGAACTTGATCGGGTCAGTTGTAAGATTACCGCAAAAACAACTACCGCTACGCCGTCATTAAATAAAGATTCCCCAGCAACCTTGGTTTCCAGCGATTTTTTTACCTTGGCTTGCTTTAAAACACCCATTACGGCAATGGGGTCGGTAGGGGAGATTAGAGCGCCAAAAAGCAGACAGTAGATAAAAGGAATGTGGAGGCCAAATAATGGTACGATATAATAAAAGAGACCACCTACTGCAAAGGTGGAAATGATTACACTTACGGTAGAGAAAATGATAATTGGCCCACGTTGTTCCTTAAGGTCTTTTAGGTTGATATGGATGGCCCCTGCAAATAGAAGGAAGTTTAACATGGCCCCCATAAGTACTTCAGTAAAATCTACATCTTTTAGAAGTTGTGAGAAATGGGTGAAGGTTTTAGGGAAAATATGACCTGTAACTACCAATAATATAGAAGAGATCATGGCAATGATCATAATTCCTATGGTGGAGGGTAATTTAAGGTAGCGTAGGTTAAGGTAGGCAAAAAAAGAGGCGAGGACAATAAGGACAGAAAACGAATAGTATAGCTCCATGGATAATATTTAAAAAGTTTTAATATGCGGTGTAAATTCGCAATATATAAAAAAATGCTTTTTTGATCAAGTAAACCTAGGGCGATGACGTGATGGAGAAAGTAGGTGGTAGGTATTCATTTTGGACCGTAACCTAAGTAATGGATTTAAAATCCTTGTCTTTCTAGCTAGTTTAGAAGTGATGAGCCTATCATCTCGAGATTAAATGAAATCGATCTTTAACAGGCTTTGGGTGATATGTTTATTTGATTTAGAAAATATTTCTTTACTGCTTGTATTATAAAAATAAAATTAGGATATTTGCATCCTCTAAAATAGAGATAGAAAAGACAATAAGGAATACCATAGGCGTAGTTGCCAGCAAATTGCAAAATATGTTCTTGGTGTTTCTATTTAAATAAAACTTAAATAACATTCCAAATGAAAAAAGATTTGCATCCATCAAGCTACAGATTTGTAGTATTTAAAGATATGTCTAACGACTATGCTTTTTTAACAAAATCTTGCGTTGATACTAAAGAGACTATCAAATGGGAAGATGGAAATGAGTATCCATTGTACAAGTTAGAGATTTCTCATACTTCGCACCCTTTTTATACTGGTAAAATGAAATTGGTAGATACAGCAGGTCGTATCGATAAGTTCAAAAACCGTTACGCTAAAAAATAATTTTAGTTTAAATAACATATTTTTTAAAGTCCCGAAGCTTTTGCTCGGGACTTTTTTTATTTTTGTTGCTTATGACAATCAATCTATTTGATGATAAGTCTTGGTTCTCGCTACGGCCTTTGACCCTTACCCGCCCTACAGCCAATTTAAGGATCGGTATATTAACCATTGCTGAAAAATGGGCTAAATATTTGAAAGCAGACTTTGGTTTTGTTACCCAAGATTATTTGCAACATAAATATGCTTCAATAAGCTCCGCCTTATTTATCAATGGGGCAATATGTCCTGATGAAGCTTTGCTTGAAGCTATTGTAGCCCTAAAAGAAGGAGAGGTTTTGGTAAAGAAAGAGTTAGTCATTGCCTATCACTCTAGCCAAAAAATGACTTATCAGCAAGCTAAATCAATTTTAAAGCCGATCGGTTTTGGCAAAGCGTTCCACCATATCGTTTATCCTGAACATATTTTTGGTTATAATGCTGAAGAAATCAAAAAAGATTTTGCGCTAATTACAAAAGGCAGATCTTCAGGTAAAATAAGCAGTACGAACACCCTATTAGGAGACCATGTATTTTTTGAAGAAGGTGCCAATGCAGAATGTGCCAACCTAAACAGTTTACAAGGCCCTATCTATTTGGCCAAAAATGCTGAGATTTGGGAAGGCAGTAGTATTCGTGGGGCTTTTGCACTTGGAGAGAATTCTTCTACTAAAATGGGGACTAAGATTTACGCTGGTACGTCTATTGGGCATAACTGTAGGGTAGGTGGAGAGATCAACAACATTGTGATTTGGGGCAATTCCTCAAAAGGACATGATGGTTACATGGGGAATTCTGTAATGGGCGAGTGGTGCAATTTGGGTGCCGATACCAATAACTCTAACCTTAAAAACAATTATTCACCTGTTAAACTTTATGATTACGAGACTGGGCAGATGCGTAGTACTGGCCTGCAATTTTGTGGAGTAATTATTGGCGACCATAGCAAGGCGGGAATTAATACCATGTTTAATACAGGGACAGTAGTTGGTGTAAGTGCCAATGTATATGGCGCTGGTTTTCCTCCAAATTTTATAGCAGACTTTAGTTGGGGAGGAGCGGATGGTTTTGTTCCTTATCAGATCGATAAGATGTTTGAAACGGCCAAAATAATGATGGCAAGAAAAAACATTGAATTGACCACAATAGACCAAAATATTTTATCGCACGTTTTTGAAATAACAAAATAAGACATTTTTATCAATACACATTATGATGGAGAATTGCAGGTTTAAGACCCGGATTCAAACATCACCACCTTCAAACCTTATATAATATTATAATGAGAAAAAAAATAGTAGCTGGAAACTGGAAAATGAACATGGATTATAACGAAGGCATATCGTTATTTTCTGAAATCGTCAACATGGTAAGAGACGAGAAAAAAGGTGATCAGGTAGCGGTAATCTGTGCACCGTTTATTCATTTGAACAGTTTGGCACAGCTGTCGTCTGGAGTAGTGAAAATTGGGGCACAAAATTGCCATCAGAACGAAAGTGGTGCCTACACTGGCGAAATTTCTGCAAAAATGATCAAATCTACCGGAAGCGACTATGTAATTATTGGACACTCAGAACGCAGACAGTATTTTGCTGAAACTGATGTATTATTGTCCGAAAAAACGACAACTGCTTTAAAACATAATTTAACACCTATCTTTTGTATAGGAGAAACCTTGGATGAAAGAAATAGCGGCAGTTATTTTCAGGTAATTGAAAGACAGCTTACAGATGGTGTATTTAATTTAAGTGCTGAAGATTTTTCGAAGATTGTTTTGGCTTATGAACCAGTTTGGGCCATTGGTACAGGCTTAACGGCTACGCCAGAGCAGGCACAGGATATCCATGCTTTTATTAGGGCAAAAATTGAGTCTAAATATGGGGTGAATATAGCTGATGATACTACTATCCTATATGGTGGAAGCTGTAATGCCAAAAATGCTCCGGAGCTTTTTGCCCAACATGACATCGATGGTGGTTTAATTGGAGGGGCTTCTTTAAAATCACGTGATTTTACAGATATCGTTAAAGCATTAAATTCCTAATGAACTATATAAAGGTTAGTTTTGGCTTTGATCATATTGAAGATTATCAACAAGATATTCTGATAGCGGAGCTTGCGGAAATAGGTTTCGATACCTTTGAAGATACGCCTACGGGTTTTGACGCCTTTGTGGTGGAGCAACAATTTGAGGAGGCTGAGTTGGAGCGGATGCTTGCCGAGCAAGATTTTGAATGTCATTATGAAGTGAAGCCCATTGCTTCGCAGAATTGGAACGAAGAATGGGAGAAGAATTTTAGCCCTTTGATTATTAGTGATGACTGTTATGTAAGGGCAACTTTTCACGAGGCAAAGCCTAAATATCGTTATGAAATTGTAATTGATCCTAAAATGGCCTTTGGTACCGGGCATCATCAAACAACCACAATGATGATGCAATATATACTGGAAACAGATTTTCTTGGCAAAAAGGTACTGGATATGGGCGCTGGAACAGCTATTTTGGGGATTTTGGCTTCTAAACGCGGAGCTAAACAGGTAGTTGCTATTGATTACGATGAAGTCTGCTATGAAAGTGCAATAGACAATGCCCAATTAAATCATGTTGATAATTTAGTTTCACTTTGTGGGAGTAAGGAGGCTATTCCAGATGAAACCTTTGATATCATTTTGGCTAATATCAACCGAAATATCCTTTTGGATCAAATTTATCGTTATGCAGAAGTGCTAAAAATTGATGGAGAGATCTTCTTTAGTGGTTTTTATGAAACACCAGATTTGGATATCATTAAGGTACACTGTGAGCAATTTGGCCTCTATTATGTAAGCCATAAGAAAATTAATGATTGGGTAGCAGCAAAGTTTGTAAAAAGTTAGACAGTAAGGTGATAAAGCTGAAAGGCGGTAAGAAGATATAAGAGAACTACAACCTTTCAGCTTTCCAATTCTAAACATCATATGCGGATACATTTAATAGCAGTAGGTGGTGCGGCCATGCACAATTTGGCCATTGCCCTACATAAAAAAGGTTTTGAGGTTACAGGATCTGATGATGTAATTTACGAACCTTCCAGTAGCAGATTAGCAAAATATGGCTTATTGCCAGCTCAAATGGGTTGGGACGAACGGAGGATTGGTTCCGATATTGATGTGGTGATCTTGGGGATGCATGCCCGTATAGATAATCCAGAACTATTAAAAGCGCAAGAGCTGGGACTAAAAATATATTCTTACCCTGCTTATATCTATGAGCAATCTAAAGATAAATTAAGGGTGGTAATAGGCGGGAGCCATGGCAAAACGACCATTACTTCCATGATCTTGCATGTGCTAAATTATTATCAAAAAGATTTTGATTATTTGGTAGGCGCGCAATTGAATGGATTTGATACCATGGTGAAGATTACCGATTCGGCTCCCGTAATTATTATTGAAGGCGATGAATACCTTGCCTCTCCAATAGATAGAAGGCCAAAATTCCATCTATATCATGCTAATATTGCTGTAATTAGTGGGATTGCCTGGGACCATATTAATGTTTTCCCAACTTTCGAAGACTATGTATTACAGTTTTCGAAATTTATTGATACCATTACCCCAAGGGGAAAACTGATCTATTGTGATAATGATATTGAACTAAAGCTTACGGTTGAACAGTCGACCGCAAGTATAGAAAAAATACCCTATGCTATTCCGGAACATGAGGTAATTGATGGAATTACCTATCTTTTACCGCAAAGAACACCTTTAAAAGTATTTGGCGACCATAACCTAATGAACTTGAATGCGGCCAAACTCGTTTGTGAACAATTGGGGATTGGCCAGGAAGAATTCTATAAAGCGATAGCCTCATTTTCTGGAGCTGCTAAAAGATTAGAATTATTAAGCGCGGTAAACCAAACCAATGTTTATAAAGACTTTGCACATTCTCCTTCTAAACTCAAAGCCACACTAAATGCAGTGAAAGATCAATTTAAGGGAAGAAAATTGGTGGCCATGATCGAGTTGCATACTTTCAGTAGCTTAAATAAGGTGTTTTTGCAAGAGTACAAAGATTCGATGAAGGCTGCGGATGTAGCGATCGTATATATAGACGACCATACTTTTACTCAAAAACAGATGGAACCATTAACGGCCAATGACATCCAGTTGGCTTTTAACGATAATAACATTCTGTTTTTTAGTAACCGGTCTAAGCTGGAAGAATATCTTAAAAACCTAGATTTTAAAAATGCAAATCTACTTTTGATGAGCTCAGGTAATTATGCGGGAATGGATCTGCTGACTTTGGCTAAGGAACTGAAATCTTAAAATTAGGGCATTGGCAACGAATTTACTTACAAAACAAGTAGGCAGCAGCATCAAGCACCTGCGCTTGGCCAAAGGAATTGGTCAAACTGAAGTTGCCCTTGCCTTAGGTATTTCTGTTGCGGCACTTTCCAAGATAGAGGCAGGACTAACTGATATCAATCTTTCTAGGTTGGCACAGATCGCCAAATATTTTCAGGTTTCCATTATTTCTATCCTATCAAAAGATATAGTAAGCGAAGTATCCGAAAATACAATAGATGAATTTGTAGAGCTAAAAAATAAGCTTGCCGACAAGGAAAAGGAAGTCGTAAAACTTCAGAAAAAGGTGATTGATCTTTACGAAAAACTAGGACTATAATAAAAAATGAATCTATCGAAAACCTTACCATAGATAGGTACATAGCTCTTAAAATAACATTCAGTTAACAATATTCCTTGCTCAAAAGGTTAAATTTATAACATAAATAAAAATGTTATGAGTAAAAGAATTTTAATGTTAGCAGGCGACTTTGTAGAAGATTACGAAGTAATGGTGCCTTTTCAGGCCTTAAAATCTATTGGTTTGCAAGTTGATGTGGTGTGTCCAGATAAGAAGGCTGGAGAGGTAGTGCCTACTGCGGTACACGATTTTGTAGGTGATCAAACTTACATAGAATTGAGAGGGCACAATTTTGTGCTTAACAAGAACTTTGATGAAGTTAATTTGTCAGATTATGATGGTCTATACGTTTGTGGGGGCAGGGCTCCAGAATACATTAGGTTAAATGAAAAAGTACTGGATTATACGCGTCATTTTTTTAATGAAAATAAACCTGTTGCGGCCATTTGTCATGGCATACAGATACTAACGGCAGCTGGTGTGCTGAAGGGTAGGACATTGACAGCCTATGTAGCGGTAGGACCGGATATTAATTTGGCAGGCGGTACATGGAAAAATATACCAGCCGATGCTGCTATTGTAGATGGAAACTTAGTGACTTCGCCAGCATGGCCCGGACATCCCGCAATTTTAAAGGAGTTTTATCAGCTTTTGGGCATCTCGATCAACATTTAGCCGTAATAATCTTCCAGATAGCAGCGCTATATGCCCTAAAACGCATTATAAAGAAACAGTCAGGGCTGCTATCTGGAATTGCTTTAGGTTAGAATATTTTTTTCATGGTGAGGTGTTTCTTCCCAAATTTAGCCCCGGTTGCTTCATGTATGGCAAGCATTTTTTCATTAAAGTCGCCGACCCATGAAAGTTCCAGTTCCGTATACTGATTTTTAGGCAATACATATTCTCCAAGCTTTATGAACAAGGCAGACTCCAGACCATGTTTTTGATAAGCTTGTTTGGTGCCCATTACAATGGCCCTCATACGTTTTACCCCAGCCCATCGCCTATAGGCAAATTTTAGCTTTTCCAATAATCCAAGTTTGCCATTAAATCCTTTGATCATTTGATTGGCATCTGGAATGATGACTACAAATGATGCTGGGTCGCCATTGTGATAGGCAAACCAGATCAGGTGCTCATCCATAATCACTGCCATTTGCCTGAAACTTTCTTGCAGGGTTTCCCTCTTTATAGGAACGAAGTTCTCAAAATCTTTCCATCCGTCATTATAGATTTCCATGAGATCGTCGATGTATTTCTCTGCATTTTTTTTGCTGAAATGTTGGAAGGAATAATTGGGTTTTGAGGCTACCCAATTGGCAATTTTGGTAAACCTGGCAGGAAAAGGAATGGTTAAATCTATAATATTGGTGAGTTGCTCATAAACGGTTTCAAAACCATAAGCGGTAAAAAACTGATGATAATAAGGAAGGTGATAGTTCATGCCATAGGACGCGGGAATAAAGCCTTCTATCAAAAGTCCCCAAAAATTATCATTCTCGCCAAAGTTTATAGGCCCCTCCATTGCCTTCATCCCTTTAGCTTGTAGCCATTTTTTTGCCGTTTCAAATAACAGGAATGCCGCATTTTGATCATTTATGCATTCAAAAAAACCCATTCCACCAGTAGGTATATCATAAGAATATGCCTTTTTTTCATTAATAAAGGCTGCCACTCTTCCAATCGTTTCGTTTTGCTCATCTAGCAAGATCCATCTGGTACATTGCCCATGGGTGAAAAAAGAGTTTTTGTTTGGATCAAATACTTTTTCTACATCTTGGTCTAGTGGGCGGATATAGGCAGGATCATGTTGATATAATTTATTGACGATGTTAAGGAATTTTTGCTGGCTAAGGGTATCTTCAACGGCTACAATCTTCATGCTATAGGCTTAATTTTTAACATAAAAAGCACCCTAAAAGGATGCTTTTTATGTTGAGTTCTTTATGGATTCTGGTTAATAATCTTCGTCTTCGTCATCATAACTCTCGAAGGTATCTAGATCATCAAGAGGCATGTCAAAGTCATCTTCATCCTCATCTACATTTTTCTCATCTTGGATGTCATCATAATCATCATCCAATTCTTCTTTCTTAGAATTTGGCTTGCCCGTTGGCTTTTGCTGGATAGGTTTTTTTGGCGTTTTCATTACACAAAAAATTGTTAATAGTTCGAAAGTTAAATGCGCTATCTAAAATACAAAAATCTTTTCATTAGAGAAAACAAACATTGTTTTTTAGTTTTTTTAGCTAGGGTCAAAATTATAATAAAAACATTTTTGCAGAAATTTTTTTTTACTTTTTATTAACGCTTTTTGAAGTGTTATATTTTAACAGGTTTGATCTGGGCCAAAAATAAAAAAGCGTCCTAATTTTTAAAATCGGGACGCTTTTAACACACAAATGAAACCTGAATTGAGATATACTTTTAGGTTAGGTTAAAAAAATATCTTTGTCAATCCTATAAGAACGTTCTTAGAACAAACAATTAATGTTTGTTTAATATCTTATAACAAGTTTAGTACAAAAAAGACTCAAGGGACACTTCTATTTAGTAAGTGGTAGTGATATTTGAGTAAACGGTAATTTAGGGTAGGAAAGGTATGGAAATGGTAACTATAGTGCCTACTTTTCCATTCTGTTGTACACTAAGGTGTATAGGTTTTGCTTCAATTTTGTTCAATAGGTTTATCCTTTCATTGGTCAAGGTCATGCCTTTGCTCTCATGGCTTTCTTTTTTGTTCTTTAATGAATTATCGATGCCAACCCCATCGTCAATGATCTTGATCAATAAATATTCGTCATTTTGATTAGAAATATCGATAGTAACTTCTCCACCTTCCTGCTTGGGCATAATTCCATGCCATATGGCGTTTTCTATATAGGGTTGTAATAACATGGAAGGAATAAAAGTGTCTTCTTTATCAATATCTTCTGCTAGATGTATATGGTATTGAAACTGATCTCCGAACCTATATTTTTCTAGATTAAGGTAAAGATTGAGGTATTCAATTTCTTCATCTAGGGTAATATAGCTTTTGGTACAGACTTCGAGGTTCTTTCTAATCAATTTGGCAAAACCGGTCAGCACCTTATTGGCAGAAGAAGTATTTTTGGTGTTGATGTAGTGTTGTATAGAATTCATGACGTTAAATACGAAATGTGGATTCATCATGGCCTGTAATGCCTTTTGTTCAAGCATCAGAATTTTATTCTTCAAAAGTAGTTGTTCCTGTTCCTTGTTTTTTTGTTGTCTGGTCATCTTCACCGTTACCACATATATAAAGTATGCTCCTATGCCAATTAGCATAGCTAAGAACCACCAGGTTTGATAAAAATGCTTTTGTAGTACAAATTTAACTTTAGCTGGCTCGCTCCATCCACTATCTTGGCTTTTTGCACTTACCTCGAAGGTATATTCGCCAGGTTCAAGGGATGATAATTCCAATCTTCGGCTTTTGGTTTCTACCCAATTCCCATTACCTTTTAAACGATATCGATAGCTAATGTTCCTATTTTTAAAGTCAATAGCGCTGTAGTTCAATATAATACTCTGCTCATTTGGTTTTAAAGTAAAGGATCCGTGGCCTAGATCGAGCTTTTGCCTGTTGTTGATAATAGAAGTGATATAGACCTTCGGGGCTTGGGTCTCCTGTAAAGTATGGTTATAAGCAAAGTAGATCAGGCCATTATTGGTTGCAAAATATGCTGTATCCTTATCAATATAGAGATCGTTTAAATCATCGGATAGCATGCCGTTTACATCATCGTAGGAACTGATCTTGGTGCGGTTTTTATCAATTGAAATTCTATTGATCCCTGTATTGCCAATCGTCCACAAGTAGTCTTCTTTCGTGAACACCTTGTTTACGATGTTATTGTTGAGCCCATTTTTATGGGTAATGTTCTGGGTGATTTTACCATTTTCGAAAATAATAAGACCATAGCCATCTGTTGCCATTACCATTGTACCACTCTGCAATTCCTGCATGTCGTTTATCCTTTTGGTAAGCAAAGGATATTTTTCGTAATGCTTATTCAGCTTGTTATGGCTAAATTCTGATAAGCCGCTAATATTTGAAAACCATAGGCTTTGCTGGGAGTCGTAAAAAACCCGATATGACCTGTCTTTAAAAAAGTCTTGTTGTTCTTTGTATTTTAAGGATGAAAATTCCAATTTTTCTCTGTCGTTAAGAATAACGACTGCAGATGACAACGATAAAGCCAATTTGGTAGTCGTATCTATGGCAAAGTTCTTGACCACGTAAACCAGGTTGTTGGTTTCTCTTAAAAAGTGAAGTTTTTTTGTTTTGGGATAATCGATGTTGATGTAGCCTAGGCCATAGTCTGAAGCAAAAAACATTTTATTGTTTTTTTGGTCCGGAACCAACTGCTTTATGGTGCTAAATTTAGAAGCATTTGGCAATTGTAATGCACTGACTTTTCTGCTCTTTAAGTCTAATATATCAATACCGCCGTTTACCGATCCCAGCCATAACCTATTTTTGTTGTCTTTAACAATGCTCTTTATGGTATTGTTACTAAGCCCGTTCTCATGATTTAAGATATATAGCTGGTCTTTCAGCTTAGGTAATTTATAAATGCCGTTTTTAGTGGTAAACCAAATATTTCCTTCTTTGTCTTTTTCTACTTGATTTACAATAATGCCTTGTAAAAACTGCCTAGTTTCTCCATTGTATTTTATACCGTACGCACCATTGTTGGTGGATAACCAAAGTTCTTTTCCATCGGCATGAATATAGCCCAAACCTGTATTTAGCAGATTACTGTCTAAGGCGATGATCAGCGTGTTAACATTATTGTTGGTAATGTGCAGACCTTTTTTATCAATCAAATAGATTGATTTATCTCTTCGATATTGCAGGGTCTTATGTGAAATAGGATAAGACGGATTTTGAGTTCGCACAAAACCATTCTGTTTGTAAATATAATTGGAATTGTTGTTGATGGCCCAGATGTCATGTTTCGCATCTTCATAAATGAAGATATTCTGATATTTATCGTTTTTATTTGGGGGGTAGAGTTTGGTGGTTTTCTTGCCATCCCAAAGACCAATAATGTTATTATTGGTGCCAAACCAAAATCTACTTTTACTATCTTCAAAGAATGAGACAATTACACTGTTAAAGTTTAGGCTTTCCAGCTGTTTGTCTGTGTATTGATTGAATATTTTTCCGTTATAGAAATAGCTGAGCTGACCATTAAGCGCCAGAAACCAAATACGGCCCTTACTATCTTCACGAAGCTGCAAAATCTGATTGTCGGGTAAACCATCGTCTACAGAAAAATTTTCAAATACAGCTCCGTCAAATCTGCTTACACCAGCATCTGTTGCTATCCAGATATACCCTTTTCTATCTTGTAGGGTATAATAGCAATTGTTGCTGGGCAGGCCATCTTTTGTGGTATAATGTGGCAGGTATATTTTTTGGGCAACTGTATGGACTAAAGGGAATAGTGCACAAAGCAATACAAGTATAAGATATGAGCAACTGTTACGTTTCATGGGGTAGTTTTGGTATAAACCTTGATCTTTTCAAAAAAATCACTTGCTCTACGTCTGGAAACCGTTATACTTTCTCCGTTCTTAAGAAGTAACACCAAGCCGTTCTTATTGTTGTATTCTTTTACATATTTAAGGTTTACGATGCTAGATTTATGAATTCTTACAAACTTGTCATCTGGTAAAATTTCCTCAAAGTCTTTTAATACTTTTGATACAGTAATCTTTTCCAGGCTAACCAAATGGAAAATGGAATAATTACTATCTGCTTCTATATGGATAATTTCATCTATTTCTACCAATCTGTAGCCTTGTCCACTAGGAAGTGTAATCTTGTTAATGCCTTTATTGTCTTTTAGGTCTTTTTCCAAGTTTTTCAAACTTTCATTTCTGCTCTGCGTATTGGCCTGATTGAACAAATGATAATGATCTGCTTTTTTTACAGCGGCAACCAGTTCATCAATGTCAATAGGTTTGAGCAGATAATCTAGTGCATTGGCTTTAATGGCTTTGAGTGCATATTGGTCATAGGCTGTGGTGAAGATAACCGTTGCGTTGGCAGCTTGTGCTTGTGGAATGAGCGAAAAACCATTGTCGCCAGGCATGGCAATATCCAGGAAAATAAGGTCTATATTATTGTTTTGGAGTAATAGGCGAGCCTCACTAACCGACTTGGCAATGCCACAAATATTAATTCCCGGACAGTTTTCCTGTAGTAAAAAATAGAGTGAAGATCTTGCAAACTCTTCATCGTCAACAATTATGGCATTTAGTGATTGCATAGTTTAGTTTCGCTCAATTTATCAAAAAATAGAGGTAATAGAAAATATTTCTGTTTTTCAAAAACCAAAATTGAATAACTCTCGTAGGTCTTGTAAATAACCTTTTAACTAAAACCTTAAAATTCATGTTATGGAAAGTTTAAATGAGAACCAAAAAATACTCGAAAAAGAGCCTGGTATTTTAGAGGCTAAATTGGAGCGTCGCTCCTTTTTACGGTATGCGGGTGCAGGAGCCGCGGTGGTGGCTCTAGTGGCAGCAGGCTGTAAGAAAGATAGGCGTGTATATACTGATTTTGGTGTAACACTAGATTTTAAAGATGATGCTGGTGTATTAAATTATGCTTATGCATTAGAACAATTGGAGGCCGCTTTTTATATAAAAGTAGCATCAGCTCCACCGTCAGGCTTTACACAAGTTCAAAAAAATTATTTTCAGGATGTACAGTTTCACGAGATTGCACATAGGGAATTTTTCAAAAAAGTACTAGGTACGGGTTCAATTGGTAGTTTGGATGTGGATTTTTCTTCCATTGATTTCACGAGTGCTAGCAGTGTGTTAGGGGCTGCCAAAACTTTCGAGGACTTAGGTGTTGCGGCCTACAATGGGGCTGGGATCAGGCTGAGAGATGCCAACAACCTGGTTATAGCAGGTCAAATTGTTTCTGTAGAGGCCCGTCATGCCGCATGGGTAAGGGATCAGATTTCCAATGGAAGTTTTGCAGACCTATCTAGTCTTTCTGCACTTGGTGCCGATAATACCAATGGACTGGATGGACAATTGTCGCCCGATAAAGTTCTGGCTGCAGCTAGTTCGTTTATCAAAACAAAAATCAATGTGATTAACCTTTAATCTTTAAGAACCATGAATATTTTAAATATATTAGAAGAAATTGAAAAAGTGGATGGAGAAATCTATGAAAGATTAAATCCACGACGTCGTGCGATGAAAGATTTTTACAATGTAGGTAAGAAAATTTCCCTGGCTGCACTACCTTTAGCTTTAGGATCAATGTTCCAAAAAGCATATGGACAAACCAATCCGACTAATGTAAACGAAGTTTTAAACTTTGCATTAGTTTTGGAATATCTAGAGTATAATTTCTATAACCATGCGCTAACCAATTCTACCATTAATTTTCCAACTACAGCTTCTAGGGATGCCATTACTACCATACGTAACCATGAATTGGCACATGTTAATTTATTAAAAGGTGCCTTAGGTGCAAATGCAGTTACGCCTTATGTTGATGCTGATTTTGATTTTACGGGAAGTACGACCTTCGGTGCCGCTTTTGCAGATGTTTTTAGTAATTACCAGACTTTTTTAAAGGTGGCCACTGCTTTTGAAGATACAGGTGTTAGGGCCTATAAAGGTCAGGCTCCTATATTAAAGGGAATGGCTGTATTAACTACGGCTTTACAAATCCATTCTGTAGAAGCTCGTCATGCCTCACATTTACGTCAAATGACGGCTGCATCGCTTGGCGTAGCCTTAAAGCCATGGATTTCTTATTCACCCAATGGTAATGATACTGGAATTTCTCAAGTAGATGCGGTTTATGCAGGCGAACAGAATACCCTTATAGCGGGCATTCAGATTACCGGTATTGCAACAGGGGTGACCCAAACTGCAGCAGCAGAAGCTTTCGATGAGTTCTTAACGGGCTCTGCGGTTAAAAATATTGCAAATATCTTTATCAAAACCAGGAAATTAACATAGATCCTATTTGTTTAAGTTTTAATGTAGAAGGGGGGTAATTTGATTATCTCCCTTTTTTAATGATATAAGCTATTTAGCAAGCCGAAAGCTACTAAGAAAAATATCTTTTTTTTGTGGATTTTGACCATAGGGTAATATACAGGAAAGGCTATAGTAAATGCCATCTATGAATATGATATGCATAAATATGGATTTTTTGTCTGTCTCATCCTTACCCTCGGTAAAGTAGCTGACATAATTTTTCTCCCGCTTAATTCTAATCTCTTCTAAGTTATACTGGGGCAGGGTAGCTTGTAGGCTACTTAAAAAATCGCTGGTGAATTCATTTGTAGTAGTTAGCTTGCCAAAGGCTTTCTCATCTATTTTAAGGTTTTGGGCAATAAGGCTATAAGTGGCGGTGTACACTGTATTTGTACTGTCTTTTAGGGCAAAGGTGGTACCAGCAGTTTTAGCTGGTGCAGAGGGAAAGTTTACGGTTAAGCGATTGGTAAGCTTCTGTTTAAACCAGTTTTTTTGTGCAATAGCAAAAATGCTATAAAATGTAAGAAAACAGAGAAGAACAATTTTCTTCATTTGTATAATTGGTTTAATATAAATAAACAAAATCAAGCCATTAATAGCTGATCACCTGTTCTTCCAAGTGCTCTGGCAATTCACGGTAATTGTATTTTTGCCCACGCAATTGAGGCTCAAACCCAGCTTCTTTAATGGCTGTTTGTATACCTTTTGCAGTAAATCGGTGTGGTGCACCGGCAGCGGAAACTACATTCTCTTCGATCATGATCGAACCAAAATCATTAGCTCCGGCATGCAGGCAAAGCTGCGCCACAGTTTTGCCAACCGTTAGCCAACTGGCCTGTATGTTTTTGATATTGGGCAGCATAATGCGACTTAGTGCGATCATTCTTACATATTCGTCGCCGGTAATATTATTGCTAATTCCTCTAAGACGTTTTAATAAGGTGCCATCATCTTGGAAAGGCCATGGGATAAAGGCTAAGAAACCATTGGCATTTTCAGGTTTTTCACTTTGTACTTCACGTATCCACACCAAATGCTCAAAGCGCTCTTCTATGGTCTCTACATGCCCAAACATCATGGTGGCAGAGGTGGTAATGTCCAATTGATGACAGGCACGCATTACATCTAGCCATTCCTGTCCACCGCATTTCCCTTTGGAAATTAGTCGACGCACACGGTCATTTAAAATTTCTGCTCCGGCACCCGGTAAGCTGTCTAAGCCAGCCTCTTTTAATACTTTTAATACTTCGGTATGGGAAATGCCTTCGAGTTTAGCTACATGCGCAATTTCGGGCGGACCTAAGGCATGAAGTTTTAAATCTGGATAAAGCTCTTTTAATTGTTTAAAAAGATTGGCGTAAAATTCCAAGCCTAGATCTGGATGATGCCCACCTTGTAAGAGCAATTGGTCACCACCTAGGCGAAAGGTCTCTTCAATTTTAACCTTGTAGGTTTCAATATCGGTAATATAGCTTTCATCATGGCCAGGACGGCGGAAGAAATTACAGAATTTACAATTGGCAATGCATACATTCGTGGTATTTACATTTCTGTCTATCTGCCAGGTAACCTTGCCACTTGGAACCTGTATTTTTCTAAGTTCATTTGCCACATAAGCTAATTCGGCTGTGCTGGCATGATGGTATAAAAAAACACCCTCTTCTTTGGTGAGGTAATCAAAATTTAAAGCTCTTGCTAATAAATCGCCTGTATTCATAAAACAAAGATAAATAAAAGTAGACAGAGCATATTAACTATGCGTCAATTACCCGTAAAGTTTAACTAAAAATAACATTTTATTGTAGTTGATAAAGGATGTTGTCTTTTATGTACAATGGATATTTATCTTCAAGATTACAATTGCCCAACAATTAAACGATTTAGCAATTAAACAATTAATATATCTTTGCTACCCTATGGTGAATTTTAATCGTTTTACACTTGCTAATGGACTAAGGGTACTGGTACATGAAGACCAGACCACTCCAATGGCTGTACTGAATATATTATATGATGTAGGCGCTAGGGATGAAGAAGAAGGAAGAACTGGTTTTGCACATTTGTTTGAACATTTAATGTTTGGGGGCTCGATCAATATACCTAGTTATGACGAGCCTTTACAACGAGTTGGTGGGGAGAACAATGCTTTTACCAGTAACGATATTACTAATTATTATATCACTTTGCCGGCTGCTAATATTGAAACTGCATTCTGGCTGGAAAGCGACAGGATGCTAAGCCTGGCTTTCTCTGAAAAGAGTTTGGAAACGCAGCGCAATGTGGTATGTGAAGAATTTAAGCAACGCTATCTTAATCAGCCTTACGGTGACGTTTGGTTGAAGCTACGCCCATTGGCCTATCAAACACACCCTTATAGATGGGCTACCATAGGACAGGATTTGGCACAGATAGAAAATGCAAAAATGGAAGATGTTAAAGCATTCTTCAAAAAACATTATACACCGCAAAATGCGATTTTGGTAGTAGGGGGCAATGTAAAAACCGAAGAGGTCAGGCTACTTGCCGAAAAATGGTTTGGACCCATTTCACCCGGAGAGAAATACCTGAGGGACCTGCCTAAAGAGTTAGAGCAAACAGAAGCCAGATATTTAACGGTTGAGGCGAATGTGCCTTTAAATGCCATTTATATGGCTTTTAAAATGCCAGCTAGATTGGATGCAGATTATCAAGTTTTTGACCTGATGTCTGACATCTTATCTCAGGGTCAATCTTCCCGTTTTTATAATCGTTTATTGAAAGAAAAGCAGTTGTTTAGTGAAATCAACGCCTATATTACCAATAGTTTAGATGAGGGCTTGTTCATTGTTGACGGAAAGTTGGTAGAAGGAGTAAGCATGGCTGATGCAGAACAGGCAATTTGGGAAGAATTGGTGCAAATGGCCTCTGTTTTGGTGAGCGAAGAGGAGCTTACCAAGGTAAAGAATAAATCCGAGTCGATTATTGTTTTTGCAGAAATGAGCCTGTTGGACAAAGCCATGAACTTGGCCTATTATGAGCTTTTAGGCGATGGAAACCTGTTAAATGTTGAGATCAATAAGTACTTGACGATCACTGCCGAACAAATTAGGCATGTTGCGCAAACTACTTTTAAGAAAGAAAAATCATCCACTTTATATTATTTAGCCCATGCTTAACAGAACAGCTGCCCCTGCTTTTAAGCAGGTAAATGAGATCAATTTTATAAAACCAACAGCTCAGGAGCTAAAAAATGGCATAAAGGTCTTTACTGTAAATGCTGGCGAACAGGAGCTAGTACGTATTGAATTTATTTTTGAAAATGTAAATTGGAATAAAGAGAAACCTTTACAGGCTATTGCTGTAAATGGATTGATCAACAGCGGTACACAAAATTTAAGTGCCAAAGAAATTGCAGAAAAAGTAGATTATTATGGTGCTTTTTTGCAAACAGAATATGCCGCTGACCTCACTACGATTACGCTTTATACCCTAACTAAGCACTTACCGTCGGTATTGCCCATTGTTTGGTCTATCTTAAATGAAAGTATCTTTCCTCAATATGAGTTAGATGTATTTAAGCAGAACCAAAAACAGAAGTTATTGGTCAACTTGCAAAAGAATGACTTCTTGGCCCGTAAAACTTTCGCAAATGCCATTTTTGGAAATTCATCTTATGGTGCGGATATTACCTTGGATCATTATAATGGATTACTTAGGGATGAGCTTTTAGCTTATTATCATGTTGCTTATCAGCCGGAAAACTGTACCATTATTGTGGCTGGAAAATTTTTAGAGAATGATTTTTTGGTACTGGATCAGGTATTTGGTGGAGAATGGAAAAATCATGGACCATCAGATAAAAATAGGTTTGATTTTCAGTATGATGTAGAAAAAGACATTTATGTGGAAAAACCGGATGCGCTACAATCTGCCATTCGAATGGGTAATTTAAGCATTAATCGTCAACACCCAGATTTTCCATCCTTTCAAATATTGAATTGTGTATTTGGGGGATATTTTGGCTCTAGGCTAATGGCCAATATTAGAGAAGATAAAGGCTATACTTATGGTATAGGTTCTGGAGCGGTATCGTTAAAGCAGGTTGGATACTTCTTTTTGGCTACAGAAGTGGGCGCAGATGTATGTGCTGCGGCACTGGAAGAGATTGAAAAAGAAATAAATGTACTTCGGGCAGAGCTGGTTAAAGAGGAAGAGTTGGACCTGGTTAGAAATTATATGTTGGGTTCGATGTTGGGTAGCTTGGAGAATGCTTTTTCACATGCTGACAAATTTAAGAATATCTACTTTTCTGAACTTGATTATACTTATTATGAAAAGTATATCCATACCGTTAAAACCATTACATCTGAACAGCTAAAAGATATGGCCAATAAATATTTGGATTGGAATGCGATGACTAAAGTCGTAGTGGGGAAAAAATAGAAAAGGTTTTGTATAATTTTAATTTACGAAATGCCCCAAAAGTTATACACTTATTGGGGCACTTCATTTTAGGGCTTTTTTAAGAAAAATGCTCTATATTTTCGTCAGTACCGCTTTTAATTTATCTGTCTGGTAAATTTTTTTGTAGAAATCTACATACTCGTTATATTTTGCTGCAGGGAATACCTTGGAGCTCATGACTTGGGTACGCTTATAAGTAATGGTATTTTCCGTCATTGAAAACGAAGCACTATATTCTCCAAATTCAGAACTTAACTTAACGTCTTTAGGTAAGAATTCTATAGAAAATCCCTTAGGTAAGGTATAAACAATTTCGTCTTCATCCGAGTAATCAAAAGAAATAGCAAAGTCTGTTTTTCTGTTCGTGATTTTTTCTGGAACACTTTCTTTTCTATTGATGTTGTTGACGGTCAAGAAAAACTTATCGGCCCCTTTGCTGAGCAGTTGCTTGGTTTTATAGGTAATTTCCGCATTTATGATGGGGAGTGTTTTATCTGCTTGTTCAAATCTAATTTGTTGAAGCTCCGCATCTGCAAAATCTAAATGTTGTAGTGCTCTTTTTCGAACTTCAGCAGGTTCAGCTAATAAATTGGATAGGTTATCTTCGTATTGAGCACTTCCATAATTGGATTTGATAATAATGGTTGCCAATCCATCATCCAACAATTGGATATTTGCTTTGCGAACTTGATAATTATCTGCACTACGGTATTTAGGGGTTCTTACGAGTTGTCCGCCATTTTCTGTGACCATTAGGACATTTCTATTGGAGTTATCATAGCCAATGTATCCCATAGGATAATTCTGACTGGTACATTCTAAAAATGTAGTGTCTTTTGCAAATGGCACGGCTAGAATCATGTGGTTAGCTTGTCCCATACTAGAGAAAGACCTGTTTAGCTCAGGAATCCCACTTCCGATTACAATGAGATTGGATTTAATTCCTGCCTCTTTAAGCAAGGCTTTCATATAATTAGATAAGGCTTTACAATCGCCATAATTTACTTGTGCTACTTTTTCTGCCAAAATAGGTTTAAAACCACCTATTCCTAATTGAACACTCACATAACGAGTATTTTGCTGTAGATGGCTATAAAGAATTTGCATTTTCTCTTTATCGGTCTTTGCATCCTTAATTAGGTTTTGTACCATTGTTTTGGTAACAGGGGGCAAAACATCCCCATTTTCATTAAGTTTTGATATCCATGAACCAAGATTTTTCCAAGAACTTAGATCTCCTTTCGAACTATCAAATTCGAACTGATTAGGTGCAATTCTTACCCAAGCGGATATTTGATCCAATCCAACGCTCAATGGTTCTTTTACAAAAGCAGGAACGTTACTGGCTGTCCATGTATAGGTTGTTTTATTATTTGCTGTGGTAGAATCCGTATTCAGTTCTTTGCTGGTCAATAATCTGATATTTAAGTTATTGTTCCTTTGGAAGCTATAGGTAGATTTTTCTGTAGAAATATTATAGCCCTTTAGCGAACGCCATGATGGTAACGATAGGATACCGTTGTAGTCTTGCACATAACTATATTCTATGGTATATGGATAGTTGTTATTGGTGAATTTTAATAGCTTAATACGATCATCTTGAAACATCGTGTAATCGGATATTAAGCTTTGATCCTTAAAGTCAGTAGATTTATAGTCTTTGATTTTCTTTCCCGAAGCGTCATAGATACTTGCCTTGATATTATATATGGAAGAAAAACGGTCGTAAACTTCAGCAAATTCAGCAACATCGTCTCCAGCTTTGCTTAAAATTGTAATGGCTATTTTATATTTGATGCTTCCAGTTCCTATGGTTTTATAGTCATAAACCTGCTCTTCATTTCTTACAATTGCAACTGCATCCTGTTTTAAGCTTTCGGGTATTTTACCTACATCATAAATATTTTGGGAAAAGGCGTTTAAGCAAAAGAAAAAAGAAAGGAACGAAAAGGATATATATAGTTTCATATTAAGATTTCTTTTTGAATACAATTTGTTCTGCTTGCTTTTCTACAATTACTTTAAACAGTTCCCTGATATCGAAATACTCTTCTGGCGAGAATAGACTTTTATTGATTTCAATTACACTTTTAACCAAAATTGTTTTATCCTGGGTTAAAAAATTAATGCTAAACATTCCTTTGTTATCGGGTAATTTATAAATACCTCCTTTTGGAAGCTTATCTATCTCATAATCTTCCGGAAAATTAATTGTGGCCCTTATACTCTCTTTAATAGGGTAGCCAAAATCTACAGGGAAAAGTCTTTTATCTTGTTTGAACAAATTATTCTTGGTTTGCTCATATAAAAGCGGATTTAAATAAACCAGGTTTCCTGCTTCTTCAACATTTTCTTCTATAGTTACTTCTAGTTCCTCGTTAAGTACTTCATCAAAGTTGTCGAGGTTGTTGATTTTATATTTATCAACTTCTAAGCCCTGTTTATCTTTTTTGAAATTTTTGATAAACTCTGTTTCATTGGTGTTTGAACGATATCTATTTCTTAACGATAAAGCACCATAACCTTTATGGTACTGGAGCATTGAGCCCTTTAGCTTATTTTCCTTATCAAGAGATAGGGTGTAGCTAAATATCTTTTCATTAGCAAAACTAGATTCGGTGGAAATCCATCTTCCATCGAATATCTTTAAGTCAATTAAAAGACCTTGATGGTTTAAGTTTTCATAGGCAACCATGCCAAATGGATGATCGTTGTTTGTGGCATCTAGGAATATAATTTTTCCGGCTATATTTACTCCTATAATTACATTGTTGAATTTTGAAACCATGGGGTAGCCTGGATGTTCGCCATTATCTCTGGTGCTAATTAGGATTGGCCTGGCCATTATTTTGGCTTCTGTAAGCAGGTTCAGAAGAAGTAAATTGATGTCAGCTGAATAACCGGTTTTTTTATCCAGAATAATCTTAGGGCTGGTCTCACTTGAATACATCCTGTAGGATTTGTTCCATTTAATGTTGTTTTTTACATAATTATAAATAAGATTAGCTGCTGCTAATGTGTCCTTTTCACCCTTTAATAAAGTTGGCAATAAAGATTTGGCAATGGAGTTTTTATTCACGTAAAGTCCAAAGTTTTCATCATCAGCTAAGCCTTTGATAATTTTGGGCCATGATCCGGTATAATCCCTGGCAAAATCATTTGGAAAATTTGTAGACCTTAGTTCAAAATTAATGGCTGTTCTATAATCATCTAAAGTTGTAATGAAAGATTCATCCTTTAATGCAGGAACTTTTTCCAATACATATTGATCGTAAGTAGCATTGGAGGATAGTTCAGAGACATAGCTGGCATTGATGGATTCATGTTTTGTTTGATTGACTTTATAGTAACCGGTAAAATAAGTTTTATAGGTCAAATATTCTGGAATTTTAACGTTGTACTCGGAATATAGTGTAGGGATCTCACTTTGAAAATGCCATTCTCTTAAATTAAAAATATAGTTCGAACGGATGCTATATTTATATTCAATCACCGACCCTTCCTTTACATTGGCCAGGGTATATTTTTTTATTTGGTAGTTCTTGTTGAATTCTTCTGTAAACTTAGCATCTTTATTAAGCTTGCTGACCACCATTTTGTCTTGGTCCATGTTATAGGTTGCAGCTTCCATTTTCATCACATCTTCTTTAGAAGAGTTGCCGCTTTTATAAAGGCTAATCTGAAAATTGGCGAGGTCATAGGCATTTTTGTTGATGATCTTATAACGTACATGTCTTTCAAAAACATAGACAAAGCCACTGGTAGGTATGTATTGAAAATAACATTCGCCAACATCGAATATCTTTACTGCTGAAGCGGCAGAATCTATTCCAAATGGTTTGGCATTAAAATCTTCGGCACTGACTTTCCCAAATTTGAATTCTTTTTTTTGGGCATGGGAATTGAGAGCTAGGCATAGGATGCCCACTAAGTAGATGAAGCGTTTAATTTGCATGGTTTTTATCTTTCTGCAATAATAAAAAAATAATGCTACAATGCTTATTTTTTATCATATTTTAAAATAGCGACCTTTCCATCCATGGTGCTCACCAATAAGGTGTTGTCATCTATTACATTTACCGTGTTGACCATGGCATTATCGATCTTATGTGCCCAAAGTATCGTTTTGGCCTTAGGGTCTACAGCATAAACTACACTGTTCTTGGTACCAAAAAATAGCTTTCCATTTTTTTCCATAAGATCTGAAGGAGTGTGTTCATAACCATACCCGGCATTGAAGCGCCATGCAATGCCCTGATCGCTAATAGAAGTTTTGTAGGCTACAATTTCATCCTGCATGGTCTTGCCATAAATCAAAGTGCTGTCTGTTGATATACCTATCGATTCTCTAACTGTAGCTTCTTTATTACGCCATAGGGTGTTGCCGTTGCTTACATCTATAGCCGTAAGTATGCGGTCTGGTGCGGCAATGTAAACGATGCCCTTGGTAGCTACAGGAGTGCACATGGCCGGAGAGAACATGCGGTTAGCGCTTCCATTATTCCATTTCCATAGCAAGGTTCCCGTTTCGGTCGATAAAGCATAAAGATGTCTTCCCCAAGAACCAAAAATGATCTTGTCCTGATAAATTAAGGGTTTGCCAACTATGGTTCCTTCTACTTCGGTGAATTCCCATTTTATTTTTCCGGTTTTAATCTCTAAGGCCCTGAAAGTGTTGTCGCTACCACCAATAAATACATATGCTCCTTGGGCAATAGGCGAGCCCAATACTGCATGTTTAGCCGGTGTTTTCCACGCCAGTTTTCCATTGTCAGCATGAAGGGCATAAATATTCCCATCACCAGATCCGAAAATAACGAGGCCATCTGTTACCAGAGCAGAAGAATAAATGGCTCCTTTCGTATTAAATTGCCATACTTTTTTGCCGCTTTTAATAGACAAGGCTTCTATGGCACCTATACTGTTGCCATAAATGACCAATTTATCAGTATAAGTAGGGGTGTTCACTACATTGGCATTGGAGTGGTAAGTCCAAATGGCCTTAACATGGTTGTACTTTTGGTTGATAGAGAAGTTGGGTCTTTCATAAATTTTTTCTGCATTAACAAATGTTTTTAAAGGAATTTTTCTCCAGGCAGGCGATAGTTCTTGGGCAGGTTTTTTGGTAGAGAAATAAACAGTGTCTTTGGTCATGTTTACAATATTGTAACCCCCAATGCTGTCTTTGGCCCTAAGGTTTGAACGGCCCATGGTTGCTTCAATGCCTTCAAAATTATAGGCTTTGTTTTGATGGCCATGCCCGCAAATGGCATATTGTATATTTCTTGTTTTTAAACGATCAGTTACTTCATACCAATTGTCAAGACTATTGTCAATTGGGTAATGATTAATAAAAACAATAGGCATTGACTTTGGTGTTTTTTTGAGCAAACTGTCGAGCCAAACAGTGGCATCTCGAGGGATGTGACCATCGCTCATGCGCACGTAGGGTCCGGAAGCGCAGGCTATAAATCGATAGCCATTGTGGTCGAAGGTAAATTTGTCATTGCCAAATTCCTTTATAAAAGAAACACCACCAGATTCGGACCAACCTGTATCATGATTGCCGGGAATTACATAAAAAGGTTTGTTTAGGCCAGAAAGGATTTCTTTTGCCAATCTGAGCTCATTGTTTGTCCCCATTTCGGTAACATCGCCAGTGACCAACACAAAGTTAATGTCTGTTTGAAGATTAATATCAGCAACAGTTTTTCGCAAATCTTCTTCACCGGTAGCTGTGCCTACATGGGTGTCGGTTACAAAAGCATATTTAAAATTTTGCGCATGGGTGAGGTTGGCAATGAATAATAGCATTGCAACAAACAAGTTTTTCATCTAAATAAAATTTCCTATAATAATTCTAAGTTAAAGTAGGAATTAATATTTAGAGAAAAGGAATTGTATTGAAATTTTAATATACAAGAGTAGATTTATCATTTTTTTATTTTTATTATCAGGATTTTATGTGAGTTTTGGTAGGTTATTTACCTAAATTGTATTTGTTTATGGCAGGTTCTCTCCATATGTTATCTTCTACAACATAAATAGATTTACAATCTGTTATCTGTTTACAGATATCATCTGCTTTTCCCCAAGCATAATTACAGCTGCCAATTACGTCGCCATTTTTATTGTAAATCTGTCCATTTGCATCGTAAGCATTGAGTATAGCACTATATACGGTTTGGCCATTATACTTACATTCGCCGATCTTGCCATCCTTATAGAAAACATAGATTTTTTCCAAAGTTTTTCTTTTTTGGTGGTCATTTTTTTTACAGCCTGAAAATCCTATAGATAGAATGATCATCATCATTGTTAAAAATAAAATGTGGTTCATTTGATTATATCTAGGTTATTTAATATTCTATAACTGGTTTGCTATTTTTTATAGGATACAGATTTTGGAGGTATCCTGATGGCGGCGCAATCGACACTTGATCCAGTGTGATCAAGATATCCTTTCAAAATCGTTGTATTTTTTAACTAGTTTTTCGAATGCTATAATGTTTATACTTGTCTTATAGCCTAAAAAAAAACAGCGTAAGTATAGCTTCATGTACCATATTTGATGTATTTGAGCTCGTAAGTTATATTGACATCGCAAATGCTGCTTGCCGCTGGAGTTTTAAATTTCTGTAAGCATTTGTTCTAATTTTTGTTTTTAAATTGATTTTTTTTATCACAACTGGAGATGATGAACAAGAAAAAAATGAGGCTGTGAGAAGGCAATTGATTTGGAGAATTTTCATGTTGAGGTTCAATTAAAACTATTGTAAACTAAAACAGGTTTTCCATTTTTGCAGGTTACAGCGTTTGGGGCCATAATTACTTCGCAAGTAGAAACGACGTTCCATTTTTTGTTATACTCTTTTTCAAGTTCAGTATATTTGGAAACAAGACTTTCGAATTCGTTTATATCAATGCTGGAGCTATAGGCAAGAAAGCCTACTGGTCCGCCGCAACCCCTTGCACCATATCCAATAAATTTTAATTCATAGTTTCCATTGTCGCATGTGCTGCTTTCTGCTAAAATTTTAATTTTTGCAAATAGTTGTTTTAATTCCTGTTGATTTTGGCTTTTAGTTTGGTCTTTATCGCAGCCGCTTGTTAGAAATATTCCAGAGATCAGCAAGCAAAAAAAGTAGAGTTTAGATTGGTTCATAATTTAGGTTTTGTACTCAATACGATGTTCTTTTGATAAACGCTACAGCCCGTCGAAAAATAGTAGCACGGTTTTGGGTAAGCCAAACCCGATGGAAATGGATATACTTTTTATTTTTGTTGTCATCCTGAATTTGTCAAAGGATTGGTTGAAATGTAGATGCTTCGATAAATTCGGCGTGGCCATTTTAAATAAAGAAAAGCATAGAAATAAAAAGATATGAATGAACAGCGGGGGCATCCGTTAAGATGAAAAACAACAATAGCTTTACCTAAAAATAACAATTCCAATTTCATTTTAACCGGAAATATTGTATCTTTGCCCGGCAAATAATAATTCGTAATTTATTTGCTATGCAACTCGATCCCCAAAAATTTATTGCTTTAGGTTTAACCTATGATGACGTACTTTTAGTACCGGCATACTCAGAAATTTTACCTCGCGAGGTTAATACCAGCACGTATTTAACCAAGAAAATCCAACTTAACGTTCCTTTGGTTTCGGCCGCAATGGATACCGTTACGGAAGCCGAACTGGCTATTGCCATTGCACAAAATGGTGGTTTGGGTATGCTGCACAAAAACATGAGCATCGAGAGGCAAGCGGACGAAGTGCGCAAGGTGAAGCGTTCTGAAAGTGGCATGATTCAAGATCCGGTTACTTTGCTAGAAACATCGGTAGTTGCTGATGCTTTTAAAATTATGAAAGAGCATAAAATTGGCGGTATTCCGGTGGTTAGTGCAGACAATAAATTGGTAGGTATTATTACCAATAGGGATTTGCGTTTCCAAAAAGATATGAGTAAGCCAATTGCACAAGTAATGACCAAGGACAATTTGATTACTGCGCCAGAAGGAACTACATTAAAGCAGGCAGAAGAAATTCTTCAAGACTATAAAATAGAAAAATTACCAGTTGTAAATAATGACGGATTTTTAAGCGGTTTAATTACTTTCAAAGATATTCAAAAAGTAAAACATTATCCAAACGCTTGTAAAGACGAACGTGGTCGTTTACGTGTAGGTGCTGCAGTTGGCGTTACAGCAGATACCATACAGCGTGTTGATGCACTGGTGAACGCTGGTGTTGATGTAATTACGATTGATACTGCTCACGGTCATTCGAAAGGTGTAGTAGATAAGTTGAAAGAAGTAAAAGCTAAATATCCAGATCTACAGGTGATTGTAGGTAACATTGCAACGGGGGCAGCAGCCAAGTTTTTAGCAGATGCAGGTGCTGATGCCGTAAAAGTGGGTATAGGTCCAGGTTCCATTTGTACGACCAGAATTATTGCAGGCGTTGGGGTGCCGCAATTGTACGCGGTTTTCGAATGTGCGCAAGCATTAAAAGGTACTGGAGTTCCAGTAATTGCCGATGGTGGTATTAAGCACACAGGTGATATTGCAAAAGCAATTGCTGCGGGTGCAAGTACGGTAATGGCAGGCTCACTATTTGCAGGAGTAGAGGAAAGCCCTGGCGAAACCATCATTTACGAAGGACGTAAGTTCAAATCTTATCGTGGTATGGGGTCTATCGAAGCAATGGAGCAAGGTTCTAAAGACCGTTATTTCCAAGATGTAGAAGACGATATTAAGAAATTGGTACCAGAAGGTATTGTTGGCCGTGTACCATACAAAGGTACTTTGGCCGAGGTAATGTACCAGTACATTGGAGGTTTACGTGCAAGTATGGGCTATTGTGGGGCAGGAAGTATCGAAAAACTGCAAGAAGCACAATTTGTACAAATTACAGCAGCAGGTATGCGAGAAAGTCATCCGCACGATATTACTATCACTAAGGAAGCACCAAATTATACGAGATAGTTTAAAGTCGAGTGCGAAAGAGAAAGTACAATCCATCATTGTGAGTAGGGACGACACAGGAATCTTTTGAGCATAATATAAATAATTTGAAAATCAAATACGGCGGGGCATCGGTTATGATAGCCCCGCTTTTTATAGCCATCTTTTTTCGTGAGATTCTGCCATCCCGAGCTTCCCTAATAATCGGGACAAGTTGTCGAAGTATCTTTTTCATAGTGATGTGGGCCCCGATAAGCTCATTATGATAAACAAAAAGTATTTCCCTGCCTACTGGCAGTTAGACATTTTATTCGGGTTTGGTTATGAAAGTCATTACAAAAGCTTTGACGTTCTTTGTGTAAGTTTTCCTTATCTTATTTATTTTATTAGGAAAAGACTTACGAAGTTTCAAAAACTTCGTAAGTCTTTGGAGGTACGATATTCAATGAATTAGAACTTTACAGCTTTTTGCAAAGTATAAAAAATCACATTTTTTTAAAATAAAATTTTGGATTGTAAAAACTTTGATATATTTGTCTACTAATTCTATAGATTATATATAAATTAAAGAAAATGAACATGAAAAAATCTCTTACTCCTATGTGTTGCTGTTGTATGAAAAACCCGCTCAATTATTTAAAAATACCCATACAGCAAACATTTTAATACTTAACTAAACAATGAAAATCAAACTATATCAACTAAGAAACTTCGTTTACCTAACCACTTTAATTATTCTTTCCGTAGTCCTTTCAACAGGATTTACCTTCGGCCAAATTCCTTTAACAGGCATAATCAAAAAAGCAGATGGTTCTCCAGTTCCACACGCCACAATTAAAGTACGGGGAACAAATATCTCTACCAGCGCAAATGAAAAAGGCGAATTTCGCATCACATCAGTTCCAGAAGTTCCATTTTACTTACAGGTTAGCTCGATAGGTTTTAAACCTCAAGACTTCCAAATTTTGACTATTTCTGCAACACCTATAGAGCTTGTTTTACTAGAGGCTTCGCAGCTGGACCAAATCGTAGTAACTTCTAGACGTCGTTCTGAGGTTTTACAGGAGGTACCTATTCCCATTACCGTTATTGGTGGACAGGCCGCTGAAAATGCAGGTGCTTTTAACGTAAACCGCCTAAAGGAATTAGTGCCTTCGGTACAACTTTATGCATCGAATGCTAGAAATACCACGTTAAATATTCGTGGTTTAGGTTCAACTTTCGGCTTAACCAACGATGGTATTGATCCAGGTGTTGGCTTTTACGTAGATGGGGTTTACCATGCTCGCCCTGCAGCTACTTCAACAGATTTTATCGATATCGAGCAGATTGAAGTAATTAGGGGGCCACAAGGTACCTTGTTTGGTAAAAATACTACTGCTGGTGCATTTAACATCACGACCAGAAAGCCTAGTCAAGTGCCAAGTGGCAAAGTTGAATTAAACTTTGGTAATTATAATTTTATTCAAGCTAAAGCGACGGTCACTGGTGGCGTGGCTAAAAATCTAGCAGCAAAAATTTCGGTTTCTGGGACACAACGTGATGGTACCATTTGGAATGTTCTTGAAGAACGCAAATATAGTGGTCAAAATAACTTGGGTGCAAAAGGACAATTGTTATTTACTCCGAATGAAAAGCTAGAATTATTGTTAAGTGGTGATGTAAGTATTCAACATCCTGCAGGATATCCTTTAGTGGTTGCTGGCGTGACTACAACAGAAAGAAGTGCTTATCGCCAATACAACGAAATTGTAGCTGGTACTACAGGTTTAGGTTATAAATTGCCTAAAATAGATCCTTTTTCAAGAGAAATTTATACCAATACCCCTTGGAGACATAATCAATCAATCGGTGGTATCTCTTTAAATGCTGATTATAAAATAGGAAGTGGTAAATTGACTTCAACAACGGCTTGGAGATTCTGGAACTGGGATCCAACCAACGATAGAGATTTTACAGAATTTGCAGCATTGACAAAGTCGCAGGGAAACTCTCGTCATGATCAGTATTCACAAGAATTTAGATATGCCGGTGACATTACTCAAAAATTAAGTGGTGTTTTTGGAGTTTTCTTTCTTGGTCAAAATCTAAAAGGATTAGATCAAGCTGAGGAAGTAGGTAAAGATCAGTGGCGTTTTTTAAAGACTAGTGCAACTGCAACTGGATTTACTTCTGCTTTATTGGATGGATATGGTAAAAAAACAAATTCGACGATTAAATCTCTGAGTGCAGCAGTGTTTGCACAAGTAGATTACGAAGTGCTTAAAAATTTACATGTTTTACCTGGTTTACGTTTTACCTACGATAAAAAAGATGTTGAGTATAATAGCTCAGTTTATGGTGGAGGTGTACCGGCAAATGCTGCTGAAGCAAAAATCCAAACAGATGTTTACGCAAACCAACAATTTTCATTTGATACAGATAACCAAAACTTATCGGGTAACTTAACGGTATCTTATAGACCTAGCCCAAAATTAAATGCTTTTGCAACCTATTCTACCGCTTACAAACCAGTAGGTGTAAATGTGGGTGGTTTACCAATAAAAACAGATGGAACTGCTGATTTAGAATTAGCAAGAATAAAACCTGAATATGTTCAGCACTATGAATTAGGAGTGAAAACTCAACCGTTAAAAGGTACCATCCTTAACATTACAGCTTTTGATACACATATTAAAGATTATCAAACGCAAGTGCAATCTCCTCAATTAAATGTAAATAGAGGATATTTAGCTAACGCTGAAAAAGTACGTGTAAAAGGATTGGAAATTGATGGCAGTTACCAACTAGAAAGATTCTTGACTTTGAATGCAGCAGTAGCTTATTTAGATGGTAAATATGTAAAATTCACTAATGCACCACTACCATTAGAAGAAACCGGACACGTAGAGACGGTAAACGGTGTGCCAAATACGCAAGTCGCATTTAAAGATGCTTCTGGAGGTCGTTTACCAGGGATATCTAAATGGAATGTTTCTGGGGGTGCAGAGTTAAGTACTGCAGGTAAAATTATCGAGAAAGAAGGTAGGTTTTTTATTGGAACTGATATTACTTACAGATCAGAATATTCTTCAAATGCAACACCTTCAAGAGTGTTAAATATTAAAGGTTATTCTTTGTTAAATGGTAGAATTGGTTTCCGATCAGAAAAATTCTCAATATTTGCTTGGGCTAGAAACATAGGTGACACCAACTATTTTGAGCAATTGCAGGCTGCAGCGGGTAACTCAGGTTTGTATGCAGGTGTGCTTGGTGATCCAAGAACTTATGGAGCTACGCTTCGCCTTGCTTTCTAAGATCCTTCAGCCAATTGATGAATTTGGGTGTTCTATACCATGTATCTATAATTCTTGATTGAAGTTTTGAAATAAGGATTTTAAGATCATGTTTTGTTAAGAAGAGCGGCCTATGCCGCTCTTTTTTGTTTATCTTCGTTAAGGCTAAAAATGAATATGAACAAAATAAAATCACTTTGCGTTTACTGTGGCGCAAATTTCAATGGAGATGAAACTTTAAAGCAGGCTATTGTTGATTTGGCAGCGGTAATGGTTGCGCAAAATGTAACTTTGGTGTATGGTGGTGGTAGTGTTGGCGTAATGGGGGTGATAGCCGATGAAGTGATGAAATTGGGAGGAACAGCAATAGGCGTAATTCCACAATTTTTGATGGATAAAGAGGTAGGACACAATGGGATTACCCAAATGGTGATTACCGAAAACATGCATCAACGTAAGCAAAAAATGGCCGATTTGTCGGATGGCTTTATTGTTTTGCCTGGTGGTTTCGGTACTTTGGAAGAATTTTTTGAAGTACTTACCTGGCTACAATTAGGTTTGCATTCGAAACCCATTGGCGTACTCAATGTATCTGGGTTTTATGATCCTTTATTCTTGCAAATGGACATGATGGTTAAGCATCGTTTTCTAAAACCAAGCAATAGGGATTTGGTGTTTAATGAGGCTGATCCTTTAGCACTTTTAGGTAAAATGGATAGTTTTTCTGCAGTGCCTGATGAGGTTTGGTTTAGGGAAAGAAACTTGGTGCAATCCTAATTATTAATAAAATATGAATCCTTACCTAGATATTACCCTTCGAAGTCTTTCTGTATATTTCTTCATGCTGATAGCCATTCGGTTGACGGGAAAGAAGGAGTTGTCGCAGCTTAATACTACTGATGTGGTGTTGATCTTGCTCATTAGTAATGCCGTACAAAATGCTATGGTTGGTTCAGATACAACCTTGCAGGGTGGGATCGTAGCAGCAGCAGTACTCTTTGTGGTCAATTATATTTTTAAGAAGTTTCTTTTCAAAAGTAAGAAATTAAGGGACTTGGTCTATGATAAGCCGCAGATATTAATACATAATGGGAAGTTGGACTTTCAAATGCTGAGCCATTTGGGCATCACCAATGAAGAACTGGAAGAAGCGATGCGTGAACATGGGGTAGCCCATTATAAAGAAGTGAAATTGGCCATGTTGGAGGTTGATGGAAATATTAGTATTCTTACTGGAGATAAAAGCCTAAGGCAAAGCCGTTATAAAAGAAAACATCAACACAAAACACTAGGAACCTTAAATTAATAGTTTGGTACAATAATAATGGGTGGCATCTTGCTGTTGAAGTACGGATTATGGGGAATTATAAGTAATTGTCCTGGGTGACTTCCCAAGTCCATGGTTTTTTAAGATCGTCAAATGTTCTGGGTTGGGTAAAGACAAGGATATCTTCCGAACTGTAGTTCGAAATGTTTCTTTTAAAGATGCTTCCTATTACCGTAGTGATCTTCCGATCTATGAAATCGTATTGTTTGTCTATCATGTCGCCACTATCTTTATTATAATAGATATTGTTTGCATTTACCAAAATCCAGTTTTTTCCCTGGAATTGGAAGCCATAATTTAATTTCCATCTCCAATCGCCACCGCCCTCAAAAGATAAGGTCAGCTTATTATTGTCGATACGAATATCTTTCAATGGGTCGCCAAGTTTTCCACCTTCTTCAGATCGTAGGATAAAGTCTTGGTTTTGTAGGGCCAATTTATATTTATTGTTTTGACGGTTTTTAAAGTAAATGGCCATCATTCTTGGTTTTTGGAATTCCCTGATCAGTTCTATTTCCTGATTTCCATAAGCCCTAGTCTCAGTTATAGGAGTCTGGTATTCCAAGATGAGAACCAAGTCTACCTGTTGGTCATTGTTTAGATCGCCCTTGGCAGAATCGATCAACTTCCAGTTTTTGGGAATTATATTTTCTATCTTGTCTGTTTGTGGCGGCAATTTAGGAAAGGTAAATTGGGCAAGGCCTAGCTGACAGGATAACATCAGTATAAAAAATATTGAGCATCTCATGCTTTAAAAACGCTTAAAATGCTATTTTAGCATAATTACGGTTAGTCGATATTTCTGCTGGCCCCAAACCAAATAATAAGCAGTATGGATATAGCATTCAATAAGAACGAAGATCATCATAAGCAGTTGGTTTATGAATTAAAAACCAAATTAAAAAAAGTGTATGCGGGAGGGGGAGAGAAAAGTGCAGCCAAGCAGAAAGAAAAAGGAAAATTATTGGCAAGGGAACGAATAGCCTATTTGTTGGATAACGACCGAGACTTTTTAGAAATTGGAGCGTTGGCGGCAGAAGATATGTATGAGATGGAAGGTGGATGCCCTAGTGCGGGGGTTGTGGTGGTGCTTGGGTATATTTCTGGTAGGCAATGTATTGTGGTGGCCAACGATGCTACGGTAAAGGCAGGTGCCTGGTTCCCAATGACGGCCAAAAAGAATCTAAGGGCGCAAGAAATAGCGATGGAAAACCGTTTGCCCATTATTTATCTGGTAGACAGTGCAGGTGTTTATTTGCCTATGCAGGATGAAATTTTTCCGGATAAAGAGCATTTTGGCCGTATTTTTAGAAATAATGCCGTCATGTCGGCCGAAGGTATCGTGCAGATTTCGGCAATTATGGGTTCTTGCGTGGCAGGAGGTGCTTATCTGCCTATCATGAGTGACGAGGCCATGATTGTTGAAGGAACTGGGTCGGTGTTTTTGGCAGGATCTTATTTGGTTAAATCGGCTATTGGAGAGGAGATAGATAACGAAACGCTAGGTGGAGCAACTACCCACTGTGAAATATCTGGTGTAACTGATTACAAACAACCCAATGACAAAGCTTGTTTAGATAGCATTAAGAAGATCATGTCTATGTTAGGCGCTCCCGAAAACGCAGGTTTTGATCGTATTAAACCGGTACTGCCAAAATTAAATGAACAAGATATCTATGGTATATTGCCAGATAATAGGGAGAAGCCTTTTGATATGCGAGAGATTATTTTACGCTTGGTAGATGGCTCTGAATTTGAGGAATATAAAGAACTATATGGACAGAGTATCATTTGTGGGCTAGCCCGTATTGATGGTTGGGCGGTAGGTATTGTAGCCAATCAACGTAAGGTGGTGAAATCTAAGAAAGGGGAAATGCAGTTTGGAGGAGTGATCTATTCTGATAGTGCAGATAAGGCGAGCAGATTTATCATGAACTGTAACCAGAAAAAAATTCCATTGGTTTTTTTACAGGATGTAACAGGGTTTATGGTAGGCAGCAGATCTGAACAGGGAGGTATTATCAAAGATGGTGCAAAGATGGTAAATGCAGTAGCAAATTCGGTAGTGCCTAAATTTACCATTGTGGTGGGTAATTCTTATGGTGCGGGTAATTATGCGATGTGTGGTAAAGCTTATGATCCTAGATTGATCTATGCATGGCCAAGTGCCAAAATTGCCGTGATGGGTGGGGCCCAAGCGGCAAAAGTTTTATTACAAATTCAAGAGAGCTCCCTGAAAGCAAAAGGGGAAAACCTGGATGATGACCATAAAAATAAACTTTTGGATGAGATAACCGAAAAATATAACCGTCAGACCACACCTTATTACGCCGCCTCACGTTTATGGGTAGATGGGGTGATCGATCCGTTAGAAACTAGAAAAGTCATATCTTTGGGTATAGAGGCTTCTAATCAATCGCCAATAAAAAAATCGTTTAATGTGGGTATAATACAAACCTAATACTATGAAATTTAATTTGTTGTTGCTGTCGTTTAGTCTCATCTTCTTTTGTGCTCAAGCCCAAGTAAAACCAATTTACTTTAATGGAAATAGAATCGTTTCTGATGCAAATAAGGCCACTTCTTATGGGGTATATGGTAAGCTGAGCAATGAGGATTTATGGGTATTGAAAAGATATGACCTATATGATAACCTAATGCTTTCTGGTGCTTATAAAGATGAACAGCTAAGCACGCCTCATGGGAAATTTATTTTTTACAACAGTATTTTCGAATACAACTATCAGAACTATACCAATTTTAAAAACCCCAGTACAGATAGGTATATCTCTCAGCAGGGCGAATATGTAAATGGTTTGGAAGAAGGTAAATGGTATGACTATTTTCCAGATGGGAAAATAATGGGATATAGAACTTATATTAATGGTAAGTTGGACGGAGAACTCAAATTATTCGATTATAAGGGCAAACAATTATTTATTGGTCAGTATAAAGAAGGACTTAAAGTAGGTACTTGGTACGATTTAAAAAAGAAGCTGAAACAAGTATTCGACCATGATAAATTAATGAGTACTGCTAGATTAACGAAAGCAGAAATTTTAGAGCTACAGTGATATGAAGAAAAGATTCGGTTTATGGCTTTTACTATTGCTGGGCATAAAAGTATTCGCACAAGATGCTGCAAAGATACATCAACAGGCCATAATGGTTGATACGCATGGAGATATTCTATATAACCAAATAAAATCTGGAATAGATATTGGTCAGTTACAAAGTACGGGTAACTTCGATTTGGTACGTGCCAAACAGGGTGGTTTAGATGTGCAGGTGTTCTCTATATGGTGTGACGAAAAGGGTGGCTACGACTTGGCAAATCGTCAGATAGATTCCTTATATAGTCTAATTAAGAGATATCCTAATCGAATTGCGCTGGTCAACAATGCACAAGATTTACAAGAGGCAGTTAAAGAAAATAAGTTGGCTGCCATGATTGGTGTGGAAGGTGGTCATATGATAGAGAACAACCTCGAAAAGCTGGAACAGCTGGCGAAAAGAGGAATGATTTATTTAACCTTAACTTGGAATAATAGTACCAACTGGGCCAGTTCTGCAGCTGAAGAGAGCAACCAAAAAGTGCTTTCTGAAAAAGCAGGTTTAACCGATTTTGGGAAAGCAGTGGTAAGGAAACTGAATACGTTGGGTGTAATGGTAGATTTATCACATGTGGGCGAAAGAACATTTTATGATGCTATTCAAACTTCTACCAAGCCCATATTGGTATCACATAGTTGTGCCTATGCCCTAAATCCGGTGCCAAGAAACTTGAAAGATGACCAAATAAAGGCCGTGGGCAAAAATGGAGGGGTAATTTCACTTAATTTTTACAGTGGTTTTTTAGACTCTACCTATAACAGAAAGCATCGACAGTTTTTGGAAAAACATACAGAAGAGTTTAAACAGCTTAGCGAAAAATACGGAAGATCTTTAGCTGTGGATACCTTAATTGCCTTGCATCCAAAAGAAGCGAATGAGATAAGGCCAAGTATTGAACTGTTGGTTGATCATATTGATCATATAGTGAAGCTGATAGGGGTAGACCATGTGGGAATAGGAGCAGATTTTGATGGAGCAGAGTCGTTTCCACAAGGCATAGATAGCGTGGCAGACTTTCCAAAGGTAACGGCAGCCTTGCTAAAAAGAGGTTACAAGGAAGCTGATGTTAAGAAAATTTTAGGAGGCAATTTTGTAAGGTTGCTGAAAGCGAATAAAGGGAAATAGTCGGAAGTCGGAAGAAAATTGGCCAAATAAATTATGAACGATATCATAATTCAGCAATACAACAACTAGCCAGCCACACATCATATTTTTGGACATCGCGCTATCAACCTCCGATACCCAAATTATCTTCACAATTTCATCTTTCTCCACAAGTGTTCTTGCTTTAGTAGTTAAAGCTTAAATTTGTGGTTATAATAAATATATAATGTCGCAACAAGAAGAAAAAGAACATGTATCATGTCTGATCATTGGATCAGGCCCGGCAGGTTATACTGCAGCTATTTATGCCGCCAGAGCAGATTTAAAGCCAGTTTTATATACAGGAATGGAAATGGGCGGTCAGCTGACCCAAACCACCGATGTCGATAACTTTCCGGGTTATCCGAATGGAATAATGGGACCGGAAATGATGGAAGACTTTAAAAAACAGGCAGAGCGTTTTGGTACGCAGATTCGTTTTGGATATGTAAGTTCTGTTGATTTTTCTGTATTGCCACATAAGGTAGTGGTAGATGAAACCAAGACTATTACGGCCGATACGGTAATTATTGCCACAGGTGCTAAAGCAAAATGGTTGGGCTTGCCTAGCGAGCAACAATATAATGGTTTTGGTGTATCTGCTTGTGCCGTTTGTGATGGTTTCTTTTTCAAAGGACAAAATGTAGCCATTGTTGGTGCTGGCGATACAGCAGCAGAAGAAGCCACCTATTTGGCTAAGTTGTGTAAAAAAGTTTATATGTTGATCCGTAGAGACGAATTTCGTGCCTCAAAAGCAATGGTTCATCGTGTGTTGAATACCCCTAATATTGAGGTGATCTATAATACGGAAACCACCGAGATTATTGGTAACGGTAAAAATGTTACAGGTGTAAAAGTATTTAACCATAAAACTGAACAGGCAACAACACTAGAGGTAGAGGGCTTTTTTGTAGCGATAGGTCATAAACCGAATACCGATATTTTTAGGGGATGGTTGGATATGGATGAAACGGGGTATCTTAAAACCATCGCAGGGACTTCTAAAACTAACGTAGAAGGCGTTTTTGCTTGTGGAGATGTTCAAGATCATTATTATAGGCAGGCCATAACGGCGGCAGGATCTGGCTGTATGGCTGCTTTAGATGCTGAACGTTACCTTGCTGCAAAGAATGACAGCGTAAAGGCAGTATTTTAACCTTTATCTTAGAAAAGAGAAAAAGCTTCTTGAGTAAATCTCAGGGGGCTTTTTTTGTGCATAAGGGGGTTGCTGTTAATAATGTCAGCCCCTTAGTTTGATTATTGTTTAATTGTGCTTTAATGATGGTGGTTGATCAAAATCCGGGGAGTATTTTTTTGGGTCCTTATGGCTATTTGTTGGATTCGAACTTGACAGATAATTTTCAGGATGTTAAATAAGCATTGTTCAATTATTTAATAGTTATCCTAAAATATTTATCTTGTGCCTATCAATCCTAGGTAAAATGAAAAAACTATTTCTAATGGTATGCTCTACCATTATCTCTTTAAGTAGCATCGCGCAAACCGATGACAATATGGGGCTCATTCCTGCACCAGTAAGCGTAAATAAGACGAGTGGGTCATTTGTATTGGACCATACAGTGGTACTGTTGAACAAAGAACATAAGAACTTAAAAATTGCTGAAGCCTTACGGTCTTTTGCATTAACTAAAGGGTTTAAACTAAAGCTGGTTAAAACAGCGCCAATTGGGCAAAAAGTAATGGAACTAACCAGTATGGGAGCTGACCAACTTCCAAACGAGGGTTACCAGATCAAGATTACCAGTCGCCATATTAAACTTATAGGTAAAGATGCAGGTCTGTTTTATGCCCTGCAGTCTTTTATGCAGTTAATGCCAGATAAGAAATTGGGAAATGTGATCCAGAATGCAGAGATCAATGACTATCCCCGTTTTGCTTATCGTGGAATGCATCTTGACGTTGGACGTCATTTCTTTCCAGTTTCATTTGTGAAAAAATACATCGACCTAATGGCTGCCTATAAGCTGAATAATTTTCATTGGCATTTAACAGAAGATCAGGGATGGAGAATAGAAATTAAAAAGTATCCCAAGCTTACCGAGGTTGGGGGAAGTAGAAACGGAACGATTATTGGCGATTATCCAGGTACGGGAGGGACAGATAATGAAGTGTATAAGGGATTTTATACACAACAAGATGCAAAAGAGATTGTTGCCTATGCGGCAGCAAGGTATATAAATGTAATCCCGGAAATAGAGCTTCCAGGGCATAGTTCTGCGGCAATTGCGGCTTATCCGTCATTAAGCTGCTTTCCGGAAAGAGATACGCCCATAGGAGAAAAGGCTCCTTGGTCTGGTCCAAGAACAGGTAAACAGGTACAACAAACATGGGGGGTATTTGACGATGTTTTCGTGCCATCAGAGGATACTTTTCGGTTTTTGGAAGATGTACTGGATGAAATCATTGCTATTTTCCCTTCAAAATACATTCACATTGGTGGAGATGAATGCCCCAAAAAGTATTGGAAAGAATCTGAATTTTGTCAGCAATTGATCAAGGAAAAAGGATTGAAAGACGAGCACGAATTGCAAAGCTATTTCATTCAAAGAATAGAGAAGTATATTAACGGTAAAGGTCGTTCTATTATTGGATGGGATGAAATTTTGGAGGGAGGCTTGGCACCTAATGCCACGGTAATGTCGTGGAGAGGGGTAAAGGGAGGTATAGAGGCGGCACAACAAAACCACAATGTAATCATGACGCCATCCACCAATGGTTTGTATTTCGATCATAAACAATCCTTGTCTGTTGACGAACCGCTAACCATAGGCAGGAGAGGCAAGGGTACTTCGAATTTTACCAAAGTCTATAATTATGATCCCGTACCACAGGAATTGGCAGAAGATCAGAAAAAATATATCAAAGGTGTACAGGCTAATATGTGGTCTGAATATCTAGAAAGCCCTGCAAAAGTTGAATATATGCTGTTTCCCAGGATATATGCCTTGGCCGAAATTGCATGGACCCCATTAGAAAGAAAAGACATTAAAAACTTTACCGAGCAAAGAATTCCTTTACACTTAAACCGATTAGACCAGACTGCTACCAATTATTGGGTGCCTACACCTATAGGCCAAACTGATGAACCCATCCAAGGAGAACAGATCACCATTAATTTGAAAGTACCGGTTGTTGGGGCTAAAATTTATTATACCTTAGATGGTTATAGACCCTCTGAAAATGCGACAATGTATATCGATCCCATTCAGGTAATTGTACCCCAGGGACAAAAAAAAATGTTGAAAACGATTGTAATCACGCCTAGTGGAAAAAGAAGTGTGGTAACGGAAACCTTATTAAACAATGGGGCAGCCGATGTTAAAGTGAAATAGAATTTTGCAAAAAAGACTAAAAGCTATAAATTGGAATTTTAAAATGATTAATCAATGAAATTTGAGAACTTTATCAAATCATCTTTTGCGATCTTACTATTGCTAACCATATTGGCCTCCTGCAACGAGGGTGATAAACAAGTTTTGGAACCAAAACAGGCTCCAATAACCAAATCATTAAACCCATTTCCATTTTATAAGAGTATTGAGATCAAGCCCGGCTATTATTTTGAAGTGGTAAGTTGGGGGAAAGGAGTAGATACTACAGGAAACTTTTTAATCCTGATGTCGGATTCGGTAAAAAATAAATATAAATCAATTTCGGTAGAAAGGAATGGGATAATAACCGATGCTTGGAATATGGATTTGGACAATGATGGCAACCCGGAAATTTATGTGCAGTCTGTGGTCAGAAAAAACGTAAATGACTTAAATGTTTATGAATTTAATGGGAATGATTTCAATAAGATCAGCTTTCCGGGTATAACTAGCATGAAGGGATATGAAGGAAATGATAAATTTTTTGTTAAAAATGGTGACTTATTTAGGTCCATTCCAATTTTGCAGCGTGATAGTGGAAAGACTACCACTTTGATCAAGACCATCAAATATCGTTTGGTAGGAAATAGCTTCTCCTCATCGGAGGTTAAGCCAGGGGGGTAACAACAGGCTTTTTACTTAATAGGGAAAAATCAGGGTTCAAGCTTATTGAGCTCTGATTGAAAAAATTGATCCCATTTGCTTTGCGCAGCCAAATCGGTACCATGTTTGGTTTCGGAATCATATTTATCCTGCATTTCACTATAGTATTTTCCAATTTGTATAGCAATTTTTTGAATAAGGCCCTTGTAGTTGCTTATGGTATAGTTTTGGTTTTTTAAGATCAATTCGCCATTTTTTAGTAATAGAAAATTAATATAGACATGGCCCTGTTCATGATTGAGCAAATCTTTGCTGGTCTTGCTGTTTTTTATCCTTTCTTTTTTTACCCAAGAATTTTTGGGGTCTACACCTGCCAAAAATTTGAAGTCAATGTTCAAATTACCCCCTTTAATGGTGGAAGTATAGCCATACTGCCAAATGGTACTTGTTGAAGCCGCATAATCAGATTGATAGTTAGGTACGCCTTTAAAATGGGTTTCCCAATCTACTATCTCTGGGTAGAGATGTGCGTGCGGCATAAAAGAAAAAAGAAAAACAGCCGAAATAGATAGGCCAAACTTTAAAAAAACGTTCTTAAACTTCCTCATTTAGTTATCAAGAACGAAAGTTGTACCATTTTATTCTGTTTCCCGAAACTGCGAGCTTATGCGTTCGAATTTTTCTATCAAAAGAGAAATACGTTCCCTATCTTTTTTGATTACTGCCTTTCTAACCAAGGTAGAGCAAAAGATCATCCAACCAAAACTGACGGCTATCATTAAAAATTGTAGCCAGGGCTGAATATTGTTTAATACTTCTACAAAGTAGAAGATCATACCCAGGGAAAGTGCCATGGCGTAAAACCAGTATAAGCGATTGTATAAACTAAATCGACTTAATTGGTAGGCCTTTAGTCTGGCAATAAATTCGGTCGGATTTGCTGTAAAATCACTTTTTGCAAGAATTCGATGGTTCTTGTATAAGATTATGGTATAAACACCAATGGCTATAATAATGATACTGATACCAGCGTGGGTAGTCCATGACTGAAAATTGAACAACCATAATGCAGCCATCAAGAAAAAAGATAGTGCCATACCCAATATGTTCAATAAAGATTTGGTGCGCATGCTGCCTACTTCTTTTTTGGCCTGCTTAAGCATATCGTCGGCAGATATTTTCACATCAACTGTATGCTTAGCCCATAATGCCTCTATGTGATCAAATTCTTGCATGTTGATTGTATATTTCAGTAAGTTTCTGTTTAATGCGATGTATTTTTACTCTCAAATTGCCTTCGCTAATGCCTGATATTTCAGCAATTTCATTATAAGGAAGTTCGTCTAATACCATGGTAATGATCAAACGATCATTTTCTTCAAGTTTTGAGATGCTTTTATAGAGCAGGGCCACTTGCTCGTTTTTTTCAGAATACTCTTCTATTCTGTTTTCTATAATATTATCCGTCAGCTCATCTTTGGCCTGTCGTTTTTCTGATCGCAGGTAAGTTAGGCAGGTATTTACGGCAATCCTATAGATCCATGTAGAAATAAGCGACTTATTCCTGAACTTGTCCAGGTTTTGCCATACCTTTAAAAAAGTTTCCTGCAAAAGATCATTCGCCGAATCTTTATCACCTGTATAACCATAACATAGGTGAAATATCTTCTTTGAGTTTTTATCGAAAATTTCTTTAAAAAGCTGATCTTTTCGGTCCATTTAATGTTTTTGTATGTCTATTAGAACTAGATGTGCTTAAAATGTTACAACTTATGAAGACGCTAAATTAATAAATGTTTGCGTGCTAAGCTCAAATATTTAATTTTGTCGAAATCCAACGTAACCAATAAATACTTTTGAGTTGTTAAAGGACAGGTTTAAATAATGGCTGCCCAATTTAAAGGTGTTCATTTGGAAAAGGAAAACAAAACTAGAATAAACAAATAACCAAATAGACTGCATGTGTTTTTGTATAAATAGACACAACATAAACTAAAACGAATGAAAAAAACACGGATAGGTATCATTACCATTATTTCCATTACCATAGCATTAATTATTACGCTTTTAAAAGAGTTTGACATAGTTCCCGTATCAGATGATGTAATGAAATCTATGCGTTTGATCATTGCGGTAGTTTTGATAGCTTTTGCTTTATTTAGAAAAAACTTGACCACTTGGATCTTAGTGTGTATGTTACTTGGGGTATTTGTAGGGGTAGATTTTCCAAATGTTGCCGGAGCCCTGCACCCCCTTAGCAAAGGTTTTATCAAGTTGGTTAAAACCATTGTTGGCCCCATACTTTTTGGCACTTTGGTTTATGGCATTGCAGGTCATTCAGATTTAAAGCAGGTAGGACGTATGGCTTGGAAGTCCATGTTGTATTTCTTCTGTGCAACATCCTGTGCCATTTTTATTGGCCTAGCGGTAATTAATATTACCCATGCTGGTGTAGGTGTAGATATTAAACATATGCCTCATGAGCAGCTACCTACTGTCAAGGCTCCAGACCCAGCATTAGAACATTTGCCACAACATGTACACGGCGTTTATAAATTTGCTAATTTCTTTTATGACCTATTTCCTGAAAATATTGTGAAATCGATGTATGAAAATAGGGTATTGCAGATCGTAGTTTTTTCGGTGCTGTTTGGTATTGGATTGGCCATGGTAGACGAAAAGAAACGAAAGCCTTTGGTAGATTTGACCGAAAGTTTGTCGGAAGTGATGTTTAAGTTTACCAATTTGATTATGTATTTCGCCCCAATTGGAGTAGGTGCAGCTATGGCATATACGGTTGGCCACTTAGGGGTAGATATTTTAAAGAACCTATTTATGCTATTGGGATCTTTGTATATTGCCTTAATCGCATTTGTACTGTTGGTATTTGTGCCTATAATGCTTGTCCTGAAAATTTCCATCAAAAAATTTATTCAGGCGGTAAAAGAACCGGTTTCTATAGCTTTTGCTACTACAAGTTCAGATGCTGCCTTGCCAAAGGCAATGAGCAATATGGAAAAATTTGGTGTTCCACGTAAAATCGTTTCTTTTGTGATACCCACTGGCTATAGCTTCAATTTAGATGGTACATCGCTATATCTCTCTTTGGCCTCTATTTTTGTGGCACAGGCAGCAGGTATGCATTTGGGTATAGGACAGCAGTTGGCCATTGCATTTACGTTAATGATAACTTCTAAAGGTGTTGCAGCCGTACCAAGAGCCTCATTAATTGTACTTATTGCTACAGCAGAACAATTTGGTCTGCCTGTTTTTATTATTGCCGCTATTTTAGGTATCGATGAATTAATGGATATGGCAAGAACTTCGGTCAATGTAATTGGAAATTGTTTAGCTACCGTGGTGATTGCTAAATGGGAAGGAGAGTTTGACGAAAATGCGTCACATAATTTTGTAGAAGATTAATCATGAGTTCAAGAGGTAAAAAAATATTCCTTGCTTTAAGTGTTATTGTTCCATTTCTGATATACAGCATTATTTATTATGCACCCCTTATCAGAAATGCTCCTTTTCAGGAGAAATATTTTGTTTCATTAGAATATAAATGGGGGAAGGGAGAAAATCTGGAGAATACTTATAATTCTGCTACGGGCGAATTTAAGTATTTGAACAAGTACGATTCGCTTGTTGTCAAAAATATTAAGCTTGATCAACGGGATATTAAATATTTAGACAGTATTGCAGATGTGCAAGGATTTTGGAATTTGCCAAATGTGGTAGCCAATAGCGAAGAAGATTTAAAAAATCCTAAGAATGTACGTTATTTTATAAAATTTAATTACCAAAAGAAATCAAAAGAAGTAACTTATTTGCCAAATTTCAAGGGCAATGAAAGAATGAAAGGTGCTATTTCCAAAATGCAAAAAGAAATAGAACTAACTTTAATAGATAAAGAAGCCGCTCAAGTCCAATAATGAAACAAAAATTTAAAATTAATATTTCTACCATTGGTATTGTTGCGGTAATTGTTATCGCTTTGATTGGTGGCTTTTACCTTTTGAAATTAAAGCAAGGAAGTCATAGTGCGGCTTCTTTTGTTTCACTTCGTTATAGCTGGGGTGTAGGCGATAGTTTGTTGAATAGTTATGATTCTAAAACTGGGTCTTATGCGTATTTGGATAAAAGAGATTCGCTGATCAAAAAAAACTTTAAGCTTCGTGCCAATAATGTTATCTATTTGCACAGTAAGATCAACGAGCTGGGATTATTGGATATACCCTCTGTTCTGGCAAATAAAAATGCTAATCTAAAAGACGCTAAAGTATTGCGTTATGAATTTGAGTTTGTGTATGATAACCAGCTTAAAAAAATCGTTTATCTAACTAATTACGATCAAGATCCGGTAATCGCAAATAAAGCTATGGCTCTACAAAAAGTAGTTGGCCAAACTATAGACGAAGCCGAAGAGCGTTTTACTAATCGTTAGTTAGTCTTTACTTAACAATTTTATGTATTGTTGAGTTTTTAAATCATTATTTTTTCAATTAGTTAAACTTCGTGAGTTTTAAAAATTTACGGAGTTTTTGGCGTGGAAAATAACAAAAGTATTTCATCTATTCTGGCTTGTATAACCCAAAAATCTGCTCGAAAAACTGTTAAATGGCAGTCGTAACAATTTCGATTCCCTTCTTATCAAAAAAACGTTAAAAAATTTGCTTCGTAATATTATTTGTATAAATTTGGTCAACCAAATATTGGTCAACCAAATAATTCCTTTGTATGAACAAGCAAAATCTGCTTTATATCTTGTGCATCTGCTTTTTTGGATACGCCTGCAGCAAGCAAAATAATACCGCTGTTAAACAAGAAGAGGTAGCCAATAATGGAGGTGCTCAAACTACAAATGCTGATGGAGTTACCTTGAGTGCCAATGGGACTAGCGATACCTACCAGTTGATTAATAATGTGCTTGGAGGGAGTGGCGATGTGATAGAAGCCCCAGATTGTAGCCATCCTAGCTTTGGGAAGCATATTACACAGGTATTCGATGCCGATTTAAAACGTTATGTATTTGCTTTTCATATCCATGTTACGCCCGATAACGATAAATGTGAAGATTCGGATAGACAGCGTAATGAAATCAAAACTTATGATAAGTCTCCAGAAAGCTTGAAAGCTAGTAAAGACGAGAGAGTACTTTACAGGTGGAAATTCAAATTGGATGCAGGCTTTAAACCTTCTAGTGACTTTACCCATATTCACCAGCTAAAACCTATTGATGGCGACAACCAATTGCCAATTATTACTCTAACTCCTCGTTATAAGGCAGGAGGAGACATTTTACAAGTAATCCATACTGGTGATACCGAGGCAACTTCTCAAAAATATATTGCTACCATTCCTTTAGCCGATTTTAGGGGCCAGTGGGTAGAAGTAATTGAAAGAGCTACTTTTTCTTTCGATGGTAAATATGAAATACAGATCAACAGAATTAGCGATGGCAAGCTTTTGTTAAAGCAAGCCTTTACCAATATCGAAATGTGGCGTAAAAATACGACTAGCTGTCGTCCAAAATGGGGGATTTACAGAAGAACGCTTCAGCCAGATGCTTTACGAGATGAAACCCTTTGGTTTAACGATTTCAATATAACAGAATACTAAACTTAATTATAAAAATCATGATGAAGAAATTTTTTGCCCTTGTTGCTTTAACATTCTCGGTTAATTATGTTGCTTTAGCGCAATCTCCAGTTATAAATTATGATTTTGGCGATAAAGAGGCCTCTTTTAATCCTAATCCAGGTGCATCTTCAACTTCATTTCTACCAAAAATAGCCAATAACAAAGCCGTCAAGGTAAGGATCAGGACTGCTTCCGATGGTTCAGGCGCTTTCAACTTAGTGAAGAAGGGAGCCGATTTTATTAAAGGTGCTGGTTTGGAAATCGTTGCAGGTACTACTACCAGTAAGTTTTCTATCTATAATCTTGCACTGGAAAGCATAGTTAAAACTAGTTTCAATATCAAGATCGATAATGTTGCTGCCGGACAATGGATATTTGCCAATGGTGCTGCAGAAAATTCTGATGATCTTTTTCAAGGCAATGGTGGCATTAAAGAAACTTCTACAGAGATTTTTGCAGGCTTAAGATGGAATTTGTCTGCGGCTAACGAGATTAATTTTTATACCCGCAATAGCGGTAAGTGGGCTGCGGTAAAAGGAACATCTTTTGTGAAAAATACAGATTACCTTATTGAGGTTTATAGCAATAATAGTGCTGAGGCCAAAAAATATAGCAAAGAAGGAGAGCAGACCCTAAATTCGGGCACTTATCAGGTATGGGTAAACGGTAAACGTATTCCCGGCGAATTTGTAACAGCAGGTTTAGAGCAAGGTAAAAACTTGAATGGCTTTATCATTTATGGCGTTACGCCAAAGGGCAACGAGACCATGTCTAAAGCTTGGCTAGATAATCTAGAAATTAACGGGAATCTATAAAAAATAATTGGAGGACTTAATAGGCTCTCCTCAACCTAAAACCAAATATTTATTCCATATGAACCATCCACGATTAAATAATCATTAAACACAGGGTATGATGTATTTAAGTCATGGTAAGGAACATCTGACCACTAAAAATAAAATTATAAACAGATGAAAAGAAAATTACTTTTAACAATTGCAATGTGTTTTGTGATAGCTTTAAGCTTTGCACAAGGGACTTATTACTGGGTGGGAGGAACATCTACTTCCTGGAGTTCTGCCAACAATTGGAGTTTAAGCGTAGGTGGCATTGGAGGAGCTAGATCTACGGTTAATTCTGCAGATATTTTAATTTTTGATGGAAGTAATATAGGTAGTGGTGCTACTGGTGCAGTTACTTTGCAACCTACCGGAAATGAGATTTTAAGTAAACTAGTATTGCAAAACGGCGCAATCCTTAACTTGGCAAGAACCAGTTCAGGAACAACTTACCTTTATATAGATGGAGAAGTGGTGGTATCGGCTAACAGCATGTTGAACATTAATGGAAACTTAGGTGTAATGTGTTTAGTCTTCAATAGCACTTCTAATAGTACTATACAAGGTCAATTAAATGTTTTGGGTACTGCTGCAAATAGACTTTCTATAAAAGCAGCTTCTGCTTTAAGGTTTGGGTCAGGAAGTTCTTGTAATGCAGGTTCTGGGGTTAATGCTTTTAGTACTTTGACAACCTCAACAAATCCTTCTGTGGATAAATCAGTGATATTTCAGTCTGGCTCGTCATTTATTTATAAAAGCCAGTACAATCCGTTTGGGGGTTCCACCTCAAACATAGCTGTATTCCAATCGGGTAGTAATTTTATAATGGAGACTGCGAATGTATCAAATATCTTTACGAATAGAAACTTCGGCAATGTTATTATCAGGAATAATGTAGCAATTTCATTATCTGAAAATTTCTTAGGCGTAGAAAACTTGACTATAGAAAATGGATCTTCTTTCTTGTTGAATGGTACAGGTCCATCGCCAATTTTTGGTAATATCGTTAATAATGGTACTTTAGGGGTTGCCGCAACTGGCTCCTCTAATCTTATTTTAATTGGTAATACCCCTCAATTAATTTCTGGTTCAGGAAGTTTTAATCTTGGGGCTTTTTCGGTTGCTACCGATGCAAATGTTACGCTAGGCTCTTCAATAAACTTAGCTGGAGCATTAATTTCATATATATATGGAACAGTTAACGTTCAAAATAATCAGATAAAAACAAATGGGGTTGCTGCTTCTACAGGAAGAGTTCAATTTAGATCTTCTGTTAATACTTCAACAAGTGCGGCTGTAGTAACTTCGGGAAGTAATGTGATCACCTTCAATAGCGCTGCAGACTTTACATCGATAAGTTCGGCACCAGGTCTTTTGGTAAGTGGTCCAAATATTGAAGCTAATACATATATTATCAATACTTCTACAACTGGTGGTACTAATGGTTTTGGTAGTATAACGTTATCAAAAGCTGCGCTAAGCTCAGGTACGTCAATAAATCTTATAGGTGATAACCCAACCTTAACGACTTCTAATAGCAATGGTGTAGATGGTAGCTTCGATATCAATTCTTTCGGAAGCCTTACGCTTTCTGCTGGAACCAATTTTATTTTTAATGGAGCAACCACATCTCCTTTTTCAACAGCAAGTAATAATGTCTTGGGAGATGTAACCTTCAATACTTCGGCTACCACGAACAAGAGTGTTACCATTAATGGAAAACTGACCTTAAATGGTGCTAAGTTAACCGTTAGTGAGGGAGATATGGTTACGCTTGCTTCAACAGGCTCTTTTGGAGGCAGCTTCGGTAATTCATCCTATATTTTAACAGCGGCTAATACCTCTACTGGTGCAGTTGGAAAAGTAAGGTTTACAGATTTATCGGCATCTACTTTGATTCCAGTCGGTACGGCTGGTTATTATGCACCTGTTACCTTAGCACCAACAACGGCTTCAACTTTCGATATCAACGTATTCTCGGGAGCTACCTCAAATGCTACCCCAAGTGGTGCCGCATTAACGGCAGCACAAAAATTGAGAATGGTAGATGCGGTTTGGAATATTAGCCGTTCTGCGGGTTCTGGTAATGCAGATGTTACTTTGGCTTGGCCAAGTGCTTTAGAGGGGGCAGATTTTGCTGGTTTTGGTAATGCCCAAATTGGTATTGCTTCTTATAGCGCAGGAGCTTATGGCACTTTTACAGGTTCAGGAAATGCGGCGGCAAATACTGCAACTTTCACCACAAGTGCATTTTCTCCGTTGATTGTAGGCGAAGCCAATACTACTTTGCCTTTGACCTTATTGAGCTTTACCGCAAAAGAAAGTTTGAACAGCGTGAAATTAGCTTGGCAGACTACTTCTGAAGTGAACCTGAAAAATTATGTTTTACAACATAGAGGGCTAAATGGTTTTGAAGATATTTATAGTATAGCAGCCAATAACAAACCTGGTATCTTTAATTATAACTATACCCATTTAAATCCGGCGTCTGGTGTAAATTACTATCGCTTAATTGGTGTGGATAATGATGGAACACAGCATATTAGCGATCCTAAATCTGTGGTAGTAAGTTTTTCTGATGCCGTAAGTGTTTATCCTAATCCTGTAATCAGCCGTAATATCAATGTGGCAGGTGTTGTAAATGGCGACGTGATCAAGATATTAAATGTTCAGGGGCAGGTGCTGGTAACTAAGAAAGTCGGCGGTAACCAGACGCAAGAAATAGATGTACAACATATACAGGCGGGTATTTATATCCTGTCGATTGAAAATGCTGGAAAGATCACAACCACAAAAAAGATCATTAAGATATAATAGCTGTTGCAAGTGATGAGTGGCATGCCTAAACCCATAATTTGTCACCCATAATGAGTAACTAACCCCTAAAATAAATGAATAGCCATTCAAAAATATTACTCGCATTGGTGCTTTTGTTGACCATCACCACAGATGTATTGGCCAAGGTAAAGCTGCCGCAGATTTTTGGAAGTAATATGGTCTTGCAGCGCGACCGCCCTATTACGCTTTGGGGTTGGGCAGATCCGGGAGAAAAAATAAGCATCAGTTTTAGGGGCAGCGATTATACTGCACAAGCTAATGGACAAGGTAAATGGCAAACGGAAATAAAATCTTCTCCTGCAGGTGGTCCGTTTGTTTTGAAAATTAACGAGCTAATATTGGATAATATTCTTTTGGGGGATGTTTTTCTGTGTAGTGGGCAGAGTAATATGGCTTTTTTGTTAATGAAGGCCGATGGTGGAGAGAAGGATATTGCCAATGCCGCTAACCAAAATATCAGGGTGTTTAATGTGAACAGAGATATAGAATTTCAACCCTTAGATGATTTGACCAAGAAAACACCTTGGCAGCTTTGTGGTCCGCAATCGGTGGGCAAATTTTCAGCGGTGGCCTATTATATGGGACGTAAATTGCAAGAAGAACTTAATGTTCCTATCGGATTGATCAGTAGTGCCTATGGGGGAACGGTAATAGAAGGTTTCATAAGTGCACCATCTTTAGATACTATTGCTAGATTAAAGCCTATTTTAAACGAAATTGGGCAAAAAAACCAAAAGCAATATCTTGCAGATAAAATGGTAGAACTGGAAAAAACACAGGGTAAATTGAACCAGTATAGCAATGCAGATGTACTTTGGGATACCATAAATCCTACTATACCGGTTTATGAAAAGAGTTGGGCGATGATTAAGCTGCCAACCCTATGGGAAAAGGCAGGTTTACAAAATGTAGATGGGGTGATCTGGTTTTATAGGGAGCTTAATTTAAACGATGCTGATTGCCAAAAAGATGCCTTTTTAAGCTTGGGCAGAATTGCCGATCAAAGTGTGGTTTTCTTTAACGGTGTGAAATTGGGTTCTTCGCCAGATAGCCGCGATTTACTGAGGGAATTTACCATAAGCAAAGGCCTACTCAAGCCAGGGCTGAACAAGGTGCTTGTTCGCGTAGCCAATAAAGGTAGGAACGGTGGCATTTGGGGTCCCCAGGGTAAAATGTTCTTTAAGTCTGGAAGTGGAAATAGGGTAACGCTTGATGGCAATTGGGCCTACAAAATTCAGCACATTAATATTGCAGTACATCCTAACGATGTGTCGTCTTCTATTTATAATGCCATGATCAACCCTTTAAAAACATTGCAGTACAAAAGTGTAATATGGTATCAAGGTGAAAGTAATGCCAACTGGGCCGATGAATATGAAGGTTTATTAAAGAATTTAATAAAAGATTGGAGAAAAGTTTTTAACCAACCTCAATTGCCTATTGTAGTTGTGCAATTGCCTAACTATAAAAAAGTATCTGTAGTACCAGAAGTAAACTCCGCTTGGGCAATGCTAAGGGAGGCTCAGGAAAAAGCGACTAAACAAGTAAATGCCGGACTGGTAACCATTATTGATTTGGGGTTAGCCGATGATATTCACCCGACAAATAAGCTTCCAGTAGGGGAAAGGGTGGCCAATAAAGTTTTACAATTAGTTTATGACCAAAGATTAGTAGCCGATGGTCCTGTGTTCAAATCGATGAAAATAGATGGTTCTAAAGTTGCATTGACATTTGATCATGCCGATGGATTAACGGTAAATAAAAAAGCTGAACGATCTAATTTTATGGTAGCAGGTGAAGATCGAAAATATGTTTGGGCACAGGCAAAAGTAGAAGGAAATAAAGTAACAGTATGGAATGATGAGGTTAAAAATCCGATAGCTGTGAGATACGCTTGGGCGGATAACCCAGGAGAAAATTACCTGTACAATGCTGCGGGTTTGCCCATGTATCCGTTTAGGACAGATCGTTGGAAGATCGATTTAGAGGTTATTCCAAGATAGTGTGAGATAATTTGAAATATGTTTTTGAATACCCATTTGAATGTTTATTTTTGGTAGACCAATTAATTGGTCTACCAAATAAAAGTCTAAATAATGAAATCACTAATAGATACCATCACCGCTATACAATTAGAATCGCCCGTAGATAAAATTATAGGGCAATTAAAGCAGTTAATTATTTCCGGACAGTTAAAACCGGGCGATCGATTGCCAGCAGAAAGGGTGCTTTCAGAACGTTTTGGCCTTGGCAGAAGCTACATTCGCGAGGCGATATTGAAATTGGAGTTTTATGGTTTGTTAAAAACCAACCCACAGAGTGGAACCTATGTGGCGGGTTTAAGTATCAATGTAATTGATAATATCATATCTGATATCATTAAATTTAATAAAGATGATTTTAATGCCCTGATAGAAGCTCGATATCATTTAGAACTAAATGCGGTTAAGTTGGCTGCTGAGCGAAGAACGGAAGAAGACTTAGCGAGCATCAGGTCGGCAATGCATGATTATGAGCACAAGATTAGTCATGGCAAAGATGCGGTAGAAGAAGATATGTTGTTCCATATCAAGATTGCAAAGGCCACTAAAAACTCTGTTATCGAATCGATGATTTTGATATTGGTGCCAGATTTGATTAAGAACATTGTAGAAAATAAAGTTTGTGGTGATAACCGGGCTAAAACTGCAATAAAAGAACACAGGCAAATATTGGCAGCAATAGAAACGCAGGATGTACTAAAGGCAGAAGAGGCCATGGCCAGTCATCTTGATGAAATATGGCAGATTAGTAAAGCAGGCTTTGCGGCCCAACAGATCATCAACGAAACAGAAAATTAATCAGAAAAATATAAGCCGACCTTAGCTTAATCATTAACTTAAATTACAACGTATGAACTACTTAAAAAAAGTGGTATTAGTATCTTTTTGCGCCTTTTTAAGCATATCGCTTATGGCTCAAACGCATCCAAGCATAATGCTCACCAAGGCAAATGTTTTGGCTGTTAGAAAGGGTGTAGCTACTTATCCACTTTTACGCCAATCTTATCAAAGCGTTAAAAACGATGCAGATAAAGCCTTGGCAACACCAATAGTTGTGCCGGTACCTAAAGATGGTGGGGGTGGCTACACGCATGAGCAACATAAGAAGAACTATAGCAATATGCTGAACTGTGGCATTGCTTATCAGATATCTGGAGAAAAGAAATATGCAGATTACGTAAGAAACGTACTGCTCAATTATGCCTCGCAATATGAAAAATGGCCTTTACATCCCAAAAGAAAAAGTGAAGAAGATGGGGGACGCATTTTCTGGCAGAGCCTAAACGACTTTGTATGGCAGCTATATACCATACAGGCTTATGATTTGGTTTATAACGGACTTACTGTTGATGAGAGGAAGACCATTGAAGAAAAATTGTTCGTACCTATCTTAAAGTTTTTTACAGAAGATAGGTATGAGGTCTTCAATAAAATCCATAATCATGGTACCTGGAACTTGGCCGCAGTAGGGATTACTGGATATGTACTTAACAAACCAGAATATGTAGAAAAAGCATTGAAAGGGTCTAATAAAGATGGCAAAACGGGTTATTTGGCACAGATAGACCAATTGTTTTCTCCAGATGGTTATTATATGGAGGGGCCATACTATCAACGTTATGCCCTGCTTCCATTTGTGTTGTTTGCCAAGGCAATTAATAACTATCAGCCCTCATTGAAGATTTTTGAATATAGGAATAAACTGCTTTCAAAAGCTATTCATACCTCTTTGCAAACTTCGTATACCGATAAAACCTTTTTTCCTGTCAATGACGCCATCAAAGACAAGACTTATGAATCGGTAGAATTGGTATATGGTGTAGATTTGGCTTATGCTGATATTAACCCGGAAGTTGATCTATTAGATATCGCCAGACAACAAAATCGTGTAATCATATCTGATGCAGGTTTAAAAGTGGCGGCCGACTTGGCAGCTGGTAAGGCAGTACCTTTTAAATATCAATCGTTGTGGATTAGAGATGGTGGAAAAGGAGATGAAGGAGGTCTAGGTATATTGCGTTCCGGAGCCAATACCGATCAGCAATGCCTGGTGCTGAAGGCCGCTTCGCAGGGAATGGGGCACGGCCATTTCGATCGGTTAAACCTGTTGTTCTATGATAATACTACAGAGATTTTTCCAGACTATGGGGCTGCAAGGTTTTTAAATATTGATACCAAAAATGGAGGTGGCTACTTGCCTGAGAATAACACCTGGGCAAAACAGACCGTAGCACACAATGCATTGGTAGTAGACCAGACTTCTCATTATAATGCAAAGGTTGAGCCCGCTAGCAAATCCAATCCAACTTTGTTGTTTTTTGGTAATGAGCCCAGCCTAAAGGTAGTAAGTGCCAAAGAAGATAAAGCATATGCTGGTGTGGTGATGATAAGAACATCGGCCTTGGTTAAAGTAGAAGGATTAGAGAAGCCCTTGTTAATTGATGTGATGCAGGCGCAATCTGCTAAAAACCATCAATATGATTTGCCATTTTGGTATAAGGGACAATTGGTAAATACCTCTTTTCAAGTTACGGCAAAAACGGACCAGTTAAGTACTTTAGGTACAAAAAATGGGTATCAGCACATTTGGTTGAATGCCAGTAATCAGTTGGATGGAAAAGCAGGGATGGTCGGTCTGTTGAATAAGAACCGTTTTTACACTACGCATTTTGTATCAGATAATCCATTGGAAGTGAAACTGGTTTCTATTGGTGCCAACGATCCGGAAATGAATCTGGTAGATGGTAAGGCATTTATACTATCTGGTAACGGTCAAAATCAAACTTTTGCAAGTATTACAGAAACACATGGTGGTACAGATTCTATTAATGAAACAGTAACAGCGGCACAACCATCGGTGAGCGAACTGAAGCTGCTAAAATCTGATGCACAACAAACAGTGCTGAGTTTTAAGCTAAACGGAAAAACTTACACCTATCAAATTAATTATACCGATAAACAGAATTATATAAATTTTAAATAGCGTTATAAGTTGCTGGTTATGAGAGATAAGAAAGTAGTAGTTAAAAATTAAATCCCTGTAATAGATAACGTATAACAGTTAACAAAAAAAACAAAAATATGCAAAGCGAATTATTTCAAATAGAAACAGAAACCACTTGGGAAGATTTAGGAAACGGTGTACAAAGAAAAATCTATGGCTACGATGACAAGATCATGTTGGTGAAGGCCAAATTCGAAGCGGGTGCCGTAGGTGTATTGCATGAGCATTACCATGTACAAGTGACCTATGTAGAGAGTGGTGTTTTCGAAATGACCATTGGCGACGAAAAAAGAATAATTAGAAAGGGCGATGGTTATTATGTGCCCCCTCATGCTGTACATGGCTGTGTATGTGTAGAGCCAGGTATTTTAATCGATGTGTTTGCGCCTCATAGAGAAGATTTTATCAAGTAATATATATTATGAAAAAACTAATTATTAGCTGCCTGTTATTGATAGCAGTTAGCACAGTGCATGCCCAAGAGACCGAAGAAGTAAAGAAAGTTGTCTATCCAACAGGCTTCTCTGAGCAATTGAATGTGGTTTACACCAAGGTTGGCGATTGGGAAGGCAAAATGGATCTTTATCTCCCTCCAAAAGAAAAAGGTCCATCGCCAATTGTGATCAATATACATGGTGGTGGTTTTAATAAGGGAAATAAAGAGTCGCAAACGGGCTTTAACAGTTTCTTTAAAAATGGGTATGCCGTAGCTAATATTGCTTACCGTTTGGTACAGGTTGCACCAGCACCTGCAGCTGTAGAAGATACACGTTGTGCGTTGATCTATTTAATCAAAAATGCAAAGGCACTAAATATCGATCCTAACAGGATTGTGATTATGGGTGGCTCTGCAGGTGGACATTTGGCTTTAATGGGTGGCTTGTTAGGCAATGATACCAAATTCGACGGCAATTGTCCTGGAGTGAAAGACGTAAAAGTTGCGGCAATTATCGATAAATATGGAATTACAAATATTGGTGGTTGGGCAAGCCGTTCGGCTACCTGGTGGTTGGGCGATAAAGCTAAAGACCAAAAATTTATCGAATCGGTTTCGCCCCTGTACCAGGTAAAGAAAACCAGTCCGCCCGTATTTATAGTACATGGCGATGCAGATCCAGTAGTTCCCTATCAACAATCGGTAGACTTAAAAAAGAAATTGGATGAATTTGGCATTAAAAATAAATTCATGACGATAGAAGGTGGGGAGCATGGCAAATTTCCAAAAGAGAAAAATTCGGAATTGAACGCTGCAATTATCGATTTTTTAAAAGAATTGGGTATTCATAAATAGGAAACTACGCTTCCATGCAAAAGACTTTCAATATATATATGGTTATGGCTGCTATTGCTGTCTCAGCTTGTATAAGCGAGATGGGGTATGCAATACAGCCTTTTTTCAGTACGCCATCGAAACCAATTATTGTAACTAATAGCAGTCAGCTTAAAAGCGCATTGGCTACAGCAAAGGCTGGAGATTCGATCATATTAAAAGATGGTATTTACGACGGTAAATTTGTAATTGAAGCTGCCGCAAGTGGAACCCAAAAAGAACCAATTGTGCTTACGGGAAGTAGAGGTGCAATTCTAGATGCTGGAAATATAGAAACAGGTTATGTGCTGTATTTAAAAGCTAGCTATTGGAAGTTGAAAGGCTTTACGCTGCAAAATGGATTAAAAGGTATTGTTGCTGATGGTGCTCATTATAATGTGATAGATGGGGTATTGGTAACCCAGCTAGGGGAAGAAGGAATCCATTTAAGAGCTTTCAGCAAACATAACATCATTAAAAATTCTGAAGTGACGCATACAGGCAAGAAAAGACCAGGTTATGGCGAAGGCATCTATATCGGATCTGCTTATAGCAATTGGGCAAAATATAGCAATGGACAACCAGACCAATGCGATTCGAACCAGGTTTTGAATAATAAACTAGGGCCTTATATCACTGCCGAATGCATCGACATTAAAGAAGGAACAACAGGAGGGATTATTAGAGGTAATACTTTCGAAGCGCAAGGCATTACGGGAGAAAATAGTGCAGACAGTTGGATTGATGTAAAAGGAAACCATTACCTCATCGAAAATAATATTGGGCATAATACACCACCTTCGGTATTGTTAGATGGCTATCAGGTAAACTGTGCTTATGAAGGATGGGGCTCTTATAATAAGTTTAAAAATAACGTCAGTAATGTAAATGCTGAAGGTTATGGTATCTACATAAAATTAAAAAGTAGTAAAGGAGAAGCTGTAGGCAATGAGGTTTATGCTGACAATAAAGTAGTAAATGCTGTTAAGGGCATTACAAATATTCAACTGACTAATAAATAAAATATGAAAGTAAAAGGGTTAAGGTGGTGGATTATTTCCCTCATTGGATTGGCAACAGTAATCAACTATATTGACAGAAGTGCCATTAACATTCTTTGGCCTTACATTTACAAGGAATTTGGCATTGCCGATGTAGACAATAAAAGTGCGCTGGCATTAATCACTACCTTTTTTATGATTGCCTATGCTTTAGGGCAAACTTTTACTGGTAAACTGATGGATGCCATTGGTACCCGTTTAGGTATGACGATATCAATTGTGGGCTGGAGTATTTCTATTGCACTTCACGCTTTTGCAAAATCGTTACTGTCTTTCAATGTATTTAGGTTTATGCTTGGTTTCAGTGAGGCTGGAAATTGGCCTGGGGCCACCAAAAGCAATGCCGAATGGTTTCCTGCTAAAGAAAGAGGTATTGCACAGGGTATTTTTGGTGCTGGTGCATCGTTGGGTTCAGTAGTTTCAGCGCCTATTATTGCAGCATTATACCTTATTTTCGGTTGGAAAATGACTTTCGTACTCATTGCAGTTTTGGGATTGATATGGATTGTTCCCTGGTTGTACATCAACAAAGGAACACCAGATAAACACCCTTGGCTAACCGATGAAGAACGAGCGCATATTTTGGCAAAGCCAGAAGCCAAGGAAATAGAAACAGTAGTGGAAGAAGCACCGGTATTAACTTGGAGAGAGCTGTTAAAATTCAGGAATACTTGGGGCATCATTACCGGTAGATTCTTCATAGATCCAGTTTGGTGGCTATTTGTCACCTGGTTGCCAACTTTCTTGAAAGAGCAATTCATGTTCGATATTAAGCAGATCGGTGCTTTTACCTGGGTGCCCTATTTATTTGCTGCTATTGGCAGTTTAGTGGGCGGCTACCATGCATCGCTACAAATTAGAAAAGGAGTGGAACCACAAAAAGCCCGTAAAAATGCCATAGCGGTAGGAAGTATAATCATGTTGGCCTCTTTGGTAGCCATCGTTTATCAGCTGGGCAATTTAAAGGAAACACCAATATTGGCCATGATTTTAATTGGTTTAACCTTATTTGGCTTTCAATATCTTATAGGTAATATCCAAACCTTGCCAAGTGATTATTTCAATGGTAAAAATGTAGGTACCGTTGCGGGTATGGGCGGTACGGCGGCAGTGGCAGGTACGCTGCTCACCACATGGGCAGTTCCTGTAATTACCCAAACAAGCTATGTGTCATTCTTTGTATTGGCTGCCGTTCTGGTACCGGTATCATGGTTGTGCATTAAATATATATCATCAAAAAAATAAAAAATTAAATAATAACAGTATGCGTTTAAAAAACAAAGTTGCGATAGTTTCTGGAGGTTCTAGAGACATAGGAAGAGCCGTTTCTTTACAGTTGGCAAAAGAAGGAGCTAAGGTGGTTGTAAATTATTTCGACAGTAAAGAGCTAGCTGATGAAACCTTGAAATTGATACAAGATTTAGGTGGCGAAGCGATTGCTGTACAAGCTGATATGACTAAAGCTGCAGAAGTTGATGCCTTGGTAGCCAAAGCTAAAGCAGCTTTTGGTGAAGAAATTCACGTATTGGTAAACGTTGTTGGTGGTTTGGTTGCCCGTAAAACAACAGCAGAGATGGACGAAGATTTCTGGGATTTCGTAATGAATGTAAACTTAAAATCTGTATTCTTGGCTGTTAAAGCGGTATCTCCTTTCATGCCAGCAGGTTCATCAATTATCAACTTCTCTTCATTAGCCGCGAGAGATGGCGGTGGCCCGGGTGCAAGTGCTTATGCTACCTCAAAAGGTGCAGTAATGACTTACACAAGATCATTGGCGAAAGAATTTGGACCAAAAGGTATTCGTGTAAATGCTTTAGCACCAGGTATGATTGCTACCACTTTCCATGATACTTTTACCAAATCGGAAGTGAGAACTAACGTAGCAAACGCTACCGCATTAAAAAGAGAAGGTGATGCTAAAGAAGTTGCCGATGTGGTAGCTTACCTAGCTTCTGATGAGTCGAGTTTCTTAACCGGAAACAATATCGATATCAACGGTGGTTTAGCATTCTCATAATCACAAATCTTCTCTAAATTCGTCATTGCGAGTTTACGACGCAATCTTAAAGCGAGTATTTTTAAGATTGCTTCGGCATTCCTTCTCGCAATGACGATTAAGTTACATCTAACCAAATACCGAAAAACTAAACCACCAACAAACCAAATACAAAGAACCAAATTTCACCAACCCCATTATAACATTCGTTTTTCTCGCTTCTCAGCAAAATTTTTAAATAGTTCTAGTATTTTTTTTGATTACAAATAATAATTATATATTTGGTTTACCAATTTTTGGTTTACCAATTTTTGATGCAGACAACTGTATAGTTGATGCGAGCTAACCAACATATAAAACTGATTTGCTATGACATTAAAAAATCGCGTTAGCAGCGTTGTTTTTTTACTGCTATGCTTACTCTCATTTGGGGTAAGTGCACAGACGGTAAAGATAAAGGGCGTTGTTAAATCTGAAGATGGACAGGGTATCCCTGGAGTTTCGGTGACCATCAAAGATACTAATAAAGGAGTTTCTACTAATGAAAAAGGTGAGTATGAAATCTCTGTTCAGAAGGGAAAGATACTTGAATTTAAGTCTTTAGGATATAAAGTTCATTTACAGGGGGTGGCCAATGCCACTACTATAGATGTTACTTTGGTAGAGGACATCAGTTCCATGAACGAAGTATTGGTAGTGGGATATGGAACCCAGAAAAAATCTACGATCAGCTCTGCGGTAAGCAAGCTCGAAAATAAAAACCTCGATGAAATTCCTACTTCCAGGTTAGATAATGCTTTGATCGGTAAAATTGCAGGTCTTACCGTACAAAATAACAGTTCTGAAGCTGGTTCTGATCCAACTTTGCGCATTAGGGGGGCAAGTTCCATTAATGCCAATGCAGATCCTTTGGTCGTTGTAGATGGCCATCCTATTGCAGATGGTTTATCTTTTATCAATCCCTATGATGTAGAATCTATAGAGGTATTGAAAGATGCCGCTTCCTCTGCTATTTATGGTTCCAGAGGTGCTAATGGGGTAATTTTGGTAACCACTAAAAAAGGGGTTGCCGATAAGCCTAAGTTCTCGGTAAAATCTTATTACGGTCTGAAAGAGGCCTATAAAGTGTATCCAATTTTATCCACTACAGAATATACCCAATTGCTTTTTGCAGAAGCAGCCTTAAGGCAGAATGATCCAAGTGTTCCTGCAAATGCAAAGAATATCATTAACAATAACGAAAGGGCAGCCTATATTATAGAGAACCAGATCAGTGGTTCACCAACCGATTGGCAGCAAGAAGCATTGCGTAATGCAGGTATTTACAACCTTCAGCTGAATGCAGCGGGCGGTAAAAAAGATTTAAGATATTACGTTTCTGGAAACTTGCAACAAGACCAGGGCGTGATGAAGGACAGTGAAAATAATAAAGGAAACATTCGTGTAAAATTAGATGTTAACCTTTCGCCGAAATTGATGTTAAATGTAAATATCAATCCAACCTATACTAAAGTTCAACGTCCGGCAGAGAACTTTACCAACTATTATAGGTTCCCATCGTTTTTGCCGGTTTACCATTCTGCATTTACGGCTGCTTTCGTTAACCAGAACTCGCAATGGGCAAATTTAAGAGCAGGCGATTGGGCACAGGCACGTCATTTTACCAACCTTACTTATGCAGGTACAATGCCTGATGGTTCTTTCTGGCAAAGTACTGGAGCAGTGTCTCCTTTCTCTTCTACCAATAATACACCCTTATCCCATGCAGAAAGAGAAGATCGGTTTTCCGAGAGCTATCGTTTTCAGGGAGGTACCGATTTAACCTATAACCCTACCAAGAATCTTTCATTTAAAACATCGCTAGGTGCTTATTATCTTGCCAGAGAAGATAAAACGTTGATCAGAAGCGAAGCCCGTAAAGATGGCGATGTAAACTCGGCAACCATAACTACCGCTAATACCATAGACATTTTGTGGGAAAATACCATGAACTATACCAAAAGCTATGGCAATCATAACTTTAAGGGCTTGTTAGGTTTTACCGTACAAAGAAACTCGCTCAATGGTTCACAGCAAATAGGGTATAACTTTCCGTCAGATGATTTTACTACCCTAAATCAGGCAGCCTACTTTGATCAGGCACCTATTTTACCTGTAAATGTAAAAACAGGCTTGATCTCTTATCTAGGACGTATTAATTATGACTATCAGGGTAAATATATTGCTTCGGCTAGTTTACGTACCGATGAGAGCTCAATTTTTGGCCCTGGAAATAGGAGAGGATGGTTTCCGGCTTTTTCTGCCGGTTGGAACATAGCCAGCGAATCTTTTATGAAGAATAGTAGGAAATGGCTTGAAAGTTTGAAGTTGAGGGCTAGTTATGGCGAAACAGGTAATAATAGAATTACGCCATTTTCATATCTAGATTTATTGTTTAGGTCAAATTATGTATTTGGAGAAAGCACCGGACAGGTTAGTCCTGGACAATCGCCAAATAACGTGGTCACCTATGGTGCTGATATTACTTGGGAAACTACACGATCAACCAATATTGGTTTAGATATCGGGTTGTTTAAAAACAAAATACAGTTAAGCTTGGAATATTATCGTTCAATTACCGATAAATTATTATTACAACAATCGCAACAGGCCATCACAGGATCCGATTCTTTCTGGACCAATAATGGAAGAATAAGAAACCAGGGTTTTGAGATAGAGCTTACTTCCAACAACATTGGTAACAAAAACTTTAACTGGACAACGTCCTTGAATGTGGCCGCAAATAGAAATAAATTACTTAAACTAGGTGGAGATGAACCTTATTTGTTCAACTACGGAGAACGTAGTGAAATATATGCTTCTATTGTTGGTCAGCCCTATGTACAGTTCTATGGATATAAAACCGATGGCGTTTGGCTTTCTCAAGCAGATGCAGACGCAGCAGTAGCCAGTGGACAAACTTCTGTTCTGCAGGGTTATTTTGCAGCGGGAGGAGTAAAATTAAAGGATGTTAATGGCGACAATAAAATTGATGTTAATGACCGGGTAATCATAGGCTCTCCATTTCCAGATTTCACCTGGGGCTTAACCAACACCTTCAGGTATAAAAAGTTCGACCTGAATATCCTGATGCAGGGTTCGCAGGGAGGACAACTGATCAATGGCGACTTGTATTATAATGAATCGAAAAGACAGAATGAGAATTATATTAAAAATAGATGGGTAAGTCCGGCAAATCCAGGCGATGGTAAAACACCTTATTTTACCAATGGTATCGGGGCAGATTTACTGTTGACTGATTATGGTGTAGAAAGTGCCTCTTATGCTTACTTGCGTAATATTATTTTGGGCTATACTTTGCCAGCAAAGGCACTTAAAAAGTATAAGATAAATAGCTTAAGATTGTACACTTCAGTAGATAATGTATTTTTCATTACCGGAAGCTCTTATCGGGGCATTAATCCAGAAGCAAGGGTAACCTCAGCTTCTTACGCTTCTCCTGTAATTTCCGGTTATCAAAGGGGAGGTTTCCCAGTTAACCGTACTTATACTTTTGGTCTTGATTTTAACTTCTAATACCATCATATCATGAAACAAATTAAAAAAATATCAATCCGCTTCATCATTGTGGTATCATTGGTCATTGCTTTTACCTCATGTAAAAAATTGGTAGATCAAGAGCCCATATCAAATGAGGCTGTAAAAGATTATTATAAAAATTATAAGGAAGTTAATGTAGCCCTCACAGGATGTTACAATGGTATGCAAGAACCATTGACCAATGAATGGCAGTTTACCGAGCTAAGAAGCGATAATGCCCGTCAGCGTTCGGTAAATAGTACCACGAATGTCAATATGGAACTAAATGTGCTTAACCTTTATACTGCTGGTCCACAGCATCAGCAGATTTATAATTATTGGTTAAGCATGTACAAGAATATCCGTAACGTAAATTACGTATTAAGGAGCTTGGGCGTAACCTACGAAAATAACCAATTGGTATTTGGCACGCCAACAGCCGATGTTACAGAAGCGCAACGAAATGAATTGGTTGGACAAGCTTTGTTCATTAGGGCTTATCATTATTTTAACTTGGTACGTTTGTATGGAGGGGTGTTCTTGGTCACCAAACCTTTAACAGCGGCGGAAGCCAGAAAGGTAAATCGTTCTTCAGTTAACGATTGCTATAATTTGATTATAAAAGACTTGGAGGCTGCAGCTACCTTGGCCAGTGCTAAACCATATGGCCAGATCGTCAGTACCGATCTGGGCAGGGCAAATGCTTGGTCGGCTAAAGCCTTATTGGCCAAAGTTTACCTTACTTTACCTGTACCACGTGCAGCAGATGCCCTGACCCTGCTGAATGAGGTAATTGCCAATAGTGGATATGGTTTAGAAAGCAACTTTTCTAGGGTATTCTCTATTAATAATGAAATGAATAAAGAGATTTTGTTCGCCGTAAGGTATAAGGCTGGTCTGGTAGGTTTAGGAAATCCAATGGCCAACCTTTTTGCTCCGGCAAGTAGTGGTGATGCTGTAATTAATGGCGATGGAAGTGGTTTTAATTACCCTACAACAAGTATTTATGGCGCATTTACCACAAGTACCACCGGTTTCTCTGATGCCCGTAGGGATGTAACGGTTGCTGTTTATGCCAACAGTACCACACCGTATTATGTAAATAAGTTCTTTTCTAAAGTGGTGGTAGCAGGAGATGCGGAAAATGATTTTACCGTAATTCGTTTTTCTGATGTGTTATTGATGAAAGCTGAAGCACAGGGCTACGATGGTGCAGCAGGTTCTTCGGTGGGCCTAATTAACCAAATTAGGGAAAGGGCAGGCGCTGGAAATTATACTACAGGCACCTTCACCTCTGCATTTTATAAATATCCGGCATCAGGCACCGCATCGATTGCCAGCAGTGCAGATTTTCAAACAGCTTTGCTGAAGGAAAGGCGTCTTGAGTTTGCTTTTGAGAACCAGCGTTTATTTGATTTAATGAGATTTGGCCAGGCAGTAACGACTATGCAGGCCCATTATGCAGCAGAATACAGTGCTTATTATAGCAGGTTTAGCCCAACAATCCCTCTACCTACCTTACAGGCCAATGTAAATACCGATAAGTTGTTGTTGCCTATTCCGCAAAGAGAGATTGATACGAATACCGAAATAAAAATTCCACAAAATCCAGGATATTAAAAAATTGAACAAATGAAGAAAATCCTAAAATCATTACTGTTTTGTTGTTTAGCAATTGCAGTAATAGCCGGTTGTAAGAAGAATGCGCTTTCTGATATTGGGGAAGGAACAGTATCATCGCAGGAATATACCTTTAACAGGGCTACCAAAACTTTCGATTTAGGAAATGAGGTAAAGAGTAATATTTCGGCAGCAGAAGGAGTAAAGTTCGTATACTGTTATTTGGTACGTACCAATAAGACCGATTCTTTAATTCATGTAACCGATAATAAGGGAGCCATTACGCCAACTTATGAACTTTCTATTCCGCTTACTGCCTTTCCGGTAAACAATATGAGTGCCGTAAAAGGCGTAAAGGTATTGGTAAAACAAGGCAATAACAGTTCTTTGGAAGGCTTTGTAACCATCAAATACTTTGATCCGGCTTTGCCTCAATTCAGTGCTTATCCTACTGTTATCAACGCTGATCTGTCTGGTGTCCCAACAGCCATTACGGCTACTATCAAATCAGAATACGGTATTAAACAAGTAGATATTCTTGATGACTATCAAACTGAAAATACCTACGTGCTGGTGAATAGCATCACCAATATTGCTAATGTGAAGCAGTATGCCTTAAACTATGCTTACACCTATCGTAAGGCGGCACAGCACATTAAAATCAGGGCCATAGACATCTACAATCAAGCTAACGAATTGATCATTAATATGCCTGTAGATGTGTCTATCTTCAAACCTAAATTTTTAAATTTTGCTGCAACCATTACGCCCAATGCTACGGGAACAACACCGGTAACGGGGAATATTAATTCGATAACGGGATTAAAAAAGGTAGATATTTATGATGATCGAAATGGTAGTTATGAACTATTGGCTACCGTAAGTGGCTTAAATGGAGTTAAGACCTATAATTATAGTGCTAACTATGCTTATGCAATGAGAGCAGAGCATATTAAGATTATAGCAGTAGACACCGAAGACCTGCAATCGGAATTGGTTATTCCATTGAATGTAACTTACCTGAGCAAAGTGTATAGAGATGTGGTCATGAATGCACAAACATTAGGCACAAATACCATATTTTTTGATTCGGATGGCACGACCAAAGGCAACTGCGAATTAAATGCCAGTGAACTAACCATGGCCTTCTTATTCTATGCAACAAGTAGCGGCCCAACTTTTTATGCACCTACCAATACGACGAATGTAGCCTCTAATTTTAGATGTAATAACGTGTCATGGGTGCTTTCAAGACCTGCTGCAGATATGAGGGCGACCAGATTTAGGGTGTTATTGCCTAGTATAGCTGCAGAGAAATTGGTATATGATGATTTTGCCGCGAATAAGCTAGATGATTTAGGAGCAAGGTTGGGAAGTTTGGCGATCAGCAGCAGTGGTCCAAGATACGATGCTACGGCAACGCCTACCAATGCCATATTCAATACCACGGCCAATGCCAATCTAATTGCAGTAAAAATTCCTGATATTGGAAATCCAAATGCTTCGAAGTTTGCGGTTATACACGTTAAAGAATGTGTGTATGCAACGCCGATAGGTAATTCGACCATCAAATTTGATATCTATATTCAGAAATAATTCTTTTTGGTTTATATGTAAAATGATCTGTCATTTCGGTCGGAATAAAAAGGAGAAAATGTGCTTGTTTTATTTCTTTTTCCGATCGAGATGGCAGCATTTTTTTAAGTGGATTGGTACTAGCTTGGTAAAAATATTCATCAAATAAGCAAAATCTGCGACATAAACAGTTAACATAATAGCCAATTTAAACGATTAACCATTATTCCTTCCCATTCATGATAAAATTCTGTATTTCCCTTCTTGCGCTCTTACTCACGTTTTCATTGGCCAATGCTGCTGATCTATTAGTGAGCACGCCCCAAGAATTAAAAAGTGCAGCAGCTAAAGCCAAACCTGGTGATGTCATCTTACTTAAAGATAAAGTATGGACTGATGTTCAGTTGGTGGTTTCTGGAAAGGGAACCAGGGAAAAACCCATCTGGATAAAACCCGAAATAGGAGATAAAGTGCAGATTTCAGGAAAGTCGAACTTAAAGATAGGCGGAGAGTTTCTCATTATTAAAGGTTTCCATTTCAAAAATGGTTATAGTCCTAAAGATCATGTGGTCAATTTTAGGGTTGATAATGATAACTTGGCAAACAACTGTCGTATTACCCAGTTTGCCATAGAAGATTATAGCCAGCCAGAACGCTTTAAAGGTGATTCGTGGGTAAGCTTATGGGGAAAGAATAATCGCGTAGATCATTGTACCTTTACCAATAAGTTAAACGCTGGGCCGGTGATCATTGCAGAGCTTAACGACGAACGCAGCCAACAGAATTATCACAGTATCGACTCTAATTATTTCAATGGCCGTCAACGCTTTGGCTCTAATGGTGGAGAAACCATTCGTATAGGAGTTTCCAGGTATTCGCTAACTGCTTCGAGAACCCAAATTGTACACAACTATTTTGAAAGGTGCAATGGTGAAGTAGAAATTGTCTCGATCAAATCTGGTGAAAACAATGTGAGCTTTAACACTTTTTTTGAGTGCGAAGGCAGCTTAGTATTGAGGCATGGCGCTAAAAATGTAGTACAGGGCAATTTATTCCTGGGCAATAATAAACCATTTACAGGTGGTGTTAGGGTTATCAATCCTGGCCATGAAGTATTCAATAATGTATTTAAAGATTTAAGAGGAACTGCTTTTCGTTCCCCATTAGCTGTGATGAATGGTGTACCTAACTCGTTGATCAACCGCTATTATCAGGTAACTGACTCAAAAATTGAATACAATACTTTTATTAATTGTGAACCGTCTTTATTTGGAACGGGTAAAGATGCCGAACGCACACTTTCTCCTCAGCGGGTGTTGTTTTCAAAAAATCTACTATTTCAGCCTTTCCGTTCACTTTATGTAGATGAAAACAAAGATGGAGGTATTGTCATAAAAGATAATGCATTGGTATCTGATATTCCTTTGCAAGATGGTTTTGTACTTAAAAAGCCAGCAATGATAACGGTAAATGGCATTTTATTGCCGTATTTGGTAGATTATGGAGCACCATTAAAGAAGATGAAGTTTGTACAAAAGACAGCTGTGGGTGCATTTTGGTATAAAGAAGAGGCAAAAATGGTGCTTGAAAGCCCTAAGATAGTTAAACTAGCGGCCAAAGAAAGTACAACTATTCACCAGGCCATTGCCAAATTAAACGATGGGGATATATTAATGTTGACCGATACGGGCTTTTATAGGGTAGACGACGAAATTGTGGTAGGTAAATCAATAACGATCAAAGCTGTGGAAGGGTTAAAAAGTAAACCCGTTGTTGTGAATGGAAGTAGTAAAACTTTGCCAGCGTTCATTACCATAGAAAATGGGGCAACGATAAAGGTGAGTGGCATAGCTTTTAAAGGAGCCTTTGGCAGTGGTGGAGATGTACGTTGTGGTATACGGTCTACAGAATTGCCAATGAACAAGCCTTATAAGGCATTTATAGATCATTGTGAGTTTTACGATTACAATGAAGGTTCTTTTTCTGGTTTCAGGGGTAGTAAATCTACATTGGCAGATAGCTTAGTCATTACCAACTCGCTATTTAGGAATATTTCTGGAACTGGTATTAATTTGGCCGAAGAAAGAGAAGATAAAGGCATTTATGGTGCAGAATATACTGTGGTTAAAAACTGTGTTTTTACCAATATTCTGGGGAGTGCTATCAATATTTACCGTGGGGGAAATGATGAAAGTACTTTAGGCCCATTTGTAACCATCGAAAATTGCACCATTAACGAAGTAGATAACCGTGAGCAGGGAGCAGCTATTCGTTTGCTGGGTGTGCAGTATGCAAGATTACTCAATAGTAATTTTGTAAATAGCGGACAGGGGGGAAGATCTGTAGAGTTTAGGGAGTTTCGTTGGGATAATATATTGGTAGATCATTGTAATTTTTATCAGTCGGGAAAAGTAGAGACATTTTATGGTAAGCTATTGGGCCAAAATATCTTCGATATTAAGCCGGTATTTAAGAATGTTGCCACCTTTGATTTTCGACCCGCATCAGGTAGTTCACTGCTCACCAAGGGACTTTCCGGAAAAAATATAGGCGCAATTATTCCATAATTAAAATATTTCATCATTGATAATCACATTTTAAATGAAAATATATAACGGATTTTTTTTAGGCCTCATCTTGACCAACTGTGTTGTTTTCCATTCCTGTGCCGCTAACCATGTAGGAGAGGCCATAGAACAAAAACAGAAGGAAGGACAGTTGCAGTCTCCAAAAACGTATACCATTAGTTCGGCCGCAGCGCTTAATGCTTTAAAATTGGAGCCCGGTGATAAAGTGATCATGAAAGCTGGCGAGTGGAAAAGTCAACTGATTAATTTCAAAGCAAAGGGGACCGCAGAAAATCCGATCACCTTAGTTGCCGAAACAAAAGGCGGTGTGGTTTTATCTGGAAATTCAAATCTTAAGATAGATGGTGAGTGGTTAATTGTTGATGGTCTATCTTTTAAAGATGGCTATTCGTTGAAGGATGACGTGGTTGTTTTTTCAAGAACTTCTTCGCACAATCGTTTGACCAATACAAGCATAGAGAACTATAACCCTAATGATAAAACGGTAGACTACAAATGGGTCTCATTATATGGTGTTAATAATCGGGTGGACCACTGTTCTATTATAGGCAAAACGCATCAGGGTACAACTTTAGTGGTTTGGCTAGACGATAAACCCAATTATCATCAGATAGACCATAATTACTTTGGCCCCCGACCAGAATTGGGCGTAAATGGTGGAGAGAGTATTCGTATTGGTACCAGTACCTATTCAATGAACGATTCATACACTACAGTAGAAAATAATATTTTTGACAAATGCGACGGTGAGATAGAGATCATTTCCATCAAATCGGGCCATAATAAAATTACGAACAACTTATTCTATGAGTGCGCAGGAACGGTCACATTCAGGCATGGAAATAATTCTGAGGTAAGTGATAATTACTTCGTTGGTAACAATAAAACCAATAGTGGTGGGGTTCGGATCATTGGCGAAAACCAGAAGGTATTTCGTAATTATTTATATCAGATTGCAGGCAGAACGTTGAGATCGGCTATTTCTGTAATGAATGCCTACGAAAAACCTGAACTGAATGGTTATTGGCAGGTTAAGAATGCAGCTATTGAAGATAATATTATAGTGGGCTGTAGAGAGGCATTTGTTTTAGGGGCTGGTAGAGATTCGGACAAGACTGTTGCGCCAGATGGGTTAACCATTGTCAATAATTATGTGATCAATCCCGTGACCTTATTGGTGGTACTAGATGAGCCTAAAAATATGAAGATGCAAAACAATCAGGTAGAAGGAGCGAGTATAGTTGCCGGATTTGTTAAGATGGGCAGTGACTTACAATTATCTGATGGTATTTGGCAGAAGAGAACAGCGCTTAAAACACCCTTTTGGTTAAATACATTAATAGGGCCGGAATGGAAAAAAGATAACCGCAGTTTTATTTTTAAGTAATTGGTATAATTAAAGAGTGGGAGCAAAGCACCTTTTGGTCTCCCTCTTGATGACCTTTCCTTTATGGTCATTGTCGAAGGACAAAGCGTTCATAACCTAATGGAAATCAGTTTTTAGTATCTTGAAGTAAGCGATTTGATTTGGTATGATTACCCTGATGGGTTTGTATCCATTACTTTTTCGGTTTGCTTGAATAAGAAGGCTTTAACTTAACAAAAATTAACATCTTGGACCTTGTGTTTTCATAAATTAGTTTCGTATATTTACGATTATTTCGTAATTAATGGAGAAATTAACACAACAGGAGGAGGAAGCGATGCTTGCCGTATGGCAGGTAGGGGCAGGATTTATTAAAGATTTTATGGATGCCATGCCAGAGCCTAAAACTCCTTATACCACATTGGCATCTACCGTAAAAAATCTGGAACGTAAAGGGTTTTTGAAAGGCGAACGCTATGCCAATGCCATTCGCTACAGTGCAAAGGTTAAAGAGGCCGATTATAAAAAACGTTTTATGAACGGTTTTGTGAACGATTATTTCCAGAACTCCTATAAAGAATTGGTGGCGTTTTTTGCGAAAGATAAAAAAATCAGTGCCGAAGATCTAAAGGAAATAATAGATCTTATCGAAAAACCAGAAAAATAAAAGGATATGCCACATCTCTTTATTATTTTATTGAAGATAAACTTGGTATTGTTACTCTTTGCAGCAACTTATTATTTGGTTTTGCGTCGCTTAACTTTTTATATGCTGAACCGTTGTTTTTTGGTGTTTGGCATATTGTTCTCCAGTATATATCCATTTATCAACCTGACTGAATTTTTTCATCAACAGCAGGTAAACCAAAGCGTGGCTACTTATATTCCCCAACTTAATGAAAAAGCAACGGAGTTGGTACCGACAGGTTTTTTTATGAACAATTGGCCCGTCTTGAGTTTCTTGTTTTATTTCGGGGTATTGTTGATGGCCCTAAGGTTAATCATACAATTTATTTCTCTTTATAAGATCCACAGACAATCTGAACCTGGGGTGGTAGGCAATTATCAGGTTAGGGTACTAAAAGAAAGGGTAAGCCCATTCTCCTTTTGGCAAACAGTTTATGTGAATCCATCATTGCACCAAGATAAGGAGCTGAATACCATTTTGGCCCATGAAATGGTACACGTAAAACAATGGCATTCGCTAGATATAATTCTGGCCGAGTTGAGTGTGGTATTTTATTGGTTTAACCCTGGGGTATGGATTATGAAAAGGGCAGTAAAGGAAAACCTGGAATTTATTACAGACCAAAAAATTCTAAAGAAAGGAATGGATAGGAAGGCCTATCAATATAGTCTTTTGGATGTAGGGAATTTAACTCCTTCGGTAGCCATTGTAAATAATTTTAACCTCTCTGATTTAAAGAAACGCATTAAAATGATGAACGTAAAGCGGTCTTCCCGTTTAACTTTGGGCAGGTACCTGTTTTTTTTACCTTTCTTATTGGTAATTACCTTGGCCTTTACCATATCGAAAAAAGATATTAAAACCCACTTACCGCAATTATCAGATATTTTGGTGAAAAATGAACAACCAGAAATTACCAATGATAAGCCCATAATTCAGCCTAAAATAAAAAAGGTACTTCATCAGGTTCGGCAACAAACAGTAGATAAGCTAGATAGCGTTTCAGCATTAAAGCATTTGATGAACGTGGTATTTGTTAAAAAAGACTCTTTAGGTGGAGAACTGTTAGAACCGTCAATAAGAGAAATGCTTGGTACATTCAAACCCAATACGGAAGGTTCGATCAAAGTTAAAATGAACCATGTTTTTATTAAAAAGGACTCTGCCTCTGCTGATAAGATTTCCGAAAGAATAAAACAGTTACGGGAGGTTGTTTTGAAAGAAGGAGGCGATACATTCACCATACAGGAAGATGATAAGGCTAAGCCTAAAATAGTATTGGTTAGGGCTGTTTTTAATGCTTCAAAAAAGACAGATACTACTGGTTTGGCTAGAAAGGTCAGTTATGTGGTCAATGGTAAGGTGGTTAGTGAGCTAGAGTGGAGCAAATTTGACCCGAACGATATTAAAGAGGTGAAGGTGAGAAAAGTAACTGAAGGCATTGGAGAAATCCATATCGTAGCTAAAAAGAAAGAGGAAACCCAATAGTTTTACCATATCATTGTATAGAATATATTTATCCTCTAGCTGAAACTAGCTTTATAAGGAGGGAGATTTGTCCTAAGTGATAATAGGAATGTTCAATTACGGCCTCAATATTCCGTAAATAGGTGCCATATTTTTCATCCACAAATACTTGGTCCAGATTTTCATCACGCATTCTCTCTATGTGGTTGGCAAATTTTTCTGAGTTGGCCAAAAACTCACTCACTAATTTTTTCCAATCGTTTTCCGAGTTTATTGGCGGAAGGTCAAAACTGTACTTGTCCTTAATTTGAAGGATGCCCTTGTCAAACACTTTCAAAATGCCATCCAAGTAATAGTTAATGTGGTAGGTTAAAGCTGCAATGGTATTTAGGTCCTCAATTTGCTGCGTTGCCTGTTTCCAAGTTATACCCAATAATTGTTTTTTGTAATTGGTATTGGCAATCCAATATCCATTTAATAACACTTCTCTTAGTCGATTAGCGATAAGCTTATTTCTTGCCATAATTAACTTTCTAGAGCCATAGGACACTGATATTCTTGTTCTGCTTCTTGTAGGTTTTGAAAACCTACAAGAAGCAAGGAATCAGTTTTCAAATTACAAAATTCCTTTTAGTCTTAGGTATTGCAAGAGCATAATTGTTTTGGCATCTTTAATCTCGCCATTATCTATCATGTCCAGTGCCCGATCGAAATCAAGCTCCATTACTTCTATGTTTTCTTCTTCGTGTGCCAAGCCTCCTCCATCTGCAACCTTCATTGATCGATCATATTCGGCAACAAAAAAATACAGGATTTCGGTAACAGATCCAGGCGACATGTAGGCCTCATATACCTTTTGTACATCGGCTATCCTATAACCAGTTTCCTCTTCGGTTTCTCTTTTAATGCAATCTTCAGGATGGTCTTTATCCAATAGCCCGGCACACGCTTCAATTAATAGGCCAGAAGGATTGCCATTTAGATAAGTGGGTAGCCTAAACTGCCTGGTCAATATTACGGTCTTTTGTACTTTGTGGTACAACAGTACGACAGCGCCATTCCCCCTGTCGTAAGCTTCGCGACTTTGTATCTGCTTGCTGCCGTCATTTTTGGTATATTGGTAGGTGATCTTCTTAAGCACATACCAATTGTCGCTCAAGATTTCACTATTCAGGATATGGATGTTATGGATCATAGAATGTCTTTTTAACAATAAGACACTCTTTTTCGCTTTTTGTTAGGGAAAGATAAAAATAAGCCCCCGAAACTTTTTAGGTATCGGGGGCGGCATTCAAATATGCATGGTTGTTTGGTTTAGTAGTTGAAGGTAGCCTTTAACATGGCCACTCGTCCTGGAATTTCGTAAATGCCAGAGGTAAGAGAGTTAGCCGATACGGAAATGGCTTCGAACCTTTTTACATTGGCCAAATTGGTCATGCCAAATTCAAGGTCTGTTTTGAGTTTTTGTATTTTGTACCTTACGTTAAGGTCGGCAAAGAGATAATTTAGGTTTGGCTGACTTGATTGGTGGGTGAAGATATGTTCTGCCGAACAGCTCACAAAAACCGATTTTAATAAGGTTAATGTTAGTCCAGATTGCTGCCTAAGCTGTTGGTAATTGGTGCTGATACCATTGCCGGCCGAAGTTTTGTTTCTGCTATTGGAAAATGTACCACTATAAGTGAAATTCATGAATTTGGTCAGCTTGGCCTCTATGCCTGCCTTATATATGAAGTTTTGCGACTCAAAGGGAAGGAGCTGGTTGTTCTGTAATTGTTCATATTGATTTTGGCTGAAGGCAAAACCCGCATTTACGGTACTTTTTAGGGTGAACAGGTATTTGCTCAGGCCACTGTTAAGTGATAGGCTTTTTATTTGATTGGATAAGGGTAGGACTATACGTTCCTGTATATTATTGGTGAGTGTATAGGAAGAAATGGTGTTTAAGTTTGTAGTGCTATAAGACATGCTAATGTTACCAAACAACATTTTCATTGCCTTACGGAAATTGAACGACCCACCAAAACTATGTGTTGAGTTTTCCGATACAGGAGCATTATTGGCAAAAAGAGAACGATAATTTCTGAGGATGGTGCCACTATATACATCATCAATACCACCTAGGTTATTCTTGAAGGCATAAAATGCACTTACATAGTTTTCTGGACTGGTTAGGTATTTTAGATTGATGGAAGGGTTGATGAAATACCTGTCCAAGCTGCTGTCGGTAGCATGTTCGCGATCTTCATATTGAATGTGGTTATAACTTAAGGGAATACGTAAGCTGGTCGTTAGTTTTTCCCCAGTATATTCATATATTCCCTCTGCATATAGCTTTGATTTAAACCAATCAAGGTCGTTGGCCATGCGCTGCGAAGTGAGTTCGGTCGTTTGATCGTTCTGTATTTTATATAAAGATGAGTTGAGGTTTTGTTGTTGAATGCTGAAGCCTGCTCTATAGGTTTGTACAAATTTTCCGCTTGGGAAAGCCATAGAAACATAGTTGTTGTTAAACCAAGTAGGCAATTTAATGTATTGGTTTAGTCCAGCATAAGGTTGGCCATTGTTCAAAATATCTTCATTTAACCCCGGTCTGATATTTAAGGTTTCGGGCTGTGTGCTTCTATTTAAGGTAGAGGAAAAATGGAATATGTTATTTGATTTTAATTTTTTTCTATAACTGAAATCATTGGATAAATTAAGTGCATCCTGTTTTAGAGATTGGAAAGCACCTATACCATTGATAAATACATTGGAATTAGTCCGATAGGGAAGATACTCGGCCATAAAAGCATTGTTGAGAAAATAGCCATCCGTATTTGCGTTTAAGGTAAGCTGTGCCTTTAGTTTTTGAGGGTTAATATAGTTGTTCTGGTTTTCTTGGTAGCTAATGGTCTGTCCCCCCAAGTAAGTTTCAGAAAATTTATGATATTCCTGTCTTCTTTGGTCATATAGGTAAGAAACATTGGCCCTGAGCTGCAGGTCGTTGTTGAACTTGAAGAGGTTGTTTAGATTGGCCTGTCCGGCCTTGTTGAACAAGGTGCGGCTTTGGGGTAGGGTAGGTACCCCTGCTGCTCCGGCAGAAAGAAAATTGCTTGGTCTGTTGTTCTCTGTGGCCGCAGGATTAAAAGAGGTAAGGTCTATACCAGGATCTATACCAATATTGTTGCCCTTTAGGTTATTCAGAAATTTCACCTTTTTATTGAACAACATGGCATTGGCATTGGCATCAAACCTTTCTGGCGTGCCTACGCCAGCCTTAATGTCGCCCATTACCTTTAGTTTGGCTTCGTCCTTTATCACTAGATTTAAGGCTACGGCATCGCTAGTGTTGTTTTTGCGCAGCATTTTAATGGGCTGATCGTTTTCAATCACCTGAACTTTATCAACCGCACCATGGGGAATGCTTTTGGTACCAATGCCATATTTGTCTTCTAGTAAATTGTCGCCATCAATATAAAGGTTAGATACATCCTTGCCATTATAGCTGATCTTTCCATTTTCGGCCACTTCTATGCCTGGCATCTTTTTTAGCACATCGCCAATGCTTCTGTCTTGTTTGTCGGAAAAGTCGGAAGTCTTATAATTCAGCGTATCCCCATTAGCACTCAGCCTTGGCCTGTTCTTAACCTCAACCGTTTTCAAACTGATTTCACTCTCTGCTAAACTCACCTCATAGGTCTTGTTCAGTTCGGTAATGGGAATGATCTTTTTCTCAAAACCTAAAATGCTAAATTCTATGTTTATTCCAGTTTCTGTTTCAGTAACGTTTAGGGTAAAATCACCTTTCTCATTACTTCTGGAGAAAGTAAGGATATTGCCCTCTTTATCTTTTAAGCTTACCATTACCGATGCCAAAGGTTTAGCTTGCTGGTCCCTTATTTTTCCTTTTACCTGTTGTTGGGCGTATACTTTAGCTATACCGATAAAGAGCAGTATAGCTAAAAAAAGTGGTGCCTTTTTCATAACTTATGGTTAGTTCGGTGTGCGCTTACTTCTTCTCTGGTAGTTCTATTGGATTATTCACTACAATTTTCTTTGTAGTGCCTGGACCAGCATTTACGGTGGCAGTTCTGGTAACATTGGCGCTCATGCTTCTACTGCCTAATTGCGCATTCATAAAACCCTGAGGATCTTTATCGCGAGCTTCCTTAAGCTTATCTATCTCTTTTTGTGTCGTTTTTATGGCATCGGTAGGTAGCTTGATTTCATTGCCCAAATAGCTAGCGCCATCCATACCACCAAATTTTACCACACCTGTGCCCCCATTTGCCATGGTAACTGTTTGTTCGGTTTCTTTGGCTTGCTCTGCTTCGGTAACCTTGTCTATACCCGCAAACTGAAATTTAACTTCATTTTTTGCATCATATGCTTCAATAATAAGCCCTGGTAGACCGTTTAGCTTCCATGGCCCACTTTGAAATGGTAATTCTGGCGCAAACCATGCTGTCCAATTTCTTCCCTTAAAATAGGCGGTGGCTTTTTGGCATTTAACACCAGAGAAGCTAGCCGTGTCTTTGGCAATTTTCCAGTTGATTTTAGGGGCAGTTTCTTCTATCAGGTAATTGCTTAATATTCTTTCTTTGGTATAAAATTTGTTTTCATTGGCAAAATAAAAGTAATCTACAGAAGTGACAGGTTTTGAAGCGATTCTTGGAATGGTGATGCTGCCAGATATGCCCGCTTGGTTTTTGATCTGCTCTTCTAGTTGTTTTCGCAGTTCAAAGTCTCTATTGATCTTGTCGTAGCTGGTATATACAGAAGCATTTTTACCAATAACCAGCAGCATGTTTTCAGTGTAGAATTTTTCTCTTTCTGTAGTGTCCTGCATATGAGAGAAAGTATATCTTACTCTGGCTATTGCCTTATCGGTGCTTTGTGCAAATGTTGCGGCGCTCATCAAGATCGCAATTAAAGTGTTTAAGATGGTCTTCATATTTTTAAGCATTTGTTAAATTTCTACGAAATTCTCGTAGGTAAAGGGTGTTGTTTTTTAATAATTATTTAAGGGTTGTTTGTTACTTGTCTTTTAGTTCGATAGGGTTATTGAAGGTGTTGATGTTATTGGTCGGTGCTGTAGATGGACCTGAAACTCTTTTGAAGCTGCCCAGGCCCATAGCAGCCATTTGTGCATTGGCAAAGCCTATCGGGTCTTTGGCTCTTGCTGCCTTTAAGCGGTTTAGCTCTTCTCTGGTTGTTTTTACGGCATTATTGGGAATGCTAATTTCTTTGCCTATTAATTCGGTCTCTAATTGCATATCGCTTTTATTGGTTTTTACAGTAAGATCTTTAGGCTCTACCATCTCAAATCCACCAAATAGAAACTGAACTTCTTTTTTTTCGTCATAAGCTTCTATAATTAATCCGGGTAGGCCTGTTAGCTTCCAGGGACCATTTTGGAAAGGCATGTCTGGTGCAAACCAGGCGATCCATTTTCGCCCCTTAAAATTGGCCATCGCTTTTGACATTTTATACCAGAAATACTCAAAGTATCTTTAATTATATTCCATCCAATTTTTGGGATGTCTTCTTCTGTAAGGTAGTTGGTGCCCATGGGCTCTAAGGTATAAAGCTTGTTTTCTGTATTGAAGAAGTAAAAATCCTCTCCAATGGTTCTTTTACGTTTAGATCCATCAATATGAAGGCCATCTAAAGAACCTCCATTGTTTCTTACTTGCTCGTTTACCTGTTTTCTGAAGTTTATATTTTGGGTAACCTTTAGATTGCTGGTGAACATCGAGGCATTTTTGCCAATGAGCAAAAGCATTTCTTCTGTGTAAGGTTTGCTTCTGTTATTGGTATCACGAATATGGATCAAATTGTATTTTACTTTTGCAATCGCCATTTCTGCTTTTTGAGCAAAGACGCAAATGCTAATCAGTAAAAAGGCGAGGATAGTTAAAGATCTTTTCATATTCTTTGTTTTAAACTTTCGTAAAACTACGAATTATTCGTAATTATAAAAAAGTTTTAACAGTTTTTAACTATAGGGGCAGTAATTTTTTTTAGAAAGCAATTTTAAAGCATTATTAAGCGACATAAGTTTCACTTTCGTTCATGGTCTTCATGTCTCGCTGTAGGTTGTTTACCATAGTCATTTGTTCAATTTGGTTTAGCTTAGTCTTAAACCTACGAGGTTTAAAAAAAATAAATGAACAATTGAGCCCATGAACTGCTCCATAAAAAAAATCGCTACGCTATTGTGTTTGAAAAAGAATTGTTCTATATTTGCACCTCGATAAAAAATTAAATAGAAATAAATTAATTATTTAACAATGTACGCAATAGTAAATATAGCAGGGCAACAATTCAAAGTTGCAAAAGACCAGCACCTTTTTGTACACCGTTTACAAGGAGATGAGGGCGCTAGTATTGAATTTGACAATGTATTGTTGGTTGATAATGGTGGCAAGATTTCTGTAGGTGCGCCTGCGGTAAAAGGAGCTAAGGTTTCAGCTAAAATCGTGTCTCATTTAAAAGGTGATAAAGTAATCGTTTTCAAAAAGAAACGTAGAAAAGGTTACAAAAAGAAAAATGGTCACCGCCAGTTATTCACTAAAATCCAGATTGAGAGTATCACTCTGTAGTTAAAAATTTTGTTAAATTGTAAGGTTGGTTTTCCAATTCTTTAAAATATAAAGTAAAATGGCACATAAAAAAGGAGCCGGTAGTTCGAAGAACGGACGTGAATCGCATAGTAAACGTTTAGGTATTAAAATTTTTGGTGGTCAAGAAGCTATCGCTGGCAACATCATTGTTCGTCAACGTGGCACTAAACACCATCCTGATAAAGGTGTGGGTATTGGCAAAGATCATACTTTATTTGCTTTGGTACCAGGTATCGTTGTTTTCAAAAAGAAGCATGATAACAAATCTTTTGTATCGGTATTGCCTAAAGTAGAAGACGCGGCACCAGTTAAAAAAGAAGCAGCTCCTAAAGCTGAAGCTAAAAAAACTGCTGCCCCTAAGAAAGCTGCTGCTCCTAAAGCAGAAAAAGCGCCTGCTAAGAAAGAAGCTAAAACTGAAAATGTAGCAGAAACTGCTGAATAAGACGTTAAAACAATATTAGAAAAAATCCCTTGGTTATTCCAAGGGATTTTTTTTATGCTATATTTTCTCCTAATGGGTTGGTTGGTTGGTTGGTTCACTATTTCATTACGCTCCTACATCGTCATCTCGATCGTATTGGAGAGATTTAACAACTTAGATGGTCGTACAGAACGAATGACAAGGATCTATGAAGTTGGTTGGTTAGAGGTTTCAAATAAAAAGCTGTCCAAAAAGTTTTTGTTATTCTACTTTTGGACAGCTTTTTTATGGATTGCTAAAAAATCTTGTTACTATTTAATGGCCAACTGCTGGTGATCGGATTCTGCAACTTTCTTATAAAGGGCATTAAATTCGTTTACCTTTTCTTTTGTGACAAAATCTTTCTTGAAAATGAGCTCACGATTGATGACTACTTTATTGCCAATCAATGTACTATTGAGTGTGTAGGTGAAGTAATCGTTGTCAATAGAAAGAGGTTTAACAGCCTCTATAAGTTTTTTTCCAACTGGTAATACCAGATTGATCTGTTCATTATTTTTATCGCTCCAGAAAAGCTGTGTAAGGTCAATGCCAAAATGCCTAGGATCTGTTACGGTAAGCGAAGATGCTGCTACTGCAGTTGTCCACGGTAAAGAAAAAATAGACATCCCGGCCACTGGCTTGCATACTTTTAACAGCTTGTAAGACGAGATAGCCTTTAAAGTGTCTGATTGGGCCAATTTTGGGTCAAGATTGGTAAAGCTCAGGGAAACCGCTTCGTTTTCTGGATATTCATAAGAAAGATGTTCTTTCATCTTCTTCAGCTGGTCTTTATTGGAAAGATGCCTATAGCTATTCCTGATCATGCTTGCGGATGCTCCGGTACAAAAGTTGCTTTCGTTGATGATCATATCATTATCCTTAATTACAATGTGGTTTACATAATTTACATGATTGCTCACACGATTTGAAGGATTAAGTTTGGAAAGTAAATTGGTATTGGTGTTGATTTCTAATATAGGCGAATTGAGGTCGCTGTTATAGAATGAGGTAAATGGTAGTGAGCTAGAAGTAAGCTCAACAAAATAATCCTTACCATTTATTTTTGCTTTTGCAATACAATGGTTAAAATCTATACTTGGTAAAAGTAAGGTATGTTGTCCATTATCTCTTGTTTTTACCAAAACCAATTCAGCATCGATGCCTACTTCTTTGCACATGGCAAGAAATAAGGTAGAAACGTCTTTACAGTCTCCTATACGAGTGTTAATGACCGTGGCCGGATTTTGAGGCACGATACCACTTTGTCTAAATGATACGGAACTGTAGGCGATATTTTGTGTGATATAGTGGTATATCTTGCGTATTTTTTGTAGATCATTTAATTTTTGTCCGGCAAATAATTCATTTACAAGTGTTTTGATCTCGTAGCTGCTTCTTGCTTTCGCCGTAGCGATATTGTGATACCAATTTGCTACAAAATTCCAGTCTGGAATAGTCGATATATAAAGAATATTTGTTACATCGTCCATAGGAGGCATTTTATCTTCATATAATAAAGCGCTTTGGTTCTTTGCTTCCCAAGTATAAAGATCAAATTCATCTGCACTTGTTTTTTTAGCCTCTATGGCTGTTTTAGAAAACTTAAAGTTAAACTTCTTGTTCTTGCTGATGAGTAAGGAATATTTGGTATTGACATAAGGGTTGCCATGGGTGAAATAAAAAGAATCCCAAAAATGAGAAGCCAAACTACCCACATTGTAGTTTCGTAACTTGTACCTAATGTTAATCACATCACCTACTTCCAGATTGGTGAAAACCAGGTTGTTTTTATTCTGTTCGGCTGGTGTTTTTGTGCCGTTTGGCTTAATGGTTTCTGCTACTTCTATAGATAGCGACTGGTCATTATCATAGGGGATAGCATATTCTTTCAATTCTTCAAGTCCTTTCTGCGTCAATATTTTGGTGATATAGAAATGCTTTTCCTCAGAGCCACCATCTTCGTATACCACGGTTTGCACTTCTTCATTTAGGATCACCACATGGTCATCTGGATAATCCTGCAATTTAGGCGCATTCTTGATCAGGTTCGCTACGTCTGGCTGTTCGAAATAGTCGAATACATTCTTGCTTTTTTTCAGCTTGCGCAGGCTTTCTATGGCATCATAGTTATTGGGATTTAGGGCAAGACATTTTTTGTAAGCCTCTTCTGCTTTAGCAGTTTCTTTTTTTGCTTCATAAATCAAACCCAACATTTTGTAGTAATGGCTTTGGCTGGGTGCAAGTGCTATCGCCTTTGATAGATATTCTTCAGCCTTATCGTATTTTTGTAGGTCATAATAATTTTCCGCCAGGTCGCGATAAATTCCACCTCCAACCGGATCATCCTTAATTTCCTGTAAATAAACCTCCACACCAGATTTTACATCTCCTTTATTTAAATACGAAGTGGCAAGGAATTTTGCGTATTCGTAATCGTCGTTTTCGCTCACATATTTTTTAATGATCTGGTTGGCCTGTGCATTCTTTTTAACTTCTTTTTCTATGATATACTTAATGTAGGCAAATGATTTGTTATCTGGCCATTTTTTATAGGCCTTTTCTACTAAAGCGATTGTTTTCTCATGTTCATTTCTCTTGCCAGCCAGTTTAATTTTTTTGGCTATGACATCTTCATTCTCACCATATCTTTTTTCTAATTTGTTGATCACTTCATCTACTTTATTATAGTCCTGTTGATTAAGATAGTCATTGAACAATAACTGTAGGGCATAGGTGCTTTCTGGGTCGGCTGTTTTGATATTTTCCTGCAAAGTTTCTACACCAGTTCTATTGTCTTCTTTAGAGTGCAATAGAATCATTAAGGTATTTAGATAGGTGCTTTCTGGAAATTTACTTTTTAGCTTTTCCAATATATTTCGTGATTCGAAAATAATATCATCCCTTAAATAGAGTTTTGCTAATAATAAATGGTTAAGGTAGTTATTGCTGTCGGCAGCCACTAGTTTTTGAAAATAAGCATAAGCTTTAGGAATAACGGGTTGAGCAGTAAAATCCTTTTCTTTTTTATAGGCCTGATATTCGTTAACACTAGTTAGGTCTTGTATAGGATGTCCATCTTTATCTGTAATCCTGAGTAGGAAATTCGAATTATTGGCATAACTTTCGCCAATTTGAACCAGAATTCTATTGTAACCTGTATGGAGTTTCAGTGTAGAGATGTAGGAATCTAGATCATTGTTTCGCTCTTCAGCTTGCGAAATGATAAGTTTATCGTTTACCCAGACTTTCACTGAGCCAGAAACACCAATGCGTAGTTGTGCATCGAGTTCAGATGGTGAATTCACAAAAGTTTGGGCAAATATAATGGAGTTGTAGGGATCATCGTAATAGGTGAAATCAAACCACTTGTCCTTTTTGGTATAGGGAACGTTTCTCCAGCCAAATTCCGGATTTTTCTTTCCCTTGAATACGGCATCGGCTTTGGGTTGGTTTAACACCTCGTAATTTTTATCGAAGCCGCTGGTAGAAATATTTTCAAACACACTGGTAACCTGCCAAAGGTCAAGGCTGCCTATTTGAGCATAGGCTTTATTGGCCTCTGCTATTTTTTTGCTATTTTGATAGTGTTTGCCAATAACAGAATAGGCCATGGCCCTTAGGGAACCATCGTAATTGGTGTTTTTAATGATCTGGTTCATCAATTCAAGGGTGGCCGGTGTTACTTTTTTGTAACTATTGTTAACGGCGGGACTTCTCCATAAAGCAAACAGATAAGGTTCCGGGTCTTTTGAGGCCAAATAGAATTTTTGAAAATATTGAAAAGCTTCACTGTCCGATTGCTCAAGCTCAGCAATTAAGCTTAACGATAAATTAGCTTCATTGGCAGTTGCCGGGTGGGCAGCCAATTCTTTAAAGCCTTTTTTTGCATTTTCTACGTCGTTTTTGAAAAAACTTTCCCAGGCACTTTTTGAATTGGTTTGTGCATTGGAAGAAAGGAAAAACAGAAATGAGATAGATAATAAATAGATAGTTTTCTTCATGTTCCAATAATAAAACATTTTTACTATTCATCTATTTCTGTTTCGCTAAAAATTACCAACAAAATGGAGAAATGTTATTAACTGTTACGTTTTAGTATTTGTTGTGCCAAATCAAACAGGTGATCTTTTTTTTCCTTGGGCACGGTAATTTGGTCCAGGGCCTCAAAGGCTATGGTGGCATACCGGTCCATTTCCTTTTCGGCCAATTCCCGTACCTTTAGTTCATCGAAAATTTTTCTGACGGCATCAATTTTAACCTCGCTGTTTATGTTGGCAACTTCAATCCAGTGCTGAAGTTGCTGAAGCTGGGCTTCATTAGCTAGTTTTAGTGCACTGAGTAGCAGTAGGGTCTTTTTGTTGGCAATAATGTCGCCACCTACCTGTTTGCCAAATTTTTCGGGATCTCCATATACATCTAAAATATC